>NZ_QGOK01000015.1 GCF_003259175.1 Marinomonas shanghaiensis | reverse complement strand
TGGATGAGTATTTTTTACAGTGCGTGTCTTGGTGTGAATGTTGGTGTGAATGTTTTTAGAGTGTGTGTCCTAGTATTTATTCTGTATTTTAGTTGAATATGAAAAAGGGGGTGGTGGCTTAGCGTGTATCGGCTATTATTCACGTCAGTTAATATTAATTTAAGGTTTTGGTCTGTCGATAGTGTGTTAGACGACTGTGGCTTTTGTAGAGAAGAAGTGAATAAATTGGACGTTAAAGAGGGTTGTTGGGTTGCGTGTTCTTATTGCCATGGTCGTGGGAAACGCAGTCGCAGGTTGCGTAAAAAAGTACGCTTGATGTATTTGAAGGAGTTGAATGACTTTGAACAAATGCAAGGCGAGGGGGTGGCTCCTGTTCGTCCAAAAGGGCATCTTGAGTTGTGTTTGAAGTGTGCTGGTTCTGGGTTGTTGCCTGCTGATCATTTTCCTGTTGCGGATGCTGAAAATTATCCGCATGTTGCTATTGTTGGTGGCGGCATAGGTGGGGTGGCGTTGGCGGTGGCTTGTTTGCATCGTGGCGTCCCTTTTACACTTTATGAGAGAGACAGTGGTTTCGATGTTCGGTCGCAGGGTTATGGGTTGACTTTGCAACAGGCGAGTAAAGCAATTGAAGGATTGGGGATTTTTTCTTTGCAAGAAGGTGTGGTCTCCACAAGGCATTTGGTTCATACACCGGAAGGTGAGGTGGTTGGTGAGTGGGGAATGAGGAAGTGGGTTCATTCTGGTACAAAAACAGCCCCCAAACGAACCAACATTCATATTGCTCGTCAGTCTCTGCGTTTGGCTTTGCTTGATCAGCTTGGTGGTAAAGCGGCTGTGCAATGGGGTCATCAGCTGGTTGATTTAAAAGAGTCAGAAGAGGGTGTTGAGTTACGCTTTCAAGTCAATGGTGAGGTAAGGCGTGCTAATGCTGATCTTGTTGTGGGAGCGGATGGTATTCGCAGTGCGGTGCGTCGCTTATTGATTCCGGAGGAGGCGTCCCCACTTCGTTATTTAGGTTGCATCGTGATTTTAGGGATTTGCTCATTGGCGGATCTTGGTGATGTTGAAAGCGATCTGTTGGATTCTGCGACGGTATTTCAAACCGCGAATGGCAATGAACGAATTTATGTTATGCCTTATGCGGCTGATTCGGTTATGTGGCAGCTGAGTTTTCCCATGAGTGAAAGCGATGCCAAAGCATTGAGTGAGCAGGGTGCGTCTGCATTGAAAGAAGAGGCTTGTCGTCGAACCCAGTGGCATTCGCCTATTCCTCAAATTTTAAACGCTACGCCATTTTCTTTGGTATCTGGATACCCAGTATACGACCGAGCGTTACTTGAACCTGAATGGCTGGAGCAGGGTAAGCGTATTACCTTGATTGGCGATGCCGCTCACCCAATGAGTCCATTTAAAGGGCAGGGTGCAAATCAAGCTTTGCTGGATGCGTTGGCATTGGCTCGAGGCATTGCGACAGGTTGTAGGCTTGGTTCTCAATGGCGAGAAGTGGGTGTAAGGCAAGCCGTATTGGCGGAGTTTGAATCTGAGATGCTTGAGCGCAGCTCTGTAAAGGTGAAGGATTCTGCGGCTGCGGCAGAGTTTTTGCATTCTGATGTTGTGCTTCATGTCGGAGATGAACCAAGAGGACGCCATCTAAACCGATTTGAAGATTAGTCTGGCGTATTTCCTGTACGTTGAGTTCTTAAGTGCGTCGCTCTATGACGTTAGCAAAAGTTATCATTACTAAGGCTGTAACCAATACCATGACGAGAAAAATATTGAGTTTAAAAGGGAAGCGGTCTTCTGATCTAAACCCTGTTGAGGAAGGGGTTCAGGATGTGACTGAAACCGATCCGCAGAAGCGTTTTTTGAATGGAGTTGTTATTCATCCTGCTCCTTGTATTCGTTTGGCGTCTGCTTCTCAGCATCTGTCTATGCGAGCGATGGATTTAATTACGCCTATTGGATTGGGGCAGCGCGGTTTGATTGTTGCGCCACCGGGCTCTGGCAAAACGACTCTGTTAAAGCACATTTGTGAAGCAGTGGGTGATGCCTATCCTGAGATCAAATTGTATGCTTTGTTGATTGATGAACGACCAGAAGAAGTGACCGATTTTAAACGCGGAGTCTGCGCAGAAGTACATGCCTCCTCTTCCGATGAAAGCTACGCTCAGCATGTTAGAGTAGCCGATGAGCTGCTTGATAAAGCGCGTGCTCAAGCGGGCGAAGGGCAGGATGTGATGATTGTGATTGATTCATTGACTCGGTTGTCACGGGTTCATAATGCAGACCGCAAGAGCAGTGGCCGTACTATGTCTGGTGGACTTGATACCAGAGCGTTGGAAATCCCACGTAAACTGTTTGGGGCGGCAAGAAACATTGAGAACGGCGGTTCATTAACGATTCTTGCTACGATTTTGGTGGACACCGGGAGTCGAATGGATCAGGTGATTTTTGAAGAATTCAAAGGGACAGGCAATATGGAAATTGTATTGTCACGGGAGGTGGCAAGCCATCGGATTTTCCCGGCAATAGACATAGCAAAAAGCAGCACGCGTCGTGAAGAGTTGCTAATTGATAGCAAAGATATCGAAAAGGTGCGATCTCTGCGCCGATCGCTTACTCAGCTTCAACCCGTAGATGGCGCCAGTAAACTGGTTGCTTTATTGCAAACGTATCCCACAAATGCCGAGCTGCTTGAGCATTTTGTTTAAGACTGCCCCCATTACATTTAACTAATGGGCGGATCATTGCTAATTAAAGCGAGCTTTTTGTCTGAGCGTTGCGGTCCCTGTGCCTTTTCTTCTTGTTTGGGTGTGGTGGTCTGCGCTGGATGAGTGATTCCAGTGAACTTTCCGCCTGGTTCAATACTGAGATTATCACTGTAAACCGTGCCACTAATGCGTCCGTTACTCAGAATGTCAACGTAATTAGCGCGGCAAGTGCCTTCGAAATGACCATTAATGATCAATCGCTCAGTGGTTATTTCACCGAGCACTTTGCCTGATTCACTGATTTTTAACTGTGTAATCGCATCGACTTGACCCTCTACGGTACCATCAATTTGTAGCTGGTTCGCTACTTTGAGGTGTCCTTTGAGGGTGCAACCTTCTGCGATGAGCGTTGTAGTTGATGACTGACTCTTGACTCTATTTTGCCCACCAAAGATTCCCATTGTATACCTCTTATGTTTTTGAAAATGGTATCAAAATTATCAACACTCCAATCCACGAAGGGTTTTGGATTTAATGGCCGTCCAATAAACCGAACTTCATAATGAAGGTGCGGTCCAGAGGACAATCCACTGTTTCCTGAATAGCCTATTAAGTCGCCCTTTTTTACAAAATCCCCTCGGTGGACGGCGAACTTACTTAAATGAGAATATGAGCTTGAAAAGCCATACGCATGAAGTATCCGAATATAATTGCCAGAACCTTTGTTGCCTGGACGGACGGATTCAATGGCGCCATCTGCTGGGGCATAAATAGCTGTACCGATATTGACAGCAAAATCTTGACCGCGGTGAAAGGTTGTCATGCCAGTGAGAGGGTGTTTGCGTTCGCCATAGCTAGATGAGATTCTGGCGTGTTTGACCGGTGGACCACTTGGGATTTGGGTTAACATGGCGACGCGTATTGACGAGTTGATGGTGGCAATGTTTAGGCGTGATTCAAATTTTGCATCCATTTGGCTGTCCATGCCAAGAAGTTTTTCTAGATCATCCAACCGATCAGATACTAATTGCATGCGTTCTTCACGTTCCGATAAATCTTGCTCTAAGTTTATCTTGAGTGCTGTTAGCGATGTGATCTCTTTGCTTAAAGACAATGATTTATTTTCTAATTCGCGGAGTTTTAATTTCGAAAACTCCGCATCATGAACGAGATAATAAATAATGCCTGCGGTTATGAGTACACAAAGAAAGATCACACAGCTGACAAATTTAACCGTATAGCGGGTTCTTTTTCCAAAACTAAAGTGCTTGCTTCCATGAATAGAAGAAATCGATATTGTTATATGATCTTTCATGCCTTAGTTTTTACCGCTGCCGTAAAGTATTTCTTAGATATACAGCATATTATCTACATTTGTAAACTTTTGTATCTAAAAAGAGAGCGATTTAGTTATCGGTTGCTTTTTCGCACATAATTTAATATTGAAATGGGGACGGTTTTTCTCACTGGGAAACCGGTGATTTCTTTGCGGTCAATGACGTGTTTGAGGCGACTTTCAATCGCGCAGAGGTTTTTAAAGTCGCCCATGGCCACAAAGGATATTGCTTCACCAGTGGCACCAGCGCGCCCAGTTCTGCCAATACGATGAATATATTCCTCTGGTTTAAAGGGTAAATCGTAATTCACTACGCGGCTTAGTTCGCCAATGTCGAGTCCTCGAGCGGCAATGCCTGTTGCGACTAGGTATTTTAATTCACCTGATTTGAACTGAGTTAAAATCTTTTCGCGCATGGCTTGGCTTCTGTCACCATGAATAGAGTCTGCCTGGATACCACGTTTTGCCAGTTGATCGACCAGTTTGGCAGCGCCGTGCTTTTTCTCAATGAAGATCAGTGCTTGATCCCAATTTTGTGTCTGTATCAAATGGCTGAGTAGGGCGGATTTTGTATCCTTATCTACTGTGATTAGCCATTGCTTGATGTTGGCTGCGGCTCGGATATTCGGAGAAATGGCGATTTCTGCAGCCAGATCGGTCATTTTACTATCAGAGAAATCGTATGCTAGAGCGCGAACATCGTCCGTCATGGTGGCTGAAAACAATAAGTTTTGACGATTTTCGGGGAGGCGTTCGATTATTTTGTTGATGTGACCAGCAAACCCCATATCGACCATTCTGTCTGCTTCATCTAGAACCAGTACTTTTAGTTCATCAAAATGCACTGCGCGTTGGTGGGCCAGATCCAGTAATCGTCCTGGTGTGGCCACTAAGATATCGATTCCTTCTATTAATCGTTGTTTTTGTGGTTCAGTATCGACGCCACCATAAACAGCCATGCTGCTTAATTCAAGGTGTTTGCTGTAGTCAGCAATGCTGGCGGTAACTTGAACGGCAAGCTCTCGTGTAGGAACTAAAATTAGCGCTCGAATGCGTTTGCCTCGTAGGGGAGCCTGTTCACGGTGTCTTTGAGTGCGGTTGAAACCCTCAAGTATGGGTAAAACAAAAGCCGCGGTTTTTCCGGTGCCAGTTTGCGCTGTGGCAATGAGGTCCTTTCCTGAGAGAATGAGAGGAATGGCTTGTTTCTGTATGGGGGTTGGCGTGGTGTACCCCAGTTCTGTAACAGCTTGTATTAGTTGGGGGGATAATCCCAGTTTTGCAAATGGCATAGGCGCTCGGACAGGTTGTCATAAGAGGGTTAGGAGTTGTCAAAAGACAAATGTGCTGCAGTATAGCGCAAAAACGTCGCAACGTTATTTGATTAGGCTAATAATCATTGAACAAAACGTTTATCTTTGAGGTCTGAGCATTGATTGGGCTTTTTTCTGTATAATGGCTTGATCAGTCGTTTTTGTATTTAACTTGGAATCGTAAACCTATGAACAGTTCTCCTGCACATAAACCACGTCCTATGGTGGACCTTATTGTTAGTGTTATTTTGCCGTCTGTTATTTTAATGAAGCTAAGCGGTGAAGATAAGTTAGGCGTCAGTGGCGGTCTTATGCTTGCGCTTGCTTTTCCGCTTGGTTGGGGACTATTTGAGCTGGTTAAATACAGAAAATTTAATTTTATTGCCTTGTTAGGGCTAGTAAGTGTGCTGTTGACTGGCAGCATCGGCTTATTTGAGTTGGACAATAAGTGGTTGGCGATCAAAGAAGCGTCAATTCCTGCGATTATAGGAATTGCGGTATTGGTGTCTACTTTTACACCGTATCCTCTGGTGCGAGCCTTGTTGTTTAACGCTGCCATTATGGATGTAGAAACTATCCAAAAGAAGTTAGAAGAAAATAACAGTGTTAAGATTTTTGAGCGTAAGCTGATGAAGGCGACCTATTTTGTTGCTGGTTCTTTTGCTTTTTCAGCCACGATGAATTACATACTTGCTAAATGGATTGTGACAAGCCCTGCGGGTACGGAAGCGTTCAATGAAGAGTTGGGACAGATGACTCTGTATAGTTATCCAATGATTGCCATTCCATCTATGGTAATGATGATGGCCATATTTTATTACTTGTGGCGTAGCATTCACAAAGCCACAGGGTTGAAACTTGAAGATTTAATGGTTAAGAAATAAAGTCTTTTAACCATGCGTCTTGATAAGTTTCTTTGTAAAAGTACGGCGCTTTGCAAACAAGAAGCAATCCAATCCATTCATGCTAAAGACGTGACAGTCAATGGTGTGGTGGTGACGGATGCATCCACTCAGGTACATGAAAACAACACGGTGTTGTTAAATGGAGAGAGACTGAAGGCTCGTGATTTTCGCTATATCCTCATGCATAAGCCTGCTGGAACAGTGTGTTCTAATGTCGATGAAGTGTATCCCTCATTGTTTCGATACCTGAATGTGGACAAGGTTTCTGAATTGCACATTGTGGGGCGTCTTGATGTTGATACAACGGGGTTGGTTTTGGTGACAGATGATGGTCGCTGGTCATTTGATATTACGCGACCCAGTAATGGGTGCCAAAAAGTATACCGAGTACAATTGTCTAGGCCCATGAGTTCTGAGTCCGCACAAGTCGTAGCGGACACTTTTTTGAAAGGTGTACTGCTGCAAGGGGAAGCTAAATTGACCTTGCCTGCCACAATGGAACAGATCGCGCCACATGAGGTACGATTAACCATCACAGAAGGTCGATTTCATCAGGTAAAGCGTATGTTCGCAGCGGTAGGCAATCGTGTAGTGTCTCTGCATCGAGAGCAAATTGGCAATCTTCGTCTTGATGTTGTTACAGAGCAGTGGCGTTATTTAACACTAAAGGAAGTTGAGTCTTTTCGTAACCATTCCAATTGATAGAGGTAAGTATATGACACCAAAGCGCATATTGTTTACAGGCGGTTCGGGCAAAGCGGGTAGGCATGTGGTTGCTTATTTGCTTGAGCAGGGACATCGAGTATTGAATGTTGATTTGGTGCCATTAGACTCTCCTGGAGTGGACAATCTTATTGCTGATATCACCGATTCTGGACAGATGTTTAATGCGATGACATCGTATGCAGGGTTTGATGAGCTAGAGCCTGGCAAAGGTGTGCCAGCATTTGATGCGGTTGTACATTTTGCGGCTGTGCCAAGAATCTTGATCAATCCTGATAATGAAACTTTCCGAGTGAATACCATCGGAACCTATAACGTGATCGAAGCAGCTGTGAAGCTTGGCATTAAGAAGGTCGTCATTGCTTCTTCAGAGACAACCTATGGTATTTGTTTTTCCGATGGTGAAACCAATCCACATTCGCTGCCATTAGAAGAGGACTACGATGTCGATCCTATGGACAGTTATGGACTGTCTAAAGTCGTAAACGAGAAAACCGCACGTAGTTTTCAGCGTCGGTCTGGTATTGACATGTATGCGCTGCGTATTGGCAATGTCGTCGAACCTCATGAATATGTTGAGTTATTTTCGAATTACTTCGAGCGTCCACAAGTGCGCCGACGAAATGCATTTTGTTATATTGATGCCAGAGACCTTGGTCAAATTGTCGATTTATGTTTGCAAAAAGACGGTTTGGGCTTCCAAATTTTTAATGCTGGAAACGATCACAATGGCGCGATTATTCCCACTCAAGAATTAGTGGCGCGTTTTTTTCCTGGTGTGCCTATCACCCGGGAAATGGGGGAGCATGAGGCGTTGTTTTCAAACCGTAAAATTCGTGAAGTATTGGGCTTTAAAGAACAACATAATTGGCGAAAGTATGTAAAAGTATCCTCCACATAAGGATACTTTCTATTACTATGCTGATAAAGGTTTGTGTGTCAAAGAGATCACGTTGGTGATCGTGAGTCGACTTTGTGATGAAGTGTGTGCCATGAAGGCAATTTTTCAATGGGCGTTTGGTTAGTCCCAGTTGATTTCCGCGAGAGATTCGAAACTAGGTCGAGCGAAATAGTAGCCTTGGAAAAGGTGGACTCCCATGTCTTGTAGCGTGTGATATTCTGCTTTTGTTTCGACCCCTTCCACAACAACCATCATGTCGAGCTCATGAAATAAATTCACTAAATTACGCACAATGATCTGGCGTTTTTTGTCTTGGTCTATATTTTTAATCAGAGCCATGTCGATTTTTGTGATGTCGGTTTTAAGATCAGCAAGCTGGTTTAGGCCGTTAAAACCTGAGCCAAAGTCATCCGTAGCGGTCAGAAAACCCTGTTGTTGGTAGTGTTGAATAATAGATTCAAGATGCGTGCTATCGGTTATTTGCTCATTTTCGGTAAATTCAAAAATGATTTTTTCTTTGGGGAATTTGTACTCTTCCGCCGCATTTAGTGTCGTTCTGATACAAAGCTCTGGTTTATAAACCGCGTTTGGTAAAAAATTAATGCTTAAAAAACTATTGTCATGGACACCGAGTTCTGCCGCTAGCTTAATGGCTTTGACACGGCAGCTTTGGTCAAATCGATAGCGATTGGTATCGTTGATGTTTTTGAAAACGTGAAAAGCGCCTTCTTGATTTAAGCCTCGAACAAGTGCTTCTTGTGCAAAAACTGTTTTGGTTTGGCTGTTAATAATCGGTTGAAATGCCATGGTGAAGTCGAAACCCAAGTCGCAGCCAGTTGAGCATTCAGCGCAGCCCAGTTTTCGAAAGTCTTTTTGCTTCATGTCACCTGTTCTCTTTTCTTTATGCGGTAGTATAAAAGAAAATAAGACACTGTTTTTAAGTGACTGATTTTCTGTGGTAATGGTGTTGTGCAGCTTTAAACAATAGGGCTTTTTGAGATATTTTTCCAGTCTTGTACGACGTCTTTATTAATATTGTGCATTTTTAAAAAAGGTAGCATGACGATGAGTACAGTCATAGCAGGCTTACCAATTGTGTTATTGATTTGGGCAATGACAAGGCGTAATGCGCTGCCTTCTCACATTGCTTTACCAATGACGGCTTTATTGGTTGCATTGATTCAGTTATTTTTGTTCCAAGCTGATCGGGCTTTGGTATTGGCGAATGTTTTGTCAGGTTTTTTGTCTGTATTGACCCCGATTTCTATTGTAGCGGGTGCTATTTTGTTAAATCGGGTATTGCATTTTTCTGGCGCTGAAGCAGTGTTGAGTCAATGGTTGAAAAGTATCAGCACCAATAAAGTCGCTCAGTTGATGATTATCGGTTGGGCGTTTGCTTTTATGCTGGAAGGAGCATCAGGTTTTGGCACGCCAGCAGCGATTGCGGCGCCTATTTTAGTCGGTTTAGGCTTTCCTGCCATTCCGGTGGCGATGTTTGCGCTAGTGATGAATTCTGTGCCGGTGTCTTTTGGTGCGGTTGGGACACCCATTTGGTTTGGCTTGTCGGGCTTATCCTTGTCTGACTCGCAGCTGATGGACATCGCTAAGCAAACAGCTTTGCTGAACAGTTTGGCGGCTTTGGTTATTCCTTTTATTGCCTTGCGTTTTCTACTTCCATGGCAGGAAATTCGTCAAAATACGGGGTTTATTTTACTGAGTGTGCTGTCTTGTACATTGCCCTATGTCTTTTTTGCTCAATGGAGTTATGAGTTTCCGGCTCTTATTGGTGGTGCGGTTGGACTGGCGTTGAATGTATGGTTGGCGAAAAAGCGTATCGGCTTGTCTGTGCCTGCTGAGGCTGAATTGCTTGAAAAAGCGATGAAAACCAGCAGTGTGGTGAAGGTTTTTGTGCCGTTTGCTTTATTGATTGTTATCTTGATCGTGACGCGTGTACCACAGTGGGGGATAAAGGATGTGCTCAATACCATGTTGCCTTTGTGGCGCTGGCAGTTGGGTGCGGCAGAGTTTGAAATAAGTCAAGCCTTGGTGCTTAGCCTTAATAATATTCTGGGGACTGGTGTGAGTTGGCAATATAAAAGTCTGTATGTTCCCGCCTTGATTCCATTTTTGCTTGTGGTGTTGGTGTGTATTCCCTTATTTGACATGTCACGGGCATTGGTTTTGACTGCATTGCGAGACACGGGGCAGCGTTTACTCTTGCCTATGGTATCTTTGATGGGGGCCTTAGCCATGGTGAACTTAATGATGCTGGGTGGGAGTCAAGCGCCAATGTTATTGTTGGCTCAAGCGTTTGCTGGGTTGTTAGGTGATAGCTGGGGATACGCGGCGGCAATACTGGGGGCGCTTGGATCTTTCTTTTCTGGCTCGGCAACCGTGTCTAATTTAACCTTTGGTGGGATTCAGTTAGGGATTGCAGAGAAAGTAGGTTTGCCCATTACATTGGTGCTCGCTTTACAGTCGGCCGGTGCTGCTATGGGTAACATGGTGTGCATTAATAATATTATTGCGGTGTCGACCATTTTGGGTGTGAAGAATAAGGAGGGCTTTATTATCAAGAGAACCATTATCCCTATGTTGGCTTATGCGCTCGTGGCGGCGTTGTTTTCTATAGTGAGTCTTTTATCTCTAAATTAGTGTGTTTTTTTGAGCATGAGTGGATGGTCTAATGCAATCAGTAAATGTGGTGTTTCATATCGATGAGATGGACAAGTGGTCATTGCTTCTTGCTAATGTACGCAATCTTGTGAAGGTGGTAGACAATGCTTCATCAAATATTGTGGTACTGTCAAACGCCAAAGCGGTGTTGGTTTTTGATGATAGTGCGTCATTAACTCATGTCCATTTGATGCAAGAATTATCCCGTCAAGGAGTTGAGTTTTCCGTGTGTCAGAATTCCCTTAATGGGGTAGGCATCGCTATCGATTTGCTGCCTGAGTATGTGAAAGTAGTGCCTGTTGGGGTTCTGTCGTTGATCGAAAAGCAGGCGGACGGTTTTGCTTATATTAAGCCTTAGGTACTTTTAAAGATAAAGCTTGAAGTGTAAATAACAAAAAGGGCCAGCTTGTAAACAGCTGACCCTTTTTTATATCAAAGTGTGTATTTTAAAGCGAAATAACTATTTGTCAGCCGCGTTTTTAGCCTGCTGCTCATCGTAACGTTTTTCCCAGAATTCAGCGCCTTTGATGCCAAGGGCTTTGGGGTTAAACGTGTACTCAGTAACGCCAGAGGCTTTTTGATCTTCATAATCACGCAATGCTTTCATAGTAGGTTTGGCCATAAAGAAAATGGTCAGAATACCAATGATGTTTAGCCACGCCATTAGACCGACACCAACGTCACCTAGGTTCCAGATGTAACCTGCAGTATTGACGGTGCCGTATGCCACCATGAACATGATAAGCAATTTTACGAATGTCAATGATACGTTGATGTTCAACGCACGACGTAGGTATGCAACGTTAGTTTCAGCAATATAGTAATACGCTAAAATGGTCGTGAACGCGAAGAAGAACAATGCGATACCGACAAACACAGGGCCTGAACTACCAAATACGCTTGCTAATGCCATCTGAGTAAAAGCAGGAGACGCTATGATGGTTGAAGGATCCACGTTTTGTACGATGAATTGGCCATCAGGTAGTGAACCTTGCACGTTGTATTGTTGAGTGATCAAGATCATCAGAGCGGTAGCAGTACAGATGAAAAGCGTATCAACATAAACAGAGAATGCTTGAACCAGACCCTGTTGTGCAGGATGTTGAACTTCTGCAGCGGCAGCAGCATGAGGGCCTGTACCTTGACCGGCTTCGTTAGAGTAAACGCCACGTTTTACACCCCAACCGATTGCCGCACCAAAACCTGCTTGCGCTGTAAAGGCATCAGAAAAGATCAAACCGAAGATACCTGGCACCTTGTCTAGATTCAGAAAAACCACGATCAAGGCCATTACAATGTAGCCAATTGCCATGAATGGCACAATGATTTGAGTGAAGTTTGCAATGCGCTTGATGCCGCCAAAAATAATAAAGGCGAGTACAATCAGGATCACCGCTAGTGCAACCAATTTAGTGGAGCCTACTTCACCAAATGAGCTGGAAACAATCACGCCTTCACCAAATATCTGTGTGACCGCATTGCCTACTGAGTTAGCTTGAATACCAGGTAAGAAGACACCACAAGCAATAATGGAAGACAAGGCAAACAAAACACCTAACCAGCGCCAGCCAAGGCAACGTTCGAAATAATACGCTGGACCACCACGGTATTGGCCGTTTTCACTGACCTTATAAAGTTGACCTAATGTCGATTCCGCATAAGCCGTGCTTGCGCCTAAGAAAGCAACGACCCACATCCAGAAAACAGCACCTGGACCACCAAAACCAATTGCAGCAGCAACGCCTGCAATGTTACCTGTACCAACACGACCAGACAAAGAAACTGCAAGAGCTTGAAAGGAAGAAATGCCCTTGTCTGAATCGTTGGAATTGAATAAAAGTGAACACATTTCTTTAAAGTGACGAACTTGAGCAAAACGCGTCAGTATTGAATAAAATAAGCCAGCGCCTAGGCATAGATAAATTAGGGCAGGGCTCCAAATGACTCCGTTTAAGAAATCAATGAATGCTTGCATAGATAGTCCTCGATAAGATTAGCTCTGAGAGCTTTTTTTAGTTGTTGTATTGATCACTAAGGTGCTGCTGTTGTGGGGATAGTCGCGGTTATTATGCGTAATCTTACACTTACTATTTGTAACATTACGCACAAAAAGTGCACCTAAGTGGGGCAAATCTACCATGAAAAAGAAATGAGATCTATTTGTAAAAGATTAGGATGTGATAATTTTATAAAAAAATCCCGATGCAAAGAACACTGCATCGGGACTCAAGGCGGGAGTGCCTAGATAAAGCTTTTAATCGTGCTTAATAGATACGGATCAAACAGGCCTTCAGGAAAGTCTACGTTCATTACTCTTCCCATTGTCACTAAGAAGACGACCAGACCAATTGCAATTGCGGTTGATTGAACATAGGACGCTTTTGCTAGGTACTTCAAAAACAAGAATGAAAACACAAAGGTTGTTGAGATAAAGCCAAACAGATAATAACCGTAGGCAATGGCAAAAAAGCCGACAATATACACCATATTCATGGCGAGATCTGATGACACCTTAGTGTGTTTCTCTCTAATGTATTTGCTGACAATCATGACAATAGAAAACAAGACAATTGTAATGGCTATGATGGGGAAGGCCTTTGTTAACGTCGAGGCATCCCAGATATTAATAAGAGCATAGGTAGCAGAGCCTCCCATAACAGCGATGATCCCCCAATCTGTCCAAGAGACAGTATTGGCCATGCTGTTTTGCTCTTTGTCTTGTGCGAGTGGCTCTGGCTTCATTTTCTGTTTTCTTCTCTTCAGAATGGGAGGCAGCACAAAACCGACAATGATGAGTGCGGCAATGGCAATAACACCTGGGCGCAAGAACCACTCATAGCCATAGAACTGTATGCTTTGGAAGAAGTAATTTTCAGCTCCAGAAGACAAGACAAAGCCTATTAAGAAGGCTGGTCTGGGCCAATTAGCCCCTTTCATCATGACGCCAAGAGCGGCGACAACACCCAAGAAAATAAAGTCGCCCAGACTGCGTGTGGCCTGATAAGCGGCAAAGAGTATCAAGGTTAAAATAATCGGTGTTAGTACTGAAAATTTGATGTATGTGAGTAATGATATGGGGCGTGTGAAGCAAATGCAGAATAGCGCACCAAGAATGTTAGCTAGAGCAAGTGACCAAATAATAGTGTATGTCAGGTCGAGGTGTGTCGAGATCATTGATACACCGGGTTGAATGCCCAGCAATAACATGCCACCAAGAAATACCGCCGCGGCACCAGAGCCTGGTACACCGAATAAAATAGTAGGAATCATGCTGCCAGAGGCACAGGCATTATTTGCAGATTCTGGCGCAATGACTCCTCGGATATCGCCTTTTCCGAATTGAGACGAGTCTTTGCTAGAGTTTATAGCAAAGCTATAGGTCATCCAATCAACTACAGAACCGCCTAGCCCAGGAATTGCCCCAATTAAGCTACCAAAAATGGAAGATTTACCAACGAGGGGAAGATTCGCAAACACGTCTTTAAAGCCTTGTCTTAAGCCGTGTCCCAGTTTATTTGGCGAAGAGGCGATAGCACTATTTTTTACGAGTAAACTGATTATCTCGGGTAAAGCAAAAATACCTAAGCCTACGACAACCAAGGGAATACCATCGTAAAGATAGTCAATATCCATTGTAAAACGGAATTCTCCAGTAGCAGGCGCCCCACCAATGGCACCGATTAGCAGACCAAAACCACAAGCAGCCAAGCCTTTGTAAACATTGCCGCCAGAAAGGGCTGCCACAACACTCAACCCTAAAAGAGTAAGCATAAATAGTTCGGCGGAGGAAAAAGCCAATACAACAGGACGGGCGACGAGTATAAAAACACTTAATACAATGGCACCCACCACACCTCCTATCATTGAAGATAGGAAGGCGGCAGAGAGCGCACGCGCTGCTTGTCCTTTTTTCGCTAGAGGAAAGCCATCCATAACAGTGGCTTGCGACGAGCTTGACCCTGGAATCCCCATTAACACGGAGGTAAATGTATCCCCCGTGGGAATGACAGCAACCAGTCCCATCAGCATCCCAAGACCAACGGAAGGTTCCATCCCATACAAAAAAGGTAAGAGTAAAGACATGCCGGCGATACCGCCCAGTCCGGGAATGATACCGACGACTAGCCCAACCAGCACACCTGCTATTAGATATGTGAGGTGGGTTATCGACAGTATTTGATCTAGGGCGCTGAGGAACTCAATCATTAACAATAACTCCTGCTACAAAATTACAGCGTATAATCAAATTTTGATTTTAACCAAGAAGAAATCCAAGTGTATAACTCGGGAGAAACAGTGATGGCCTCGCTTAGGTATTGCGCTGCATCAATGCCGACAATGTTCTCATAGGGACCAACTTGTACTTCAGAGTCTTGGATAAACGCAGGATCTTTTAACATCTTTCTGATAGACATTTGGTAAGCGTTGATAATATCGCTAGGCGTATCTGCTGGGATAAAAATTACTTTTTGGAAAGCAAAGCCTGCCGCCAAGAATTTTTTGTACGCTGTGTATTCTAGTCCTTCAGGTTGTTTGCCAAATTTTTTAAAATAAACCTCTTCAAAGGTCGGAAGATCAGCAAAGGCAGGATCTCGAACAATTTTACCCTGATTATTCAGAATGCCTAATGAAAACAAAGGTACGGCTTTTTGATTGTTCACTAGATCAAGGGCAGAACTTAAGTACGCAGAGGATGTTTGGAAGTCAATTTTGGCTTCACCGCGCTCGAAAGCAAGACGGCCTTCCCCACGACTTTTCATACCAAAAACAGGTTTAATATCAAGCCCTAGCATTTCGAAAGCCAGAAAAACAGGGAGTTCTAGGCCCGTTGGGCTTTGAGAGCCAAATGGCAACGTTACGCCATCTAATTTCTTAATATCGTCAGCCGAAGACACGCCAAGATCTGGTTGGACATAAACAACGCCACCTGTAGGGCTAGCCAATAGAGGAATCCATTTATCAAAGTTATAGCGTACACGCTTATCGCCTAGCATAAATGGGTACAATGTTGATGCTGACGTTCCTAAAATATCTTCACCATTGCTTTTTGCACGTTGGAAGAATAAGTTTGTTCCTGTAATAGAGCCGCCGCCAGGTTGGTTTTTAATCACCACTGTTGGATTGCCAGGTAAATTTTTTGTTAGATGCGGTGCCACAAAGCGAGCCCATACATCCGTACCGCCACCCACACCAAATGGTATTGTCCAGTTAATCGTAGAAGGCAGTTCTACTTCCTGCGCTTTTGCTGGTAAAGACAGTAAACAGCCAACAGATAGGATGGAAACGCCTAAGAGCTTGGAAAGTTTTTTCATGATTTTTTCCTTTCTTGTTTTTATGAATATTCAATACGTTTGTTATTGTTGTATTGATAGTTAATTTAGGTAAACCGTACCTGACAGTATTTTTCGGGCAGTTCGAATTACCGATACGCTATTCAATGCGGATAAATTGTCTTCCTTGCGTTGAGCATTGAGCTCAATTTTTCCTGAAGGGTGTTCAAGGGTAAAATAAGATTCGGAATCTTTATTACCGATGAGTTTTGCAGCGACAGTGCCAGGAAGGCAGCAGGCTGTGACTATGGCAATACTTCCAGTTACTGCTAATGATTTGTGGCATTTGTGAGGAACAAAATAACGGGCATTAACGGTGCCTCCATAGTTCGCAGGAGACAGTAAAATAGGCTTAGGAATAACCGAGTTTGAAACATCGCCAAGGCCCATGAGTTCGCCTGCTTTTAAACGGATGGATTCTAGGCGGCTCATAAATTCAGTATCGTTATCTAATTCGCTTGGTGTTTCATTTCCTGTTTTTCCAAGGTCGCTCGCTTTAATTAAAACCACCGGTGTGGCAGCATCAATGCAAGTAACTTCCGTTGAATAAATACTATCTACGGCATTACCAGTCGGTAGTAATTTACCGGTTTTAGCGCCTTCAACATTGAGAAAAGTCAATTCAATCGGCGCACCAGGTGAATTGGTGCCGCTGATTACGGTGTCTCCCGTATATTCTACTTTGCCTTCTGGTGTTTGTACCGTCGAATGAATAATTTTGCCTGTGTTAAGGTTGTGAATGCGAACGGTTGTTGTGCCTTTATTTGCTGGAAACAATCCTGTTTCAATGGCGTAGGGAGCAACACCAGCAAGCATGTTTCCGCAATTTGGTGAAAAATCGACGATTTTATCTAACACACCAACCTGTGCGAATAAATAGTCCACATCAGCATCTGGGTGGGTAGAAGTGCCAACCATAGCGACTTTGCTGGTGAGGCTATTTCCACCACCAATGCCATCCAGTTGAAGTTCATGGCCTGATCCCATGATTTTTAGCAAAACGTCTGCGCAGGCACTACGATCCTGAGGAAGATCAGAAATTTGCAAGTATGGACCTCTAGAAGTGCCGCCACGCATTATGATGCAAGATATGGTTTGTGACATTCTTATTAAACCTTTGTTGTTGTAAGAGCATGCGGCTAAAGTCTCATAACCTATATTCGTGCATCAAATGCAAAGATAGTCCATAATTGATGTGTAAAACGAATCAGTGGGGTGAGCTGTGCATCAAATAGAATTCAAAGATTTGGTTATTTTTATACGCATTGCAGAAACGGGAAATTTTCATGATGCGGCAGAATTAACCTTTTTATCGCAGCCTGCTTTGAGCAGACGCATGCAAAAGTTAGAGACGATTTTGGGCGCTCAATTATTTGAAAGAACCACTCGGAAGACTTGGTTAACCTCCGTAGGACGTGAGTTTTTGCCAAAAGCTCGACGTATGGTGGAAGATTTTGAGTTATCTGTTTTGGGGATAAAAGACATGGCTTCTCAGCAAAAAGGGAAGGTGACTATTGCCTGTATTCCAACCGCCGCCTTTTACTTTTTGCCGAGCGTTATCAATGTTTTTAATGAGCGTTATCCTGGTATTCGGATTCAAATTTTAGATGAGAGTGCGAACCATGGTTTGGAATCTGTTATTCGTGGAGACGCAGATTTTGGGATCAATATGGCCATTGCTCAACATCCAGAAGTGTCATTTACACCGCTTTTGGACGATCCATTTGTGGTGTGTTTGCGCAAAGATCATCCGTTATGCGAGTTGGAAGAAGTGTCTTGGACAGACATGGAGCCATACAAATTAATCAGTGTTGGGCGTGCTAGTGGTAACCGAATTTTGTTAGATAAATCTTTAGCAAGGGACCAAGTACAGCTAAACAGTTTTTATGAAGTTCAGCACCTTTCCACTTCTCTAGGATTAGTGGAAATGGGGCTAGGTATATCGATTGTACCCAAACTTGCCATGCCTTTAAGCAGTGCTTCTGTACTGACTTCAAGGCCGCTAAAAGGACAAAAAATTGACCGCTCGATTGGTCTTGTCAAACGCAGTTCAACCTCAGTGTCGCCTGCGGCTGATTTGTTTATTAACATTCTGTTGGAGCATTGGTCTGTACCTCCTTTGTGATGAATATGCCTGTTTATTTAACCGGTTTGTTAATGCTCTTTTGTTCTCATCATGTCGTATCTTTTTTCATTGTATAGCCAAGTCCCCAGCAATGGATGCGCGATGGCTTGGTTGATTAAATCCTCACTGAGGTCATTAGTTGGTACAAGGGTTGAGTTTAAGTAAGTAAAGGCAGTAGGTGGTTTTTTAGGCTGTAAAATGACCACTTTTCCATCTTTTAAAAACGCTTGGTTTTCATTGAATTGCATGATTGCCCTTCCTGAATAATCATCACCGACTTTTGTAAAGTCTTGGCCAATAATTGGGTGTTCGGAATCCACACCAATTAATGACAAAAGCGTTGGTGCTAAGTCTATTTGGCTGGCCAATCGACTGTCATTTTTAGGTTTTATCCCATCGCCTATGATTAAAGCGGGTATGTGAAAGCTTGGGATTGGCACTAATTCAGACCGAGTGGTGCGGGCATCATGGTCGGCAACGACTAAGAAAACGGTATCTTTCCAGTAGTCTTCTTGCTTTGCCAGTCTAAAGAAGTGCCCGATAGCATGATCCGCGTATTTTACAGCGTTTTCACGTGTCGCTTTTGGCGTGTTGTATAGCTCAATTTTATTGTCAGGAAATTCGAAAGGGTCATGATTGGATGAGCTAAAGACTAAACTAAAAAAAGGCTTCCCTGTTTTTGATTTCTGAATAAAGTCTTCATTGGCTTTTGTGAAAAGATCTTCATCGCTTACGCCCCAAGAGCCAATAAATTCTGGGTTGATGAAGTCTTTTTCTTCGATGATAGAGTTAAAACCATTGCCTAAGAAAAACGTTTTCATATTATCAAAATGGGCACCACCACCATAGATAAAATTGGTGTCGTAGCCTTGTTTGGCAAGCAGTTTGGCAATGGTAAAAAAATTGGTTTGTGAGTTAGGCAGCTTTACTGTGCTTCTTGCAGGCGTGGGAACAAAGCCAGTGATCACCGCTTCTATACCACGAACGGAGCGTGTTCCGGTGGCGTACAAATTATTGAATGACCAAGCTTCAGGCACCAATTTATCATATTCTGGTGTTAAAGGAAGTCCACCTAAGCTACCAACGAATTGTGCTCCTAAGCTTTCTTCAAGAATGATAACGAGATTCTTTGGGCGATCAAAATGCAGAGTTGCTTGTTGTTTGTGTAAAGTTGGTAATTCTGCTGAGGTAAACTGGCTTTTCTCAATCCCCATTGCTTTGTGTATTTCGCCGGTCACTCTGTCTTGATCCATCTTCGGATAGAGCTCAAATGAACTTACTTCGCCAGCCATTTGGCTGATAGCGTAAAGCAGGGAATAGGTCGAGTTCAATGTTAGGCTATTGACTAAAGGGTCATTCGTAAATGCCGTATAGCTTGGGTTGATTGGTCTGTGCTGTAAGCTTGAACGAGCGCCAAGAAAGGCAAGACAGAAAATGATAACGACTAATACTGGACGTTCGAACCACTTAGGCTGTGGTTGGTTAGCTATGCTTTTCTTGCGAAAAAACTGATATGCCAAAATCACAATCAGAGTGGTGAGTAGAGTGGTTGTAAGCAGGGTAATCTTATGACCTTCAATCAGCATAGAGAACACTTCTTTAGGATAGAGCAAATACTCTACAAAAAGACGGTTAGGTCTTAGGCTGTACTCTTCAATAAAAGCTGGCGTTGATAGCTCCATAAATATTAATAAAACAAAGGTACAGGTTAACCAGATTCGAGTAAAAAAATCCCAAATGCGGTTGATATAAGGTATGCCTGAAATCAATAAACTGATGACAGCTGGGATGCCTGTAACGTATGAAATGGATGCAATATCAATACGTAAGCCGAAGCCCAGTATTGTGAACCAATCACTAACACTGTCAATTCGTTCGTATTTCCAGACCATTAACAGCAAACGGCTCAGTGACAAGCAGAATAAAGTAATAACTAAAAACAATAGATACGGCTTGAGAGGTGATAGCAGGCGTATTAATGGTGATTTTGTTTGTGTCATGGTGTGCGACTCAAAAATAGACAGAGTCTGCAATATAGGAGGTATTGGGTATAAAAAAGGTCAATGACATTTTTTTCACATTTTATAAGTGTATTTAAAAATGAAAAGCATTTAGAGTCGAAGGATTAACAGGAAAAACCTGTTTTTACCGTTGTTTTTGAAAGGATGTCATAGATATACTGTCCTTTTTTTCATCATAAGGCTCATTAATATGAAATTTCGTTCACTGTTAGGCCATGAAAATATGATGAAAGGTTATTTTTTTGCCGTTATTTCGATTTTAATATGGACCGGTTTTATATTGATTTCTCGAGCGGGTGCTTTGGCTTCATTATCTTTGCCTGATATGATGATGGTTCGCTTTGGTACTGCATTTTTTGTCTTTTTTCCTTTCATTTGGGTTCAGCGTAAAGTTATCTTTCAGCGAAAAATGCTGTTGCTAGGTTCGATGGGAGGGTTAGCTTATTCACTTTCTGTTTTTAATGGTTTTCAATCCGCTCCAGCGACGCACGCTGCTTTACTGCTGCCAGGATTAATGCCTATTGTGATTGCTGTGCTTGCTTATTTTGTTGCGGGTGAAAGGCACTCTCGTTTTTCTTGGATGGGCATCGGGATTAGCAGCTTAGGTATTTTGATATTATTATTTGAAACCTTGTTATCAAGTGCATCTTATTGGGTAGGTGACATTAGTTTTGTAGTGGCATGTCTTTTCTGGGGTGTTTTTACTGTGTTGTTACGGCGCTGGAAGTTTCCTCCATGGCATGCAACGTTGGGCGTTATTACTACCACTACGTTGGTCTTTACTCCTTATTATTTCACTCAGTTACCACAGGCATTTCAAGGTGTGCCATACGAAATGATAGCATTGCAAGCGTTCTATCAGGCTATTATGGCGATTGCAGTGCAGTTTGTCTGTTACGGGAAAGCGGTGCATATCTTAGGGGCTACCAAGATGGGAGCACTCATGGCGATTGTGCCCTTGTTGGCCAGTATGTTTGCCATACCTTTATTTGATGAGAAGATAACCGCAGGGCTTGTTATTGCGTTGGCTTGTATTTGCGTTGGAACGATAATAGGGAATGTATTGCCGATTAGATGACCATTTTGGCAAGTAAAATAAAGCACTTAGATAGTAATAAGGTCTTATTACTATCTAGTAACATGATGAATTAATCTTTTTTCTCTATGGTGATTTCTAGCGTCTTGCAGTTGCCAGCAAACCATTTTTGTACATACAGCGTTCCCATGATGGGGGCTTTTCCTTCTTCTGGTACTTCTTGATAGCGTACGCTGTTTTTAGTTTCTTTCTCATATTCGAATGTGACAGTTGTTTTAGCCATTGTTATTTCCTTAATTAGTTAACTTCTTTATCAGGTGTTTTCTGAAATATAAGTGCTTTTAGTCCGCTTTCGATATCGATATCCAAAAATTCTGGAGGATTAGCGAGTCGATATTGATATTCTAAGTGTGGTGCTTCATCACCCATGCCATCAATTAAAAATTGCGCAGGAATGTTTGGGTCGTTGACACAGGCAAGTACTTGACCATTTTCAGTTAATAACTCAGGTAAGCGGCGCAATATTTTTTGATAATCTTTCGTTAGCGCAAAGCTGCCGAGTTGAAATGTAGGAGGATCAACGATGATAAGGTCATATTTACCGTATTTTTTGATTTTCCCCCAAGACTTAAAAATATCATGATCGAAGAACTTTACTTTATTTAGATCATGTTGGTTTAGTCGGTGATTTTCTCGGCCTCTGTTTAAAACGGCTTTTGCCATATCCAAATTGACAACAAAATCGGCTCCGCCGTCTATGGCGGCTATCGAGAAACCACAGGTATAGGCAAATAGATTCAATACACGTTTATTTTGACTGTTTTCCCTGACCCAGCGTCGTCCGTATCGCATGTCTAGGAACAGTCCTGAATTTTGGTTTTTACCAAGATCTAGCTGGAAAATAAGCCCTTCTTCATTTACAACCTGACGTTTTTGATAATCACCCCAAAGACATTCGGTTGGCGATTTATCTCGGCTTCTGTGTTGGAGTAATAGCGATTGTGCTTTGCTGTCGCGCCATTCTGCTTTTCTTGTCCAACTGATGATTTCTTCATTGAATGTGTCTAGTTCATCAGGCGTTGGTTCTTTGAAAAGAGCGATCAATACTTGTCCTTCAAGCCAGTCGACAGTGATTTGCTCCAACCCCGTAAAGCAGCGTCCTCGGCCATGAAATAGGCGCAGCGCGCCCTTTGGCTGCTGAGCTAATTTGGATAAAACCTGTTCTGTGAGTGTTTCAAGAGACTGCGTGTCCATAAAATACATGTTCTGATGTTGATGAATTAAGAGCGTGTATTTTACTGATAACCCATAGAGAGACCAGAAAAAGCCAGAACTAAATGAACATTAGAGTATCGGCAGAGTGAATAAACAGTGATCGAGCCAAGAAGGCTCAATCACTGTTGAGTTTGTGCGAGTTTATTGGCGCTTCCAACGGTAAGCGTCAATGAGTAGAAAGGCGATTAAGCTAACCCCCATAACAGGCATGCTTAAACCCAGTGCTATGGCGATTAATACCGTAATGACTTTTTGAGTGGATGACAGTTTCCCCCAAGCCTGCAGTAAAGGCTTGGATGTGGATCCGGCCTGTGGACGTCGTATCCACCACATTTTATAGCCCCAAATAATCATAAGGCACAAAGAAAGCCCAAAAAATGTCAGAATGATTTGGTTAATAACACCGAATAGGACGCCCATGTGCGCATCTATGCCCCAGCGAATCAGCTTGGCAACAATCGGGAAGGTGGCAAAATCCGCGCGGCTAGTCACTGTCATAGTACTCGCATCAACGGCGACGCTGTCGACTTGCGTTGGCCAAGAGCGATCTATTTCACTGACCCTCCATGCTTTGTCTTTTGTTGATGATGGTCTGATTTCCAATTTATTGGCATCGATTCCAGCGTCTCTTGCTGCTTTCAAAACCCCATCAAATAGAGCATCAACATCTTCAAATTTTTCTGCTGCTGGTTTCTTTGGCGGCATATTATGGTGACTTGAATGATTTAGATGATCGGCATGTTCGTCAGACATCATCATATTGTGATCTATGGTTGTGAGGTCTTGTGAGACTGACGGTGTGACCCAGCCAATGCTATTGCGCAATGTGCTGATATTGTCTCCAGCCCATTTTGACCAAGTTAGCCCTGTAATAGAAACAAAGACTAAACCGACAAACAGGAACAATCCTAATTGATAGTGACGTCTACGTTTACGAAGATGCTCTGTTCTAATGGCAAACGCAGCGCTGTTTTTTTTCCCTCCTTTGTACCACAAAAATACTCCGCCAAGTGCTGCAATCCACAACCAAGAAGCAGCCAGTTCACTGTAATAGCGTCCAACTTCTCCTAAAAGAAGTTGCCGATGCATAAAATCTATAGTGGTTCTAAGTGGTAAAACGCCGCTTGTTCCATAAACCGGTAAATTACCTTTCACTTCAAGAGTGGCGGGGTCAATGAACACGGCTCTAGCACCGGAATGTTGTGCTGTTTCATCTAAAAACATGATACGCGTCGTATCGCCAAGCTCTGGTGCTGGGCGAACAGCAAACAATGTCAAATCACTTTGCAGAGACGATTTTGCGGCCGCGATTTGTAAGGAAAGCGGTTGGCTTTCTCCTATATTTTGTGTGGTCAATACATCTTTATAGAGGGCGTTTTCTATTTGCGGTGTAATCACATAAATCGTCCCTGTAAGGGCGGCCACAAAAATAAAAGGCCCGATGAAAAGACCAATGTAGAAGTGTAGTCGTGTAATTAATAGCAACATAGCATTTGAAGAAGACTCGGACGTCTTGCTATTGGTTTTTATTGACATTATTTATTTCTCGTTTGGTGGAAAAGGGCAAAACAACGCCTCTGAGCGAAACGCTCACTTTTCCATTATTATTAAAGACATGCACAACTTTTCTGGTTCTATGGCGAACCTGAATTGGCAGTGTCATTTTTTCGATATTGTGTTGAGAATTAGACCGAAATGGTTGGTGGTGCTCTGGGGAGAATGGAAGTGAAGGGCACATTATATTTGTGCGAAATAGGCGTCGTTACCCTGTTTAGGTAACGTTCTTGTGTTAGCGGGATGAGCTCAAAGGTTTTGGCATCTATCCAGTTTAAATGGAACAGTAGGGAACAGTAACCACAAGCCTCTAGAAGGTTTGCGCTTTCACCATGATTGTGATGTCCATGATGACTGATGTGGGCAGAGACAATTGCTACTTGCTTGTCTTTGCTTTGCTCTAAAAGCATTTGGGCATGGTCGTGCCCTGAGGCGTGCATGTTCATTGACACGCTCCCCATCTGCATCATGCTTGATTGGGGTGCAAGAGCATTGCTTATTTGAGAGAAAAGCGGACCAAAATAAATAAGAAAAACAGCAAACAAGCTAACACACACAGCAAAGTGTGTTAGCTTGTTTCGACGCATTTTTAATTTTCTATCTTCGCATGGAAGACTTTTTAATTGAAAATTCACGGCGTGTTTATCTTAGGTTAAAGCGTAAAGTTAACGGTTTAAATCGGCTGCATGTTCTTCAGCGGAAGCAACAATGCATTCACCTGCAAGGTTTGGGGCAATGCCAACAAAAAAATGATCGCCTTGCATGCCAGGAAGCCATTTAGCAGCCCAATCCTCAGCGTTGATCTCCAGGGTGGCGAAGCCTTGATACTCTTTTTCTCCCCAAGCTAACGCTAATGTTTCATTAGGCCAAATAGGCAATACTTTGTCACTGCCAAGGTCAATAATCAAACAGCCTTCGGAATCCGCTAGCGTCCAAACAGAGGAGCCTTTTTTGATAAGACTAATGACATGATCATAGCGTTGGCTGCTTGTTAGGCGGTAGAAAGTGTTATCAAGAAGGATGGCATTTGACATAGCAGGGACTCGAGCTTATAAAAACGCAATGTTAACACATTGACTAAAAAGTGTGATTATTTCGAATACGCTTTTTAGTCGATGTGTTGGAAAAATGCGACTTAAGCGAACAGAGAGGTTAGCTCTTGCAAGTATCGTTCTTTTTGCTTGTCTTCCATCCAGCTGCCAGTAATACCATTTTTTGCTAATTGCAATAATTCCTCTTTGCTGATGCCTGTCTGGCGAATTAATGCTGCATAGTTGTCGTTCATATAACCGCCAAAATACGCTGGGTCGTCTGAATTGACCGTGGCGTTCAGGCCAAGTTTTAACATGGTTTTAATCGGGTGGTCTTTCATGTCATTAACGACACAAAGTTTCAAATTGGATAAAGGGCATACTGTTAACGTTAGGCTGCGCTTTTTGATTTCTTCAATGAGTTTGTCGTCTTCCAGCGCTCGATTGCCATGATCTATTCTGTCGACACCGATTTGATCAATGGCTTGCCAAATGTACTCTGGTGGTCCTTCCTCTCCCGCATGGGCGGTAATTTTTAGGCCAAGGTCTTTGCAGGCTTCAAAAACACGCAAGAACTTTTCGGGTGGATGGCCTACTTCAGAACTGTCTAAACCAACGCCATCTATCAAATGTAAAAAAGGTTTGGACAACTCTAGTGTGTCGAAGGCACTTTCTTCGCTTAGGTGTCGTAAAAAGGACATGATAAGTTTGAACGTCATACCCCATTTTTTTTCTGCGTCTTTGAGAGCGTTATAAATGCCGTTGATTTGTCTATCAAAAGGGACGTCACGAGAAAGGTGGCCTTGAGGATCAAAAAAGATCTCCACGTGCACAACGTTTTCGCTATGGACTTTTTCTAAATACGCCATGGTGAGGTCATAAAAATCGACCTCATGAAGCAGCACCGACATGCCTTGGTAATACAAGTCTAAGAAATCTTGTAGATTAGTAAATTGATAAGCGGCTTTTAATTCTTCTACGGTATGGTATTTCAATACAACTTGATTACGTTGAGCGATGGCAAACATCTGTTCTGGTTCAAAGGTGCCTTCAATGTGTAAATGAAGTTCGGTTTTGGGCATTTTCTTTGAGAGTTCGATCAGTGTTTCCATAGAGTTACCTTTTGTTGCTGTGCCTTTAATTCTTAAATAAAGCGATAAAGCAGAAGATGAAAAAGAATGGCTGGCAGTGTTTTGTGAGTGTTGCTTAAAAAAAGGGAAATATACAGCCAGCCGGGCTGGCCGTATATAAAAAATTGCTGCGAAAGGATTAGCGTGGGATTTCGTCGGTAATGCCTTCTACATACCAGTTAACCTGAGCTAATTCTACGTCGGTTAATGAATGATCAGCTGCTACAGCGATATTCCCTTTGTTATCTTTTATAGGGCCAGTGAAGGGCTTGAATGCACCTGATTTAATAGCGTCGTGAGTGGCATCAATTTTTGCTCTCACATCAGCCGGTAAATTTGGGTTAATGGATGCAAGTGTTAACATGTCATCTTGGAATCCACCCCAAAAATCTTGAGCTTCCCAAGTGCCATCCATGACCGCCTGTACGCGTTTGACATAGTAAGGCGTCCAATCATCACGTACTGAAAAAATGTGAGCATCGGGTGCGAATTTACTTTGATCCGACGCTTGGCCTATGGCGCGCAAGCCACGCTTTTCTGCCGCAATAAGAGGCGCAGGGCTGTCAGTGTGCTGAAGCATGACATCGACGCCTTGATCCATGAGGGCGTTTGCAGCGTCGGTTTCTTTACCTGGATCATACCAAGTATTTGCCCAAACAATTTTCATTTTGACGTCAGGGTTAACGCTTTTGGCACCCATGTAAGCGGCGTTGATATCACGGATAACTTCTGGGATTGGGAAAGAACCAATATAACCAATGGTATTGGTTTTGGTCATCATTCCTGCTGCCACGCCAGAGATATAACGTCCTTCATAGGTACGTAGCACATAAGTGCCTAGGTTTTTATCCAGTTTATAGCCTGTCGCGTGTTCAAATTTCACATTAGGGAAACGCTTTGCGACTTTGACGGTGGGGTTCATAAAGCCAAAAGACGTTGTAAAAATAAGATCATTTCCAGCTTTTGCTAACTGAGTGATAACACGCTCAGCATCCGCCCCTTCTGGAACGTTCTCAACAAACGTTGTTTTTACTTTGTCGCCAAAATATTCTTCTAGACCTTTACGCCCCATGTCATGCTCATAACTCCAACCTAGGTCGCCAACGGGGCCGACGTAGATAAAGCCAACTTTTAAAGGCTCTTCTGCATGGGCTGTCACAGCACCCGCTATAAGCCCCAAACTAACCAGCAAACTTTTCAGTTTCATTTCTCGCTCCTTTTGTGCCCTAAGGCTTTATTGTCTTCAATAGTGAAGTAATGGTTAATGACCTTGTTACGCCATGTTTCTTGGGTCGAATGGTTTGCCCAGTGAACGCGGTGCAAGCAGTTTTTCTTTAAAATGATCGGCGCTGATGATGACCATCACAATGACGGTGGCAACGTAAGGCAGCATAGCAAGCAAGTTGGGTGAAATAGACCACCCCATGCCTTGCAGAACCAAATGCATGATGCTCGCTAAACCAAATAAATACGCGCCAAGCATGATGCGTCCAATTCGCCATGAAGCAAAGACGACTAAAGCAAGCGCAATCCAGCCTCGACCAGCGGTCATGTTTTCGACCCACATTGGTGTATAAACCAGTGACATGTAAGCACCAGAAATCCCTGCCATAGCACCGCCAAACATGATGGCTAAGTAGCGCACTTTGAGCACTGGAATACCAATGGCGTTCGCGGCATTAGGATTTTCACCGACGGCTTTGAGTGTTAGGCCAATACGGGTTTTATTGACCACGTAAAACAGCACTGCTGTCATGCCAAAAGAGAAGTACACTAAAATGTCGTGACTAAAAAGAATGCGTCCTATGTAAGGGATGTCGGATAAAAAGGGGATCGCAATAGGCGGAAAGCCCTGAATAGTCTGTCCGACAAAACCGGCTCCGACAAAAGCACTTAAGCCAGTGCCAAAAATGGTTAAAGCAAGCCCTGTTGCCACTTGATTCGCGCCAAGTTGCAACACTAGCACTGCAAAAATTAGGCTCATGATGCTGCCCATTAACATGGCTGCAAGCACACCAAATCCCATATTTCCAGTACTGTAAGCGGCCAAAAAACCGACCACAGCGCCCATGAGCATCATGCCTTCTTGGCCTAGGTTTAATATGCCTGATTTTTCACAAATCACTTCTCCTAGGGCAATAAACAGCAGTGGCGTGCCTGTTTTTACTGCAGCAAACAAGATTTGTACGATAAGATCTGAGTCCAAAATGTGCTCCTAGTTTGTCGCTTGATTTGAAAAGCTGAGGCGGTTATTAATGAAAAAATCACAGGCTAAGAGGAAGAAAAGTAATACCCCTTGGAACATGCTGACGACGGCAACAGGAATGCCCATTTCGATTTGAGCCAAGTCTCCACCCATATAAATTACGGCCATAAAAATTGCTGCAATAATGGCTCCTATAGGGTGAAGTCTGCCTAAATAGGCCACAATAATGGCGGAATAACCGTAGCCAGGTGAAACGTTTGGCACCAATTGTCCAATCGGTCCTGTGGTTTCACTGACCCCTGCCAGTCCTGCCAGTGCGCCTGCAAATAACATAACTAACCAGCTTAGTTTCTTGCTGTTGAAGCCTGCGTACCTTGCCGCAGGTTCATCCGCCCCAAACACTCGTATTTGAAAGCCTAAGTGGGTCTTGCTCAAGATAAACCAGCCAATTATGCCAGAGAGAATAGCGAAAACGATGCCTAGATGAATTCGGCTGCTTTCAAATAAGGTTGGCAGCAGTGTAGCTTGCGTAAACATGGCGGATTCTGGGAAACCAAAGCCTTGCGGATCTCTCAATGGACCGTGTACTGCCCAGATTAATAAATACAGGGCAATGTAGTTAAACATGATGGTGGTTAAAATAAGATTTGAGTTGAAGCGTAACTTTAAAAAAGTAGGGACAGCGGCCCAAATCATACCCGAGGCTATTCCTGCGAGCAGGGTAACGGGTAAAGCAATGGCGGAATCGGAATCAATGAAGTAAAGAGCCATGGCCGAGCCGCCTAGTGCGCCAGCGAGCAATTGTCCTTCTGCGCCGATATTCCACATGTTAGCGCGATAGCATAACGAAAGGCCAACCGCACACAGTAGAAGGGGCCCCATTTTTACGAACATTTCCCCTATGTTGTAAGTGTCTGCCAATGGGGCGATGAGCAGGACTTGTAGTGCTTGTAATGGTGACTTGCCAATGGCTGAAAAGAGAATGCTACCAAATATTAAGGTTAGCAAAATGGCCAACAGTGGAGAGGCGACCTTCATTAATGAACTTGGCTCAGTGCGAGCTTGAATACGGATCATGCTTTGGCCTCTTGTTCTTGTGTGTGAGCCGATGTGTTGTTAATAAAAGTGCCCGCCATCCACTGACCAATCTGGTCTATGTTGGTGTGCTCTGTTTTGACCAAGGGGGATAAGTGACCGTTGCAAACGGCAGCCATTCTGTCTGCCAATAAAAATAACTCATCGATATCTTCTGAGATGAGCAAAATAGCCGCGCCTTTATCACGAAGTTGTAATAACGCTTGGTGAATAGCGAGGGCTGCTCCCACATCTACTCCCCACGTTGGGTGTGCACAAATCAAAATTTTTGGGTTTTGACCGATTTCTCGTCCCATAATAAATTTTTGCAAATTACCGCCACTTAGGCTTTTTGCTTCTGAAAACTCACCATGACATTTTATCTTGTACTTCGTAATGAGGTCTTTGGTGTAGTCTTTGATGCTCTGCCATTGCACTAACCCGTTTTTAATAAACCCTTCGCTGTGAGTTAAAAGGGTGTTTTCTGTCAGGCTCATGTCTGGTACAGCGCCGCGACCTAACCGTTCTTCTGGCACGTACGCCATGCCAAGTTTTCTTCTTTCTCCTGCATGTAAATGGCCTATGTCGAGGTTGTTTAGCGATATAGTTTGTTTCACATTACGGGTATCTTCGCCGCTAATAATCGCCATTAACTCGTCTTGACCATTGCCTGCTACGCCTGCAATCCCCAGTATTTCCCCCGCTTTTAAGTCAAGGTTGATATTTTTGAGTGTTGTGCCAAAAGGCTGTTTAGAAGGAAGCGATAAATTATTTACACTGAATACAACGGTTTTTCCTTCAGCCTTGGTGTAGCCCGCCTCTTGCTCTGCGAGATCCCCCACCATCATTTTGGCAATCGTCGCTGGCGTTTCTTCGTTGGGAATGCAGGTATCAACTACTTTTCCGCCACGAAGAATCGTGGCTTTATGGCAGATCTCTGTCACTTCATGAAGTTTGTGGCTGATAAAAAGAATGCTGCAGCCTTCTTTTGATAGTGTGCGCAATACATCGAATAGCCCTGCGACTTCCTGTGGTGTTAAGACGGAGGTGGGTTCATCTAAAATGAGCAGTTTTACCGACTGCACAAGGCAACGCATGATTTCCACTCGTTGTCTTTCGCCAATAGATAAGGAATGTATGTAACGGCTTGGATCAACGTTTAAGCCATATTCGGTTGATAATTGGGTAATTCGAGCAGCTAAATCTCCAATTTTATTGAGTTGATGTTTGCTTAAACACAGCTCAATATTTTCGCTTACGGTCAGCGTTTCAAACAGAGAGAAGTGTTGAAACACCATTCCAATACCCAAATCTCTGGCCATGGAAGGTGATTTGATGCTGACTTCTTTGCCATCCCAAATAATGTCGCCTTTATCTGGTGCAACTACGCCATAAATAGTCTTCACTAAAGTGCTTTTACCAGCGCCATTTTCGCCTAGTAATGCATGAATTTCTCCCGGCATGAGAATAAGACTGACATTGTCATTAGCAAGGCAGCCTGGGTATTGCTTAGTGATGTTAGCAAGCTCAAGGCGTGATATTGAGTTATGTGTTTTCAATGTGCCGCTACCTTGTGGTTTAAGGTTGGATAAACGATTTTTTGCACTGTTATTGATCTCTTTATGCCTTTTTATGGGGCGTTAGTCGGTTGGTGTTGTTATATTTGACCGATTAGTTAAGCTTTTCTCACCACTGCTCTGTCTGCGTATTTTGTTCAATCAATATTCATGCCAATAGAGAGGCAAACTTTGGTGCAGAGAATACGAAAATTAGACAGGCTTGTCTCTAAGATTGCAGCCGCTTTATGGAGAATAATCTTTTCTCGTGAAAAGGAATTCAGTGTTCGAATGAATAGAAAAGGTGGTATATATTCGGTAGAATACAAGGTTTGTCTCCCACGTTTTAGAAGCCTGATTTTTTGCGAATAAAAGTGGCAAGCATCTTCTAGCGTTTTTTAACATGGATAATAAGTGCGGGGTATAGTGTTTTCTTCAATAAAAAAAATCATAGAAAAACTTTTGAATCTCGGCTTTGAAGATGAGATTGGGAATGATCTTAATCAAAAGCATGTGGTGAATTTTTCTTACATGATGTTTTGCATTAGCTCGGTGCTGATGGTGGTTGTATTTGCATTTCGTTGCATGCCTTCTGTTGCGATTTTTTCTTTTGCTGGATTGCTCTTAGGTTTGATTGGTTTGCGTTATAACTACAGAGGATATTTCTATCGTGCGCAACTGCTAATGCCAACTATTAAGATTGTGCAGATTGGTATTCTTAGTTTGTTTTACTTTGGGACAAATAGTGGGCTTCATTGGCTTTTTGTCAACGTCATTGCGTACTCTTTTGTGGTTTTTCGTTCTGATCAGCGATCAACTAAATATTGGATCGTCTGCCTTTCTGTTTTGTTGTTTTTTGCTTGTGAGCTCTTAGACACAAGAGGCCTTTACCTTACCAGTGCAGATCAAAATATCGTGATTGTATTGGTGTTCTTCGCCGTGTCGTTTTACTTTGCTATGGTGATTCATCTTGTTATGAATAGGCTCAAGTCAGTGAATCGTCATTTGCGGATTTTGGCCGAAAAGGATGAACTGACGGGGCTGTCTAATCGAAGAAAAGTACTGGCCGACGCGGTGAATATTTTTGCGGACTCGGTGATTAATCGAGAGTCTTGTGTGTTTGCTATCGTCGATTTAGATCATTTTAAAAAGATTAATGACACTTTTGGGCACGAGGCGGGTGATTTAGTGTTAAGCAAAGTGTCGAGTGTGATGGCCTCAGTCATACGTCCTCAAGATAGAATTGGTCGTTACGGTGGAGAGGAGTTTATCGTCATACTGCCCAGTACAAGTCTAAATGAGGCGGAGCGAATCATGGAGCGTATGCGGCAGTCGGTCGAAGACATGCTGATCGAGACGGAGCATGGCATCGTTATTCCAGTCACCATCAGTGTGGGGTTGGCGTCAATAGAATCCAGTGTTTCCCGCTATGAAGAGATATTAGCGCAAGCCGATAAGGGCTTGTATGATGCTAAGCGCAGTGGTCGCAATAGGCTCTCTGTGCAGTCGAATTATCAAAGTTAGCGATAGTTGTTTCTTTTTTGTTGACATATGAGTTGTCCACTTTCTCTGTGGATAAACTTGTTGGCTACTCGGTTTTTCCTTTATTTATTCGTGATGAGGCTGTTTTGCTCCAAGTATTGTTCCGTAGTGATGACTATTGGGTTATCGAAAAGCCCGCAGGCATGAGTTTTCATGCGGAGTCTGAGGGGATGGGGGTGATGCAGTCACTGGCCAATTCCTATCCTGATTGTACTTTTTACCCTGTACATCGTTTAGATAAAATGACATCAGGGTTGTTGATTGTTGCCTGCCATGCTGACGCGGCTGCTGTGTTTGGTAAAATGTTTGAAAAGCATGAAATGGAAAAGCGCTACTTGGCGTTGTCTTCTAAAAAACCAAGGAAAAAACAAGGCACGATTGCGGGTGGTATGGCACCGAGCAGAAGGGGGCAGTGGAAGTTAACCAACGAAAAGGAAAATTTAGCGATCACGCAGTTTTTTTCTCTGTCTTTTCAAGGGAATAGGGTGTTCTTGGTTCGGCCGTTGACCGGGAAAACTCACCAGATTCGTGTCGCGCTAAAGAGTCTTGGGTCGCCCATTTTAGGGGATCTTAGGTATGGTGGAGAAGAGGCTGATCGTGGGTATTTGCATGCTTACTCCTTGCAGTTTAATTGGCAGGGCGAAGTCATGCATTTTGTTAGCTCGCCTAGCTTTGGGGTGCATTTTTCGCCGGAATTGTGTGCTTTTGTTTCGGCTCAGTTAGATGAGTCGTTATTAAAATGGCCCTCTAGAAAGTAATTAATATAACTCGGTAGGTTGAACGCCTATTTGAGAAGGAATTGTAATGAAAAATGTTTTGGTTTATTGCCGTCAAGGTTTTGAAAAAGATTGTGCGGCAGAGTTGTCAGACGTCGCAAATAATAAGGGCTTTTACGGTTATGCTAAGGTAATTCCTGATGCTGGCTACGTTGTGTATAACTTTGACCAAGCCGACGCTGGTGAGGTGTTGATACAGCAGTTGAACTTTAATCGTCTTATTTTTGCACGTCAGATTATTGCAGTAAACGATGTCATTGAATTGGAGCAAGGGGGACGAGTAGAGTCCTTGCTTCAGGCCGCTCGTGAATTACCATTGGCTGAGGATATTTGCATAGAAACGGCTGACACCAATGAGGCTAAGGCTTTATCTAATCTGATTAAAAAACTTGAGAAGCCATTGCGGGAAGGTTGGAAGAAGTCAGGAGTGTTGCGTAATAAGGCTGTTGGTGTGCGTCATCACGTCTTTATGTTGGATGGCGAAAATGCTTACTTGGGTGTGTCTTATGCTGTTTGCCGTAGTGAATTTCCTATGGGGATACGTCGGTTGCGTTTTCCGGCGGCAGGGCCCAGTCGATCGACGCTAAAACTAGAAGAAGCGTTACTGCAATTTGTCCCTGAGCGGACACGTGAAAGTGATTTGGCTGAGGGTATGACGGCGGTGGATTTAGGCGCGGCTCCAGGAGGGTGGACGTATCAATTTGTTAAGAAGGGGATTCAGGTTATTGCCATTGATAACGGTCCGATGCAGAAAGAGCTGATGTCTTCTGGTTTGGTTCAGCACGAAAAGGCAGATGGCTTTAAGTATGAGCCACCTTATACCGTGGACTGGTTGGTATGTGACATGGTTGAGCGTCCAATTAAAGTAGCGGAATTGATGGCAAAATGGCTGGCAAGTGGTTGGACAAGACGGGCTATTTTTAATTTGAAATTGCCCATGAAAAAGCGTTATCAAGAAGTGTCTTTATGTCTTCAGTTGATGGAAGATCTGTTGAGAAAGGCAGGTGTAAGTTATCAATATCAAGTAAAACACCTTTATCATGATCGTGAAGAAGTAACAGTGTGTATTATGGTTAAATAACTTATGTTCTGTTAGCTGTCTTAAAAAGCCCTATAAATCAGATTTATAGGGCTTTTGATTTTTAATGTGTCTTAAATATTATGAAATAACCTCTTTATTAAATAGACTCTCTTGGGTCTATGGCGGAATATCCCATTGCTTCTTCCATTAAAGTGTCTCTTGCATAAATGTCATTGCGAAACTCCAGCATGCCATTTGCGTTGGGAACCACGGTAAAATACACCAAGTAAACCGGAATGTAGTTCGGTAGGCTGATCACTGTGTTGCTGGCTGTTTGCAGTGCGTTGTTCATCTCATTGAATTGTTTGCTGCCTTTGGTTATTTCTTGGGCAAATTCCATTGGGTTTTCCAAGCGAACGCATCCAGAGCTAAAGGCTCTATCGGCTTCACGAAACAGGTGTTTCGATGGTGTGTCATGCAAGTAAATTTCATTTTTATTGGGAAACATAAACTTAAACTGACCTAGTGCATTGCCTTCGTCTGGTTCTTGCTCAAAGCGGAACGCAAGTTTGTCTTCGCTAATGCTTTTCCAATTGATTTTCGTAGAGTCCAGTTCTTTTGCACCAATACTCCAGCTTGAGTAGACTTTATAGCGGTGCTTAATGAGGTAGTTAGAATCAGCCTGTAACTTAGGTAATAGGTTTTCTCTAGCGATTCTGTGTGGAACACGCCATGTTGGATTGGTGACCATGTAGGTCATTAATCCCTTAAAAACCGGCGTCTTACGATCAGGCTTACCAATAATCGCTTTCATTGAGGTAAGTTCGCCATTTAGGTGCATATCCACTGTGTAGTTGGTTAAATCCACCCAAATGCGGTTAGCCTCTAATTCGCTTGGCAACCAGCGCCATCTTTCTAAATTATAGGCGATTTGCTTTGCTCTGGATTTTAACGGAATGTTGAGCATTTCAATGGTTTTTGAGCCTGCAGCTCCGTCTGCCGCGATGTGGTGACGTTGTTGAAAACGTATTAATGCCTCTTTTAAAGGCAGATCGAATTGGTCTTCGTTTACCTTGCGAGTAGAAAAGCGTATGTCACCAAGCTGGACTAAACGTGCTCTCAATTGTGCAACGCGTGGCCCAGTGTCGCCAGCTGAGAGCGGTACGCCTGCACTAACCAATATGTCTTTCTCTTTGGTGGCTAGATCTTGGTAATAAACGAGCCATTTTTGCAGAACTTGATATTGTGGGCTGCGCGGAGCAAGGAGTGGTAGTGCGTTTACCATCTCGGTTGCAGAGTCTAAATAGAGCAGTTCTTTCCAATTATTGTTAGGCGCGTCTAGCTGCCAGTTTGGATCGATAAGTTGGGGTTCGTATCGGCCGTTGCTAAGGTCATTTGCGTAGCTGGTGAGGGCAATGGTCGCAATGACGTCCATTTCTGCTAGTTGTTGTGGACTGGGTTCTTTTAAGGCTAAATATTCTTTAATGATACCGGAATGGTAGTGAATGGGGTTCAGTCCATGCGTGTAGGATTGTTCGAGTACATCGACGAGTTTGTAGAGAGACATGCTGATATTGTTGTCTTTTATCCAGACGGGCTCATAATCACGTGCTTCGTAAGCCTCAAGAACGGTCTCATTTGGGAGTGCTTGGCCAGCAACAGGGGTGAATGCATTAAGTGTCAATGAGACCTGGCTTTTGATGCTGTTTTCTATTTGAGATTCGCTTGGAGGAACGAGAACAAATGACTTATTTGAGCCAGTAGAGCAGGCACTCAAAAATACGCTGGCGCAAAGTATCGGGAGGAGTTGTTTTGCTAATGTCATTTGTCTTTCCTTTTTAATAAACTACTATGTATTGGTTTTGTGTCGTTTTCCAAAATCGACAAAATACGGATTGCCTCTATTCTGTTGTTACCGCAAGTATATTCTTCTGCCTGAAAGTCTGAGCATACTTTAGGTCTTAATGGATCACCAAAGATTGCACAGCGATAGTCCGCTAACAGTTGTACGCAAGTTTCTCCAGCGGCTTTACCGTTAGGCATGCCGGGAATGGGAGACGTAATTGAAGGCGCTGTGCAGCATGCACCGCAACTTGGCCGACATTGCATTATTAAATGACCTTATAGTTGAAGTAAGAGATTGTCTTTTGAATGGTGTGTTTTTTACGTATTATTTACAAAGCAAACTTATGAATAAGTATTCTAGAGTATCGGAATCTTAGGTCATAGGGGATAATTAAAAAAGACGCTCAAAAAAGTGCAAACACTATGGTTTTACAAGAAGTGCTTTAAGAAAGGATTTTGTTAATGATGTTAGAACGGAAAATATTGGTTGTAGAAGATAGCCCTGTTGTACTGAAAGTTCTCAATCATTTACTGTCTCAGAACCCTCTGTTTATCCCCGTTTTGTGTACTTGCTACGATCAGGCAAGACGTAAGTTAGAGGAAGAAAGTTTTTTCGCAGCCATTGTGGATCTAAATTTACCCGATGCTGAAAACGGGGAAATTGTTGATTTGGTGTTGTTGAAGCAAATACCCTGTGTCGTATTGACAGGAAACTTTGATGATGACCTGCGAATTAGTCTATTGGATAAAGGGGTTTTAGACTACATCACTAAAGACAGTCGTTATTCGTTTAATCATGCGATTAAGGTCGTTGAGCGTTTAATTAAAAATGAAGGGGTTAAGGTCTTGGTCGCCGAAGACTCTGCGGCCAATAGTCAGTTTGTCAGGGCGCTTTTGGAGCAATACCGTTTTAATGTCATTGAAGTGGATAACGGTCAAGAGGCGTTAGCTAAGTTAGAAGAAGACTCCGGTATAAGAATGCTGATCGCTGATCACAACATCGCCTTGGTGAATGGCTATGAATTGGTGCGTATGCTGAGAAGTAACGCTCGTTTTCAGGACTTAGTGATTATTGGGCTTTCTGCAGAAGGAGACAGTGCGTTATCCGCTAAGTTTATAAAAGCGGGCGCCAATGATTTTTTAAAAAAGCCCTTTTACCATGAAGAGTTTCATTGTCGTGTGGTGCACAGTTTAGAAGCGCAGGAAATGCTGGAGACGATTCGCGATTTAGCCAATACCGACCCACTGACAAAATTGAAAAATAGGCGTTTCTTTTTTGAGGAAGGGGAGCGTTATTTGCGCAAGGCGAATGCTGGCTTTTCTTTGGCAATGTTAGATTTGGATCACTTTAAGGTGATTAATGACACCTACGGTCACATGATAGGGGACGATTTATTGGCGTCGTTTGGGGGCGATATGCAAGGCGCTTTTCCAGATATGTTGGTTTGTCGCTTTGGTGGCGAAGAATTTTGTATTCTGGCTAAGGTTTGCGGGCAGGAGTTGCTTGATCGTTTGAAGGTGTTTTTGGGTCATCTGCGTGCCAAAGAGTATACAGGGGCAAAAATTTCTATGACTTGTAGCGTGGGGTTAAGTTGTCAGTCTATAGGTTCTTTTGAAGATTTGATAAAGCAGGCTGACCGGCTTTTATATGAAGCGAAGCGAGCTGGTAGAGATAGAATAATTTCAGATCTTTAGTGTGGGTTTCATGTAAAAGTTTAGCGAGTAAGAATCTCCCCCTGATGTTCAAAATCGACATAGGGGGAAATTGTATTTTGCTGGTCTGATTTTTACTTCTCTTGTCTGATCAAGACTAGAGAAGAAGGTTAACCTTTCAGCATTTTCACCAGGATTGGGTTTACTAGACCTGGATTGGCTTTGCCTTGTGATGCTTTCATTACTTGTCCTACGAAAAAGCCAATCATTTTCTTTTGCTTATCTTCGTCGGCAGCGCGATATTGTTCAACTTGGGCGGCGTTAGCGTCCAAAATAGTTTGGATCATGGTCTCGATAGCGCCAGTATCTGTGACTTGTTTTAAGCCTTTTGCGTCGATGATATCGTCTGCAGAGCCTTCACCATCCCACATGGCTTGGAAAACATCTTTGGCTGTTTTGCCATTGATGGTGTCGTCTTTGATCCGAACTAACAATTCACCGAATGCCTGAGCGCTAACAGGAGAGTTGTTGATGTCAAGCTGTTCTTGGTTAAGCAATTTGCTGAGCTCACCCATTACCCAGTTGGCTGTCAGTTTTGGGTCTTTCACAACGCCGTTAGCGTTTTCAAAGAAGTCTGCCATAGCGCGAGAAGATGACAGTACGTTGGCGTCGTATTCGCTGAGTGCATAGTCACTTTGGAAGCGTGCGGCTTTTTGGCTTGGTAGCTCCGGTAGGTTAGCTTTTATGTTATCGACATATTCTTGTGTTAATACCACAGGCAGTAGGTCAGGGCATGGGAAATAACGATAGTCGTTAGCGTCTTCTTTTGAGCGCATGCTGCGAGTTTCATTTTTTTCAGGGTCATACAGGCGAGTTTCCTGAATAATGCGGCCGCCATCTTCTAGAATATCTGCTTGGCGCTCGATCTCGGTATAGATGGCTTTTTCGATAAAGCGGAATGAGTTGACGTTTTTGATTTCAGTGCGTGTGCCGTATTCTTTTTGGCCTTTAGGGCGCAATGATAAGTTAATGTCGCAACGCATGGAGCCTTCCGCCATATTTCCGTCGCAAATACCAAGATAGGTCACGATGGAGTGAATCATTTTAACATAAGCAACGGCTTCTTTTGCTGAGCGAATGTCTGGCTCTGATACGATTTCAAGCAGCGGGGTGCTCGAGCGATTTAAGTCTATACCCGTCATGCCTTGGAAGTCTTCATGCAAAGACTTACCAGCGTCTTCTTCAAGGTGTGCACGAGTGATGCCAACACGAGAAGTAGTACCGTCTTCTAGCATCACATCAAGATAACCTTTGCCAACAATAGGGTGATCCATTTGGCTGGTTTGGTAGCCTTTAGGTAGATCTGGGTAGAAATAATTCTTGCGTGCAAAAACCGATGTCATGCCAATTTCTGCATTAATAGCATGGCCAAACATAACCGCCATGCGTAGTGCTTCTTTGTTGAAAACAGGCAGGGCGCCTGGCATGCCTAAATCGACAAGTGTGGTTTGAGTATTTGGTTCTGCGCCAAAGCCGACAGCGGCACCAGAAAACAATTTTGATTTAGTAGAGAGCTGAGTATGAATCTCAAGACCGATAACAACTTCCCAGTTCATGCTTATGCTCCTTTTGCCATTGTTGGTGTTTGTAAATGCCAATCAGTATGTTGTTGGTACTGATGTGCTACGTTCAAAAGTTTGGCTTCAGCAAAATAATTACCCATGATCTGTAGACCAACAGGCATGCCCTGTGCAAAACCCGCTGGGATAGACATGGCTGGAATGCCTGCTAGGTTAACGGACAGTGTATAGATGTCTTCTAGGTACATGGCGACAGGGTCGCTGGTTTTGCTACCAAGGCCAAATGCTGTAGTGGGCGCAACAGGGCCCATGATGACATCAACTTCTTCAAGGGCTTTAACAAAATCTTCTTTGATAAGGCGGCGAATTTTTTGTGCTTTGAGATAGTAAGCGTCGTAGTAGCCTTCAGACAGAGCGTAAGTACCTACCATGATGCGCTTTTGTACTTCTCGGCCAAAGCCCTCAGCACGTGAACGCATGTACATATCAAGCAAATCTTTCGGATTGTCACAACGGTGCCCAAAGCGCACACCATCAAATCGAGACAGGTTTGAAGACGCTTCGGAAGGCGCTATAACATAGTATGATGGGATACTAAGTTGTAGGTTCGGTAATGAAATTTCTTTTATCGTCGCGCCCAGTTTTTCAAATTCTTTTACCGCGGCCATAATAATGTCAGCTACTTGGGAATCTAAGCCATCACCAAAGTACTCTTTTGGAAGACCAATTTTTAGACCAGCAAGAGGTGCATTCAGATTGGCAAGATAGTCATCCGTTGGCTGTTCGGCTGAAGTGGAATCTTTTTCATCGAACCCCGCCATGGCTTGCATTAAATGCGCGCAATCTTCTGCACTTTTAGCCATCGGGCCGCCTTGATCAAGGCTGGATGCATACGCAATCATGCCAAAACGAGAGACGCGGCCATAAGTTGGCTTAAGGCCTGTAATGCCACAGAAAGAAGCCGGTTGGCGAATAGAGCCACCCGTATCTGTACCTGTTGCGGCAACGGCGAGTCCAGCGGCAATGGCAGCAGCTGACCCACCAGAAGATCCACCGGGAACTTTATCAAGATTCCATGGATTTTTTACGGCGCCGTAAAAACTGTTTTCGTTAGATGAGCCCATAGCGAACTCATCCATATTCGTTTTACCCAGCATAACGGCGCCAGCCTGTTGGATACGATTCGTAACGGTTGACTCGTAAGGTGGAATAAAATTATGAAGCATTTTTGAGCCGCAGGTTGTCAGCGTGCCTTCGGTGCAGAATAAGTCTTTGTGGGCAATTGGGATGCCAGTCAACGTTGTGCCTTTTCCCTTTTGCAGCAACGCGTCTGCAGCAGCGGCTTGTTCTAATGCTCGCTGTTCGGTCACCGTGATAAAACTGTTTAGTTGAGGGTCAAGTTTGGCTATGCGTGCCAAGAAAAGGCGGGTTAATTCAACGCTGGTAATATCTTTGTTACGTAATTGCTGAGCTAATGTCGAGATGCTTTGTTCGAACATGCTTGTCTCTCTTAATCGATCACTTTTGGTACGAGGAAAAGGCCTGCTTCGGCTTGAGGTGCGTTCGCTAAAAAGGCGTCGCGGCGATTTTCTTCTGTGACTGTGTCTTCTCTTAATCTTTGAGTCATCTCAAGCGGGTTGGAAAGTGGCTCAACCCCATCGGTATTGACAGATTGCATTTGTTCAACAAGTGATAAAACACTAGAAAGGGAGTGTTGATATTGATCGGCGTCTGCCTCAGTAAGCGCGAGGCGAGCCAAGTGTGCAATTTTTTGCACGTCTTGTTTGTCTATGGACATGTTCCACCTGATATTTTGATTATCGTAAATGGCTTTTATTGTATCCCTTAGTTGGGAGGCTATAAAGCTAACAGTGTGAAAAATCTAGCTTATTTTTCATTTATTAAATTTTTTTTCGTAAACAATGAAATGCAAGGGAACTTTTTTAACATTTACGCGGAATCAACTTGCCCAATGGTCCCGTGATTGTTACATTTTGACGCTGTTCGTATCGTATTATCAGGGTGTAAGAATTCATGTTTAAGAAAATCAGGGGAATGTTTTCAAGTGATTTGTCTATTGACTTAGGAACGGCAAATACCCTTATTTACGTTCGTGATCGCGGAATCGTGCTTGATGAACCTTCTGTTGTTGCTATTCGCCACAACGGAAACCAGAAAACAGTCGCGTCTGTTGGTACAGATGCTAAGCGTATGTTAGGTCGTACTCCGGGTAACATTACCGCTATCCGACCTATGAAAGACGGTGTTATTGCAGATTTTCATGTTACCGAAAAAATGCTGCAGTATTTTATTGCGAAAGTCCATGAAAACAGCTGGTTAAAACCGAGCCCTCGCGTGTTGGTCTGTGTACCATGCAAGTCAACGCAAGTAGAGCGTCGTGCCATTAAAGAGTCTGCGTTGGGTGCCGGTGCGCGTGAAGTGTATATCATTGAAGAGCCAATGGCGGCGGCGATCGGTGCGGGTCTTCCTGTTGCTGAAGCATCGGGTTCTATGGTGATCGATATCGGTGGTGGTACCACAGAGATCGCAATCATATCTTTAAACGGTATTGTAACCTCTGAGTCTATTCGAGTGGGCGGTGACCGTTTTGATGAAGCTATTGTGACTTATGTTCGTCGTCAATATGGTAGCTTAATCGGTGACGCAACGGCTGAACGCATTAAGACAGAGATTGGTATGGCTTATCATACCGGTGAGGAATTGCAGATCGATGTACGTGGTCGCAATTTGGCTGAAGGGATTCCTCGTTCATTTGTATTGAGCAGTACGGAAATTTTAGACGCTTTGCAAGAGCCTTTGGCGCAAATTGTCCAAGCGATTAAAGGTGTGCTTGAGCAGTCTCCTCCAGAGTTGGCGGCCGATATCGGTGAGACAGGATTGGTGCTTACGGGCGGTGGTGCTTTGTTGCGTGAGATTGATCGATTAATTAGTGAAGAGACAGGATTGCCCGTCATTATTGCTGATGATCCATTAACCTGTGTTGCGCGTGGCGGTGGTATGGCTTTAGAGTTGATGGATAAGCATGCGTCTGAATTGTTTACTGTTGATAACGAGTAAAGGTTAGGAGCGTCCCATTAACAATTCGCTTCTTTTTAGCGGTAAGGTTTCCAGTGCTCGTTTCCTTGTATTGGTTATCTTGTCTGCTGCAATGATTGTCGCTGATGTTCGTTATGCTGTTTTTTCGCAAGTAAGGCCCTATTTGACCTTGCTTGTAACGCCGATTCAGGTAGTGGTTAATACGCCGCAAAAAATGTTTAATTGGGCGGGTGAACATCTTGCTAGCAGGGAAGGATTGGTTAAGGAAAATCAGTCTTTGCAAGCTGAAATATTGTTATTACGCAGTCGTCAACAACGCCTTGACTCGCTTCAGGCTGAAAACGTTCGACTGCGAGAATTATTGGACGCCTCTCAACGTGTTGACGAAAAAATTGTCATGGCTGAAGTGATTGGTTTTGATCAGAATGCTTACAGTCATCGATTGATGATTGATAAGGGATTTTCTTCTGGTGCGTTTGTTGGACAGCCTGTTTTAGATGCCACTGGCGTACTGGGTCAGGTGGTCGAAACAGCGGCGTACAGTAGTCGAGTCTTGCTGATTGCTGACGCAAGTCATTTTGTTCCTGTACAGCTTTCTCGGACCGGCTTTAGAGGTATTTTGCGAGGTACAGGAGATCTAAAGCGAATGGAACTAATGAGTGTTCCTCGATCAGTAGATATTAAAAAGGGGGATATTTTAACGACCTCTGGTCTGGATAATCGCTTCCCAAGCGGTTATCCCGTTGGTGTGGTGCGAAGTGTTAAATACACGCAAGGTAAAGCCTATGCAGACGTGGATGTGGTTCCTTTGGCGCAGTTAGGTCGCAGTCGTCACGTGATGCTGATTGAGAAGCCTGAGGCAGAACGCGAATGAAGCCGATTTTTGTTTTTTGTATAACCTTATTAACGGCTTTAATGCTTGAGGCGGTGCCTTTTCCTGAGCAATTTGTTTGGTTTCGCCCAGAGTGGGCTTTGCTGGTGATTTTGTATTGGGTGATCGCATTACCATTCCGAGTAGGGGTGGGGTTAGCTTGGTTTTTGGGGCTAATGGTCGATTTGTTGCAGGGTGGCATCATAGGTCAGCATTCTCTTACTTATGTGATTATTGCTTATACTTGTGCCGTTTTTTACAAGCGTCTAAGAATGTATCACCGTTGGCAGCAAGGTTTTTTCATTTGTATGTTGGTCAGTATCAATCAGTTACTTGATTTTTGGATTGATCATTATCTCGGCTATGCTGAGCCCACGTTAATGATTTTTATGCCAGCGGTTATTACTGGTTTGTTGTGGCCTTGGTCATTTATTATTTTGCGTAGCGTGCGACGCATTTATGCTATCCGTTAGGCTGTTTTTGGGAAGAGTTTATGCTTGTTTTGGCTTCCGCTTCGCCGAGAAGGAAAGAGCTGCTTAGCCTCTTGGTGAAAGAGTTTGAGGTTTTGCCTGCTGATATTGACGAAACACCGAAATATCAAGAGGAGGCTAAAGATTACGTCGTTAGGATGGCGGTTGAAAAAGCGAAGGCCGCCATTGAAAAATACAAACGCCAGCCTAACGCTGGTTTGTCTGCTATTTTTTTGGCATCAGACACCAGTGTGGTGGTTGGGGGGCGGATTTTAGGTAAACCGAGTAGTCTTGACGACTCCCTATCCATGCTAAGGCAGCTTTCTGGCCGCTCACATCAAGTGATTACCTCTCTCTGTCTTTGTAATCTTGAATTTGATCATGTGGTTACAAAGTGCATCGTAAATGATGTTTCATTTCGTGATATTTCAGATGTCGAAATACAGCAGTATTGGAAATCCGGTGAGCCACACGATAAAGCAGGTTCCTATGCCATTCAGGGGATGGGATCTATTTTTGTGCGTTCAATGTCTGGTTCTTATTCCGCGGTTGTTGGTCTGCCTTTGTATGAGGCGGCACAAATCTTGGCTCAGTTTGGAATCCATCCACTAGAGGAAATGTCTCATGAGTGAAGATGTACTCATTAATGTTACTCCGATGGAGATTCGTGTTGCCTTGGTTGAGAATGGTGTACTGCAAGAGGTATACATTGAGCGCTCAAGTCGTAAAGGGATTGTAGGTAATATATATCAAGGGAAAGTAGTGCGTGTGCTACCGGGGATGCAGGCCGCCTTTGTTGACATCGGTTTAGAGCGTGCCGCGTTTATACATGTTTCTGAAGTGGCAGATCGTGATGCGGTTAATCCAAGCGATCAGATCGGAGATTATTTGCGCGAAGGCCAGTCTTTGGTCGTGCAAGTTACTAAAGATCCAATTAGTACAAAAGGGGCGCGTTTGACAACGCACCTTTCAATACCGTCTCGGTATCTTGTGTACATGCCCGATCAGTCTCATGTCGGCGTTAGTCAAAGAATTGAGAATGAAGCGGAGCGTGAGCGTCTAAAATCATTGGTTTCTGAAGCATTGACCGATGCGGATGAAAACAGTGGTTACATATTAAGAACCGCTGCAGAAAGAGCGGGAGAGGAAGAAATATTAGCCGATATTAAATTTCTTACCCGGCTTTGGCAATCAGTCAAGCGGCGCATGCAGCATGCCAAGGCGCCTTCTGTTATCTATGAAGATCTTCCTTTGCATCTTCGAACTATGCGTGACCTGGTTGGTTTATCGACAGAAAAAATTCGTATTGATTCTAAAGAAAATTATGCGAAGCTGCGGTCGTTTGCTGAAGATTTCATACCTGAATTGCGAGATCGTATAGAGTATTACCCTGGCGAACGTCCGATTTTTGATTTGTACAGTGTTGAAGATGAAATTCAAAAAGCCTTGGACAGAAAGGTGCAGTTAAAATCAGGTGGGTATTTGCTGGTTGAGCAAACTGAATCCATGACAACCATTGATGTCAACACGGGCGCTTTTGTTGGTAGTCGAAATCTTGAAGAGACGATCTATAAGACAAATCTCGAAGCCGCGACAGCAATAGGTCGACAACTTAGGTTGCGTAATCTCGGTGGTATTATCATTATTGATTTTATCGATATGGAAGATGAAGAGCATAAGCGACAAGTGCTGCGAATGCTTGAAAAAATTCTGGATGCAGATCATGCTAAAACCAAGATTACCGGTGTTTCTGAGTTAGGTTTGGTTGAGATGACGCGGAAAAGAACGCGAGAAAGTCTTGGGCAGACGCTTTGTGAGCCTTGTCGCTCTTGCCGTGGAAGTGGTTTGGTAAAAACGCCTGAAACCGTTTGTTATGAAGTTTTCCGGGAGATTTTAAGGGCAGATCGTGCGTACAATTCTCAAACCTACACTGTGTTAGCAGCGGGTTCTGTTGTCGAGCGATTCCTTGATGAGGAAAGTGCGGCCGTTGCTGAGTTGGAGGCGTTTATTGGTAAAACCATTCGTTTTCAAGTGGATGCTATTTATACTCAAGATCAATATGATGTGGTTCTGCGTTAGCAGTAAAAGGTCTTAATATGCGTTGGCTATTACGTAAACTGATCTTGGTATCTTTTTGGGGGGGGATTTCCTTTATCGCCCTGCTTGCTGTAATTGCCGTCAGCGTTGAGAGGCTGCTGCCTTATCTGGATAATTATCGCCCTCAGATAGAACGTAATCTACAGCAAATAACAGGCTATCCTGTATCCTTGGAAGAAATCGGTGGACGTTTAGAGGGGATCGATCCAACTGTTTCGGTCAGTGGTTTTCAGTTGTACGTGAATGGAGAATCCGCAGTTACGGTGGATGAAATGCGGGTCCGTTTAGATATCGTACAGTCCTTATTGAGTTTGAGCCCGCAATTTACTTATATTCGATTTGTGCGACCATCTATCATTTTGCAAGAGAGTGATGGTCAGTGGCGTTTGAATGGTGCTGTGCCCTCTCGTGAAGTGCAAAATGATGTTGGTGTTGAGCGTGTACTGGATTATCTCTCAGCGCAGCGTAATTTTTCTGTTTTTGATGCGTCCCTCCATGTCCGTAGCGATCAATTGGGGGAGCATACTGTCAATATTCCTCATATTTATCTTTTTCAGCGGGACTTTGAGTCCTTGTTGAATGCGAACTTTTTTTTGGATGATAATCCATTGCCTTTTCAGATGAGCGCGCGCATTGATGAAACGCGAAGTTTGTTGGGCAGTTATCGAGTAAAGGCTTTTATTAAAGCACCTCAAATGGCATTGCCATTACAGGATATGTTACCAAGAGACACTTATTCATTGTCTTCAGTAGAGCTTGGCGGTGATATCTGGATCGATGCACTAATCGGTAAAGAGCTCGATATTAGAGCAGAGTCCGTTAAGGTGAACGTTGCTTTTGATGATGATCAGCAATATGAAATTATGCCCTCTGTGCGGCTTCGTTATTCTTTAAAGCAGCCGAGTCTTAGGGTGGAAGTGCGTGATATGTCTATTGGCGATAAGGATGGCCATCGTTATCCTGCTACCGATATGATTTTTGACTGGTCGTCTGTTACTGATCGATCAAATATAACGTTCAGCCAGATTGATATCGGTCTAGCGCAAAAAATAGCGATGCATTTTTTACCTGAGGAATCTGATGCCGCACAAATATTGGGTGGATTGAGCCCTGTCGGTCTCGCGCAAAATGGTTCGATCCGTTTGTGGCGTGAAAACGATGATGTAGCCTTTCAGTTTTTAGCTAATTTGCGTTCTGCGTCTGTGCAAGGTTATAACGGTATCCCGAAAGCCACTAACATTGATGCTGTCTTTAGTTTGTCACAGGACAGCGGTTACATTGATTTTCGGGGGCGTGATAGCGATCTCGCTTTTGATGTACTCTATGAAGAGTCTTGGCGCACTGATTGGTTGTCTGGTTATGTCAGTTGGCAGCAAGTATCGGATGCATTTTTAATCAACGGCCGAGACTTAAGAGTGCAACGTAATGGTGCGGATATCCAAGGCGGTTTTAGGTTGGAGGTTCGTGAGACGGAACCTGACTGGATTGCTTTAGACCTTCATGGGCGTAACTTAGCGGTTACCGATCGTCTAACTTATCTTCCCCCAAACGCACTTAGTCCCGATGTTATGTCTTGGCTAAAGGACGCATTTGCCGATACTGGTGTGGTTGATAGCGCGGATGTGTTGGTACAAACCGAGTTATCTGAGGGGGCGGAGCCACATGTTAGGGTACAGTTGGCGGTAAGTAATGCCAGTATAACGTTCGATCAAAATTGGCCAACAGCCACCAAGGTAAATGGTTTTTTTGAGTTTGATGAAACCGGTGTGACGGTACAAGTGGCGTCGGGTTATATGCTTGATTTGCCTGTAAACGACTTGTTATTAACCGTCCCTATTCTAAATGGGTCAGCGGATTGGTTAAATCTTAAAGGTGATGTCAGTGACAGTGCCTCGCGTATTCTCACTATGTTGCGAGCGACGCCTCTTGCTGATTCTGTGTTGCAGCCTTTTGCCAACTGGCGATTAGAGGGCAATGTTGATGGTCGTTTCGATATTGCGGTTCCTTTTGCAGAGGGCTTTGAGCCTAAGGTGACATTGACTTTAGGTTTTAAGAACAACCCTCTGGATATTAACGATATTGATCTTTCTACTCGAATTAAGTTGGGGCGTTTAAATTATAGTTCTGACCTTGGTATAACCGATTCTGAATTTGATATAGAGGCTTTAGGTGGTTTATCGCGTCTCATTTTGTCTTCTGATCTTGCCCCGAATGGAGGGTTGGCCGTTCATGGTGATTTGTCTGGAGACCTTGATATAAAAGAAGTGGCGGCATGGCATAAGCTGCCGATTGCTTTAAGTAACAAAATATCGGGTAAAACAAGTTATAGCGGTGAACTGTCTGTTAACGAGTCTCAAGACGGGCAGGTAGATTTAGTGGTTAATAGTGATTTAAAGGGGGTGAAAATAGATCTGCCTGATCCGATTGGAAAAATGCTTAACGAAGCGTTGCCGTTTCAGGTAAAGGTCATGCAGCACGAGAAAGATTTAGTAGTTGATTTTGATTACGATGCCTTCTTAAAAGCTAGGTTGTTATTGCAAAATGGCAATGAGTTTGTTGGTGGAGAAGTCATGCTAAATGCCACTCGAGATCAGGTTTTAAATTCTCAGATACCAAAGGGCTTGGTGTTGGTCGGTGGCGTCGATAGATTTAATGTCAATGATTGGCAATCGCTGTTCAGCGATCTGTCAGGAACGTCAGAGTCCGCGGAAGAGACCGTTGAGATTCCAGAGGTTCCGTCATGGTTAAGTCGAGTGGATTTGATTGTCGACAATGTTGTTGTCGATAGCAGTAACACCTTGCATAACTTTAAGGTGGCTTATGATGCTGCGGCAAATAGATCGCTTTTTGTGAGCTCGGATGAAATGAACTTTTCTTTGCTAGATGACAATGGGACACCGAATTTACATTTTGGTTTTTTAAGCTGGAATACCGTATCCTCTGATTCTACTGTCTCATCATCAAACAAAGCGCCGATATCGGCAAAACAAATTCCTAACATGATGCTGTCTATCGATGAACTTTATTTGAATGAAAGTCCTTATGGTGATTGGCAGTTGGCCATTTCTCGTGATGGTGATGTTGTACGTATTGACCCCATTTCTTCTAAATTGCAAACAGGGGACTTCAAAGGCAGTCTAATTTGGCAGGATAAGGGTAAAAACTCCCGTGTTGAATTGGCTATTGTAGCGAATGGTGCCGATTTGGCGGAATTGACGCAAAAGTTTTCTAACGAAGCCATCGTATCTTCAAAAAAATATAACATTGACGTTGGTTTGAATTGGGATGGACATCCTTTTTACTTTGATCGTCAATCAGTATCAGGCCGCATTGGTTTTTCGGCTGAAAATGGAAATGTCAGCAAAGTAGATGAGTTACCGGCGTTTTTGAAGGCGTTGGGTATTTTTAATATTGGAGCACTAAGCCGACGTTTGCTGTTGGATTTCTCTGATGTTTATGAACCTGGGTTAACGTATGACCAGTTTAAGGGAACGCTTTCTTTAGAGAAGGGGCTTTTGAAAACCACTTCTCCAATTTCAATTGTGTCACCTACAGCTGAATTGGTCATAGAAGGGGAGGCTGATATTGTGAATGAAACCTTGAATGAAAGGTTAACGGCCACTTTTCCGATAACAGGAACCTTGCCTTTAGCTGGTCTATTGTGGGGGACTCCTCAGTTAGCGGGTTTATTATTTATTACAGATAAGTTGATTGGCGATCAGCTGTCAAAGGTGACCAGCGTGCAATACAAAGTAGAAGGTTCTTTTAATGATCCTGTGATGACTCCGATCCGCTATCGGCCGTTAGAGAAGACAAAGCAATGACCGAATTAGTTGTTGCTGCGATTCAGTTAACAAGTACGAATTGTTGGCAAGATAATCTACGCGAAGTGTCTCGGCTTGTGTCTGCTGCGGTGAGAGATGGCGCACGTCTTGTTGTCTTGCCTGAAAATGTTTTCTTGTTTAATGGCAAGGGAATGCGAGGTTTAGCTGAATCGATTGATCAAGACATATTGTTTTCAGAAATGTCGGCGTTGGCAAAGAAAAATGCCATATATCTTGTGGTTGGTTCGCATCCAGCTCTGTTAAGGCCAAACGGTGAGCAGGTAGCTGCCACACGCGTAAGGCAAAGCTGTTGGGTGATTGATCCAGATGGTTGTATATATGAACGTTATGATAAAATTCATTTGTTTGATGTGACGGTAAGTGATAAGGCGGCTACCTACAAAGAGTCAGATGTTATTGAGCCTGGAGAGTTGGCGTTAAAAGTCATTGAGGTGGATGGTTTTAACGTGGGTTTGAGTATTTGTTATGACTTGCGTTTTCCAGAGCTTTACCGCGAGTTGGTAAAATTAGGTGCTGAAATACTCTTGGTTCCAGCCGCTTTTACCTATGTCACTGGCAAGGCGCACTGGGACACACTTCTTGCCGCGAGAGCCATCGAAAACCAGTGTTATGTACTTGGGGTTGGTCAGTGTGGTTGGCATAATGAAACTCGGCAAACGTATGGTCACAGCGCTTTATATTCTCCTTGGGGGGAGCGCTTAGTGGGAATGGGCGAAGAGCCGGGGTATTTTGTCTTTCGTGTAAACAAGCAGTCGTTAAACACGGCGAGAGAAAAGATGCCCTGTTTTTATCACCGAAGACTGATTTAGGTTAAAAAGTAATAAATTAAAATCCGTTGATCTCTCAAAAAAGCCCCCGTTTTCTAAGGCTGTCTAGCCGTGGAAAACGGGGGCTTTTTTATGCGAATGTTTTTGTCTATTACTCTTTTAAGCCAAGACGTTTTTCCTCTGCCTCTCGTAAGAAACGGAAGAGTTTTTTACGGTTTGAGGTATTGCCTTCCTGCGATACTTCTTTTTGGGATTGGCGAATCAGCTGTCTAAGCAATTGGATATCTTCAATTTGAGGGTTTTCTTCCAGATACTCTGATAAAGCTTCTTTGCTGTTTTCTCCAATGAGTAGATCTCTTCGAATCTCAAGTTGATGAAACAGTTTGTTGTAGGCAGCAGAAGTGGAGTCGAAAAGAGCGACGCGATGAGCAATGGCTTCGTGATCTTCTGTGCGCATGACTTTACCAATGTATTGCAGGTGTCGTCTCATGGCTTCATGCTGTTTGATTCGACCCGCTTCAACAAAGGCTTCGCGCAAAGTGTCAGACATTTCCACTTTTTTAAGTTGATTCTTGCTAAGGCCTAATAGTTTTTTCCCAAGATCTTGCAGGGCTTCCATTTCACGCTTGATCTGGGTTTTACTTTTAGGGGTTTCGTCGTCGTTTTCAAATTGATCAAAGTCTGTCATGGGAACCTATATTAGAAAAATAGTAGCAAGACCAAGGAAGGATAAAAATCCAATAACATCGGTCACGGTAGTCAAAATTACGCTGCCAGCAAGGGCTGGATCTATGCCGATTTTTTTTAGCAAGATAGGCAAAAGTGTTCCAGTGGCGGCGGCAAAGAGTAGGTTTATTACGATAGCGCCCGCTATGATATAGGCAATCTTGATGTTGTCAAACCAAAGTGCAGTAAGGACAGCAATCACGGTTGACCAAAGCAAGCCATTAAGGAGCCCTACAATCAGTTCTCTGTTAAGAAGCCAGCGAGTATTTGTTGCGCCAATTTGGTTAAGTGCAATCCCACGAATCACCAAAGTAAGCACTTGTGAGCCTGCAATGCCACCCATACTGGCGACGATTGGCATGAGAATCGCTAGAGCAACAACTTGATCAAGTGTGTCTTGAAACAATCCAATGACATACGAGGCAATGAAAGCCGTGATAAGATTGATGCCTAGCCATACGGCGCGACGTCTTGTGGTTTTCATTATTGGGGAAAACGTGTCTTCATCATCATCAAGCCCGGCCATGCTGAGCATAGAGTGCTCAGCTTCGTCTCGAATAACGTCAACAACGTCATCAATGGTAATTCGCCCCAACAATTTTTTTGTTTTGCTATCAATAACAGGGGCAGAGACAAGATCCATTTTTTCAAATAACTGTGCAACTTCACTTGCCGGTGTCTCAGCGACAATAACCGTAAATTCTGTTTCCATAATGTCGCGTATTGTGGCATTTAGATCAGAAACTAACAGTTTTGTTAGTGGTAGCGTACCAAGTAGTCGGTCGGAGCGACTGACAACCAACAAGTTGTCAGTCATGTCTGGTAAGGACGTGTGTCTGCGTAAATATCGAAAAGCAATATCTACCGTGATATTCGGCCTAATGGTGATTGTGTCTGTGTTCATTAAGCCACCGGCTGAGTCTTCCGAATAGCTTAATAGGCCTTCAACTCTTGTCCTGTCTTGAATGGACATGGACGCCAGAACTTCTTTGACGATTTTTTCCGGCAGGTGTTGCAGTAAGTCAGCGAGGTCATCGCTTTCAAAATGCTCGGATACTGCGATAAGCCGCTCTGTATCCATATTTTTCATGAATTGTATGCCAATATCTTCGCTGAGATATTGCAATACTTCACCTTCATTTTTAGCGTCTACTAATTCCCATAAAAGCTTACGCTCTTTCGGCGGGGAAGACTCTAATAGTCTAGCGACATCTTGTGCAGGTAAAGCGCCATTCAGTAAATAGCGTATCTGCATGGTTTCACCGGACTCAAGTGATTCGGTTACCGTTTGCAGATGATTGAGCGTGTTTTGCTTCGACATAGAAGAGCGTTACTCGTCTTCACCAAACCGATTGTTAATCAGCTCTATGATGGCGCTAATGGCCTCACCTTCATCTTCGCCATTGGTTTTTATGCGAATTTCTGTTCCTTTCCCTGCCGCAAGCATCATCATGGCCATAATGCTTTTTCCGTCGACATTGCGACCGTCTTTTTCTATGGTGATATCGCACGAGAAACGAGTGGTGGTTTCAATGAGTTTGCCAGCCGCGCGAGCATGCAGGCCAAGCTTATTGATAATGATAATAGACTCTTCCTGCATGTGCTTTTCCTATATTAAAGAATCAAAAATGGCGAATAGATCTTGATTAGATTGTGCGGTGCGCAGTTTGTCTAATGACTCAGGTGATTGAGCCAGTTCTGCGATTTGGGCTAAAGTCGCAAGATGCTGATCGCACTCGTGGGGTGGGACAATGAGCGCAAATATTAGGTCGACCGCTCTTTTATCTATGGAGTCAAAGTCAATCGGTGTTTGTAGGGACATAACGACAATCGCGGTATGATTGGCTGATTCTAGTCGGCAATGAGGGATGGCAATGCCATTGCCTATGCCTGTACTGCCGAGCTTCTCACGTCCTAAAAGAGCGTCATAAACCGCTTCGTTGTCGCAATGTAGTCGATTTGAGGCGACTTCTGCGATGCTTTCTAACACACGTTTTTTGCTAACAATATCTTGCTTTGCGAGAACAAGTTCCGCTTTTAATAATGATTTCAAGGACATGATAAAATGTTTTCCGTTAGATCAGTCGTTTGCGTTCATTGGAAGGAGGGATGTTCATCGCCTCTCGGTATTTGGCAACAGTTCGTCTTGCGACTTGAATGCCTTGATCGGCTAAAATAGCCGCTAATTTGTTGTCACTTAGTGGTTTTTTGGGTGGTTCATCCGCCACAAGTTTCTTAATCATAGCTCGTATTGCGGTGGAAGAACATTCTCCTCCAGCGGCAGTGTTGACGTGGCTTGAGAAAAAATACTTCAGCTCAAAAATACCCTTAGGTGTGTGCATGTATTTTTGTGTTGTAACCCTTGAAATAGTCGATTCATGCATGCCGACTTCTTCTGCGACATCGTGAAGTACCATGGGTTTCATTGCTTCTTCACCAAGCTCAAAAAAATCGATTTGTCGACTCACAATACAGCTTGCCACTTTTAGTAGCGTTTCATTTCTACTTTGTAGGCTTTTCATAAACCACTTCGCCTCTTGGAGTGAGGTTTTAATGTAGGTGGCGTCTTCTGCTGTTGCCGCTGTGCTTGCCATAGCTGAATAGGTTTCATTGATTTTTATTGGCGGTAACGCTTCATTATTTAGTTCGACTTGCCAAACATCATGACGTTTTTTGACGGACACATCAGGAATGACGTAATCGGTATCGTCTGCGTCTATAACGGAGCCTGGTCGAGGGTTGAGCTGTTGTATTAGGTCAATGACTTCTTTTAAGGCTTCGTCTTTTAGTTTGGTCTTACGGCTCAGTTGTGCAAAATCACGATTGCCCAATAGGGGGAGATAATGATCAATAATATTATGAGTGCTTTTATAAAGCGGGTGATTGCTGAATGCCTCCAATTGCACAAGCAAACAATCACGCAAGTCGATAGAACAAACACCCACAGGATCAAAGCGCTGTAATCTATGCTGTACGGCAATGACTTCTTCTATTTCTAAGTCTTCTAACTCAACCGCTAGAGATTCACATATTTCATCTGGGGAGATGCTTAAATAGCCATCTGGTTGGACACATTCGATAATAGCATAAGCGATTTCTATGTCTCGGTCTGACATGTGAGTCAGATTCAGTTGCCAGATAAGATGGTCTTGAATGCTCTCGGCGGGAGCGTTGCGACTTTCGAAGTCACCGTCACCTTCATAGCTATTATGATCGCTGACAGCGGCAGAGCTTTGGTATGTATCATCCCAATTGCTATCAATTGACAGTTCTTCAGGGATACTTTCTGTCCATTCCGACTCTACACGCTCTTCTTCGTTATTGGTTTCGGTTGTGTGGTCTGTTGCGCTTTTTGTTTCTATGCTCGCAGGAATGTCGATGTGCATGTGCTCATCATCGTCGAGTTCAAGGAGTGGGTTAGATTCAAGAAATTCGTGTATTTCTTGTTTTAAATCCAACGTAGAAAGCTGCAGCAAGCGAATGGCTTGTTGCAGTTGCGGTGTCATCGTCAGCTGTTGGCCGAGCTTTAATTGTAAAGACTGCTTCATAGAGCAACTCTTTCAGTTTGAGTGAATTGGAACGAGTTATGCATACTACTCCCTTTCTACAGCAATGATAAGGGGTTACAGACGGAAGTCGTCGCCTAAATAAACCTTTTTTACTTGTTCATTATTGATAACGGTGTTCGCATCACCTGAAGCAATGATGTAACCGTTGCCAACAATGTACGCTTTATCGCATATGTCTAAGGTTTCTCTGACGTTGTGATCGGTAATTAAAACACCAATTCCACTTTCTTGCAGGTGTTTGATGATCAGCTTGATATCGCCAACCGAGATAGGGTCAACACCGGCGAAGGGTTCATCTAGGAGTATGAATTTTGGGTTCATTGCAAGCGCTCTGGCTATTTCAACCCGACGTCTTTCTCCTCCGGACAGTGCCATGCCTAAGTTGGTGCGTATATGGTTAATGTGGAACTCTTCTAATAGCTCCTCAAGTCTTTCCGCTTGCTGAGCTTTGTTAAGCTCTTTGCGAGTTTCCAGAATGGCGAGAATGTTGTCTTCAACAGACATTTTTCTGAAAATAGACGCTTCTTGTGGGAGGTAGCCAATACCTTTTTGCGCACGTGTGTGCATGGCATCGTGAGTGATATCTTGGCCGTCGATAAAAATACCGCCAGCATCATTGGCGACCATGCCAACAATCATGTAAAAACAAGTCGTCTTTCCTGCACCATTTGGCCCTAGTAGACCAACTGCTTCACCAGACTCTACGGCAATAGAGACATCTTTTACAACCTGTCGCTTTTTGTAGCTTTTCGCCAAATGTTTTGCTTCCAGTAATGCCATTTATTTCTTAGCCTCGGGTGCTTGTGGTTGCAATGTCATATTGACGCGACCAGAATCTTTTTTCTCTGCACTGAAGGTGCCATCATTGATCATATACAGAATGTAGTCTGCCGTAATGGAGTTTTGCATACGGCTTAAGTAGCCGTCGCCGATGATCTCTAATTTTGATTCTGTGGTCAGATAATTGATTTTATTGCCTTTACTTATCACAATATTGCCACTCCAATCGATCTGTTGACTGAATTTGGCTGGTTTACCTGTTGCTTCTAAGCTACTAAATTTTCTGGTGTTTACGTTTGTTGATACTTTGAGGTATTGCGCTTGAATCTCAATAGTGCCTTGTTTGACAAACACGTTGCCTTTGTATATGGCTTCCCCTGTATTTTGATTAAAGGAGGCTTCGTCAGCTTGGATTTCAAGCGGCTTATTTATGTCATCAGGCAATGCGTGAGCATATTGGCCTATGAAGGCTGAGGCAACCAATAGGCTGATGTTAACGAACTGTTTCATATTGTCCTCTTACAGATCCTGTCATCACGACTTCTTCTGAATTGATGTAAGTAGTAATCTCGCTGGCCGTCGTGTTTCCTTGAGGGGAAATAAGGGTTGCATTTCCATAGCTGGTTAATGACTGGTCTTTATCTAGATAATGCACGTTATCCGCGCTAAGTTGTATGTCTTCAGATTGAAGGTATTTTTTCGTTGCCCGAGCATTTTCTGTCAATAAAATGTCACTGCTGCCATCTTCGATAACTCCTTTCTCTGCTTTCGCACTCCAAGAACCAGAGGTTGATTGGCGCTCAATACTGGGCTTTTCCAATAGGGTTCTAGATTTTGCTATATAGTGTAGAGTTTGCTCGGCGTCCAAGGTTTCGATTAATTGGCCGCTTGAGTCGAATTCTCTCACTTTTACGTCCGTGATAAAATAGTCTGGCGAGCTGCTCAGTGAATCGGTTTCAACCAGATTTCTAGTGGGTATTGTTCCATACCAAAAAGTAAGAGCGAACAAAATTAAAGTCGCTCCACTTAGAAAGAGGTTTTTTGCCGTAATCAGTTTTGTCAAAAAATGCATCACACCGAGCCATTTGTGCTGATCATGAATAAATAAACACCGTAAGAAGCGACAAGCGGAAGTCCCACCCAGCGTGGGATGCTGTTGTTCTTGTTGTTTTTGAACACAAAAATCGCGACGGCAAGTGCTGCGGTCAGTCCAAGTACCCAAGGGAAGTCTCGGCTAATGACGTTGGCGTCGACAAGTCCCGGTGCAATAAGGGCAGGCAATGGTAATACAGTGGCTAAGTTAAAAATGTTTGAGCCAATGATGTTGCCAATTGCAATGTCGTGATGGCCTTTTCGTACGCTACTTATGGACGCTGCCAGTTCAGGTAGGCTTGTGCCAACAGCAACGATAGTGAGGCCGATGACTAACTCACTTACACCAAGAGCGGTTGCTATGCCAATGGCGCCCCATACCAATAATTTCGAACTACCAATCAAAACCGCTAGTCCAATAAGCGCGATAAACAGAGATTTTACAACGGGTGCGCCATCGTCTTCAGGTAGCTCATCCGCAAGTTCGCTTTCAAGATCCTTATTGCCTTTCAATAATATGGTCAAGATCACCACAAAGGCGGCCAGAAGTATTATGCCGTCCCATAGATCAAGTGTTTGATCGTAAAGCAATGCCCCTGTGAGTAAGGTGATTGCCAGCACAAGTGGCACTTCTTTTTTTGCAAGCCCTTTCGCAATAGGAACTGCTGAAAAGAAAAGGGTGATACCAAATACAAGCGCTATGTTTGCGATATTGGAGCCTAATACGTTACCAACGGCAATTTCTGGAGCATTGTCTAACGCTGCAATAGCGGAAACAACCATCTCTGGGGCTGACGTGCCAAATGCAACGAGAGTAATCCCTATTATCATCGGATTGACATTGAGTTTTTCTGCAACTAAAGCAGAGTGTTCGATGAATTTGTCAGAACTCATGATTAACAAAACGAGTCCCACAATGAGGGCAACAGAAAATAACAGCATGGTATTGAAATTACTCATAGATTTTAGGAATCACCATTTAATGAGGTTTGACGTTTGAATTCAAGACTTGATCTCACAAACAAGGTGCATTTAGTGGTGTCATGATTTTATTTATTGGAGTGCAGTGATAGTATCAGGCGATATTTTATAGTGATTAAAGGTGTATCAGTGGTAGATGCTTATATAAGGGTCAATGATCTGAGTTTTTTTAGAGGAGATCGTGTTATTTATGAAAATGTCTCTCTAACCATACCTAAGGGAAAAATCACGGCTGTCATGGGGCCGAGTGGAACGGGAAAAACCACGTTGTTGCGTCTGATCGCCGCGCAACTTACCCCTACGGCAGGTACTATTTTTGTTAATGGGCAAAATGTACATGCTTTGTCTCGTACTGAGCTCTACAAAGTGCGTAAGAAAATGGGCATGTTGTTTCAAAGTGGTGCCTTGTTTACGGACATGTCAGTGGCAGAGAATGTCGCGTTTCCTATGGAGGAGCATACTAAGCTTAGTGCGAAAGAGATTGCCTCCATCGTGTCTGATAAGTTGCATAGCGTTGGCCTTCGGGGTGCCGCTAAAATGATGCCGGCGGAGTTGTCAGGTGGAATGGCGAGACGGGTTGCGTTGGCTCGTGCAATCGCATTAGACCCAGAGTTAGTTATGTATGATGAGCCATTTACAGGTCAGGATCCCATATCGAAAGGTGTGTTGGTGAAGTTGATTCGCCAGCTTAATGATTCCGCAAATATCACCTCAGTGTTGGTTTCTCATGATGTGAAAGAGTCTTTATCTATTGCAGATCATGTTTGTATTTTGGCTGGTGGGCGAGTGATTGCCGAAGGCTCTGCCAAGGATATTCTTGCTTCTGAAGATCCTGAAGTGCGGCAGTTTTTGAATGGCGAACCAGATGGACCAGTGCCATTTCATTATCCTGAGAGTGTTGATGACAGTGATGTCGATCTTCAGGGTGGTCCCCAATCTGTTGCGAGTAAGTCTAATAAAGGTGGAGCGATACAGTGAAAGTAATTATTTCTTTGGGCGCATGGCTTTTTGACTGGTTAGAAGCGGTAGGGCGAGCAGGTATCTTTTTGGTTCAAAGCGTTTGCCGATTTCCTGTTCGGTTTAGCGAGTCGGTGAATTTGCTGGTAAAGCAGCTTTATTCGGTTGGTGTGTTGTCTCTTGTTATTATTCTTGTGTCAGGGGCATTTATCGGCATGGTGCTGTCGCTGCAGGGTTACAGTATTTTAGCGAAATTTGGCTCTGAAGAGGCGGTAGGACAGTTGTTGGCGCTTTCGCTGTTGCGCGAGTTATCACCAGTTGTGACCGCGCTTTTGTTTGCAGGCCGAGCGGGTTCTTCTTTGACGGCAGAGATCGGTTTAATGAAAGCCACTGAGCAGTTATCCAGCTATGAAATGATGGGAGTTGATCCGCTTCGACGTGTTATTGCGCCACGCTTCATCGCTGGTGTCATTTGTTTGCCGCTGTTGAGTTTAATCTTTTCGGCCTCTGGGATTCTTGGAGGGCAATTGGTTTCAGTGGGTTGGTTGGGTGTTTATGATGGCGCGTTTTGGTCATCTATGCAGCAATCAGTGCATTTTGATACTGATATTATGAATGGTGTCATTAAGGCGGTGTGTTTTGCTGTTGTCGTTACTTGGATAGCGGTGTATCAGGGGTATGAGTGTGTGCCAACTTCAGAGGGGATAGGCAAAGCGACTACCCGTACTGTGGTATTAAGTTCATTGGCTATTTTGGCGTTAGATTTTGTATTGACCGCTGCTATGTTTGGAGATTTTTAGGATGAGAAGTAAGCGAGCTGAGTTATTGGTTGGGTGTTTTATTGTACTGGGTGTTGCCGCTCTTGTTTATTTGGCTGTACAAGTGAGTGGCTTGGCTTTTTCTAGTAAAAAAGATACTTATCAGGTTGTTGCTAGGTTTGATGATATTGCGGGCTTAACAAGTCGAGCCAAAGTTTCCATAGCGGGCGTAACAGTGGGTAGTGTTGAATCCATTACGTTTGATAAGGAGTTGTATATGGCGTTAGTGACCATGAATATCCACTCTGACGTAAATAATATTCCAACGGACAGCTCTATTGCCGTATTGACGAGTGGTTTGTTGGGTGAGAAATATTTGGGTATATCGATTGGTGCGGATGACGAGATGCTGAAAAATGGCAGTGAAATATACGACACCCAATCAGCCCTTGTTTTAGAGACCTTGATTAGTCAGTTTTTGTTTAAAGCTGGCGACTCGGAGAAATAAGCTATGTCTAAAATTGTTATGAGTTTTTTGTTTGTTCTAACTGCGTTTTGTTCAAATTTGGCGTGGTCTAATGTCGATGGTGCAAGAGATGCTGTCATCAATGTGGTAGATGCTTTTCGTAAAGATATTGTTGCAGATAAGACTGTTCTGGCTTCAAATCCAGCTCTGCTTGAGCAGCGCGTCAACGCTATTCTCGAAGATGTGGTGGATTTTGATGATTTTTCAAAAAAAGTCATGGGGAAGTATTATCGTAGAGCGACTGCCGAACAAAGGGTGCGTTTTGCCACGGTGACTAAAGATACCTTGCTGAAAACCTATGGTGCTTCTCTGTTAGAGCTTGATGCAAATCGTATTAATGTTTTGCCATTGGGTCCGCAAGGGCAAGGTCGAGAAACGAAAGTGGATGTGGATTTCCAGATGGAAGCGGGTGGTATGTTGAACATCAGTTTTTATATGGAGCAGTCCAAGGCAGGCAAATGGATGCTTAGTAACGTTGTCATCAATAATATTAATTTTGGCTTAACTTTCCGTAAGCAGTTTGCGGTCATGATGGAGCAAAATAGAAACGATATTGAAGCGGCTATTTCTGCATGGCGTGACTCTTTGGCGAAAAAGTCCTAGCGGTCCTCTCGTCTATTTTATGTTCCTTATAGAATCCGAATTCAGGTGATGAGTTCGGATTTTTTTGTTTTTTCTGTCTGCTATTGTCAGTCTGGATTAAAATCTTGGAAAACAAGAGGTTTTTTATTCAGAGTTGGGCTTGTGGGTGTTAAGTAGTTGGCTGTACTCATGTAGAATAGTGCAATCAAATATCTTTATCTATTGGAGCGACTGTGAACGCAGGTGAAGTTAAAGCACTTTTAGAATCCTCTATTCCCAACTGCGAAGTTATTGCAGAAGGGGAAGGTTGTAATTTCCAAGTGGTAGTAGTAACAAGTGAATTCGAAGGCCTGTCCACAGTGAAGAGGCAGCAGCTTGTATACTCACACCTTCAAAAGGCTATATCCAGTGGCGCCATTCATGCCGTTACAATGAAAACCTATACGCCAGAACAAATAAGCAAGCTATAAATGCGATTATAAGAGATTAAAAATATGGATAAGCTTCTGATTACCGGTGGTACTCGGCTTAATGGTGTTGTTCGCGCTTCAGGTGCGAAAAACGCCGCGTTGCCTATTTTAGCGGCAACTTTGTTAACAAAAGACTTGATTACAATTAAAAACCTCCCTCATTTGCATGACATCACTACCATGCTTGAGCTGCTTGGCTCTATGGGGTGTGGTGTGGTCGTGGATGAGAAAATGAGTGTGCAATTAGACGTTTCCACACTCAATAACTGTGAAGCACCTTATGATCTTGTAAAAACCATGCGTGCTTCTATTTTGGTTTTGGGCCCTCTTGTTAGCCATTTCGGTAAAGCAATTGTGTCGCTGCCAGGTGGTTGTGCGATCGGCAGCCGGCCTGTGGATTTGCATCTGCGTGGTCTAGAAGCAATGGGGGCCAAGATATCTGTTGAAGGTGGCGACATTGTTGCTAGTGTGGATGGTCGCCTTAAAGGCGCGCGTATCTTTTTTGATAAGGTAACGGTTACGGGAACCGAGAATTTGCTGATGGCCGCCACCTTGGCAGATGGAAAAACGATTTTAGAAAACGCAGCGCGTGAGCCTGAAGTGGTTGATTTGGCCGAATGCCTGATTTCCATGGGTGCTAAAATTAAAGGTCACGGTACAGATACCATTGTTATTGATGGTGTTGAGTCCTTGCACGGTACCACTTATCCCGTTATGCCGGATCGTATAGAAACAGGGACTTTCTTGGTGGCGGCTGCTATCACCGGTGGTAAAGTTAGAGTGATTGATACCAACGTGAAATCTCTTGAGGCTGTATTATCTAAACTAGAAGAAGCAGGCGCAAAAGTGACTTGTGGTGACAGTTGGATAGAAGTGGATATGGAAGGGCGTCGTCCCGATGCTGTAAATATAAGCACCGCGCCTTATCCGGCATTTCCAACCGACATGCAAGCGCAGTTTGTGGCGCTGAACTCTATTGCAAATGGCGTTGGGCGTGTAATAGAAAATATTTTTGAAAACCGTTTTATGCACGTAGATGAAATGCTTCGCATGGGGGCAGACATTGAAGTGAGTGGCAATACGGCGATTGTGCGTGGTTGCGAGCGCTTAAAAGGAGCCCCTGTGATGGCGACAGATTTGCGTGCATCAGCTAGTTTGGTGCTTTCGGCCTTAGTGGCAGAGGGCGATACAAAGATTGATCGTATTTACCACATAGACCGTGGTTATGAATGCATTGAAGAAAAATTTGGTGCATTGGGTGCGAAAATTTCACGAGTTTTGAATTGATATGAGCAGAACATTAACTATTGCTCTGTCAAAAGGGCGTATTCTTGGTGAAACTTTACCGCTTTTGGAAAAGGCGAATATTGTTCCAATTGAAGACATTAGTAAAAGTCGCAAGCTAATTTTTGATACAAATCACGAGCATATTAAGTTGGTGATTTTGCGTGCAACCGATGTGCCTACGTATGTTGATCATGGTGTGGCTGACTTTGGTGTTGCGGGTAAAGATGTGTTGATGGAAGCGTCAACAAAAAATCTTTATGAGCTTCTGGATCTTAAAATAGCGAAATGTCGTCTAATGACAGCGGGAGTTGTTGGTCAGTCGTTGCCAAATAGACGTTTAAAAGTAGCGTCTAAATTTATTAAAACAGCGAAAGCGTATTTTGCGGAGCAAGGTATTCAGGCTGATGTTATTAAATTATATGGCGCGATGGAGTTGGCTCCCATTATGGGATTGGCGGATCTGATCGTGGATATCGTTGATACTGGTAATACGCTTAAGGCTAATGGTCTTGAGGCTCGCGAGTTGATTGCGCCTATTAGTACGCGTTTGGTGGTCAATAAAGCCGCCTATAAAACTAAGTACGCAGAAATTGAGCCTATCTTAGAAATGATACGACGTGCGGTTGATGATAACGAGGGTAAATAATTGAATCTTAATATTCGAGAGTTTTCTTCTAGTTCTGATGGTTTCCGCTCTGAACTAGAATCTTTGCTTGCATGGGATTCTGTTTCCGATGCTGGTGTGCAGAAAGCGGTTGCTGATATTGTTGAGCAAGTGCGTCTTCGCGGCGATGATGCGGTCATTGAATACACAAATCGGTTTGATCGTCGTCATGTTGTTTCTTCTTCTGAGCTTGAAATTTCTCGGGAAGAGTTAGCGCTTGCAAAAAATCGCGTCAGTGCTGAATTGGTGGCTAGCCTAGAAGCCGCTGCAAAGCGGGTGCATGATTATCATCAGCGACAAAAGCAACCTTCGTGGCAGTACCAAGAGAATGACGGTACCGTGTTAGGTCAAAAGGTCACGCCTTTGGATCGCGTGGGTGTGTATGTGCCAGGTGGTAAGGCCGCTTATCCGTCGTCAGTGTTGATGAATGTGATGCCTGCAAAAGTGGCGGGAGTTGCTGAGATTATCATGGTGGTTCCAACGCCTGATGGTTTGGTCAATGATATTGTGTTGGCAGCCGCTTATATTGCAGGCGTTGACCGTGTATTTACGATAGGTGGCGCGCAAGCCGTTGCGGCTTTAGCGTACGGGACAGAGACGATTCCCAAAGTCGATAAGATTGTTGGTCCTGGTAACATCTATGTTGCCACGGCGAAGAAGATGGTATTCGGCGTAGTGGGTATCGATATGATTGCCGGACCTTCGGAAATTCTTGTGGTCTGTGATGGTAAGACTGATCCTGATTGGATTGCCATGGATTTGTTTTCGCAAGCAGAGCATGATGAAGATGCCCAATCTATTTTGATCTCACCTGACTTGGCTTTTATCAAAGATGTAAAAGCGTCTATGGAGCGTTTGATTGAAACGCAAAGTCGAAAAAATATCATTAAAGCGTCTTTAGAAGGGCGTGGCGCTTTTATTCATGTTGAAAATATGGATGAAGCGATGGATATCGCCAATGTTGTTGCGGCTGAGCATCTTGAGTTATCGATCGATGAGCCAGAAAAATGGGTCGAAAAAATCCGTCATGCGGGTGCCATTTTCATGGGACGTCATACGCCTGAGGCGTTAGGTGATTACTGTGCTGGACCTAACCATGTTTTACCGACATCTGGTACGGCAAGGTTTTCATCTCCTTTGGGGGTTTATGATTTTCAAAAGCGTAGTTCGCTGATTTACTGTTCGCCTGAAGGGGCGAGTGAGTTGGCTAAAATAGCTTCTCCTTTGGCTCGTGGAGAGTCGTTAGAGGCGCATGCTATGTCGGCTGAATATCGGATTTTGAAGGGATTATAATGGTCGGTAACTCATCGCATCCTGCTGCTCTTTATAAGCTAAGAAAAGTGACTCGCATTACGGCGCTGGTTATTTTGCTTCTGGTTGTGGTGGGCTTTTTTATGCCGACTGATTACCGTGTTGAGCGCAGTGTTGTTATAAATGCTTCAAAGACCAAGGTCTACGAAGAGATGCTTAAGGGTGACCGCTTGGCGCAGTGGATGTTTATTCAAGATGGTCGATTGAGTTCGTTTGATGGGGTTTTAGGGGACGGTGATTCTGTCTTCATAACGTATGATTCAACATCAGATCAAGGTGTTTTGTCACTCATTACTGCGTCAGAGTCTGTTGTTCGTTTTGATGTGCGTCCAAAGCCCAAGATTAATCTTGTTCACAATCAAATTCTGTTATCTGAAGTGGAGGGTGGAACTCTAGTAAACTGGATCATTGGTGGTGATCTAAGTGCTGGTTTATTGAGTCCTTACCTTGCTTTGTTTGCCAATGATATTGCAGGTAATAATTTTGAGCGTAGTTTGAATCAATTGAAAATGTTGATTGAGCGTCAAAATCAATAATTGATTCTTTGCATGGTGGGTTGTTTTTCTAGCATGATGTCAGTCTGATAGGATTGCAACCCTCTAATGCCAACAAGGGAAATATGGGTTCCGGGCTTCAAAGAGGCAATAAAGCGTCTAATCTGAAATGGATCCTCGCTTGGTGTGTTGTTTATTTCTAGTATGATATCGCCAACTTCAATGCCGGCTTTTTCGGCTGGGCTTTCTTTTGTTATATCGTTGACAAGCAGTCCGTGCTTGGAAGGAAGAGATAGATTGTCAGCCAATAACGGGGTGATCTTTTGAGCCTCCATTCCTAAATAGCCTCGTATTACTTCTCCGTGTTTTATAATGTCATTCATGACCTCAAGGGCGTCGTCCGCCGGCGTTGCAAAGCCAATTCCTTGGGAGCCGCCAGAGCTTGAGTAAATGGCTGAGCTTATGCCAATCAGTTCGCCTTTTAGGTTCACTAGAGCGCCACCTGAATTGCCTGGATTGATAGCGGCGTCTGTTTGTAGAAAGTTCTCATAGGTGTTAAGTCCTATGCTGTTGCGTCCTTTGGCGCTGATAATGCCAGCAGTGACGGTTTGGCCTATTCCAAATGGGTTGCCGATGGCAAGGATGCGATCTCCTACGGACACTTTGTCATTATCGCCCATTTTAATGCTTGGTAGGTTTAGCTGTGGTATTTTTAAAACAGCTAAGTCTGTTGATGGGTCTGAACCGATGAGTTGGGCTTCAATGCGTCGATCATCATGTAGTGCGACGACAATGCTCTGCGCGTTCTGAATAACATGATAGTTGGTGAGAATGAAGCCATCTTTTGTGACAATTACGCCTGAGCCTAAATTAATGCTATGTTTTGCGACACCTATGTCATTCAGGCCTTTTTGTTGGTTAACTTGGGTGTAAATGTTAACAACAGAAGGTGTGGCTATTTGCACGGGAGTGGAGTAGCTAGAGTCTGTATTTTTTTGCTTCTCTTGTACGAGGAGTACAGCCAAGCCTATGCAGGTTCCGGCAAGTGCAGAAAGAAGAATGGGTGACCCGTGTTTTTTTTGATTCATAAAGTATAAGGGGTTATTTTGCTGCGAAGTGAATTTGATAGTTTACTAGATAAGACATTAAGTCCAAATCGTTTTAAAGATTATGCGCCCAATGGTTTGCAGGTGGAAGGAAAAAAAGAGATTACCCGTGTGGTGACAGGTGTAACCGCCAGTCAGGCTCTTATTGACGCCGCTATTGACTATAAGGCAGATGCCATTTTTGTTCATCATGGTTACTTTTGGAAGAACGAAGATCCTCGTATCGTCGGGATGAAGTATCGCCGCATTGCTGCGCTAATCCTCAACGATATTAATTTATATGGCTACCATTTGCCATTGGATGCTCATCCAACTTTAGGGAATAATGCTGGACTGGCGGACGCAATAGGTCTGTCAAATCGATCTGGGTTACAGACTGGGGTGCCGATAGAAGACTCTATTGGTATTGTTGGTGATTTAATAAACGGGCCAATGTCAGCGGTTGCGTTTCAGAAGAGAGTTGAAGAGGCTGTAGGTCGCGATGTGTTGTTTGAGTGTGTGAATGATCGTCTTATTCATCGAGTGGCACTGTGTACAGGGGGCGCACAAGGCTATATAGAGCAGGCTGTAGCGGTCGGTGCTGATGTCTTTATTACGGGAGAGGTTTCTGAGCAAACAATACATATTGCACGTGAAATGGGCATTCATTTTGTCGCAGCGGGTCATCACGCTACCGAGCGATTCGGTGCAAAATCCATAGCGAAGTTTTTAGCTCAAGAGCATGGCTTGGATGCCATATTTATTGATATTGATAATCCTGCGTAACGTGTGGTGATAAGTAAAAAAAACGGGCTTTTTAATGGCCCGTTTTTCTATGTTACATGGTGCGTTTTGGTTCTAAGTCGAGATCTCTGTTTTCCAAGCCGAAGTTTTCACTCAGCATTCCAGGTTCTTTGCCATGTTTTAAGGCATAGTCTCTTGGCGGTTCTACTGAGTCTGAGAATTCAGAAGATAGGTTTTGTTCCGCCGTGGTGCTGGATTCAACCGTAACGTTGCTTAATTGCTTGGCGTTTTCAGCTAAACAATTGCGCAGCTCAGCGAGCCGTTTTTCAACTGTAGAAAGGTGTTGGTTGCTGTCCGTGAAAAAGTTATCAATGATAACTTGCTTGCTGTCTAACTCTTGCTGCAATGTCTTCATGGTGATGATATTTGAGCTTGAGTCTGTTTGCTTGCGGTTGTTTTTCGCAATGAAACTTTTAAGAGCGAGTGTGGCAACACAGCCAATTATAATGCCGGTGATAAAAACGATAATGTTAAATTCTTCTAAGTTCATGACTTTCTCCAAAAAACAGATAATCCATTATAGCGAAACCACCCCTACGATAACAGCTTGATAGGTGTTGTTTAAGATGCAATTTGTTAGAATGAGCATAATTTACTAATCTAATGAAAGAGCGGCGATGACACCCATTACACGTTATAAGCAAGATTTAACAAGAACAGACTTCAATTATGATCCCGCTCAAGAGGAAGCGGTAGAGGCGCTTCAGGATTTATTTGATCGTCTGGTCGCCAATCAGGCGGAAAAAGCCACAGGTGGCTTTTTAGGGCGTTTTTTGAAAAAGAAGGCGCCTACGGTTGAGCAGGGACTTTATTTTTGGGGGGGAGTGGGTCGTGGTAAGACTTACTTGATGGATACTTTTTTTGATTGTTTGCCGACGGAAAAGAAAATGCGTCTGCATTTTCATCGTTTTATGCAGATGGTTCATCAAGAATTGCGCAAACTTCACGATGTCAAAAATCCGTTAGAAATTGTAGGCAAAAAAATTTCCTCCAAAGCCCAAGTGCTGTGCTTTGATGAATTTTTTGTCACAGATATTACTGATGCCATGATTTTAGCCGGATTGCTGGAGGTGTTGTTTGAAAATGGTACGACGTTAGTTGCCACCTCAAACATTGAGCCGGATGGTTTGTATAAAAATGGTCTCCAGCGTGCACGTTTTTTGCCGGCTATTGATCTTGTGAAAAAACACACCAAAGTAATGAATGTCGATGGTGGTGTGGATTACCGGTTGCGTACGTTAAAGCAAGCTAAGTTGTATCATTTTCCTCTGAGCGAGAGTGCGGACAAGGAGTTAAATGATCGCTTTATGAGCTTGATCTCAGACGCTTCTCATATTGTAGAGGGCGGGGCTGTTGAAATAGAAGGGCGAAATATTCCCTTGCTGCGCAGCTGTGAGGGCTTGGCTTGGTTCGACATTAAAGCGCTGTGTGATGGGCCGCGAAGTCAGATCGATTATATTGAGATCGCTCGTTTGTATACGACGGTGATTATCTCTAACTTACCGCAGATGGATGCCTCGAGAGATGATTTGGCGAGGCGTTTTATCAATCTGGTTGACGAGTTTTATGATCGTCATGTGAAAGTGATTTTTTCTGCCGAAGTGGCTATTCCTGACATTTACACGGGGACACGCCTTGCATTTGAATATGATCGTACTGTTAGTCGCTTGTTGGAAATGCAATCAGAAGAATATTTATCTCTAGAGCATCGCCCATAAGCCTGTTTCTACTTTCATGTTGTTTTCTATTGGTATATACTTCGCTCGCCTTTTTAAAGGTAAGTGTACGTTGATCAAATACTATTTATTTGGCCAACCAATAATAATAGGTATAGCGTGCTATTAAGCTCGCGTATTGAAAGGGTTTTTTGATGAAAACTTTTACAGCTAAACCTGCTGAAGTTCGCCGCGACTGGTTCGTGGTTGATGCTGAAGGCAAAACTCTAGGCCGCTTGGCTACTGAAATTGCTCGCCGTCTACGTGGCAAGCATAAAGCGGAATACACTCCACACGTTGACACTGGCGATTACATCGTTGTTATTAACGCTGAGAAAATTCACGTTACAGGTAACAAAGCAGCTGCTAAACAATACTACCGCCATACTGGTTACCCAGGCGGCTTGCGTTCTATGAATTTCGAGAAGTTGATTGATCACGCTCCTGAGCGCGTTCTTGAAATCGCCGTAAAAGGTATGTTGCCAAAAGGTCCTTTGGGCCGTGCAATGCACAAGAAAATGAAAGTGTACGCTGGTACTGAGCATCCACATACTGCTCAACAACCTCAAGCCCTTAACATTTAATACGGAAGATCATTATGTCAGCTACTCAATACTACGGTACAGGTCGTCGTAAAACGTCTACCGCTCGTGTGTTCCTTAAAGCGGGTTCTGGTAACTTAGTTATCAACAACCGTACTCTTTCTCAGTACTTCGGTCGTGAAACGGCTCAGATGGTTGTTCGTCAGCCTCTTGAACTTGTTGGCGCTACTGAAAAATTTGACGTTTACATCACTGTTAAAGGTGGTGGTATCTCTGGTCAAGCTGGTGCGATCCGTCACGGTATTACACGCGCTTTGATGCAATATGATGAGACTCTACGTCGTACTCTACGTTCTGCTGGATTCGTTACACGCGACTCTCGTGAAGTTGAACGTAAGAAAGTTGGTCTACGCAAAGCACGTCGTCGTCCTCAGTTCTCTAAGCGTTAATTTTTCGCTTTGGAATTATTATCAAAACGCTTGGTGTTTTCGCCAAGCGTTTTTTTTGCTTGAAATAAAGTCAGTAATACGATTCTTACAACAAAATTGTTTTTCTAAGAAAAATTATCTGAAAATGATGTTAGAATAACTGAGCTTTAATTTTCATGGCTTCATGATAGTGTTATGAATTTACTACGTGTCGCTTGCTTTATTGGGTTGACCATATTTCATTCCAATAGTGCTGAGTGTTCGAAGCCTTGTTTTAAGAAAGGTGCGTGGTAAAGTCTCATTAAAGATTTTTTGTGATGACGAAATCGTGTAATATTTTTGTTATTTCGTCAGCATATTATAGTTTGTCCTCTCCTTTGAAGAGGACGTAGATGTTTTCAATATAGGGGTTAGACATGGGTGTTATTGCAAAGCGCTCCTCAATGACGTTCTTTTCTGATGGAGAAGATCATTACAGCCATCGAGTTCGTATTGTATTGGCCGAAAAGGCCGTCACAGTGGACATCATAGATGTAGACCCGTTTAATAAGCCGGATGAGCTGGCCGATGTAAATCCATACAATGAGCTTCCAGCATTGGTAGATCGCGACTTGGTTCTTTATGAGCCAAATGTGATGATGGAATACTTAGATGAGCGTTTCCCACATCCGCCATTGTTGCCTGTATATCCTGTTGCTCGTGCTGAAAGCCGTTTGTTTATGTACCGTATTCAGCGTGACTGGGCAAAATTAGTTGATTTGATTTTGACGAGCAAAGATAAAGAAGCGGTTGCTAAAGCGCAGAAAGAGTTGCGTGAAGGTCTGCTTAACGTTACTCCAATCTTTGAAGAAAAGCCTTACTTCATGAGTGACGAATTTACAATAGTAGACTGCTGCTTGGCTCCGATATTGTGGCGTTTACCTATATTGGGTGTAGAGATACCAAAAGATCAGGCAAGAGCGCTTTATAAATATATGGATCTTGTTTTTTCTCGTGAGTCTTTCCAAGAAAGTCTTTCTGAAGCAGAACAAGAGATGCGTTTAGACTAGCTTCAGCCTCTGAAGCGGTTGTATCAAGTCACAAAAAAGGAGCTTAGTGCTCCTTTTTTTTACTAAATATTAATTAGGTCGGAGGAAGAATGTTACCGAAAAGATCTTATTTGTTAAATGCTGCCTATGCTTGGGTGGCGGATAATGAGATGACACCTTATTTGTTGGTGGATGCAGATCAGAAAGATGTTGTTGTGCCTACTGAGTTTGTAAAAGATGGCCAGATCGTATTGAACATCGGTATGTCGGCTGTGCGTCATTTGATTATGGATAAAGAGGCGGTTTCTTTTGAGGCTCGTTTTAGTGGCAAGCCTATGCAGGTTTACGTGCCTATGCGAGCGGCGCTGGCTTTATATGCGAAAGAAAATGGTGATGGCTTTGTGTTTCCGCATGAAGAATTTCACGACGAGCCGACACCACCAACAACACCAGAGCCTAAGAAAGGGTTTCAGCTTAAGGTTGTCAAATAAAGTAAATTGTTCGGTTTAGCTGAATTTAGCAATATAAAAAGAGCCACTTTGTTAGCGCTCTTTTTTTTGCTTTAAAATAAAGGTGTTTTTGTTGTTGGTTTTTAGTCTTCGTAGCCAAACAGTTGGCGTTCTAGTAGGTCAACCAAAATATGGATAACGCTGAGCTGGCATTCGTGTACTCTGGCTGTGCCAAGTAGGTTTATCTTTATTTCTGTGTCGTCCTGAGAGGTTAGCGAAGAAACGTTTTTGGCTTCTGGGCTTGTTAGTGCGACTATACTCATTTTGCGCTCATGGGCTGCTTGAATGGCTTGTATTATAGGCGATGTGTTGCCGCGGTTGGCTATCACAAAAAGTATGTCGCCTTGATTGCCGAGCGCCGTTATTTGTTTAGAGAAGACGTCATGGTAGCTGTCATTGTGAGTGATTGCCAATAGGGCAGAGCCCTCACCGCTAAGATTGATAGCGGGTAAGCCTGGGCGTTCTCTGTCCATCCTATCCAGCATCAAGGTGCTGAAGTATTGAGCAAGGTGAGAGCCGGTGCTGTTTCCTATGCAAATGATTTTTCCGCCAGAAGCAATGCTTGAAAAAATGACCTTGGCGGCATGTTCAATATAAGGCGGTAAACTTTCCAGTGCTTGTTGTTGTGCTTCAAAACTCTGGGCAAATTGTGTGTAGATTGCTTCTTGAAAATCCATAGTGATTAAAATACTGCTTTAAGCCAAGTTAAATGTTGAGTGTCTATTTTTTCGTCAAATAAAATTGCGTCGAAACGACTCGCGTTATTTTCTTTATTATTCTTTTGTAGCCATAAAGCCGCGCTATTACGCACTTTTTTCAGCTTAGAGTGACCAAGACTTTCAGCGGCGCTGCCATGCGCGCTGTTCGCGCGAAACCGAACTTCGATGAAAACAAACGTGTGTTGATCAAGAAAAATTAAGTCAATTTCCCCCAGGCGACAGAAAAAATTTCGTTCTACAAAGTGTAACCCTTGTTTGAGAAGAAAGTCTTCTGCAGCCTGTTCGGCTCTTTCGCCGTTATTTTTCGGTGTTTTCCTTTTTCTCAAAAAATTCAGGGCTGTTTGCATAAACCAAATTTCCTTTTTGGTAAGTCATGATGACAGGTCTTTTGTGAAAGATGCCATCTTTATCCATGGTGATAATGCCAGTGTTGGCTGAAATCTTAGTGCTTGGAAGTAACGTGAATAATTGATACTTATTGGCTAATAAATACGAGTCTGCGCCCAGTGCTTGAAGGCGTCGTAGAATATTTGAATTTTGGTTTTTAGGCAGCTCATCAAGTACATTGCTATTTGGGGTTAGAGCGGGCGCTTCTGTAAAGAGGATGCGTTCTATATCACCAGGTTTGATCGATCTATCAAGAGCACTGTCATTAAGTGTGCTGCTGGCTAGCATCGGAATTTTATCGGCAAAGTAAAAATCTAGAAGAGGCCGTATTTGTTTGGCGTCATTGAGCTTGCCAACATAAAAAACGTAATCTAAATCTTCTCGAGAGCGAGCAATACTGTCGACACTGACTCCTGTCCATTGTTCTACCAGGCGTTTACGGGCGTAGCTTTCATTGATCAATAAAAGTTTTTGTATGGCATCTTGTCGGCCTTGGGGCGTGTTGGCATACGATTGATTGGATGTAATAGTGATGTTCTCATCAACAGCCGCGGCTCTAAACTCATCACTTTGTTTCAGTGCCCATGTGTCTTGCGTGCTTAAAATAGCTGCTTTGGTTGCGCCTTCTTGTTTCGCAAAATTAATCAATTCGTGAATTTCGTCTTCGGCACTTAAGGAGAAGTGATATAGATTCTTAGTATATTGGTTAAAATCCAGTTGATTAAGCGCAATAACGGGATAAGGAAGTTCTAAGCGGCTAATTTGCGCCACATTGTTTTTCTGTAGCGGGCCGATGATCACATCAGGTTGTTTCTCGTTGGCCGCATTAAGTGCCTCAGTAATGTTCTGATATTCATTCACGTTGACAATACTGACTTGTGGTCTGGCTTCTTTTTGATTGTAGAAGCTGGCGAAAAAGCCATCCACAATGGCTTGAGAAGCGCGTTCTAGGTTTCCACTCATCGGCAGCATCAAAACAATTTTCTTTGGTGCCATCTTTTCAACCGATGACATAATTTCAAAGTCTTGTGGCGGTGAAATGGCTGCGGGGTGGCTAGGGTTTTCAGACTGCCACTTTTTGAACACATTGATTTGCTGTTCTATTGACAGCGACTGATCTCGTAGAATGCTACTGATGTTTAACCAACCATTAAGGATAGGGTTCTGTTGTTTGTACAGCTCTTCTATCTCATTCTGCGTTAGGTTTTGCACAGCCATCCAGAGGCGGGTTTGATTTTCTTCGCGGTCGTTAAGTGGTAGGTTGTACGTTAAGTCCATGCGTAGCATGACAACTTCGACCCAATTACCGAAATATTCCAAAACAGAAGCTTTTGTCTGCTTCAGCTTATTCTGATTGTCAGGATAGCTTGCGCTAGAAAGCTTACCTGCTTGCGCTAGATAGTTTAAAGCTTCTATTGAATCGTCTAAATTGGCGGTGGCTAAGGCCGCTAATAAATACGCATCAAATTGAATAGGTGAATTAATAGGCAGCACTTTGTTTTCAAGTGTGTCGATAGTGTGTTGATACTCACCTTGCTCATAGTCAATTTTGGCGGAATTGTAGGCATCTGCCAAAGACCCAGACACACCAGTCCCTTTAAAAGGATGGTATATGCTGGGTGGTAGCGTTCCTTCTTGTGTCGAGCCGTTACCCGTGTATCGGGCGGCGTTTTGCTGTGCATCCATGTTTAAATTCATGGAATTACAGGCACTCAGAAGAAAAGAGCATAGAGTTAATGATATGATGCGATAATTAATGAGGCTCATAAGCTTACAAAATGACAAATAAAAGAGGCAACATGTTACCACATAGTTCTGATGATGCGAGAGGGTCGTTATACATAGTTGCAACCCCAATTGGAAATCTAGACGATTTTAGCAAAAGAGCCGAGCAAACTTTACGTGATGTAGACTATATTGCAGCGGAAGACACGCGCCATACTCGACGTTTACTCAATCATTTTGCCATCGAAGCAAAATTATTTTCTATTCATGATCACAATGAAAAAGACAAAGCCGATTATGTGGCAAGTTTACTGGATGAAGGGAAAAACGTTGCTTTGGTCTCTGACGCAGGCACGCCATTGATTTCAGATCCAGGTTATCATGTGGTCCATGCGCTACGTGAAAAAGGGCACAAAGTGGTGCCCATACCCGGTGCTTGTGCCTTGGTTGCGGCTTTGTGTGCCTCTGGCTTACCAACTGACCAATTCTTTTTTGCCGGCTTTGTTCCCGCTAAATCCAAAGGCCGCTGTGATTTATTTGAAGCCTGGAAAAAGCAGGTAGGTACCGTGGTTTTCTACGAGTCTACGCACCGTGTGTATGATTCCATCGCCGATGTTCAAAAAGTGTACGGTGACGATGCTCAATTAGTGTTGGCTCGTGAAGTGACAAAAACTTTTGAGACTTTTTTGTCTGGAACCGCGTCTGAGATTCTGGCTCAGTTTGATGCCGATGCCAATCAACTGCGTGGTGAATTCGTTGTGATGTTGAGTTTTACGCAAGAAAGTGGCAATGAAGCAGAGTTAGAAGCGAGGCGAATTTTGACCATTTTGCTCGAAGATTTGCCTGTTAAGCAAGCTGCCGCGATGGCAGCCAAATTAACGGGTGAAAAGAAAAATCATCTTTACAAAATGGCACTGGAAATGCAGAGCGAGTGAGCTTTCGGCACGTTTCTTAGATAAACGCCCATAGCAAATATGGGTGTTTACATTCCGATCAGACTGAGTATACTCAGGCCTACTTGTCGGAGTGCCATTTGGCTGAGATCGCATTATTAAATGCGGGATCCGCAGAACCTGATCGGGCTAATACCCGCGTAGGAAACAAGAAAATCTTCACTTTTTCTTTTCTGCATCGAATGAGCTCCTGATTTTTATGGAATCGATGCGGTCTTATCATGTAAAGCCTCTTTTCTACTAAAATTCAGGGTTCATGTTTTGCAATAAACGCCCTCAATGCGTTTGCCTGTGAAACAGCACCCAGACAAGCAATTCTCCATTTTTATAATAAGGGAAGTGCTCATGTCGACTACAAATGAATCCAGTAATAAACCAGCGAATACCTCTAAAAAGTCCTCTCGTGAAGCGTTACGCCAAGCGGCGAAGTCTTTTATCGAATCATTACAAGCAAGACCTTTTCCCGCTTCCGAGCGCATTTACTTAACTGGATCAGATGATTCGATTCGTGTGCCAATGCGTAAGATTAATTTGACGGACACGCCGATTGGTTCTGATCCAGATAATCTCACTTTTGAGCCTAATGAAGCCATCTATGTGTACGATTGCTCAGGCCCCTATGCGGACCCACAGGAAAACATCGATGTTTATCGTGGTTTGGCTCCCATGCGTGCATCATGGATTGATAAACGCGATGACACCGAAATATTACCAAGTGTGTCTTCTGAGTTTGCTCAATCGCGTCTAGAAAATTCGTCTCTGGACGAGTTGCGTTTCAAAGAATTGCCCAAAGTGCGCAGGGCTCGTCAAGGTAAGTGTGTGACGCAAATGCATTACGCGCGCCAAGGTATCATCACTCCAGAAATGGAATACATTGCCTTACGTGAAAATCAAAATATCGATGCCATAAAGAGCGAGTTGTTATTGCGACAGCATCCTGGCCAGAGCTTCGGAGCGAACCTACAAACGCGTATTACGCCGGAGTTTGTTCGTGATGAAGTGGCAAGAGGTCGTGCCATTATTCCTAATAACATCAATCATCCTGAATCCGAGCCGATGATCATTGGGCGTAACTTTTTGGTAAAGGTGAATGCCAATATTGGTAACTCTGCCGTGACCTCTTCCATTGAAGAAGAGGTAGAAAAGCTGGTGTGGTCGACTCGTTGGGGCGCGGATACGGTAATGGATTTATCGACGGGTAAAAACATTCATGAAACTCGTGAATGGATTTTGCGTAACTCACCTGTGCCAATCGGCACTGTGCCGATTTATCAAGCTTTAGAAAAAGTCGATGGTGTCGCTGAGAATCTTAATTGGGACGTGTTTCGCGACACTCTGATCGAGCAGGCGGAGCAGGGAGTAGATTACTTCACCATTCATGCGGGTGTTTTGCTGCGTTATGTGCCCATGACGGCTAAGCGTCTGACAGGTATCGTTTCTCGTGGTGGTTCCATCATGGCGAAATGGTGTTTAGCGCACCATAAAGAGAGTTTTCTCTACGAGCGTTTTCGTGACATTTGTGAGCTTTGTTCGGCTTACGATGTGGCCTTGTCTTTGGGGGATGGCTTGCGTCCGGGTTCGATCATGGATGCCAATGATGAAGCGCAAATGTCGGAACTTCGTACCTTGGGCGAATTGACAAAAATTGCTTGGGAGTACGATGTGCAAGTGATGATTGAAGGACCTGGGCATGTACCAATGCAGTTGATCGAAGAGAACATGACAGAGCAGTTGAAGCATTGTCATGAAGCGCCGTTTTATACATTAGGGCCGTTAACTCAAGACATTGCACCAGGGTACGATCACATCACCTCTGGTATTGGGGCGGCGCAAATCGGCTGGTACGGTTGTGCCATGTTGTGCTACGTAACGCCAAAGGAACACCTAGGCTTACCCAACAAGGAAGACGTTAAGCAGGGCTTAATCACATATAAAATTGCGGCCCATGCGGCGGATTTGGCCAAAGGTCATCCGGGGGCACAAATTCGTGATAACGCTTTATCGAAAGCGCGTTTTGAGTTTCGTTGGGAGGATCAGTTTAACCTATCGTTAGACCCAGAAACCGCTCGTTCTTATCACGATGAAACCTTACCCCAAGCCTCTGGTAAAGTGGCGCATTTTTGCTCCATGTGTGGGCCGAAATTCTGCTCAATGAAAATCACTCAAGAGGTGCGCGACTACGCCAAGGGCTTAGAACTTGAAGCGGAGAAGATCGATGTAAGTGCTTTAAAGTCGGATGCTATTGGTATCAGTGAAGCCGAAACCGGTATGCAAAAAATGTCTGAGCAATTCCGTGAGTTAGGCAGTGATGTCTATCTCACTACGGATAAACTAAAAGAAACATCCTTGTAAGGATAAGGAGGATTTATGTCGATAAAACCTCCTGTGGTCTGGTGTGTGGGGGGATCGGATTCGTCTGCCCACGCTGGACTTCAAGCGGATTTGCGTACGGGGCAAGATTTAGAATGTCACGTGCAAACCATTGTGACGTGTATTACCGCACAAAACTCGAAAGCCGTACGTTCTGTGGAGCCCGTTTCGCTGACTATGTTCAATGAGCAATGGCAAACCTTGCTTGATGATGTGCCGCCAGCGGCCATTAAGGTTAGCTTGCTACCTTCTATTGAGATTGTCAAAGCGTGCGCTTCTTGGGTGCAGACTATTAAAGCAAATTTCCCCCATGTGCTGGTGGTGTTTGATCCTGTGATGGCCGCGAGCAGTGAGTCGGGTAATCGCTTACAGCAAGATTCTGTTGGGGCTTGCTTATTAGAGTGCTTGCTGCCTGTTGTGGATGTCATTACCCCCAACTTGATGGAATTTGAGCGGTTAACAGGCTTGTCGGCTCAACAACCAGCAGTTGATATACAAGGTCAATTAGCCGCGTACCTATCGACATCAAAATGTGCGTGGTTGTTAAAAGCGGGGCACTCAAACTCAGAACAAGCCATAGATTGGTTGGTAGATCGTGACACTATCGTTGGGTTTTCCTACGCAAAACTCACCGTGCATAATACCCGAGGTACTGGTTGCACCTTATCGACTGCGTTGGCGAGCTTTATTGCCCATGGCTACGATCTTCTAGATGCCATGACCATGGCGAAAGCCTATATAACGGGCGCATTGAAAACAGGTGTGCAAATAGGTGCTGGCGCTGGGCCATTGGGACGACCTGGTTGGCCGCTTCAGATTGAAAATATGCCAACGATTGTCTCTCCATTCTCACCAATAATGTCCATGAATCAGCCGTTTGCCAAGATGGATTTTGGTAAAATGGGTTTATATCCAGTGGTGGATTCCGTGGCTTGGTTAGAACTGGTGCTTAAGCAAGGGGTGAAAATTGCTCAGTTGCGCATCAAAGACCCTAACGATGCTGATTTAAAGCATAAAATTCAACAGGCGATTAGCCTAGGAAAAGAATACGACGCTCAAGTCTTTATTAATGATTATTGGCAGCACGCTATCACGTTTGGTGCGTACGGCGTGCATCTTGGTCAGGAGGATTTAGATGTGGCGGACTTGACGCAAATTCAAGCGGCCGGATTGCGTCTCGGCATCAGTACACATGGCTACTATGAAATTGCGCGTGCACAATCTATTCAGCCAAGTTACATCGCGTTAGGGCATATTTTTCCCACGCAAACCAAAGACATGCCATCTCAACCGCAAGGTTTAACGCGTCTTACTCATTATGCCACGCTATTAAAAGGTGCCTTTCCCACGGTGGCCATTGGTGGCATTACAGGCGAACGTTTACCGGCTGTCACACGAACGGGAGTCGATAGTGTTGCTTTAGTGACAGCCATCACCAAAGCGATAGAGCCAGAAGCCACAACACGATCTTTAATGGTGGCCTTCAAGAACCATGTGAGAGGTGAGCGATGAAAATTGTGCTAAACGAAGAGCCTTATGAATTTGTTGGAAATACCCTCGAAGATTTACTGCTTGAGTTGGAGAAAAGCCAACAAGGCATTGCCATAGCGATCAATCAACAAGTCGTACCAAAAAGTTTGTGGCGCACGACTAAGTTGAATGAACAAAGTCAGGTGTTTATTTTTGAATCTATTGCTGGGGGCTAACATGTCATCTTTATTGATTGCCGGACACGAATTTCATTCTCGATTATTTACTGGCACAGGCAAATATGCCAGCGCTCAGGCCATGATGGACTCTTTAGCTGCCAGTGAAAGTGAGCTGGTGACCTTATCGTTGCGTCGTATGGACTTAAAAAATCAAACGGACAATATTCTTCTGCCTCTGCAGCGTCAGGGTATGAAGTTATTGCCCAACACATCTGGCGCTCGTACTGCGAAGGAAGCGGTTTTTGCGGCAGAGCTTGCTAGGGAAGCGTTGGAGACACACTGGGTGAAATTAGAAATTCACCCAGATCCACGCTATTTGATGCCAGATGGTATGGAAACCTTGTTGGCCGCGGAAGAATTGATCAAAAAAGGCTTTGTGGTTATGCCTTATGTTCATGCTGACCCCGTGCTTTGCAAACGCTTAGAAGAAGTGGGTTGCCAGTGTGTGATGCCGCTTGGGTCGCCCATTGGTTCTAATATGGGCTTGGCGAGTCGCCCTTTTTTGGAAATTATCATTGAGCAAAGTAGGGTGCCTGTGATTGTCGATGCGGGCATTGGAGCGCCGTCCGACGCCGCATTAGCGATGGAGATTGGTGCGGATGCGGTATTGGTCAATACGGCCATGGCCGTTGCTAAGCAGCCGGCTCAAATGGGTAAGGCCTTTAAACTCGCTGTGGAAGCAGGGCGTATGGCTTATGAGTCGGGTTTGGGTGAAAAACGTTTACAAGCGAATGCCACTAGCCCTTTGACGGATTTCATTGGAGCTTTGTCATGATGGAAGAGGCCAGTCAAAAAATTCGCATGTTAGAACAAAGCCCAGCAGTAAAAGGTCAGTTTAGCCATTTTGTCGAAAGTACAGACTGGCAAGCGGTGACACAATCTCATCAAGAGAAAACCGAGCAAGATGTATTACGCGCCTTGAGCAAGAGTAAATTGGATGTGGCGGATTTTGCTGCCTTGATTTCCCCTGCGGCAGAGCCATATTTGCTGGAGATGGTGGCGAAAAGTGAGCGGCTAACCTTACAGCGCTTTGGCAATACGGTGAGTTTATTCGCGCCTTTGTATTTGTCTAACACCTGCGCGAATGAATGCACTTATTGTGGCTTTTCCATGAGTAATGCGATAAAGCGCCTCACGCTGAATGAATCGCAGATAGAAAAAGAAGTGCTTGCCATTAAAAGCAAAGGCTTCGATCATATTCTCTTAGTGACTGGCGAGACCAATAAAGTCTCTATGCCTTATTTTGAGCGCATGATTCCGCTCATTAAGCCGCATTTCAGTCAGCTTTCTATGGAAGTGCAACCGTTAGAGGTGAGGGACTATAAACAGCTGCAAAATATCGGTTTAGATGGTGTGCTGGTGTATCAAGAGACGTACCGGCGTACGACGTATCTTGAGCATCATTTGCGCGGCAATAAGTCTAACTTCAATTATCGTCTAGACGCGCCTGATCGTATTGGGCAGGCTGGCATTCATAAAATTGGTTTAGGCGTGTTACTTGGGCTGGAAGACTGGCGTACGGATTCCGTGATGATGGCGCATCATTTACGGCATTTGCAAAAGTGTTACTGGCGCAGCCGCTTTAGCGTGGCGTTTCCACGTATTCGTCCTTGTGAAGGCGGGATCGTTCCGAAATCAGTCATCTCTGATCGTCAGTTGGTTCAGCTTATTGCTGCGTGGCGCTTGTTTGATCGAGATTTAGAAATGAGCTTGTCTACACGTGAATCGCCTGAGTTTCGTCATCATGCAGTGCGGATGGGCTTTACGACAATGAGTGCAGAATCGAAAACGCAACCGGGTGGCTACGCAGAGGACGCTCAAGAAGCGCTTGAGCAGTTTGAGATAAGTGATGAGCGTCCCGTTGCGGATATTATGGCAATGATTCGTAAGCAGGGGCGCGACGTTGTTTGGAAAGATTGGGACCCAGCCCTTTCACACCGTTAAAAAGAGAATGGCGCGTCAAGCCATTTGATTCCATTTCTAAGAATATGTTCATCCTTGCTTGGTTAGTAGGGAAAATCCGTGAATGCGCATTTTCCCTTACGCTCTCATGACAAGTTGTGCATCTCGATTCACTCTCTTTGACACTGTTTGACAAATAATTAGACATAATAGATTTCATCCAAACAGGAAACAAAGCTTAAGGAGCTAACTATGTTTAATCGTAAAAAAGCAGGAATGATGGGTGTTATCGGTTTGAGTGCCGCGATTATAACCGGTGTGGCTGTGAGTGCTTTTGCAGAAACAAAAGCGCCACAAAGTGAGGCAATGCAAGGCCAAACGACACAAGAGGCTCCGATAAATGCCGCGCCTAGTCATGAGCAGCTAGCAAGCCGTATAGCGCAACAGCTTGGCTTGGACGAGAAAACACAATCGAAAGTGTCTGATCTTTTCGAAAAAGATGGTAAGGCCATCCGTAACATTCAAGAGCAATTACAAACGACTCAAATGGAGCTAAGTAGTTTGTCACCAAGCTCAAAAGACTACCTAGACAAGGTTGATGATCTTGCTGAAAAAACGGGCGAGTTAACAGAAGATCTTACCCTTGCTTACGCAAAAAACCGTGCAAGCTTGTATGCTTTGCTAACACCTGAGCAAATTGAAAAGCTAGAAACGCCAGCACAACCCCATTCTTAGTGTTTTATCGATGCATTTCCCTTTGTATTGAGAGCCTTGCCCCAGCCTCAAAAAGCTGGGGCTTTTTTATTTTTCGGTGGTTGTTAGTTGAGTTAATAATGTCTAAAAATGCAACAAGACGAAGTTTATCAAATGAAATTGAAGGCTTTGCGCTCTGCTGTTGCTGCTGGTTTAGAGAGTGGTCAGGCAGCAGATTTTAATGTTGCTAGTATTATTGCGGAGGCAAAGGGACGGGCAGGGATCGATGCTTGATATCGTAATTAGGTCGCTCTGCGGACGATATTTTAGCTGGCATTCGGAAAATCCATTTTAGGCATCATCTGGTTCTATATCAGACCAGCCAGACAAAACTTGAAATAGTAAGCGTTTTGCATGAGCGAATGGATGTGACTGATCAAGAGCTTGACTGAATGTTTATCTCTTCGGGTGTAATTACTTGCCTCTTAGCTGCGCTAATAATCATAGCCATGATCGTCATTCCAGCATTCGCGGGAATCAATCACTTATGGTCATAACTTAGTGCTAATTCAATAATAGTAAAGCCTACAAGAGCCAGTGTTTGTGGTTTTGAGTAGCATAACTCCTTACCTTTGAAGAAAGGGTAAGGAGTTATGCAAGCTTTTAACTTGCTATAGAATGAAACAGTTCAAAATACGTTGGGAAGGTTTTTGAAGTACAGCCTGGGTCGTTTATGGTCACTGGTGTATCAGAAAAAGCCACCAGAGAGAAACACATCGCAATGCGGTGATCATTGTAGGTGTCAATGGCCGCATGTTGGAGCTTCTCAACGGGATTAACAGTAATGAAGTCTTCGCCTTCAATTACGTCAGCACCGAGTTTTTTCAGTTCAGTGGCCATAGCATACAGGCGGTCGGTTTCTTTTACGCGCCAGTTGTAGATGTTGCGAATCGTTGTTGGGCCTTTGGCAAATAGGGCGGTGGTTGCGATGGTCATGGCCGCATCTGGGATGTGGTTCATGTCCATATCAATACCGTTTAAGTGGCTATGCTCCGCTTCGATCCATGTTGGACCATAGGTGATTTTTGCCCCCATTTTTGCCAATACATCAGCAAATTTCACATCGCCTTGTACACTGTCTGTGCCAACACCATGTACTTTGATTTTTCCACCGGCAATGGCGGCGGCGGCCAAAAAGTAAGACGCCGATGACGCATCGCCTTCCACCATGATTTCGCCTGGGCTTTGGTAGGTTTGTTGGCCTTTCACAATAAATGCTTGGTAATTCTGGTTCTCTACTTCTACACCAAATTGCTTCATAACGTGCAAGGTAATGTCGATGTATGGCTTAGAGACTAATTCGCCATCCACTTTGATGGTTAAATCACTTTTTGCCAAAGGCGCACTCATCAAGATGGCGGTTAAAAATTGGCTTGAGATGTTGCCTTTGATGGAGACTTCTCCGCCAGATAAGCCATTAGCATTGATGCGCAGTGGTGGGTAATTTTTTTCACCTTCGTACGCGATGTCTACTCCCAGTGCTTGCAAAGCATCAACAAGGTCGCCAATGGGGCGTTCGTGCATGCGTGGCTCACCATGCAGATGAAACTCTCCTTTGCCTAGGCAAAGCGCAGCCGTTAAGGGGCGCATGGCTGTGCCAGCATTACCAAGGAATAAGTCGCCAAAGTCGGCTTTAATTGGACCGCCAAGGCCTTCTAGTACACAGGTTGTACCGCTATCTTCTAAGGTGTAGTTCACGCCTAACTGGGTGAGACTTTCTAGCATACGACGAATGTCATCGCTGTCTAGTAGGTTGGTAATTCTTGTTGTGCCTTTTGCTAGCGTTGCTAACAATAAAATACGGTTTGAAAGGCTTTTTGAGCCTGGAATCTGGATTTCTCCATTGGCTTTAGAAAGAGGGCCTAGCGTAATTGAATTCATTATTATGTCCATCACAGTGGTGTTATTGTTTCGACTTTGCGCTTCGTTGAGTCGCTGCGTGTGAATGATAAGTGTTCGATATTGGCCGTAATTTATTCGTTATAGTGTGTCCGTTGTTAGGTGGTCGCATCGCTCTTTCTGAAGAGGTCAGTCTTGAATACGCAATAGTATACCTTTGATGAGGTGTGCTGTCAGTTCTGCAAATTCACTCAGTTTGCTGTTTTTTATCATCAAGTCTCTTTAGAATGCTCATTAATAAAATAATGACATATAGGAAACAATTTATGAGACATCAGTATCATCCTCTTGGTTTCGAAGGGTCTCGTATCGCCCAAGGTTTTTGGCGCCTACAAGAATGGAATATGACATCTGAAGAAACGCTAGGTTTTATTCAAGCGTGTCTGGATTTAGGCGTAACGACATTGGATCATGCCGACATTTATGGTGGTTACCAGTGCGAAGCTCTGTTTGGTAAGGCGCTTAAGCTCCAGCCAGCATTACGCGATAAAATGGAGATTGTAACCAAGTGTGGAATATTGCTGCCATCTGAGAGCCGTCCTGATATACAGGTTCATCGTTACGATTATCGTGCTGAACATATTCTAGCCAGTGTTGATAAGTCACTGGCTAATTTACAGTGTGAGTACATTGATACTCTCCTGTTGCATCGTCCAAGCCCTTTGATGGATGCGGATGAAGTGGCGCAAGCGTTTGATTTGCTGTTTACGCTTGGCAAGGTAAAGTATTTTGGTGTGTCGAATTTTACCCCTCGTCAATTTGATTTGTTGCAATCTCGTCTTGATGCTCCTTTGATTACTAATCAGGTAGAATTATCCCCTTTGGCTTTACAGCACTTTGAAGATGGTACCTTGGACCATTTACAGCAACACGCTGTGACGCCAATGGCTTGGTCGCCTTTTGCTGGTGGTGAACTGTTCTCAGGCTCCAGTGAAAAGGCCAAGCGTGTGCAAACGATATTGAATGATTTGGCGCAGGAAAAAAACTGCGAGATGGATCAGATTGTTGTAGCTTGGTTATTACGTCATCCAGCTGGTATTTGTCCTGTTATGGGGTCTGGGAAAGTTGCGCGTTTAGCGGCCGCGGTTGATGGTATGTCAATTTCACTTAGTGATGATGATTGGTTTCGTATTTGGATTGCCTCCCAAGGTCAACCCGTGCCTTAGTGCGTTACTCTGGTAAAGAGATTGTCCTGTAGAAAAAGCTGCCTTTGCAGCTTTTTTTGTGTCTATTGTTAGGTCTTTGTTTTACTTGGTGTAGAAAGCGTATCATTTCGTAACTGCGAGATGGAAAGTGGTTTTTTATTCTCTATACTCCTTCATTATAAAACTCATTTTAATTTAAGGTGTTGGAAATGAAACAATATTTTACTGTTGGTTTAATCGTGTTCGGCATGTCGGTTTGTTCCAGTTTATATGCACATGCGCTGTCTAAACCAACAGGTCCTGTCATCTTAACCGTTACTGGTAACATAAAAAATACTAATACAGACAACAAAACCGCTGAATTTGATCGTGAAATGCTTATGAAATTAGAGGTGGTTGAACAAAAGACAACGACACCTTGGAGTGAAGGTGTTGATTTATATCGAGGTCCCTTGCTCAAATCTTTGATGGCTGTTCTTGGTGTGAAATCCGGTACCTTAACTGTCACTGCATTGAATGATTTTAGTGCGGTTGTTCCGGTTGAAGATGCTTATGACTATAAAGTCATTCTAGCCATGGATATTAACGGGCAGCCCATGTCTGTTAGAACCAAAGGCCCATTGTTTTTATTGTACCCTTTCAGTGATGTTGCAAGTTTAAATAATGAAGTGATTTACAATCGATCGGTTTGGCAGATTAAATCAATAAGCGTGGAGTAGCAGTATCATGCGCTTCCATTTTTTGCCTGTGTTTAACAAAATAGCGGATAGGCAGTTCTCTCCATTTTTTGTATTGGTATTTTCTGCCGTTATCTTTATGGGTGCGTCGGTACTTATTTTCTCTGAGTTAGTTGATAGACAAAAAATCATTATGTCTGCCGTAGAAGAAGATGCCATGTGGGCGGCTTATCAATTGGATAGAGAGGCATTAAAACTAAGAAGTGCGCTTGATTTATTGTCAGATGGATTCACGGATGAGCGTCTTGCAAATGCCAGAACACGATTTGATATTTTATACAGCCGCGTGCATATATTGGAAAAAGGCCAATTGAGAATGCTGTTTGATCGGCTTGAAAATTCTGATGAGTTATTGGCTTTTTTTAAAATGAAAATAGCCACCATTGATCATTTGCTTTTCCTGAATAAGAGGGAAGTGGATGTTGCATTATTAATCAATGAGGTTGATGAGTTATCTAAGAAAATAGAGAATGCCGTATTGGAAACGGTCGCTTTTAGATCAGAAGAAAAAGTGAAGCAAAGAAATGACTCTTTGGGTCTTTTTCTCTATTTAGGCTCTTTGATTGCGTTATTAACCATAACCATGATTTTCATAATACTAATGCTTTTTAAACAATTAAAGGTTGCTCGTGAGTCGTATAATAGAGCACAAAAGCTAGCTGATGAATTAGAGGTGGCCGTTCATTCGGCAGAAAAAGCCTTGAAAATCAAGTCCGAGTTTTTAGCAACAATGAGTCATGAAATTAGAACACCGATGAATGTTATTATCGGTTTTAGTTACTTGCTTTTAGACGAGGCGCTAGAAAAAGATCACCGTGAAAAAGTAATAAAAATTCAAAAGTCTGCCGATAGTTTGCTTGAGATAATTAATAGTATATTAGATTATTCTAAAGTGGATTCCGGTAAGCTGGAATTAGAAGAGAAAACTTTTAGTTTGGATGATGTTTTAGAGTATGTATATCAAAGCAATGAAACAGTAGCGGTGTCCAAAGATATTGATTTTGTTGTATCACGCAGTTTCTTGATTGCTGATTGCTTGGTGGGCGATAAGGTAAGATTGCAGCAGATTCTGCTCAATGTGGTCGGTAACGCAATCAAATTTACCCACAAAGGTTTTGTGCACGTTAACGTGTCTTTATCCAGTCATCAAGACTTGTTCATCGAAGTAAAAGATAGTGGTGTTGGGATTCAAGATGGTGTCGATGTGTTCGATGTATTTAAGCAGGCGGATAGCAGTACGACTCGTCTCTATGGCGGAACGGGTCTTGGACTGAGTATCACACAAAAATTAGTCGCTTTGTTGGGTGGGACTATTTCCTACACAAGTGTTTTGGGTGAGGGTTGCACCTTTCTGATTAATCTTCCATATAAGCCAGATAAAAACTCAGCCCATCCCCATTTAAAAAATATCGCTTGTATCAAAGAAGATAAGGAGATGATTCAGTTATTAAAGACGCTTGATGTTGATAACTATACCGAATGGAGTACAGCAGACCTCTTAGATTGTCATGCCGCTATTATAGCAAGCCGTCATTGGCTTGATGTTGAGTCGATTGTGTCCGAACAAATGGAAGATTTTTTAAGAGAAAAGGTATTATTTTTAACTGGGAGAAAAATGAATGACAAAAAATATCTCTCGTCAGGACTTGTGACGCCTAACAATATTACTAAGCAGGTACTTTTCTTAGAATCGAGAAGTAAGGGAACTGTCTCTTTACCAGTACCAGCGATTCCAAAATCATCTAATGAAATTGTGAATTTAAAAAATAGAGTTGTCTTATTGGCGGAAGACAATTTAATTAATGCGAATATTGTGAAAGCGATTGTTGAAAAAGTCGGTGCCTCAGTGGATTGGGTTGAAAACGGTGAGGAAGCGGTTAATAAGTCTCTTTCCAATGTCTATGACTTGATAATTATGGATATTAGGATGCCTGTTATGGATGGTTTTCAGGCCAGTGAGAAGATTTTTCAGTCACTCGGTGACAGGAAGCCACCTATACTTGTTTTAACTGCGGATACTTTTAACATTAAGAATGATGATCTAAAAAGCTCGGGTATTGATGATGTGATATTTAAACCTTTAGATCCTTATCTATTGATTGAAAAAATGTCTTTTTACATGCCCAACAACCAGAGAGAGATTTTAAAAGAAAGCAAAGAGAAAAATTCCTCTCGCATGAAGAGCAAAAATATTGAATCTATTCTCTCAAAGTTTGAAGCTTTAGAGCAATTGTTGATTGAAGGAAATGCAGCTTCTGAAAAAGAGATGTCGCTTATTATCAATGAGTGTGCTTCAAGTAAAGGGCTGGATCTTCTGACTTTGGCTTATGAAGATATTTTATCCTATGATTATCAAGACGCTCTATTAAAAGTGCAGTCTTTTAAAAATCGTTTTTTGTAAGGTTTACTGTATAAAAGGCATAGGCGAATACAATGAAAGTAACGAATCAGATAGGCTTAAAGGATAAGCGTGTACTTATCGTGGACGATGTACCGAGAAACATTGATTTATTGAAAGAAATTCTCGCCGAACACTATCAAGTACAAGTGGCAAAAAGCGGTCAAGCGGCATTGGATATCATACATCGTTATCCTCCAGATCTTGTACTATTAGATATTATGATGCCAGGAATGAACGGATTTGAAGTCTGTAAACGACTTAAAGCGGCTCCTGAGACCATGGATATCCCCGTTATTTTTTTAACGGCAATTAATGATGCTCAGCATGAACAAGAGGGTTTTAATGTTGGGTGTGTTGATTTCATCACTAAGCCAATAACGCCTTTGACAACTCTGTCGAGAGTGGCGACTCATTTGAAGTTAGCGGAAAATAATAAGCAAAATAAGCAGATTATTGAACACAGAACAAGGCAGTTGGATGATGCCTTACAGTCTGCGATTGGTATGTTGGGCGAAGTTGGCCAGCTTAATGATACTGATACGGGTGTACATATGTGGCGTATGGCAGATTATTGTGCCATTTTGGCAAGAGCAATTGGCTGGAGTGAGGATCAAGTTGAGTTATTGAAATTAGCCGCGCCTCTTCATGACACCGGGAAAGTGGGAATTCCACATTCCATATTAAAATCACCGAACAAGTTGAATGAAGCGGAGTGGGAGATTATGCGTCAGCATACGGTGATTGGTCATCAAATACTGATTAAAAGTGAAGCTCCACTTTTTAAATTGGCGGCAGAAGTGGCGTTAGGGCATCATGAGAAATGGGATGGTTCGGGATATCCTTATGGTCTAATAGGAACGGCTATACCACAATCGGCTAGAATCGTTGCCTTGGCTGATGTGTTTGATGCGCTCACGATGAAGCGATCCTATAAACGTTCTTGGAGTGTCGAAGAGGCGCTTGAGCATATTAAAAATGCGGCCAATTCTCATTTTGATCCAGAGTTAGTGGCGTGTTTCTTATCTATTGAAAATCAGGTACGTGATGTTCAATCTAAGTGGGACGCCGTTCATTAATCAACGGCGCAGCATTTTTTGAATTTTTTACCTGACCCACATAAACAAGGGTCATTACGGCCTATTTTCATCGCTTCTGAATTGATCAATGGTGTGTTTTTCAAGATTTCATGTTCACCCGATACATAGAACCATTGACCTTGTTCTTTTTTAAAATTGGACCGTTCGCTTAATCGGCCAATGTGTTTGCCTTCTTTGAAATGAGCGGAAAAAGCCACTATCCCTTTTTTGTCTTTTTCCAGTCCTTCTTCTGTCGCATTAATGTCAAGCTTAATCCACTGAGTGTGTTCATTACTGTCCTGTATGTCGGAGCCAGATTGGTCTGGTTCATCTTGAAGTTTTTGTGTGGCTGCGATGTAGTCAAAATTACCAATAGCAAACGCCGTATAGCGAGAGCGCATTAACGTTTCTGCTGTTGGGGCGCTGCCTGGATTGTTATGGTACATACCACAACATATCTCGTAAGGACTACCTGTTCCACAAGGACAATTTACTGGGATTGGCATACATCACTCCTCTCAGCGCCAAATGCACTTTCACAAATATTCTTTAAGATGCGTATAATACCTTTTTATTTAATGGCTAACAGGAATTATTTGTGACCTCATCGGGCCCTACTTCATTTTTTTGGTTTGATTTTGAAACAACCGGAACGGACCCTGCGCGTGATCGTCCCATGCAATTTGCAGGCATAAGAACAGATCTCGATTTTAATCCCATTGGCGAGCCTATCATGTTTTACTGCCGTCTCGCGGAGGATGTGTTGCCTCAGCCTGAAGCTTGTTTGTTAACAGGTATCAGTCCGCAAGATGCCAACAGAGAGGGAATGTGTGAAGCCGAGTTTATGCAGGCGATCGAGGCGGAACTGTCGGTACCTGGTACTTGTGCTTTGGGTTATAACAGCATTCGGTTTGATGACGAAGTCGTGCGCTATGGCTTCTACCGTAATTTTATTGATCCTTACGCGCGCGAGTGGCAAAACCATTGTTCTCGATGGGACATTATTGATCTCGTCCGTATGACTTATGCCATGCGTCCTGATGGTATTGTTTGGCCGAAAGGAGAAGATGGGCAAGTGTCAATGAAGCTTGAGGCACTTACCAAAGCCAATGGTATCGTCCATGAACAAGCACATGATGCCTTGTCAGATGTGTATGGTACTATTGAAATGGCTAAGTTAATTCGTGAGAAGCAACCTAAGTTATTTGCTTACTATTTTAAGATGCGTCAAAAACATGAGCTGCAGCAATTTATCGATGTTGCTCGTCTGAAACCTTTTTTGCATATTTCAGGTATGTTTGGTCAGGCAAGGCATTATGCGGCCTTTGTTGTTCCCATTGCGCCACATCCAACCAACAAAAACGGTGTCATCGTGTTTGATTTAATGGCGGATGCTCAACCCCTAATCGATTTAAGTGTGGAAGAGATTCGACATCGTGTCTTTACTCGTCAAGAAGAGCTTAATGGCGAAGAGCGGCTGCCTTTAAAGGTCATCCACTACAATAAATCTCCAGCGGTAGCGCCGGCGACTTTTCTAAAAGACAGTGATGTTGTCAAACGCTTAGGACTGGATGGTTCGGTTTGTCGCCATAATCTTGCCATTATTAAAGGCTATGCTGGTTTGGCAGCTAAGCTCAGTGATGTCTTTATGCAAGAAGAGCGGCCGATTCACAAAGATCCTGATGTGATGTTGTACTCAGGTGGTTTTTTCTCCCGTGAAGATAAGGTGAGGATGGAGACGATTCGCTCAACACCGTCAGATTGTTTGTCTGAGCTGACGTTATCTTTTGATGATCGTCGGTTGTCTGAAATGTTGATGCGTTATATTGGACGAAATTATCCTGATCAATTGAGTGAGCAGCAAATGGTTGAATGGGAAGAGTATCGTCAAGTTCGTTTGCTTGAAAAAGACGGCGGTGGTTCTATTTATATGGAGCAATATTTTGAGCGTTTGAATCAGATTGCCCAAACACCAGATTTGCCAGCAGCAAAACAGATAATGTTGCAGGATTTAGCTGATTATGCACAAAGTATCTATCCTATTCCCCTATAAGGAACCAAAATGAGCGAACAACATAATAGTACGAATTGGTTAGTCGGTTTTGCTGCTTTTATCATCATCATTGCAGGATTAAAAGCGGCCTCACAAATAGTCATACCTTTTATGCTATCTGTGTTCATCGCCATTATTTGCGCCCCTATGATGTCAAGCTTACGCCAGCGTAGGGTGCCAACTTGGTTGGCCATTATATTGGTGGTGATGCTGATATTGGTTGGGATTGGGTCTTTAGCGGTTTTGGTTGGCGCTTCCTTAGATAATTTTTCCAGTCAGCTCCCCAGTTACAAGACACGCTTTGCTGAAGAAACGTCTCGTTTGATCCAGCTTATTAATGGATTGGGTTTGCAAATATCGTACGATCAGGTGAAAGGGTATATTGATCCATCCGCCTTGATGCAGATGGTTGCCAACGCTTTACGTGGCTTAGGCAGTGCTCTAACGAATCTTATTTTGGTTGTCATGATCGTCATCTTTATTTTGTTTGAGGCGGTTGAATTGCCAAAAAAGTTGTCCATTGCCTTAAATGATGCGTCGCAATCACTGCAAAAATTTGAATCTTTTATTCAGTCGGTTAATCGTTATCTTGTTATCAAAACGTTAGTAAGTGTTTTGACTGGGGTGCTTATTACTCTGTGGCTTTGGTTGCTGGGTGTTGATTTTCCGATCTTATGGGGTGTGTGCGCATTTCTTTTGAATTTTGTTCCAAATATTGGTTCCATCATTGCTGCTGTGCCAGCCGTGTTGTTGGCATTTGTACAACTGGGTAGCTTGTCTGCTGGGCTAACTGCAGCGGGTTTTTTAGCGGTTAATTTGGTCATTGGCAATGTGATTGAACCACGTTATATGGGGAAGGGGTTGGGGCTGTCAACGCTTGTGGTCTTTCTATCTTTACTCTTGTGGGGCTGGGTTTTTGGTCCTGTTGGAATGTTACTCTCTATTCCTTTAACTATTATCATGAAGTTGGCTTTTGAGGCGCACCCAAAAATGCATTGGCTGGCGATTATGATTGACTCAGATTCGACCAATTCTAAGCGTTAATTGAGCCTGTTATGGTTATTTTAGCCAGTAAGATCTTATTTTGAGCCTTACTGGCTTTTTTTTCTTTTTCCACGTATACTTCGCCATCGGATTTTCGTCCGAAGAAATCTATTAAGGCATGTAAATACTTACAGGCCTTATACTCACCAATAAAAGGTACTTATTTACATGTCTGACGCTGATACTCAGCCTACATTTGATTCGTTGGGCCTAATCGCCCCTGTTCTTAAAGCGGTTGCTGACCTAGGTTACGAGCAACCATCTGCTATCCAAGCGCAAAGTATTCCATATCTATTAGAAGGTCGAGACCTTTTGGGGCAAGCGCAGACGGGTACTGGTAAGACAGCAGCGTTCGCGCTCCCATTACTGTCTCGCATTGACGTTACAGATAAAACGACACAATTACTTGTACTGGCTCCAACTCGTGAACTTGCTATTCAGGTTTCTGAAGCATTTCAAAGCTATGCCCGCAACCTTCCGGATTTTCATGTTTTGCCTATTTATGGCGGCATGTCTTATGACACTCAACTTCGCCAACTAAAACGTGGTGTTCAAGTTGTTGTTGGAACACCTGGTCGTGTAATGGATCACATTCGTCGTAAAACATTAAAACTAGATGGCATTAAAGCCTTAGTTCTTGATGAAGCGGATGAAATGTTGCGCATGGGATTCATCGATGATGTCGAATGGATCCTTGAGCAAACACCACCTACACGTCAAATTGCTTTGTTCTCTGCAACAATGCCTGCTGTGATTAGACAAGTGGCTAACCGTCACTTAAATAATCCAAAAGAAGTGAAAATTGTCACAAAGACGTCTACGGCAATGACGATTACTCAAAAATATTGGTCAGTAAGTGGTCTGCATAAATTAGACGCTTTGACTCGTATTCTTGAGATGAACGAACATGACGGTATGATTATCTTCGTTCGTACAAAAGCTGCGACTATTGAGCTTGCTGAGAAACTGACTGCCCGCGGTCACGCTTGTGAAGCGTTGAATGGTGATATTAGTCAAAACTTGCGTGAGCGTACGGTTGATCGCATTAAAAATGGTCAAATTGACATTCTTGTTGCCACTGATGTTGTTGCTCGTGGTCTAGATGTAGAGCGCGTTAGTCACGTGGTCAACTACGATATTCCATACGATACTGAATCTTATGTTCACCGTATCGGACGTACAGGTCGTGCTGGTCGTTTGGGAACGGCGATTTTGTTCGTTGCTCATCGTGAACGTCGTATGTTGCAAGCCATTGAACGTGCGACACGTCAGCCAATCGAAAGCATGACATTGCCAACGGCTTCAGATATTAACGCGCATCGCGTTAATCGTTTTAAGCAGCGCATCACGGATGCTATGGACAATGAAAACCTTGATTTCTTCTTGGAGCTTGTAGAGAGCTACCAAAAAGAAAATGAAGTGGATCCTTTGAAAATGGCGGCGGCTTTAGCACATATGGCTCAAGGTAAAACGCCATTGCTATTGTCTGAAATGGAAGTTCGTCAAGAGCGCAGAGAGCGTCGTGAAGATCGCGATGGTTCTCGTCCAGATCGTGGTGACAGAGGCGATCGTGGTGACAGAGGTGATCGTGCCCCGCGTGAGCGTAAAGTTCGCCCTGTTACGGCAGATGCGATGCCGCTGAAAGATGATCCTGATACATCAATGACGCGCTACGTAGTTCAAGTCGGCTACAGTGACGGTGTTAAGCCAGGTAATATCGTTGGTGCAATTGCTAACGAAGCGGACATCGAAAGTCGCTTCATTGGTCACATTGAAATCTATGAAGACTTCGCAACCGTGGATTTGCCTTCAAACTTAAGTGCTGAGGCGCTAGGTAAGTTGGGTAAAACACGTATTTGTGGTCAACGTACGGACATTGCTAAGCTAGACAATGCTGATGAGTTGAATAAGCGTGCAGCGGCACCTTCTACTCGTAAGCGTCCAGCTGGTGGCGGTGAGCGTCGTCCATCTAATGGTGGCGAGCGTCGTCGTGCAAGTGCTGGCGCTGGTGGCGGCCGTGACCGCGATGCAAATCGTAGCAGCGAGCGTCGCCCAAGAGCACCAAGAAAGAATAGTTAATTGTGTAAAAAAATGACAAAAAAAGCCGCTTTATAGCGGTTTTTTTTGTATCATATAGCACTCGATTTTTTATTCAGGTGAAGAAGGTAGGCAATGATAAAAAATGCTTTACTTAATGGGCAGAAAAAAAATATAACGCCGTTTGTCTTTTTGGGTATTGGGCTTTTTTTTATATTGTTAGGGTACTCTTTTACCCGACTATATTTTTTTGTCGCAAATTTTGGGCACTTTTCATCTGAGCCATTGATAAACATGCTCCTCGCTATGTGGCATGGTGTGCGTTTTGATTTGTCGGCAATAGCGCTCCTGAATGCACCTCTACTGCTGTTTTTGTTTGTGTCAATTTGGTTTCGAGTATTGTTTAAAGCAAACATGGTGTTGGTTTTTTGCTACCTTTTTGTCGTCAATGCCTTGGCTGTTGTCATTAATTTCGTTGATACGATTTATTTTCCATATACTGGTCGTCGAAGCGGCATGGAAGTTTTTTCCATGGCCAATGATGTTGTATCACAGTTGCCTGAACTGATTGTTGTTTATTGGGGATATGCCGTTGCTAGTGCGTTGATTCTTATAGCGTATTACTGGTTTTTCTTACAAATAAAAAGCCGTTGTCCTCTTGTGTTTTCAAATAAGTTTTTCGCACTTTTATTGTGTTTTACACTGTTTATTGTATTTGTCGTTGCGATTAGGGGAGGCTTTCAATCTAAGCCGATTCGAGCGCTTAACGCGTACAGTTACCCTTCTAGTAGTCTGGGGGCAGTGGTATTAAACACACCTTTTGCTTTGTTGAAGGAAGATGCCGATCATCTCGATAGGGCGGCATATTTTTCGTCATATGATGATATAAAAGCATCATTGCGCCCCGAAATGCAAAGAGAAGACGTGGCCGCAATCAACAATCACAATGTGGTGATTTTGATACTAGAAAGCTTTGGTTTAGAATATTTTGGTCCACCTTACGGTATGCATTCCTATGTTCCATTTTTAGAGGAACTCTCTAAAAAAAGCCGATTTTTTCCAAATGGAATTGCCAATGGACGTCGTTCTATTGAGGCGGTTCCTTCTATTTTGGTGGGTATCCCTTCATTGATGTCCGAAGCCTTTATGCGCTCTCCTTATCAGTCAAACACGGTTCATGGTTTGGGGCAGATTGTAAAACCTTACGGGTACAGCACTGCATTTTTTCATGGTGCTAAAAATGGCAGTATGTATTTTGATGAGACAACGTACCGATTTGGTTTTGATCGATATTTTGGACTAAATGAGTATCCAGATTCTTCCGATTTTGATGGTCAATGGGGTATTTTTGACGAGCCTTTTCTTCAGTTCACAATCAATGAAATAGATAAAATGCCTAAGCCATTTATGGCGGGTATTTTTACTATCAGCTCTCATCCGCCATATACCTTACCTGAGCAGTATAAGGATAGAATTAAAGAGGGTGCTATACCAATGCACAGTGTGATTCAGTACTCAGATATTGCTTTGAAGCGTTTCTTTGAAGAGGCGTCAAAACAAGAATGGTATAAAGATACACTTTTCGTTATCACAGCTGATCATACATCGGATAATTTTGATTCTCGTTTTGCAACCTCCTTAGGGCGTCATCAAATTCCAATTATTTTGTATCAGCCGAACCAAGAAATAGATTCAGGCATAGTGACAGACATTGCTCAACAAACAGACATTCCGGCGACTATTATTGACTACCTAAATTTGCCAGAAAATGACAAAATTTTGCCATTTGGGCGTTCATTGCTGAAAAATGATGTCCGGTCGGATGCTATTATCAAAGAAGACGATTCATACTGGCTTTTGTCTCAGGGGAAATATGTAAAGTTGTCCATGAGGGAAAGTGAAATGATTGAAACTGGGGATCTCCCCGTGACATTTGTTCAGCCGGCTGACAAGCAGGAGTCAGCGAATCTCGATAAGCTAGAGAAGCGATTAAAAGCGTATGTGCAGATTTATACCAATGGACTGATTGATAATTCGTTATACGACTTTTCATCTAATAACACACAGTAGGTAACTAATGAACGAAATTACTATTATCAAGCCAGATGATTGGCACTTACACTTTCGCGACCATGATATGTTGCTTGAAACCGTTCCTGCGACGGCGCGTTGTTTTGAGCGAGCTGTGGTAATGCCCAATTTAGTGCCGCCAGTGACAACGGCTGCATTGGCGTTAAGTTACAAAGAACGCATTTTGGCGGCTCGTCCAGCAGGCAGTACTTTTATGCCTGTCATGACCCTTTATCTAACAGATAAAACCAGTGTGCAAGACATCAAAGAAGCAAAAAATGCCGGTGTCTTGGCGGCAAAAATGTACCCTGCTGGGGCCACAACCAATTCTGATTCTGGTGTTAATTCTTTAGAGTCTTTGTATCCTGTGTTTGAGGCGTTAGCGGATAATGACATGTTACTGCTCATTCATGGTGAGGTAACTCAGAAGCACATTGATATCTTCGACCGTGAAAAAGAGTTTATTGATCAACACATGGTGAAGATTGTCGAGCGCGTGCCTCATCTCAAGGTTGTGTTTGAGCACATCACAACCAAAGATGCCGCTGACTTTGTGTTGGCGGCTCGAGAGGGCGTTGCCGCAACGATTACGCCTCAGCATTTATTGTTGAACCGAAATGATATGTTGGATGGCGGTATTCGCCCACACAACTATTGTTTGCCAGTTCTTAAACGCAGCACCCATCAACAAGCATTGCGTGCCGTGGTGCAATCAGGATCGTCGAAGTTTTTCTTGGGCACGGATTCTGCGCCACATGCAAAACACCGCAAAGAATCTGATTGCGGTTGTGCTGGGTGCTACAGTGCGTGGTCTGCACTTGAGCTTTACACTCAAATATTTGATGAGTTAGGTGCACTCGATAAGCTAGAGGGTTTTGCTAGTTTGTATGGCGCTGATTTCTATGGCTTGCCTCGCAATACAGAAACCGTGACCTTGGTGCGTGAGTCATGGGAAGTGCCAACCAGCATAACCTTGCCAAATGGTGAGCCCATTGTGCCTTTCTTCGCTGGTAAGCAAGTATCGTGGAAGCTGAAATAAAGTAATCTAGTGCAAGTAATTGCATAAAGCCGAATTCAGTGATGGGTTCGGTTTTTTTAATTTTTACATGCAAGCAAAATGTGTATTAGATAGAGTGGCAGTAGAAAAGAAAAGTTGCTTTATGGATTGTATTGAAGGGCATAAATAAGATGGTGCGGATGGAGAGACTCGAACTCTCACGCCGTGAAGCACTGGAACCTAAATCCAGCGTGTCTACCAATTCCACCACATCCGCATGTCGTGTTGATGTGCGAGATCTTACCGATATTTTTTGCCGATGCAAGCGTTTTTTGGAGAAGTATTTATTTTTATTTTTTTAGAATAGGGTAGAGAATTTTATAAGATGACACAGGACTTATAAAATCAAAAATGGTCTAATAACGGCACCCTAAATTGTTATTTCAGCAGAGTGAAAATATGGAAAGTCATTCGGTGTTAATGTTATTAAATCCTCTTGATCTTGTTACACTTTTTGTCTTTTTTGCTTGCTGGTGGGGATACGCTTTTTATGCACAATACAATTCTAAGCGCCGCTCTTGTTTGGTGAGTGTGTTGCATCAATTTCGCTTAGCTTGGATGTCTCGTTTACTTAGACGAGACAATCGAATTGCTGATGCCTCGGTAATGGCGAATTTGGAGCGCAGCAGTTTGTTTTTTGCATCGAGTAGCTTGCTGATTATCGCAGGTTTGTTCACTGCCTTTAATTATTCCGAAAAAGCCATTGGCATTTTATCCGATTTTTACCTTGTCTCACCCATGAGTCAGCAAGAGTGGGAATTGAAAATAATCGTGTTAGTGGCGATTTTTTCTTATGCGTTTTTCACCTTTACTTGGTCGGTTAGACAGTACAACTTTTGTTCTGTTTTAGTTGGCAGTGCGCCACTTGCAACAGAGCGTGGTATTGAAGACAGCGAGCGTGAATTGTATGCCATGCATATGGCGCAAATTTGTAGTTTAGCGGCAAATCAATTTAACTATGGACTGCGGGCTTTTTATTTTGCAATGGCGTTTTGTGGTTGGTTCCTGGGTCCCTATTTTTGTATGGCGGCCAGTGTCATGGTGGTAGCGGTATTGTATCGCCGTGAATTCCGTTCTAAAACATTCAAAACATTGAGCCGTGGACTCGTGATGAAATCTCATGCTTCCTAATTTCCCCAAACCTTTATCTGAAGACGATACGCCTGTAAATCGAACGGTTAATGTGGATGACAGGCTTTATCAATACCTAGTCGACGTCTCTGTTCGTGAAGGTGATCTTTTAAAAGAATTACGCCGTGAGACAGCTCAGTATCATATGGCGCGTATGCAGCTTTCGCCTGAAGTGGGGCAATTGCTGGCGTTATTAGTCAAACTACAAGCCCCTAAAAAGCTACTCGAAATAGGGGTGTTTACGGGGTACAGTACTTTATCGATGGCGATGGCCATGCCAAAAGACGCAAGGCTAATTGCCATTGAAAAAAAACAAATGTGGCTAGATATTGCGACGCGTTATTTAGAGCAAGCAGGGGTGATGGATCGTGTTACCACTTATTGCGATAAAGCTTTGCCTGTCATGCAGTCTTTCTTAGTCGCTGAGCGGGAAAGTTTCGACTTCATTTTTATCGATGCCGATAAGCAAAATCTCTTGGCTTATTATCAGTTGGCCAAGCCGCTATTGCGACCTGGTGGCTGCTTAGTGATTGATAATACTTTGTGGTGGGGGAATGTCGCAGATGAGGCCTTTACCGATAAAGACACCCAAATAGTGCGTGAATTAAACAAAACGATCCACGAAGACACTGAGGTTGAGTTGTCGTTAATTCCGATTGGTGATGGGCTGACCTTAGTTCGAAAAAATGCCTGATTCTTGATGGATAAATCATCAGGCATCTTGCTTTGTTCCTATCTGAACACCTCTAAATCCTTTCTACTTATAAGTTTATTGTGACTTTTTGCCTCTTTTTATCGCATTAGCCTCTTGAAATTGCATCAAGAGGCTTTATCTATGTGTCACAAGTGAAACGAAATACGCCTTTGGTTTTTGTCCGAAGGTTCATTCAAATAGGAGCAAGCTACAACATGGCAACTGATACTCAAAAAGAAACGTTAGGGTTTCAAACGGAAGTTAAACAACTACTTCATTTGATGATCCACTCTTTGTACTCCAACAAAGAGATCTTTCTACGAGAGCTGATTTCGAACGCATCCGATGCGGTAGATAAGCTTCGTTTTGAGTCTGTCGCTAACGCAGACCTTCTCGCCGAAGATCCAAGCCTACGCGTTCGTATTGAATTTGACAAAGACACAAATACCGTTGTGATCGACGATAACGGTGTGGGCATGTCCCGTGAAGAAGCGATTACCAACCTAGGTACCATTGCTAAGTCTGGTACATCTGCATTTCTAGAGCAATTGAGCGGCGATCAGAAAAAAGACAGTCAGCTAATTGGTCAATTTGGTGTGGGTTTTTATTCTGCCTTCATTGTGGCGGATAAAGTCACTGTGGAAACCCGTCGTGCAGGCGTTTCTGCCGACCAAGCGGTACGCTGGGTGTCTGATGGTTCTGGTGAGTTCACCATTGAAAACATTGAAAAAGCCACACGTGGTACCCGTATAACCTTGCATTTAAAAGCAGATGAGAAAGAGTTTGCGGATAATTTCCGTCTTCGTCATCTAGTGACAAAATATTCTGATCATATTTCCATTCCTGTGGAAATGGAGAAACCGGTTTATCCAGAAATGGACGAAGAGGGCAATCCTAAGCCAGTTGATGAGAACAAGGCGCCTGAATATGAAGCGGTTAACTCGGCTAAAGCGCTATGGACACGTTCTCGTAATGATGTGACAGACGAAGAATACCAAGAGTTTTATAAGCACATTTCACACGACTACCAAGAACCTTTGAAATGGTCTCACAACAAGGTGGAAGGGAAACTGGAATACACTAGTTTGTTGTATATTCCTTCTAAAGCACCTTATGACCTTTGGAATCGTGATATGCAACGCGGTCTGAAATTGTACGTTCAGCGTGTGTTCATTATGGATGAAGCAGAAGCCTTCTTGCCGCCATACATGCGTTTCGTAAAAGGCGTGGTAGATTCAAATGATTTGTCTCTGAACGTCTCTCGTGAAATTTTGCAAAACGACCATGCTGTTGATTCTATGCGCTCCGCATTGACTAAGCGTGTATTGGATATGCTGAGCAAAATGGCGAAAAACGAGCCTGAAGATTACCAAAAATTCTGGAATGAGTTTGGTAACGTCATCAAAGAAGGTCCTGCTGATGACATGGGCAACAAAGACAAAATCGCAGGCTTGTTGCGTTTTAGTTCTACTCACACTGATGCAGCAGCACAAACCGTGTCTTTGGCGGACTACATCGAGCGCATGAAAGAAGGCCAAGATAAGATCTATTACATCTACGCTGAGAGCCATAATACGGCGAAAAACAGTCCACATTTAGAAATCTTGCGTAAGAAAGGTTTCGAAGTTTTACTGCTGAGCGATCGTATCGATGAATGGATGATGTCTTCTCTACAAGAGTTTGAAGGCAAATCTTTCCAAGATGTGACCAAAGGTAAGTTAGACTTAGCTGACCAAGAAAACGAAGAAGAGAAGAAAGAGAAAGAAGAGAAGGCTGAGCAAATCAAGCCGCTTCTTGATCGAATGAAAGCCGTGCTTGAGTCTAAGGTTACTGCTGTGAACAGCACAGACCGTTTGACAAACTCTCCTGCGTGTCTAGTGGTGGGTGAATATGACATGGGTCTACAGATGCGTCGTTTGCTTGAGCAAGCGGGTCAGAAGTTGCCAGAATCTAAACCCACATTGGAAGTGAATCCAGATCATCCGATCGTGGCTAAGATGGATGCGGAAACGGACGAAGAACGCTTTGCTGATATGGCATGGTTGTTGTTCGAACAAGCGACCTTGTCTGAAGGTGGTCAGCTAGAGGACCCAGCAACCTTCGTTAGCCGTATGAACAAATTGATCGTGCAGCTAAGTAAGTAACCCCTTTAAATGGCGTAGTTGTTGAAACAAACGCCATCAGGTTAAGCTCAATAAAGCCTCTATTTTTCGCCAGATAGAGGCTTTTTTTGTGCCGGAACGTTTGCTTTTTGCTCGATAATTCTTTAGGTTGATAAAGCACTAAGGACAGTGTGTTTACTATCAAAGGAGTGAGATTATGTTTTTAAAACAATGCCTAGCCGCTTGCCTGTTATTTTTTTCTGCATTTGCGCTTTCTCAACAAGACGTGCAACTGGCGTCCCGATTTTCTGATGACGTTCACGTTGATGACTATTTAGTCAGCGAAAAATACGATGGCATTCGTGCTATTTGGACCGGGGATAAGCTCATTACCCGCCAAGGTAACCCTATCTATGCGCCCACTTGGTTTACTGATCCCTTACCGGATGTTTGGCTTGATGGCGAGCTTTGGTCTACACACAATGATTTTGCTTTTATTATGTCTACGGTACGAAAGAATGCGCCAGTTGACCATGAATGGCGCAAAATCCGTTACATGGTGTTTGATGCCCCAGACGAGGCAAAAGAAATGCCGTTTGAAAAACGTTATCAACGGTATAGTCTTATTGTTAATCGTCTAAATGTCTCTCATGTACGCCCAGTCGAACAATTTTCTGTAGAGAACAACCAAGCCTTGTCTCTGTTATTAGAGACCTATGTGAAAAACGGCGCAGAGGGTTTGATGTTGCATCGTAAATTGGCCACATTTGAAAACGGTCGTACGGATAACCTGTTAAAACTAAAGCCTTATATGGATGCGGAGGCTAAAGTGGTTGCGATTTTAAATGGCGCTGGAAAATACGATGGCATGATGGGATCAATATTGGTTGAAATGCCGTCTGGTATTCGCTTTAAAATAGGCAGTGGTTTTTCCGATGATGAAAGACGTCATCCGCCCCAGCCAGGGGAGTATGTCACCTATAAATACCATGGTTTTACAGAACGAGGCATTCCAAGGTTTGCCAGTTTTTTGCGGCTTCGAGAAGACATTGAGTTTTAATTTTTTATGAGGTGATTGTGCTAACAGACGTTTATTGTTTACCCGGTACTATGTGTGATCAGCGTCTTTGGGAAACCACTCAACAGGCGCTGGGCACTTCCTTGAGTCTGCGCCATGTTGCTATTCCGATGGAACATTCTATTGAATTAATCCTTGCAGAGCTCGCGAGTGTATTACCGGAAGACCCAATCAATCTACTGGGGTTTTCAATGGGCGGTTATTTGGCTTGTGCCTTTGCCTTGACCTACCCAGAACGTATTAATCGACTGATGGTGTTATCTAATACGGCAAGCGGTTTACTCGACTCAGAGCGTCAGCAGCGGGAAGTTGCCCTTAATTGGGTTGCAAAGCAAGGTTATAATGGCATACCACGGAAAAAGGCCATCGCGATGCTGAGTCCTTCAAACCAAGCGAAAACGGCGTTGCTGGAGTGTATTTTAGCCATGGACAAAACGCTGGGACAGGCCGTTTTTATTCAGCAATTAAAAAGCAGTTTAGATCGCCCTAACTTATTGCCTAAACTGGAAAAAACCAAGTTTCCACTTGGTTTTATAGTTGGCCGTGATGACGTGCTCTTATCGAATGATACGATTGAAGTGATGAAAACGTCTGATCAAATAACGCTTCAAGTTGTAGAGGCGTGTGGTCATATGGTGCCCTTGGAGCAGCCTGCGTTATTGGCAGATTCACTGAGAAATTTTTATCAATAAACAGCTCGCTCGGTTCAAGCTGTGGCGCAAAATAAGCCATGCAGGGTCTTGATGAGCTCTTTGACACGGTGATCGCCAATGCTGTAAAAGATGGTTTGGGATTCGCGGCGAGTATGCACCAGTCCATCTTTTCTGAGCACCGCTAAATGCTGAGAAAGAGCAGACTGACTCAAAGGGAGCTTTTCATTGAGAGCGGTCACTGACAACTCTTGATCTAATATGTGGCATAAAATCATCAGTCGATTTTCATTACTGAGCGCCTTTAAAAAAGTGGCTGCTTGCGTGGACTGTTGCAGCATATCTTCCATGGTCGGAGTTTCGTTTTTCATGATCTTTTCTCGTTTTTATACGGCAAATGGCACCTTGCGCTTTACGGTATTCATAAAACCATCCACATTGTCTGTGGATAAGACGGGGACTAGTGCTGTTGAGCGGCAGTGATTGGCAAGTAAGACGGTCATTATATGGCTTTGTACGATATTTGCACAATGACCGTCTTAGTGCTTTTACTTGTCTAAATTAAAGCGAGTCCATATGGGGGCATGATCAGAGGGCTTTTCCAGTGCGCGTAGATCATAGTCGACATCGGAGTCTTCTAAGTAAGGAAGCAAACCGTTCGACGCCATGATAACGTCGATTCTTAAACCACGCTTCGGTGTGTCTTCAAAGCCTTTTGAGCGATAGTCAAACCAGCTAAAACGATCATTTTTTGTGGGATTAAGTTGACGATAAGTGTCTGTTAACCCCCAATTTGCCAATGTCGTAAACCATTCTCTTTCTTCAGGTAAGAAGCTGCATTTGCCGGTTTTTAGCCAGCGTTTTGCATTAACGTCACCAATGCCAATGTCTAAATCCGTTGGGGAGATATTGATGTCGCCCATGACGATGATTTTTTCATCTGGAGAGTGCGCAGCAAGGTATTCCATAAGGTCTGCATAAAATTTACGTTTTGCCGGAAACTTAGTTTCATGGTCTCGACTTTCCCCTTGAGGGAAGTATCCATTTAGGACTTTAACGGGACCTTGTGGCGTGTCAAACGTGGCAATGATCATACGACGTTGAGCATCTTCTTCATCACCTGGAAAACCGTATTCCACTTTGGTGGCTTCTTGCTTACTAAAAATAGCCACGCCATAGTGGGATTTCTGTCCAAAATAATAAGCGTGATAGCCAATGGACGCAGGGATCTCGTGAGGGAAAGCGTCATCGTGGACTTTGATTTCTTGTAGGCCGATGACATCGGGTGCGTGTGATTGCACAAGAGCTTCTATTTGATGCGGTCGAGCGCGCAAGCCATTGATATTAAAAGAGACAAATTTCATGCAAAGGATTCCATAGCGAATTTTCTTAATGATACCTAGATGTTGTCAGTCCATAAAGTGCTTAACGTTTTAAAGACGGTACCTTTTCGTTATGACGCTAATAGTGTCATTCTTTTTAACATCTTTCGTTAGCCCTGTTACACTCTGCACCATATATCATGGAATCATTTTTTGGAGACGAATAATGTCTTATCAGTACGATTTATTTGTGATTGGCGCCGGTTCAGGTGGCGTTCGTGCTAGCCGTGTTGCGGCATCTAAAGGGTATAAAGTGGCGGTTGCCGAAGGCAGTGCGTTAGGTGGAACTTGTGTAAACATTGGTTGTGTGCCGAAAAAACTCTTTGTTTATGGCTCTGAATTTGGTCATGGTTTCGACGAGGCCGCTGGTTTTGGTTGGTCTCATCAAGGGGTTGAATTTAACTGGTCGGTGTTACGTGACAATAAAACCAAAGAAATTCAGCGTCTAAATGGTATCTACGGAAACTTACTCGGCAATGCGGGTGTTGAAGTGATTGCTGGCTATGCGAGCTTCGTGGATGCGCATACCGTGATGGTGGATGGAAAGACTTATACCGCTGAACGAATCTTAATTGCGGTAGGTGCTAAGCCTTTTATTCCAGAATTCAAAGGCAATGATTTGGTTGTGAGTTCCAACGACATGTTCTTCTTAGAAGAATTGCCTAAAAAAGCCTTGGTGGTTGGCGGCGGTTATATCGCAGTGGAATTTGCTGGCATTCTAAATGGCTTAGGTGTTGAAACCAGCCTTGCTTATCGTGGCGATCAGCTATTACGCGGTTTTGACCAAGATGTTCGATCTTTCGCCAGTGAAGAATACAAAAAATCTGGCATTGATGTGCGTTTGAATACCGATGTTGAGAGTATTGAGCTTACCGACCCAGCCGATCCCAAAGGGGCTCGTACTGTTCACTTTAAAGGTGGTCATGCTGAAGAGTTTGGTTTGATCCTTTACGCAACCGGACGTGTGCCCAATATTGCCTCGTTAGCGCTTGATAAAGCGGGCGTTAAAACAGGCAAAAATGGCGCCGTGATCATTGATAAGAACTTTACCACTTCAGCGAAAAGTGTTTTTGCGTTGGGTGATGTGACCGATCGTATCCAGCTCACCCCCGTGGCCATAAAAGAAGCCATGGCGCTTATTGCCTACTGGTTTGATGGCAAAGAAGTGAGCTTTGATTACGACAATATTCCAACGGCCGTCTTTAGCCAGCCCGCCATCGGCACTGTCGGTTTAACCGAGCAGGAAGCAGAAACACGTGGTTTAGATTTCCGTGTTTATCAAACGGATTTCCGTCCAATGAAACACACATTAAGTGGCAGTACATCACGCTCTTTGATGAAGCTATTGGTGAACAATGCTGACGATAAAGTGATTGGCGCACACATGGTGGGTGATTACGCCGGTGAGATTATTCAAGGCTTAGGCATTGCGATCAAAGCCGGTGCAACCAAAGCCGATTTCGACGATACGGTAGGGGTTCACCCAACCAGCGCAGAAGAGTTTGTGACTTTTTCCGCTGCGTCTTTAAAGAAGAAATAAGACGGACAAACAAGCTCGAGTAATGCGCTGAAAAAAGACGCCTTGATACGGTTTATCAGGGCGTCTTTTTTGTTTGTCTAATGTTTGTCCATCTAGCCTAGAATTTGGTTTCTTCTTCACGATCACATTGTACAGCGCATACGTTTTCTCTATCAGCATAGTCTTAATTTCGATTGCCTCAATGGCGGCACTTCATTAGTGTGGCTAGCATTCGCAACATGTTCTTAAAAAAATACACGAGACTAAAATGAACGAAGTACTAACAACGTTACAACCTGCTGCTATTTGGCGCCATTTCCAAACATTATGTAACACACCAAGACCGTCCTATCATGAAGCGGCACTAAGAGAACACCTCATTCAATGGGCGACCGAGCTAGGCCATGAAACCTATGTGGATCCCGTCGGTAACTTGTTAATCCGCAAAGCCGCGAGCAAAGGCATGGAAGACAGAGAAACCGTTGTCTTGCAAGGTCATTTAGACATAGTGGCACAGAAAAACGCCGACATTGACCACGACTTCACCAAAGACCCGATTATTACTCAAGTAATTGATGGCTGGGTTCACGCCACTGGAACCACGCTGGGTGCGGACAATGGCATAGGCGTGGCGGCGGCCATGGCTGTGTTGGAATCGACTGATCTAGCCCATGGGCCAATTGAAGCCTTGTTTACCATTGAAGAAGAAACCAGCCTTCGAGGTGCATTGCAGCTGGAAGAAGGCATTCTTAAAGGCAAGATCCTATTGAACTTAGATTCGGAAGATCGCGGGGATGTTTACATCGGCTGTGCGGGTGGCATGGACATCAACATCGCAAAACACTATTCCGTAATAGCGGCTGATAGCAACAAAAAAGCCTTTAAAATTACCGTTTCAGGTTTGCGTGGCGGACATTCCGGTTTGGATATTCACAAAGGCCGCGCCAGTGCCAATGTCTTGATGATTCGATTGTTAAACCTACTAAAAGAACGTTGTGATTTCGGCTTAAGCGCCTTTACTGGCGGCACACTTCGTAATGCGATTTCACGAGACGCTGTAGCGACAATAAACGTAAATGATCAAGACCAAACCAAGCTGTTTGCTTTTATCGAAGCGTTTGAAAAAACCACTAAAGCGGAATTTAGCGCCACGGAAACGAATCTCACGGTGACATTAGCCACCGCTGAATTGGATACAGAACTGGAGGCCAACGCCAAAGACGCTTTGTTAAACGCTATGTACTGCGCACCTCATGGTGTTCATCGCATGAGTGCAGACTTGGAAGGTGTGACAGAAACTTCCTGTAACTTTGGCGTGATGAACCTGCGTAATACGGCCGACGGCAAGAAAGCCTTTGATGCCTGTTTGTTAGTGCGATCGTTAGTAGACTCCGCGGTAGAGCACCTTGCTTACGTGGCAAAATCTGCCTTCTCATTGATCCAAGCCGACGTCAAATTAGAAAACGGCTACCCAGGCTGGCGCCCAGATCCAAATGCCGGTTTGCTCAAACACTTCCTAACGGTTCACACCGAGGTCATGGGCCACGAAGCCAATGTAAAAGTGATTCATGCTGGCCTAGAATGCGGCATCATCGGCGCAAAATACCCTGGCATGGAAATGGTCTCATTCGGCCCCAACATCCGCGGCGCCCATTCGCCAACCGAACGCATGGAAATCGATTCAGTAGGGGACTTCTGGCGACTACTTGTCGCTCTATTAGAATCTGTTCCAAAGGCCTAACTTTTTGCAGTCGCACACATAACTCGAACCGAGTGACATTCCCTTCGAAACTATCGCCTACCTCAGGTGAATGTCACTCTTATTCTCGTTAATCAGCATCGTTGCATCGAATGGACTTCTTTGTGGCTGCAAGGCCGTTGTCCCATATATCACCTTGGTATTCGCTTTTCTTGCGCCTGTATATATTGGTTGTTGTAGGTCGTGCTTTAGCGCGTCAAAGGATTTGTTTGGTGTGATGAGGTTATTGGCTGTTGTAGGTCGTGCTTTAGCGCGTCAAGGGATTTGTTTTGGTGTGATGAGGTTATTGGCTGTTGTAGGTCGTGCTTTAGCGCGTCAAGGGATTTTCTTTGGTGTGATGAGGTTATTGGCTGTTGTAGGTCGTGCTTTAGCGCGTCAAAGGTTTTGTTTTGGTGTGATGAGGTTATTGGCTGTTGTAGGTCGTGCTTTAGCGCGTCAAGGGATTTTCTTTGGTGTGATGAGGTTTTGAGGGCCTAAAAATTTTTGTAGGTTCAGCTTATATCTCACCTTGGCATTGCTTTGCTTGCGCCTGTTTCGCAGGCTCAACGCGTCAGCGCAAAACCAAACCAAGGTGATTGACACGCGTTAGTCCCGTTTATAGAGACTTTTGTAAGTCGCGACTTTAGGCCGATATTGAAATGATTTTCGAAGTGACTACTTGGGATTTTAGAGTATAAAAAAAGATCCGATCATAAGAACTGAGGGAATCGCTTGCCTCGCGGGTCAAATCGCGCTACAAAAGGATTAGTAAAGAACCAATACAGCGGCGATCAAAGACCATCTGAAGCGGCATCGTCCAAACAGATTTTGGTCTCTAGCGAGTTATATAACAGGGAAGTCCTACCATGAAAAAAGCAAATTCCCTATATAGAAACGCAGCCGTTCAACAGTAGGTTATACCTGCAGCTACGCTGCTGTATAACCCTTAATTGTTATGTGAAAAGGGAGACAGCTTGAGCACTGATAATATTTTTGCATTTGTCCTTATGCCATTTGATAAATCATTTGATGATATATATAAAATGGGCATCAAAGAAACTGCCGCTCAACTTGATATTGTTGCAGAGCGAGTTGACGAACAAATATTCCAAGAGGGAATCCTTGAACGCATCTATAGACAGATTGACGCCGCTGACATAATTGTTGCAGATATGTCAGGGCAAAATCCAAATGTGTTTTATGAGGTTGGATATGCGCACGCCAAAGAAAAAATATGCCTTCTCTTAACTAGCGACACAAGTGATATTCCTTTTGATTTAAGGCATCACCGGCATATTGTCTATGGGGATTCGATTTCGAATCTTAGAACTATGCTAACTGATGAGCTTTCGTGGGCAAAGAAACAAATTGAAAACGTAAAGGCTAGCCATATCAAGGTTAACTTAAAAAATCTTCACGGCGAGTTGGAAAAGACTAAGAGTTCTGCAAAAGGTAAAGTGGAATTCAAAATTGACCTACTCAATGATTCTGCCAAAACATCGGCAGAAATTGAAGCTATTTACTTTTATTCCACAAAAGGGTGGACGCTAGATCAAGATGGAAAAGAATGCCCGTCAACAGATTCAGATATTCCAGATTTTGGAAAGCGCCATTTTATTACTCCCCCGCTACGAAAGCTCCATAAGAATTCATGGGCGCAACTCAAGTTTTCAGGCAATAAGTACCTAGCATTTGCGCATAAAGGGGAAGAAATAAAAAGCGAGTATAGGGTTTCCGGTCGAGCAATATTGAGGTTGGTTACGTCAGAAGGCAACTTTGACTATGAGTTATCCCTTGATGTCGTGTGTGATGAGTTTCCATTCTAGCAAAATTCACATAACAATCGCGTCAATTAGGACGTTCGCAAGCTCGCGCCTCTGCTGTGAGCGTTACGTGGCAATGGAAATTTGAATCATGGATGAGATATCTAAATATCATGAATTAGCCAAGGACGCAGGAAATCGGCTTAGGGCTTACATTTTATCGGTTTCATCTGGTGCAACAGGCGTATTCTTCTTAGCGCTTACTAATAAAACAGATAAAAATCCTTTAGCTTGTTCTGAAAAGTGGCTGCTTTCAATAGCGTTGATAGCATTTGTTTTAACAGTAGTTTTATGCCTGTATGAACTTCGTATGGATGCAAAGCGTTTCTTCTCGTTGGCTAAAGAGTTAAGCAAGCCTGAAACAGAGCGAAATTGGGATGCAAATGAAGGCTTTAAGTCAAAACGCTACTGGCTTATTCACTCATCCTACGTAACCCTAGGTGTGGCAATTCTCTCTACCAGTGCTTACCTCGTTTTAAACATCGTAGGCACATAACAAACCAAGTAAGCGGGACAATAACACGTGCTGTCACTTCGTTCCGTAATTTAGTCCACGTATTATTGGCCCTTCTTGGGGCGTTATATTTGCTCATATATATGGAAATCAAATGACCATTTTAACTACTCCTGACCTGGCTGAAAGATTGGCTGGCGGAGACTCTTATATTCGAACCAAGAACAATGTTGTGAAAGGTTTAGCCATTACAACTGAGCTAAATCCCGAAGCGCCTGAAGTTATTGTTGTGGGCAATGGTGTACGTATTAAAGAAAATGCTAGGTTGTTTTTGGAGCAACAGGAATATGTACCTGTTTATCTAAAACAGGCTGTGAATGCTTGGAAGTTGCTAGGTAAATATAAGGCTGATAAATATTCGCAAGATCCAAAAATCATCGAAAGACATCGCCAGCACCGTCCCGCTGAAAAAGTTGACGGAATACTGTTTCTCTCGGCAGAGGAAAGTTATGATATTGAGGTAACTTCCCCGAGCTTTCCCGATCTCCAGAAACGTAAAAAGGTCGAGCTTGCGGCCATTGATTATGTTGTAACCCACTATGAGTGTCAGGGCTACTCTGTTTCAGATCGTCAGAGTGATAATTGTGGTTATGACTTGTTTGCCAAAATGGGTAAGGTAGTTCTAAAAATCGAAGTTAAAGGTACATCACTTGATGAACAACGCTTTTTCCTTTCCAGAAATGAGCGCGCTATGTCAGTTGATCCGCTATGGCGTTTAGCTATTGTTTCGAATGCTTTAGATAATCCAGAGTTATCCATATATAACACTGAAGAAATGGAAAAAATTTTCAACTTCGAACCTTTATGTTGGGAATGTAGAATTCCGCAAACATAACACAATGCGCTCAAGCAAGGACGCAGCAAAGCAGCGTCACTTAGTTTGCGTTAGGTTAGGAGAGGCCATCATGGCACTTTTAAAATTGGTGCAACGTCATCCGGAAACTTTGTCACGTATTGCTGAGTTATAGCAAAATTCCTAATTTATCCTGATACCCAAGGCAATGCTTTTCACCAAGCATTGCCTTTTCTTTTTTAGGATTGGTGCAAGGTCTGTGGGTGAGATTATGGCATAATAGCCAGATCAAAGATGAGGTTGGATGATGGATTCACAGGCGCTGACGATAGAGTTGGATGATGAGCAGTTTGAGGCGGTGTTAGGCGAAAATTTGCTGACGTCTTTGCTGAATCAGGGGGCGAATGTTCGTTACGGTTGTCGCGCTGGGGCTTGTGGTGCGTGTCGTCTTTATGATGCGAGCCATTGCGAGTCGATTCTTTCCTGTCAAACTACGGTGACGTCGTCTATGTCACTGACTCGGCAAGTACTGGCTGAGTTTTCTGTTTTTTCTGTATTAAGCAATGTTCCCCTTAATGATCATTCTATCGAGCTTGTCTTATTAGGGCCGAGTGATGAATCCTTCGGTGACCGTGTTTCGGTGGCTTTTCTGTGTAAAGCCTTGTCTAAAGAACGGCCCAAAACGTCGCTGGGTGAGCGAGCTCATTTTTACGAGTGTATGGCGCTAAACCCTGTTGGAGCGCCTTTGAAAATTGTGCTTCAGAAAGACCACCTTTCCGATGAGGATTGGTGGCGAGCCTTGGCGCTTTCAGCGGAGGATCCGATGGCGGTTCAGTTATTGGCTGGGAGTAGGAAGGGGCGTTTGTTGTTTGAAATGGACATTGCCGATGCACCGGTTGTGGTGATTGCTTCTCCTGACAATGCGATGTTTGAGCCTTACTGGCGTGACGCCTTGTTGGATTATACGCCAAGCTTTCTTGGGCATTTTAGTCTGTTTGCGAATCAGGATCTGGCACTGAGTTTGGCGGACGATGCGCTTATCTCTTTTCTTAACGACGCGTTGGCGAATGCCGGCGGTGCTTCGTTACGACTTATTTACCATGGTCAAAAGGTGTCTGCAAAAGAGTGGGCGATCTTGTTACGCTCTTTGCGGATTCATCCGAATCAGTTGTATTTTGTTCGGTAGTTTGGCCTTTTTGGTTTTTTACTTTTATGTTTTTTTATGGCTTGGATTTATAAATGAAAATTCTGCACACCTCAGATTGGCACCTTGGTCAGCATTTTATGGGGAAATCTCGACGCGATGAGCACAAAGCCTTTATCGATTGGCTGTTGGCGCTGGTGGACAAAGAATCCATTGATGCGGTGATTATCGCGGGCGATGTGTTTGATACTGGGTCACCGCCAAGTTATGCGCGGGAAATGTATCATCAGTTGGTGTTGGACATGAAGGCGCGTCAATGTCAGTTGGTGATCGTCGCGGGCAATCACGATTCGGTCAGTATGCTAAACGAATCTAAGAGTTTGCTGGCGTATCTGGATACTCAAGTAGCGAGTCAGGCGAATCTTGAGGAGATCGATTCCCATGTGATTGCGCTTAAAAACAAAGAAGGCGATGTGGCTGCTTGGGTGTGTGCGGTACCGTATTTACGCCCAAAAGATGTGATGCACAGCGTGGCAGGACAATCTGAGCAGGAGAAGAAACTTGGCTTGTTGCAGATGATTGGGGATTTCTACCAACGTGTATATGACGCCGCTTGTGAGAAAAATAAAAGCTTAAAAACACCTGTGCCAATTATTGGAACTGGGCATCTGACGGCGGTAGGCGGTCAGGTGAGTGAATCGGTGCGTGATCTTTATGTAGGTACTTTGGAGGCTTTACCGACGTCGGTGTTTCCTGCGTTTGATTATCTCGCCCTTGGGCACATTCATCGTGCTCAACCGATCAGTAAAAATGGACGATTCCGCTACAGCGGTTCACCTATTCCGTTAAGCTTTGATGAGCTGGGTCGTGACAAAACCGTGGTGATAGTGGATACCGATTTGTTAGCAGAAGATGCTTTCGTTGACGATTTGTTTGCCGAGCCAGCGGACCCTTTGCAATTAGTGTCGATTCCAAATTTTCAGCCTATGGCGAGTTTGAAAGGCAATTTAAAAGAGGTGATCAAACAGATCGCCGCTTTGGAATTGGCTGCAGACAAAACCCTTTGGTTGGAAGTCACTGTGATCGCTGATGAGTATTTGAGCGATGTGCATAAGCGTGTGTTAGAGGCCATTGATGACAAGCCCATAGAGTTACTTCGAGTGATGCGCCGCAGTACGGTAGAGAAAAAGAACGAAGGCTTTGAGGCACGTAAAACCTTGTCAGAATTAACCGTGGGCGATGTGTTTGAACAGAGTCTTAAATCGAATTTAGAGCTGGACGAAGACGAGTCTATAATCCTGACCGAGCTTTTCAATGCGTGTTTGGTGGAGTTGGAAGAGCACCAGCAAGACGGTGGGGAGAAGCCATTATGAAAATTTGCAAACTGCGCTTAAAGAATCTGAACTCCTTGAAAGGCGAATGGGAAATTGATTTTACCAAGACACCCTTTGATGACGCTGGCGTATTCGCCATTGTTGGGCCAACGGGAGCGGGTAAGTCCACCTTGTTGGATGCCATCTGTTTGGCTTTGTATCATGAAACACCACGTTTAAAAGTATCACCAAGCCAGAATGATGTGATGACGCGTCATACGGCGGAGTGTTTGGCGGAAGTGGAGTTTGAAATCAAGGGAAAAGGCTATCGAGCTTTCTGGGGGCAACGACGTGCCCGTGGTCAAAGTGATGGCAAGTTGCAGCCGATGACCTGTGAGCTGTGCGAACGCGACGGTACCATTATTACCACTAAGATTAACGAAAAAATCGATAAGATTGCCGAAATCACCGGGTTGGATTTTTCGCGTTTTACCAAGTCTATGTTGCTGGCCCAAGGCGGTTTTTCGGCCTTTTTGAACGCGTCGCCCAATGACAGAGCGGAGTTATTAGAAGAGTTAACTGGCACAGAAATTTATGGCGATGTGTCTAAGTGGGTGTTTGATAAACACAAGCAGGAAAAACAGGCTATTGCTGCCTTAGAAAGTGTTAGTGAGCAAGCTCAATTAATGGCGGACGACGCTTTTGTTGAATTAAAGCAGACTGAGTCGAGTTTTGCGTCTAAAGAGCAAACCAATGCACAAGCGCTCAAAGCTCATCAGAGTATTCTTGAATGGCGTCGAACGGAGCAAAAGTTGCAACAACAAGTGGCTCAATATCAGCAGCAACTTGACGAAGCGAATCAGGCTCTGACGGATTTCGCGCCTCAACAGCAGCAACTTGAGCAAGCATTGACTGCGCAAGTCCTGCAAGCGGATTATGAAAAGCAGCAAGGCTTAAAAGCTCGCTTGGAGCAGAATCAGGCGGATGTTAGCCAATATACTGAAACGCAAGAAGCGCAACTCAAGCAAAGCCAGATCTTGAATGAATCCGTTGAACAGGCAAAAGAAACATTAGCCAATGCTCGTGCCGAATGGCAAGCGTTGAATAATAAGATCAATGATGACATTCAGCCGGTTTTATCTCGTCAAGAAAGTGTGAAAGCACAGCATCAGGATGTGTCTGCTCGCTTAAAACACGCGTCCGAAAAGGTCGACAATCAGCAGGCGCAATTAAACAGCATAAAGGTCAAACAGACCGAAATTCATCAAGCGTGTGACGATAGCAAAGCGATTTTGAATCGTTGGCCGTCACCAGAAAAAATTGAAAGTGAATTGTCTAGTTGGCAGCATCAAGCGCAAAGCATGACGGCGAATGCTCACGCCATCAGCGAGCTTGAGACGAATATTGCGCAAACGACACAAGGCTATGAGGACGCTCGCTCTGTTTATGAAAATAATCGGGCTACGTTAGAACAGGAGCAAGCTAGCATAGTCGAACGTCAGCAAATGCTGCAGAGTGCTACAGATGCTTTTATGCAGATGTCAGCACACCGTGACTATGCGGATTGGCAGAAAAGTTATCATCAGGCTGAACGTGCTCAGTATAATGCGCAGTCTCTTTGGAAGCAGTTTCACCAATACCAAGATCAGCACTCGCAATTGGCCGAGCTGGACGCGAATTTGAAGGCGATGGCAAGCCGCATTGAGCAACAGCAAAGCCAGTTGGAACAACAAAGGCAAACCTACAAAGACAAGTTGCGTCATCAAAAATCGGTTGAGAGACTTGCTGAGGCAGAGCGTCATATTGTGACATTAACACAATTGCGCAATGAGTTGGGTGAGCAGGATGCTTGTCCCTTGTGTGGTTCAGCGGAGCACAATCTTGCTCATGCTTTGTATCAAGCGGATTCTGGCAGCCAAGAAGAATTTGCTCGTTTAGCTAAGGAGCTGGACAGTCTTAAAGGCCAAGGAATGCAGCTGGCAGCAGACTTGGAAGCCATGCAGCGAGAATTAACAGCGGGTCAAACTCGACGGGAGCCTTTAGTCAATGGTTTGCTGGCGACAGAGAAGGATCTGCAAGCATGGTTGGCGTCGCTTACTGAGTATGCCAATAGCCAAGATATTGTGGTTAGCTTGTCTGATAAAGAGTCGATCTTGGCATTGGTTCAGCTGGTTGGCCAGGATTGGCACGTTCAGCAAGGTAATGCATCTCAGATTGAAACATTACATCAGTCTCGTTTAGCCCTAGAGACTGAGTTACAAAACATGAATGCCCGCTATCAAGTAACACTACAGCAGGTAGCGAAAGAGGATTCTCACTGTCAATTGTTGTGGCAAACCTTAGCTTCACAGCAACAAAGTCTCGTTAGCAAGAAAGATGAGCAAGAACAAATTGTTGGGCATTTGCGCAATGCTATGCAGCAAGCGGGGGTGCCAGACCGTTATTTTGAATTGTCATTGCTTGAAGCCTTGGCGCAGTTGCAAGAAGCGATGCAGCAATGGCGCGACAGTAAAGCGGGTTACGAGGCGCTTTTGCAGCAACGCGAACAGCTTAGCTATGAAGCAAAAAGCCTAGAAAGTGCTTTAGAAGAGAGCTTGCAATTACGTGACGATGTTCAAAAGAAAGTCGCTGAGCTTGAGGCTAGCTTGGCGGATATCGCCCAGCAGTTGCATGAGTTGCTAGGCGATAAGAGCATTGGTGAGCTTCGCCAAGCCGCACAGTTACTGGTTGATCATGCTCAGCAAACCCTTGAAAAGGTCGAAGCGGAGCGACAACACACTGCGCAAGCTTTGGCGTCTAGCAAAGCGACGTTAGAAACACTTAATAAGTCCCGTTTAACGCTTGAAAAAGACTATGACGCGGCGCTGGCTCATTGGCAAACGTCGCTTTCTGAAAAAGGCTTTGAGAGCGAAGCGATTTGGTTACAGGCGAGTTTGTCAAAAGACGAGATCGATCAGCGTCAAACCACGCTCAAGGGGCTTCAGGAAGCGTTTTCTCGATTGCAGACACTGTTTCATCAGTCTGAAGAGTCCTTGTTTAAGCACAACGACAGCAAATCTGAGCTGAGTGAATTGGTTGGTGCGGAGTTTGAGGGGCTCTCTTTAGAGACCTTAGAAGCGAATTATGCTGAGCTGGATGCGGAGCGCCAAGCATTGCATCGCCAATGGGGTGTGGTTTCTCAGCAGATTCAAGAGGAAATTCAGCGTAGGGAACAGGTGGCGAAATCTAAGGAAGCGTTAGCGGTTCGTCGAGAGGCTTTTGTGCATTTAGAGCGTTTGAATCATTTGATTGGTTCGGCAGATGGCGCAAAGTTCCGTCGTTTTGCGCAAAGTCTTACCTTGGATCATCTGGTGTATTTGGCCAATCAGCATTTGGATATTTTACATCGTCGTTATCAGTTGATGCGCAACGAGGAGGCATTGTCTTTGTTGGTTGTCGATACGTGGCAAGCCAATGCGGCACGTGACACGAAAACCTTGTCTGGTGGTGAATCTTTCTTGGTAAGTCTTGCCTTGGCGTTGGCCTTGTCTGATTTGGTGTCCCATAAAACCAGTATTGATTCTTTATTTTTGGACGAGGGTTTTGGTACTTTGGATAGCGAGACGTTAGAGTCAGCTCTGGATGCTTTGGATAATTTGCATTCCAGTGGCAAAACCATTGGTATTATCAGTCATATCAATGCCCTAAAAGAGCGTATTCCGGTACAGATTAAGTTAACCAAGCAAAGTGGTCTAGGTGTCAGCCGCCTTGCGCCTGAATTTGCGGTTCATTCGTCAGAAGAGTGAGATGAGAGTGGGCTGATGTGTTGGACGTTCATGGTGCAAAAGTTTTCCCCAGATTAATGGGAACAAGTATGTAAGTAAGTTGTAAAATATTAATTAAATCAAACGCTTAATCTTTCGTTCATTATTGCGCATTTTGCGTTATTCTTGGCACTGTAAGAGAGCAAATAATATGTACTAAGAATGTAAATAGTGTGTCTTGGTGGCTTTCTTTAATCAGGCAGCTTGATAGAATAGATTTTCAATGCTGATAGTGAACATTCAGTACGGTTTGGCAGTATTTGGGGCCATTTAAGGTATTAAAAAAGGACAGTTTGCATGACAGACTCAGGCTTCCGACTTAAAGGGAGTGTCGTTACGACGATTTTGCTGGAGATTCAGACTTTTTCATTAGATGACATTGTGTTTCATTTAAAAGAAAAGATTGATCAGGTTCCGCATTTTTTTAATCAAGCGCCGATCATTATTGATATTTCAAAAATGAAGCGCGGCATTACGATAGACGAATTTGAACTCTTGATTCAGTCGGTCAGTGCACTCGGTCTTGGTGTTATAGGCTGGCGTTGTGATCCAGAGGCGTTGCCAGTATGGAAGGCTTCTGTGACTATCCCGCTTTTGCCTGCAAGTAAAGCGAGATCGATTAATACGTCACCGGTGGACAAAGAAAACGCAAGTCCAGATGTGGTGGTGAAAACGGTGGTTGAAGAGCGTTTAGTGCCTCAAGCAACAAAAGTGATTACCAAGCCGATTCGTTCTGGTCAGCAAGTTTATGCCGAAGGAGACTTGATTATTTTGAATCAGGTGAGTGCGGGGGCAGAAGTCCTAGCCGATGGCAATATTCATGTTTATGGTGCCCTGCGAGGCCGAGCTTTGGCGGGTGTTAAGGGTGATGTAGACGCAAGAATTTTTTGTAGAAGCATGGAAGCGGAGTTGGTTTCTATTGCGGGTAATTTTATGTTGAGCGATGCGCTGCGAAATATCGTTTGGAAAGACAGCGCGCAAGTGTTATTAGTTGACGATAGCTTAGAAATCGTACCGCTTTAAGATTTACTATTCATTTAATTAGTTAGATAAGCCTCTTTTGGGTTTGTCGGGGGATAAGGCATTGGCAAAAATTATAGTAGTCACCTCAGGCAAGGGTGGCGTCGGCAAGACGACATCCAGTGCTGCTATTGGGACTGGTATTGCGTTAAAAGGGCATAAAACGGTTATCATTGATTTTGATGTGGGCTTGCGTAATTTAGATTTGATTATGGGCTGCGAGCGTCGAGTTGTTTATGACTTTGTTAATGTCATCAACAAAGAAGCAACATTGTCTCAGGCGTTGATTAAAGATAAACGTACTAAAGATTTGTTTATTTTGCCAGCGTCTCAGACTCGTGACAAAGATGCGTTGACTGTTGAAGGTGTTCAAGGCGTTCTTGAAGAGCTAGCAAAAGAGTTTGAGTATATCATTTGTGATTCCCCAGCAGGAATTGAGAAGGGTGCTCAAATGGCTTTGTATTTTGCCGATGCTGCCATTGTGGTCACCAATCCTGAGGTTTCCTCTGTACGTGACTCAGATCGTATCTTGGGGATTCTGCAGAGTAAATCAAAGCGCGCAGAGGAAGGAAGAGAGCCGATAGAGGAGCACCTTCTTTTGACTCGCTATCATCCAGGGCGCGTTGCTTTGGGGGAGATGTTAAGCGTATCGGACGTTGAAGACATTTTAGCGATTCCATTACTTGGGGTCATTCCAGAATCCGAGGCGGTTTTAAAGGCATCAAACCAAGGAACGCCTGTTATTTTGGATACCGAATCCGAGGCGGGTCTTGCTTACATGGATGCGGTTGATCGCTTGATGGGTGAAGAGCGCCCGTTGCGCTTCTTAGAGGTCCAGAAAAAGGGCTTCATCAAACGATTATTAGGGGGTTAGAGTGGGAATTTTTGACTATTTTAAAAGTAAAAGTGCGCCTAGCTCCGCGTCTGTTGCTAAAGATAGACTGCAGATTATTGTGGCTCATGAGCGTAGTAAACGCCATCAGCCGGATTATTTGCCGCAGATGCAACAGGAAATCATTGATGTGATTCGTAAGTATGTGAATATCGGTAATGAAGATGTGCAGATACAGCTCGATAATACAGATGATTGTTCTGTGTTGGAGTTGAATGTGACTTTGCCTGAGCAAAATTAGTCTTAGCTTACGGGTCGCTATTAAAAGCACTTAACAAGATCTTGATATAGGTCGTGTTAGGTGCTTTTTTATGTAAAATGAATTAAGAATCATTGTCATTGTTTTACTGATATTTTGCGTCGGTGTATTATCTAGGTTATTCGTTTTCCTACTTGAGCAAAATTTAATGCTGCGTTCTTGTCTTAGTGTGATAGCTGTTGTGGTGTGCCTTTCTGCTTGTAGTGAGCCTAAACAAGTGGTGAATGTGTCTAAAGTTGGGCAATCTTCTGATGAACTTCCTGTTTCTCTTTCAGATCCGAAAGCACTGCTTGGTTCGCAGTTGTTCTTTGACACAAATTTGTCAAAAAACCGTAATCAGTCTTGTGGCACGTGTCATGACATTGCCAATGCATTTGTTGATAAAAGACAGGATGCCTTGTTTGGTGCTGTTTCGTTGGGAAGTGATGGGCATTCAATAGGCGGGCGAAATACGCCAACCGCCGGTTACGCGGCTTTTGCCCCTGCTTTTTATCGCCTGCCTAATGGTGAATATCGTGGCGGGCAATTTTTGGATGGTCGAGCCTCTGGCTTGGCTCAACAAGCCGAAGGGCCTTTTGTGAATCCCTTAGAAATGGCGCTTCCCGATGGTGCCTCTGTTGTTGCGCGCGTAAAAGAGAACGCGCGTTACGTCGACTTGTTTAATACGCTTTATGGTCAAGGTATTTTAGACGATGCCGAACAAGGCTACGTAGCCATTACGAACGCCATCGCTACGTTTGAGAAAACGTCTTTGTTTATGCCATTTGATTCAAAATATGATCGTGCTTTACGTGGCGAAGAGAAATTGACGCCGCAAGAGGAGTTAGGGAAAACGCTGTTTTTCTCTCAGCAGTTTACAAATTGTAATGCTTGCCATCAGTTGAGTACGTCACCGCTTAATGCGCAAGAAACCTTTAGTAATTATGAGTATCGCAATATTGGTGTCCCGGCCAACCCAGATTTGATGGCTCATAATGGTAATAAGAAAGATCTTGGTTTATTGGATAATCCGTCCATAGATGACCCTAAGCAAGCGGGTAAGTTCAAAGTGCCGTCTTTACGTAACGTTGCTGTAACGGGGCCTTATATGCATAACGGTGTGTTTAAAGACCTCCGTACTGTGGTGCTTTTTTACGATAAGTATAACAACCCAAAGCGTACTGTGAATCCGGAGACGGGGGAGCCTTGGGCGGAACCTGAGGTGGCTGAAAATATTGATTTGGTCAATCTCGAAAAAGGTCCGGCATTACCTGATCAGCGTGTGGATGCCATTGTTGCGTTTCTAAAAACGCTAACGGATAAGCGCTATGAGCCATTGCTTAATCATTGAGCATAAGGCGTTTAGGTGAAGTGGCGTATTGGTGATGTTGTGTCTCCTTATTGTTTTCATTGATAAAACTGGCGAGTGAGCGGTTTTTTTATTACATTGTCTCTTTGGTTTATCTTTTTGCATCTTGTATGTGTCACTTGGATTTGAAGGATTGAGAGAATGAAATACGTTCCACTCGGCCGAACTGGCTTAGAAGTTTCTCGTGTTTGCTTGGGTACTATGACTTGGGGGACGCAAAACAACCAAGCCGATGCGGATGTACAGATTGAATATGCGTTAGCAAATGGTGTGAATTTTATTGATACGGCTGAGATGTATTCTGTTCCGCCAACGCCAGAGTCTTACGGTAAAACGGAAACCATCATAGGGAATTGGCTCTCTCGCAACCCATCTCGTCGTAAAGAGTTTGTGCTTGCTACGAAGATTGCTGGTCCTGGTATGAAATACGTACGTAACGGTAGCAATATCTCTGGTAAGACAGTTATTGAAGCGGTTGATGCTTCTTTAAAGCGTTTGCAAACAGATTATATTGACCTTTATCAGCTTCATTGGCCAAATCGTTCTACTCCTCACTTTGCTAAGCATTTTCCTGGTGTTATCAGTTTTACCGATGTTGATCGTGAAGATCACTCTGCTCAGATGTTGGATATTTTGCAAGGGCTTGATGCTTGTATTAAAGCGGGCAAAATTCGTCATTTTGGTTTGTCTGATGACACCACTTGGGGGATTAATGAGTTCATTCGTCTGAGTGAAAAGCATGATTTGCCTCGAGTTGCTTCTATTCAAAATGAGTTTAGTTTATTGCATACAAAAGACTGGCCTTATTTGATCGAAAACTGTGTGCACGAGGATGTGGCGTATTTGCCTTGGTCGCCTTTAGCAGCTGGTGCTTTAACGGGGAAATATCTTGGTGGTGCTCGTCCTGAAGGGAGTCGTTGGACATATTCGCAGCGCAATGGGATTTTCCGTGATACCCCTTTGGTGGATAAGGCGGTGAGTGCCTATATTGAAGTTGCTAAGAAACATGGCTTTACAGCGGCTCAGCTTGCTCTTGCTTGGTGTGATCAGGTGGATGGGGTGAGTTCAACTATCATTGGTGCGACCTCATTGGAGCAGCTTAAAGAAGATATGGCCGCATTTGATATGGTGCTATCTGAAGAGGCGCTCAAAGATATTATGGCCGTCTTTAAAGAATATCCAGTGCCTTTTTAGTTGCTAGACTAGCGAGTTGGAATGAACTTAAAAAGCGCTTCGGCGCTTTTTTTATTTCTTTAAAATGAGGTGGCTGGCTAAGTGTTATCTCGTCTTTATTTTTAGCAATAAAAAACCCGATACACAAGTGTATCGGGTTTTTTTAGAAACTAATAAAAACGAGTGATTAGTTCTTTTCTCTTTCTTTCTTTTCTTTAACAGCAGCGATAACTGTTTCAGCTACGTTAGAAGGACATGGTAGGTAGTGAGAGAACTCCATAGAGAACTGACCACGACCAGATGTCATTGTACGTAGAGTACTGATGTAACCAAACATTTCAGAAAGAGGTACTTCCGCTTTGATGCGAACGCCTGTTAGGCCTTTCTCTTGGTCTTTGATCATGCCGCGACGACGGTTAAGGTCACCGATTACGTCACCAACGTGGTCATCTGGAGTGAACACGTCAACTTTCATGATTGGTTCGATCAATTGTGGGCCAGCTTTTGGCACAGATTGACGGAATGCACCTTTTGCTGCGATTTCGAAGGCAATCGCAGAAGAGTCAACCGCGTGGAAGCCACCGTCAAACAATTCAACTTCAACGTCTAGTACAGGGAAGCCTGCTAGAACGCCTTGGTTCATCATAGACTTGAAGCCTTTTTCAACCGCAGGGAAGAATTCTTTTGGTACGTTACCACCAACAACGGTAGAAGTGAACTTGAAGCCAGAACCCACTTCACCTGGTTTGATGCGGTAGTCGATCTTACCGAATTGACCAGAACCACCAGATTGTTTCTTGTGCGTGTAAGTATCTTCAATCGATTTAGTGATCGTTTCGCGGTAAGCAACCTGTGGTTGACCAACGATTAGATCTACACCGTAAGTACGTTTTAAGATATCTACTTTGATGTCTAGGTGAAGCTCGCCCATGCCTTTAAGGATAGTTTCGCCAGAATCTTGATCCGTTTCAACGCGGAAAGTTGGATCTTCTGCAACCATTTTACCGATAGCAATACCCATCTTCTCGTTACCACCTTTGTCTTTTGGTGTAACAGAGATAGAAATTACTGGCTCAGGGAAAACCATCGCTTCAAGTGTACAAGGGTGTTTTGGATCACATAGAGTGTGACCAGTTTGAACGTTCTTCATGCCTACGATAGCAATGATGTCGCCCGCTTGCGCCGTGCTGATTTCGTTACGATCGTTTGCTTGCATTTCCACCATGCGACCTACACGTTCAGTTTTGCCCGTGAAGCTGTTAAGAATGGTGTCGCCTTTGTTCAATACGCCTGAGTAGATACGTACGAAAGTAAGAGCACCGAAACGGTCGTCCATGATTTTGAATGCAAGGGCTTTAAGAGGCTCTTTAGCATCAACAATCGCTTTCGCACCAGTTGGGTTACCTTCTTCGTCAGTAAGATCTTGAGGCTCTACTTCAGTTGGGCTTGGTAGGTAGTCAACAACCGCATCTAGAAGAAGTTGCATGCCTTTGTTTTTAAAAGCAGAACCACAGTATGTTGGGAAGAATGCTAGATCACGAGTACCGATACGGATGCAGCGTTTTAGGTCTTCAATAGAAGGCTCTTCGCCGTCCATGTAAGCCATCATCACGTCATCGTCTTGCTCAACCGCAGTTTCGATTAGCTTTTCACGGTATTCTTCAACAATCTCTTCCATGTCAGCTGGAATGTCTTCAACGCTGTAGTTTTCTGGTTGGCCAGATTCGTCCCAGATGTACGCTTTGCGAGTTAGCAGATCAACAACACCTGAGAATTGGTCTTCAGTACCAATAGGTAGAACCATGATTAGTGGTGTCGCGCCTAGTACTTTTTTAACTTGTTCTGTTACACGGAAGAAGTTAGCGCCAAGACGGTCTAGTTTGTTAACGAAAATCAGACGTGAAACTTCTGAATCGTTCGCGTAACGCCAGTTTGTTTCTGATTGTGGTTCAACACCACCAGAACCACAGAATACACCGATACCACCATCAAGAACTTTTAGGGAACGGTATACTTCTACTGTGAAGTCAACGTGTCCAGGTGTGTCGATAACGTTAAAGCGGTGATCTTTCCAAAAACAACTAACAGCCGCAGACTGGATGGTAATACCGCGCTCCGCTTCTTGTTCCATGAAGTCAGTAGTAGATTCACCCTCGTGAACTTCACCGATTTTGTGGATCATACCGGTAAGTTTAAGAATACGTTCTGTGGTGGTGGTTTTGCCCGCGTCAACGTGAGCAAAAATACCGATGTTTCTGTATTTTGATAAGTCAGCCATTACATTACTCTAAATAAGTGAGGACGAAATTTGCGCGTTAGTATACAAGACTTTTTGCTTTGTAGTCAGGTATTTCGCGCTATTCTATTATATTTTATGTGTTTAAAGGAAGGGTAAGATAAAAGCATTTTAGAAATGAATAGTAAGATGATGGAATTGTGATGAAAATGTTTCTAAAAGCTCTTATCTCGGCCCCTTTTGTTCTTTATGTCAAAAGTGGTTAATCGATCTCATTGTCATTCTAGCTTCGTTTGGTTAAGACTGGCTGTGTATGAAAACATCAAGGGCATGATTGAGAGGGTGGGGTAATAGTGGTTTGTCCGATAACAAACAGTCTGTTTGCTCTGAGTGCGAAAGTACAAGGAGAGAGGTTTAGGGTGAAGGTGTTTGGTTTTTTTGGGTTAAGCACCAGAGGCAACGACGCTTGTTTTAGTTAATTTGAAAAACTAAGAACAATCAATCGGTACCTCTATGCCATTATTTTGATCAGCCCCAAGAGCCAGAACTGTTCTTTTTACGTCTTAGCATGGGCAATAAAGTGCCCAGTAATAAACCGCCAAACAGTGTGGCCGCACCAATAATAAACCATTGTTGCTGGGTTGTATCTTGCAGTTTTTCCGATTGGGCGATGGCGGCGTCTGCTTGTTGTTTTAGACTTTCTAGTTGATAACTTGCGTCGTTATTTTGGGAAACAATGACTTGTGCTTTTTTCGTTAAGTTTACCGCTTCTTGCAATTGTTGCTTAAGAGCGTTGTTTTCTTCTTTTAGGGTATTATTGAGGTTGTTGAGTTCTTGGATTTTGCCTTGGCTCAAGTTGAGCGATTTTGCTATCTCTTCACGGCTAGCCGCACTTTTGTCGAGCTCAGTCTGCATTGCGTCCAGCTGATCTCTCGTAATGATGTTGTCACTCAGAAAATAATCAGCCACCCAGCCTTCGTTGCCGCTGGGGGTGCGAACCTTAGTGTAGCCTTCGCTTTGTTCTAATACCTCGAGTGGTGTACCGCTTTTTAAGCCTCTTTCTACCGCTCTTGTGTTGTTATCAAGTCCTTCTCTAATGGCGACAAATTGGATGTCGGAGATGTACACTGTCGCTGAGTGCGCAGTGGCAGAAAGTAGTAGGCCAACAATTAGGCCTGTAATGCGTTTTTTAGACACGTTAAGTTCCTTTAACAATCAATCACTTTATCTAATTAGTACGATAATCATGAGGTGATCATTACGCAATAGAAAAGGCCATCGTAATGGCCTTTTCTGTGGTTTTAATTGTAAAAAGTATGGTTAACGGCGTAGAAACAGCGGTCTTGGTTCCGAAACATCACCCTGATACGCGATCGAGAAGGACTTATGCAAAAGAAGCGCTTTTTCTAAATCGACGCTTTCATTAAATTGAAAGCTGTTAAATCCGACTCGTAAAAGATAGCCCAATTGGTCAGGTATGAAGTTGCCAAGTGCTCTGATTTCGCCTTGGTAGTTCAATCTTTCTCTGAGAAGGCGTGCATAACTGAAGCCTCTTCCATCGGTAAAGGCTGGAAAATGTACGCCAATAACATCAAATTGGGTTAAGTCAACGCCCTCTAGAAACTCAACCCCGTCACCGGCTTCAAGCCAAATGCCTGCGATACCGGTCATTGTATCTTTTTCCGTTAGCCACTTTTGCGCGGCAACAATACTGGTTGCGGTTACTTCTTGTTCCGCCTCTTGTAGCCAGTGGTATTGGTTTTCGATGATTTCACCGTTTTTAATTAGCTTTGGCATAAGCGGCCTCTTTAAATGGTGTGATGCCAACGCGGCGATAAGTGTCGATGAAACGTTCATCTTCATAGCGGTTTTCGACGTAAACATTCATCAGCTTCTGAATAACACTACTGATTTCTTCTTGAGCAAAGGAGGGGCCTAAGATTTTGCCTATGCTTGCGTCGTGGCCAGATGCGCCTCCGATAGAAATTTGATAAAACTCCTCGCCTTTTTTATCTACCCCCAAGATGCCTATGTTGCCGACATGGTGGTGACCACATGCGTTCATACAGCCAGAAATGTTCAGGTCAATATTGCCTAGGTCGTATAGGTAGTCTAGATCATTGAATGTTTCTTGGATTTGAGCGGCAATGGGGATTGATTTAGCGTTTGCTAGGGCGCAGAAATCACCGCCTGGGCAGCAAATCATGTCGGTTAATAGGCCAAGCGTTGGGGTCGCAAAACCTGCCTCTTTGGCGGCATCCCAAAGTTCTACTAATTGGTCTTGGCGGACATCTGCTAGAACAAGATTTTGTTCATGGCTCACGCGCAGTTCGCCAAAACTGAATCGATCGGCAAGATCAGCCGCTTTGTGCATTTGCTCGGCAGTTGCATCGCCTGGTGCTTGACCTGCTTTTTTCAGTGTCAGTGTTACTATGCGGTAACCCGCTTTTTTGTGTTCGAATGTATTGCGTTCGAACCAACGAGCAAAGCCGGCACTGTCTGCTAGTTTGCTGGTCAAACTTGCAGGATTGTTTTCCAATGCATTGTAGTTTGGTTCGCTAAAAAAGCTTTGTAAGCGTTCGAATTCACTCATTGGAACTGTGCTTTCTTTACCGCGTAAATGTTGCCATTCTGCTTCAACACGGTTGCGGAACTCTTCAATGCCAAGGGCTTTGACCAATATTTTGATACGAGCCTTGTATTTGTTGTCACGACGGCCTTGTTGGTTGTAGACGCGAATAATGGCATCAAGATACGTCAATAGGTCCATTCGTGGAATGAATTCACTGATGGTAACGCCAACCATAGGTGTACGGCCTAAACCGCCACCAACGATGACTTTAAAGCCGATTTCGCCAGCGTCATTTTTCTTAATATGTAAGCCAATGTCATGCACTTGTGTCGCTGCGCGATCCGCGGATTCGGTGGCGTTGACAGCGATCTTGAATTTACGTGGCAAAAAGGCAAATTCTGGGTGAAAAGTAGACCATTGACGAATCAGTTCGCAGTATGGGCGTGGGTCAACGATTTCATCAGAGATGACGCCTGCGTACTGGTCAGTCGTTGTATTACGAATGCAGTTACCGCTTGTTTGAACAGCGTGCATTTGCACTTGTGCCAGTTCTGCCAAAATATCCGGCACATCTTCTATCTTTGGCCAGTTCAGTTGCAGGTTTTGACGCGTACTAAAATGACCATATGATCTGTCATAGCGACAGCTAATATCGGCCAGTTTTCTTAACTGCGCGCTGGATAGCATTCCATATGGAATCGCAATGCGTAGCATAGGGGCGTAGCGTTGCACATAAAGACCATTTTGCAGTCTCAATGGTAAGAATTCTTGATCGCTCAATTCTTTGTTTAAATAGCGGCGTGTCTGGTCGCGGAATTGTGCTACACGCTCTTCAACAAGCTGTTGGTCAATGGCGTCGTACTGATACATAGTGAAATGAACCGTGGTTGATAAATGTAAGTTGACCCATGTTAGCAAATATCCTTTATTCTAAAAATGAATATTTATCTATATCTTTAGGGGTTTTCCTAATAAGCCTTATTAAGAATCTTATGATGAGAAAAAGCCGCGAATAGAAAGAGGAAAAATACCCTACTTTTTTACTTGGTCTTTGGCTTTGCGCTTCTTCTCCTGTAATATAGTGTGCATTGATCGTTATGTAGATTTTGAAAGGGTTATTATGAATATTACAATTACTGATGGTGCCCAAGAATATCTTTCCTCGTTACTAGAAAAACAAGGCGTTGAAGGTATTGCTGTGCGAATTTTCATTCAGCAGCCGGGTACGCCTTATGCTGAAACATGCCTTGCTTATTGCCGTCCAGATGAAGTGAATGAGACAGATGAAATTTTGAATCTGCCAAAGTTAAAAGTATATATTGAAAAAAATTCAGTCAACTTTTTGGATGAAGCTTTTGTCGATTACGCCACAGAAAAAATGGGTGGTCAGTTAACGATTAAGGCGCCTAATGCTAAAATGCCGAAAGTTACGTCAGACAGTCCGATAGAAGATCAGATTAATTACGTGCTCTATTCCGATATCAATCCAGGTTTGGCGGCTCATGGTGGTGAAGTGAGTCTGCTTGAAGTGATTGATGGCAAAATTGCTGTATTGAAATTTGGCGGTGGTTGCCAAGGCTGTAGTGCGGTGGATCTTACTCTTAAAGAAGGTGTGGAAAAAACCTTGATGGAGAAGGTGCCAGGCTTGACTGCAGTAAAAGATTCAACGGATCATACTGTCACTGATAACGCGTTCATGTAAATTTCTTTACCGAAGAAAGCGTTATGTAAAAAAAGGGGCATCTCTTAATTGAGGTGCCCCTTTTTTGTTAGATGTTTTTCTAATATTTATCCGCGCTGGCGTTTGGGTAATACATCACGCAAAGCGTTTGCCATCTCGGTCAGTGCTTTTTCAGTGGTTTCCCAATCAATGCAGGCGTCTGTAATAGACACACCGTATTCTAGATCGCTTAGGTTAGCAGGTACTTTTTGATTGCCCCAGCCAATGTTGCTTTCTATCATTAATCCCATAATGGATTGGTTTCCATTAATGATCTGTTGAGTTGAATCTTCTGCAACCGTTATTTGACGCTCAGGCTTTTTGCTGGAGTTCTCGTGAGACGTGTCCACCATGATGTTCACTTTGAGATTGGCTTTTGCTAATTCCTGCTCAGCTTCGACAACAAATTTTGCTTCGTAGTTAGGTTTGCCGCCGCCGCCACGAAGTACAATGTGACCGTAATCATTGCCTTTTGTGTTGACAACTGTAACTTGGCCTTCTTCGTTGATACCCAAGAAAGAGTGCGGGTGAGAAACAGATTGCATGGCATTAATCGCTACCGTCAGGCCGCCATCAGTGCCGTTTTTAAAGCCAACTGGGCCAGACAAGCCAGATGCCATTTCTCGGTGTGTTTGCGACTCAGTGGTCCGAGCGCCAATAGCAGACCAGCTAATTAGGTCTTGAATGTACTGTGGTGAGATAGGGTCTAGGGCTTCAGTGGCAAGAGGTAGGCCAAGTTCAGCTAAATCGATTAATAGCTTACGGCCAATGCGAATGCCTTTGTTGATATCAAAAGTGCCATCTAGATTAGGGTCGTTTATCAAACCTTTCCAGCCAACGGTTGTGCGTGGTTTTTCAAAATAAGCGCGCATGATGATGTAGAGAGTATCATCCAGTTTTTCGGCCAGCCCTTTTAGGCGTGTAGCATAATCGAGTGCAGCTTGTGGGTCGTGAATAGAGCATGGTCCAATAACGATCGCTAGGCGATGGTCTTTACCATCCATAATATTTTTGATGATGTCACGTGATTGGGCTACGTGGCTGCTGATATTTTCGCTTACTGGCAGCTCTTTCTTCAATTGACTCGGTGTTACCAGCGGGGTAAAAGAGGCAATATTTAAGTCTTCAAGACGTTTGTTACTCATTGCGGGGTTTCCTGCTTTTTTGCTTTTAGTTATAGCTGCTTACAATATCGTGTTTTTCTCTTTGAATGAACCGCTTAGCCGCGATTTTTTGACTTTTTAGAAGAAAAGATACTTCACCCCAAAAGAGAGTAAAGCTGTTGCTAGCAAAGGTTGTAGTACATGGTTTGGCACATGGCTGGCGATACGTGTTCCTATGTATATTGTTGGTATGGAGCCGATCAAAAGGGCCGCCAGCAATGTGTAGTCAACATTCCCTAAAAAAATATGCCCCGTGCCTGCAACTAGGGTGAGGGGGACGGCATGAGCAAGATCAGTGCCGACAATGTTTCTTGCCCTCATGGCGGGAAATAATATCATCATAATGGCCGTTCCTAAGGCGCCAGCGCCAACTGACGTCAGTGTGACAAGGACGCCTAAAATAAAGCCACAGACAAACACAATCTTTGTACTATTGTGCTCAGCTATATTGACGCTTAATGCATTTGTAAGCTTGGCTCTAAATAAGATGACAATAGCGGTTAGAAGCAGCATGACTCCCAGCGTACTGGTTAAGATTTCTTGGTAATGGTCTGGCTTTTCAAATTGAGACAGTGCCCAGACGGTGATAAAAGAGGCGGGGATGCTTCCTGCTGCCATGGCGAAAACGATTTTCCAGTTCACATTGCCGCGTTTTGCATGCATCACGACGCCAGTGCTTTTCGCTATACCGGCATACATTAGGTCTGTGCCAATGGCGATATGAGGCGGAAAGCCGAACATTAATAAAAGTGGCGTCATAAGTGAGCCGCCGCCAACGCCGGTAATGCCGACTGCCAATCCAACGGCCGCACCTGCGCAAATGTACCAAAGAAAATCCATTAGAACGCCATATTGAGGTTATTTAAGCTGGCAACACTAGAGGTTTTTTACTATTCTATAAAGTAATATTTTATTATGTTTTTAACTCTTTTTCGAATAAGGCTCGCGATGAAGTTACAACAGCTTAGGTACATATGGGAAGTGGCGCGTCATGACTTAAATGTTTCAGCGACGGCGCAAAGTTTATACACGTCACAGCCTGGCGTTAGCAAACAGATTCGTCTTTTAGAGGATGAGCTGGGTGTTGAGGTGTTTGCGAGGAGTGGAAAGCACTTGACACATATTACGCCAGCGGGTGAAAAAATTATTGCTTTGGCCGGAGAGGTTTTGAGTCAGACGCAAAATATTAAACGTGTTGCAAAAGAATTTAGTGATGAGCGCAAAGGTTCTCTTGATATTGCAACGACTCATACGCAAGCGCGGTATGCACTGCCCAAGGTTATTAATCAGTTTATTGAAGGGTATCCTGATGTGAGTTTGCATATGCATCAAGGTACACCGATGCAGATTGCCGAAATGGCAAACGATGGCGTGGTGGATTTTGCGATTGCAACAGAGGCGTTGGAGCTGTTTGGAAACTTGGTCATGCTGCCTTGTTATACTTGGAATCGTTCTGTGGTTGTGCCAAAAGGGCATCCTTTGGCGCAAGTTAAAAAGCTTACTTTGCAAGCCTTGGCTGAGTATCCAATTGTGACTTATGTCTTTGGTTTTACTGGGCGTTCACAATTAGATCAGGCTTTCCAGGACGCGGATTTGCAGCCTAACGTTGTTTTTACCGCTGCTGACTCTGATGTTATAAAAACATACGTTCGATTAGGTCTTGGGGTGGGGATTGTTGCGTCAATGGCGCATGACGATGTGCAGGACACGGATTTGGTTGCTCTTGATGCCTCTCATCTTTTTGCGGACAGTTGTACCAAGATAGGCATTCGCAGTAGCACGTTTATTCGAGGTTATATGTATAAGTTTATTGAGTCATTTGCGCCCCATCTTACAAAGGATTTGGTTATGGCGGCAATGGCGGCGGGCAATCGACAAGATGTTGAGCTGCTGTTTAAAGATATTGAGCTGCCACGACATTGATGTAAGTTTCTTGTTTGAAAGAAAATCAAAAAGCCGCCGCGAATGTTCGAATGGCGGCTTTTTTGTCTTTGCTGGTGCGTCAGATGTTTATTTTTGTAGCTTTATTGCCATCTCTGCGATGCGCTTTCCTTGTGCTTCGCACAGTGCTTTTTCATCATCGGTTAGTGTTGTCTCATGCGTGCTGTTGGCAAGATGGCTGGCGCCGTAAGGCGTGCCGCCAGCTGTTGTGCTAATCAGCTCTTTGTTTTTATAGGGGAGGCCGAGCCAAACCATGCCATGATGAAGTAAGGGGGTCATCATGCTATGGATGCACTGTTCTTGGCCGCCATGCATGGTGCTGGCGCTTGTAAAGCCGCAAGCAGGCTTGTCTATTAATCTTCCAGTTAACCATAATGTCGATGTCTGGTCGATAAAGTGCTTAAGTGGTGCTGCCATGCTGCCAAAATAAGATGGTGAGCCTATAGCCAGTCCGGAACAGCTGGCCAGCTCTTCCAGTGTGCAGTAAGGAGCGCCTTCATCAGGCAGTGCTGGTGAAGCGATCGTCGTAATGTCAGACACTTCTGGTACTTGGCGTATTTTTGCTTCCATGCCATTGACTTTATTGACGCCTCGGGCGATGTGTTTTGCCATTTCTGCAATTGAGCCGTGTCGGCTATAAAATAAAATCAAGACGTAAGGTGGCTGAGTCATTCAATGATTCCTATTTAGTTACTTTCACTTACTCAAACAAAGCCAAAACGCTTTCCGGTGGGCGGCCAATTTTTGCTTTGTTGTTGTGTATGACGATGGGGCGTTCTATTAAAATTGGGTGGGTATGCAGGGCTTCTATACACTCTTCGTCTGTTGAATCTTTGTCTAGATTAAGCTCTTTGAAAGTGGATTCTTTGGTGCGCATGAGCTCTAACGGTGTTATCGCAAGCTGTGTCAATAGTGTTTTGATTTCTTCAACACTGGGGGTGTCTTGTAAATATAAGCGAATCTCAGGTTGGATGTTATGTTTTGCTAGAAGTTCTAAGGTTTGGCGGGATTTTGAGCAGCGAGGGTTGTGGTAAATGGTGGTCATGTTTGCCCCTTTTTTACGATGGGATATTTCTATAGAGATGGAAAAGCCTAACGGAAGTGATTGCTTTCGTTAGGCTTGATCGTTTTATTTTTTGCTTAGAATAAACTCGATTGCGTCAGCAATGGCGATGTCTTCGTTGTCACTTGCTTTGCGGTATCTGTATTCCAATGTGCCTTTTTCTAGCCCTTTGTCACCAACGACCAATCGATGTGGAATGCCGAGTAGTTCGCAGTCTGCGAATTTAACACCTGGGCGCTCTTTGCGATCGTCTAATAATACGTCTAAACCTTTTGCTTTGAGTTCAGCATACAAGCGGTCACATTCAGTGCGGACGGCTTCAGACTTGTCATAGTTCATTGCAACAATGGCGATATCGAATGGTGCAATGCTTTCCGGCCACAAAATGCCTTTTTCGTCGAAGTTTTGTTCGATTGCGGCCGCAACAATGCGAGAAACGCCAATGCCATAACAGCCCATGTGCATGATTTGTGCTTTGCCGTTTTCATCTAGAACCGTAGCTTTTAGTGCTTCTGCGTATTGCTGACCAAGCTGGAAGATGTGGCCTACTTCGATGCCGCGTTTAATGACGATAGTGCCTTGTCCGTCTGGAGATGGGTCGCCTTCAACGACGTTGCGGATGTCGGCAATCTCAAATGCCGCGCAATCACGTTCCCAGTTCAAGCCGGTAAAGTGATAATCGTCTTTGTTTGCGCCAGCGCAGAAGTCTGACATAACGGCTGCTGAACGATCTGCAATGACACGAACGCCTTTTTCCGCTAAGCCTTTTGGTCCAATTGAACCTGGAGCGCAGCCAATCTTGGCGATGATGTCTGCTTCATCCGCAAATTCAAATGGAGAAACGATGCCAGATAATTTCTCGACTTTGATTTCGTTGATGTTATGGTCGCCACGAAGCACAAGGGCTGCTATGGTGGGCTCATTGTCTTCATCAAGGGCTTTTACTAGCATGGTTTTTACCGTGCTGGTGACATCGAGTTTCAAGAATTCAGCCACTTTTTGAATGGTTTTGCAGTCAGGCGTGAATACTTCTTGTATGTCTTGTGTGGGGGCGTCGGCTTTTTCTTTTAAGCAGATGGCTTCAGCAAGCTCAATGTTGGCGGCAAAATCGGATGAATCGCTGAACGCAATGTCATCTTCACCGGAGTCAGCCAGTACATGAAATTCATGTGAGTAAGCGCCACCGATACTGCCTGTGTCTGCGCGCACAGGGCGATAATCCAGCCCGATACGATCAAACACGTTGCAGTAGGCTTGATGCATTACGTCATAGGTTTCTTGTAGCGATTCAGCACCAACGTGAAACGAATAGGCGTCTTTCATGCAAAACTCGCGGGAACGCATTACGCCAAAGCGAGGGCGAACTTCGTCACGAAATTTGGTTTGTATCTGAAAGAAGTTGATTGGCAGTTGTTTATAACTGGTCAATTCATTACGCGCAAGTTCAGTAATCACTTCTTCATGGGTTGGTCCAAGGCAATAGTCGCGACCATGGCGATCCTGTAGGCGAAGAAGTTCTGGGCCATACTTCTGCCAGCGTCCTGTTTCTTGCCATAGTTCTGCGGGTTGAACGCCAGGCATGATGACTTCAAGTGAGCCGGCTTTCTCCATTTCGTCACGAACAATGTTTTCGACTTTGCGAAAAACTTTTAATCCTGTCGGCAGCCAAGTGTATAAGCCTTTTGACACTTGACGAATCATGCCTGCGCGAATCATTAGCTGGTGGCTGGTGACGACGGCATCAGTAGGGGCATCGCGTAATGTAGAGAATAAATAATTGCTTGCACGCATAATAATCTTTGTACTTTAAGGTTGAGTGATTAATGTAAGATTGCAAAATATAAAGCGGAATCATAACGCTAAGTGTTTTAGCCAGCGAAGCGAGGCTCAATTTGACCTTTTACATTGGTTTTAAGGGCAAAAATTCCGCCAGCATGGGGGAATTGTTTTAGTTCATCTTCAGTTTGTGCCCCACGGCAAGTGCTCACAAATAGCGTTTTCATATCGGGTCCACCAAAAGCAACCATGGTTGGGTAGGTGGCTGGAACCGGATATTCTTCCAAAATTTTGCCTTGAGGGCTGATTTTAACAACGCGTTGACCTTGATAAAGAGCAGACCAATAGTTGCCTTCGCTGTCTACTGCGGCGCCATCAGGACGACCATTGCCATGTGGAAACTGGATGAATACGCGTTTATTGGTTGCCACACCGCTTTCTACATCATAATCGAACTGGTACACCACATGGTTTGGCGTATCGGAGTAATACATGATGGTGTTATCGGGTGAGAAGGCTAAACCGTTTGATGTCCACGCAGCTTGGTCTATAAGAACATCTTTTCCTTGGCTAAATTGATGTAAAGCGCCTTTAAATGCATCCTTAGGTGAGTACATTGTACCCGCTAAAAAGCGTCCTTTTGCGTCGCAGCGTCCATCGTTAAAACGCGTGGTTTTTTGATCGTAAGAGGCAGGCCAATAGGGTTTTAAAGCGGCATTGAATTGTTCGAATGTGTAAACACCAGAGCGGAAGGCGGCAATAAAACCATCTTGTTCGTCTAAAGCGAAACAGCCTATTTCTTCATCAAATTTACGATGTACTAGGCTTTTGGATTTTGTGTCATAAGCGTATAGTATGAAAGAATCTATATCGACAAAATAGAGCGTTTGAGTACGTTCGTCCCAACGAGGACATTCGGCTAATTTTGCTTGTGCATCTATTGCACACTGCATATCAGTCATGCGGGCTCCAAGTCTCTGAGAGTTTTAGAAAATAGGGTGCTATAGTGCTTATGAAAGCCGTTTTTGTAAATAGGAAGATGTAAAGATGTTTGAGTTAGATCCAGTATTGAGTCGTGATTCCATCCTTGTTGGGCACTTTTCACTGTGTCAGCTTCGTCTGATTAATGATGCTCAGTTTCCTTGGTTTATACTGGTGCCACAGAGAAATGATATTACTGAAATATATCAATTAGTAGAAGCAGATCGTCAACAGCTAATGGCAGAAAGTTGCCTTTTAGCGGAAGTGCTTCATGATGCTTTTTCGGCGACTAAGCTAAATATTGCCGCCATTGGTAATCAAGTGCCTCAGCTGCACGTGCATCATATCGTACGTTACAAGGCAGATCCTTGTTGGCCCGGTCCGGTTTGGGGTAAATTAGCCGCTATTCCTTATGAAAAGCAAAACTTGGCTGAGATATTGCAAAAGGTTCATTCATTGTTAAGTGATGACTTAACTTTGCCGAGCAATGACGCAGAGCTGTATTATTAGATAAGCTTCTGAATTTATAATCTATACTGGGTGATAATTAGCCAACTTGGAACGCATGTTTTATGAGCATCAGCAAAAGGAAGAAGGCCATACAAAAAGTTGTTAAATTGTTAAATTTAGCTACTTCCACTAATTCAAGTGAATCTGTCATGGCTCTGCGCCATGCAGAATCTTTAATTAGGCAGTATCAGGTTGCTCAAAAAGAGCTACCTATCTTGCAATTGTGTGATCGTTCCATGCTTTATCGTGTAAGTTGGGGTGGTGCTGCGCCACGTCATCAAAAAGACAATCCGGTCAAACCTGCATCTGAAGGTTCGGTTTATCAGCGTCGTTTCAGTGAAAAAAATAGTGATGCCAGTAGGGCGTATGAATCAGCGCGTACTATTTTGGATGATATAGATCTATCTGGTTATCAAGAGTCGGATGAGGCTTTTAAAGAGTCTTCTACTGTTGAAAGTGTTGAAAGTGTTGATGTCGATGATGTTGTGCCTGAAAATAGGTTGGATGGTGTGGAAATGGCAGCTCAGTCTGTTGTAAGTGATAGTGGACAAGATAGCACAACAAGCTATACGTCTAGTGACAATGTTATTAATGCGACGAGAGCCTTCCGTCCCGATGGATATGAATTTACTGAAACGCTAAAAACACAATATGCGACCAGTAATCCAAGTGTCCCCTTTGTTGAGGATAGTTACTGGTCTAATGTCTATGAAAAGCTTGTCGATTTTGATGAGCTTAAAGTTCAAGCGGACATAGAGGCGCTAAATAAGCAGCTTCTTTTGGCTCAAGAGAATTTGCAGCTCAAAAAGAAGAAGCGTTATGAGCATGAGCAAAATGAGATTCAAGAGCGCTCCGAGCGAGCTCGTATTGAACAGAGTTTTGAAGAAGCTATTGAGCGTGCTTTTCAAGCAAGAGCCAAATCTTACGAGGCATGGGAAAATAGCTGTACTAAAGTTCGTATGGAGCGTCTGCGAGAAGAGCAGGAAGCGGTTCAAGGGTACGACGCTATTAGTCATGCACTGACAAAGAACAAAGAATCCTTTAAGCAACATTTGCAGCGTAAAGAAGACTACAGAGCGGCGAAAATTATGCATGAGCTGCGTCGTCATCTTGCCTTGGCTGTTTCGGTTGGTGCTGAAGCCTCGGCATCCTATGAAAAAGTGATTGATATTATGTCGGAGAATGGTCTGTCTCTTAAAGATCTAGAGTTTTCAGATATAAAAAATAAGAGTTTATTTATTCGATTGCTGGAGCGTGAGTCCGCCAGTATTTCTGATGTGCATGCAAGAGAGGCGCATACGGAAGAAATGTTAGACAAGTTTTTAACTTCTAGCCAAGCTAAGAAAGAGTCTCGTGCGTCAGAAAATCCGATTCAGCACATTCAGCGCTTGCTTGTTGCAGCAAGTGAGGGTGGGCAATTCGAGGCTCAGAAAAATCTAGAGCAAGTTATTTATCTAATGGAAACCAATGGTATAGGCGTAAGAGACATTGGTTATGGGTTTATTAAAAAGTATTCTGTTTTTATTCGTTTAATTAATTGGGAGGCGGAGCGCATTGCCTCTTTGCCTGAGCGTGAAAAATTCACGGCCCAAATTTTAGAAGAGTACATTCAGCACTCTGTGCAAAAACCTAAGTCTGATAGAGAGCAAAAAGCGAACCGCTGATGCGTATATAGCGGTATGCTCTTAATTTCTTAACTATATACCCCTCATTCATGCAATTGATGAGGGGTATATAGCTTTAAAACCCACCTTAATGCTTTCTTTGCAGGTCCGCATCTTTTACCATTTCATTTTCGATTCAATCGTAATACTCAGCAGGAGAGAAGCATGAGCATTATCAAAGAAGATGATCTGATCGATAGCGTCGCTGACGCATTGCAGTTTATCTCTTACTACCATCCTCTGGATTTTGTAAAAGCCGTACATGAAGCCTACGAACGAGAGGAAAGTAAGGCTGCAAAAGATTCTATGGCGCAAATTCTTATTAATTCTCGCATGTGTGCGGAAGGCAAGCGTCCGATTTGTCAGGATACGGGGATTGTTACCGTGTTTGTCAAGATTGGTATGAATGTTCAGTGGGAAAGTACTAGAAGTGTCACTGATATGATTAATGAAGGTGTGCGCCGTGCTTATCTTCATCCTGATAATGTATTGCGTGCGTCTATTCTTGCTGATCCTGCGGGTGCTCGTAAAAACACCAAAGACAACACGCCTGCCGTGATTCATATGGAGGTAGTGCCTGGTGATACAGTAGAGGTTCATGTTGCTGCGAAAGGTGGTGGTTCTGAAAATAAGTCTAAACTGGCTATGCTGAATCCTTCTGATGATATCGTTGAATGGGTTAAGAAGACAGTTCCTACTATGGGGGCGGGCTGGTGTCCTCCAGGAATGCTTGGTATCGGCATCGGTGGTACCGCAGAGAAAGCCATGGTGATGGCGAAAGAATCTCTAATGGAGCCAATTGATATTCACGAATTGAAGGCTCGTGGTCCACAGACTCGTGTGGAAGAGCTTCGTCTTGCTATTTTTGAGGCGGTTAACAATTTGGGTATTGGTGCGCAAGGGCTTGGTGGTTTGACAACGGTTCTTGATGTGAAAATCATGGATTACCCAACCCATGCGGCTTCTTTGCCCGTTGCAATGATTCCAAACTGTGCGGCTACACGCCATGCGCATTTCGTGCTTGATGGTTCTGGCCCTGCTGATCTTGTGCCGCCTTCGTTGGATGACTGGCCAGAAATCACTTGGGAAGTGGGTGAAAGTGTGCGTCGAGTTGACTTAAACACTATTACGCCTGAGCAGGTAAAAGAGTGGCAGCCTGGTGAAACGATTTTGCTGAATGGCAAAATGTTGACAGGTCGTGATGCGGCCCATAAGAAAATGGTTGAGATGATGGCGAATGGGGAAGAACTCCCAGTCGATCTGAAAGGGCGCTTTATTTATTACGTAGGGCCTGTTGACCCTGTAAGAGATGAGGCTGTCGGTCCGGCGGGCCCAACTACCGCGACTCGAATGGATAAGTTCACCAGAACGATCCTTGATAAAACGGGGTTGCTTGGCATGATTGGTAAATCTGAGCGTGGCCCTGTTGCTATTGAAGCTATTAAGGAATTTGGTGCGGTTTATCTTATGGCGGTAGGTGGTGCGGCTTACTTGGTTTCCAAAGCGATTAAAAAAGCGGATGTTGTTGCTTTTCCAGAATTGGGGATGGAGGCAATATATGAATTTGATGTTGTTGATATGCCTGTAACGGTTGCTGTTGATACTGCTGGTACGTCTGTGCATATTACGGGCCCAGCAGAATGGAAAGCGAGAATTGAAGCGCAGGCGCTTGAAATAAAATAATCGGACTGCGGTAGTTTTTGAAAAAAAACCATTACATTATTCGATGTGGTGGTTTTTTGTTTAAAAAAGAGTTGCATGGATAAAAATACTCTGTATTATACACGACCTCAGCCGCATAATGAGTGCGGTGACGCTCTTTAAAATAGATAATCAGATAATT
>NZ_QGOK01000014.1 GCF_003259175.1 Marinomonas shanghaiensis | reverse complement strand
ACGAAGTGTAATGTGCCGTTTGATGATGTGGGTTGGGAATGTCAGATTACGCCTCGTTCCTCGTCTCATCTGACCTACGGGATGGGTTGGTGTAGATAATGTGGTTGGTGTTTTCGTAGGGCATCATGAACGAAGTGTAATGTGCCGTTTGATGATGCGGGTTGGGAATGTCAGATTACGCCTCGTGCCTCGTCTCATCTGACCTACGAAAAGCGACGATGCATGCAACAAGACAAAACAAATAGAAATGATTTGCATTAATATTACTAAACCATAAAATGTCCCCACTTAAATAAACGACAAGATAAAAAATTGACGGATTGGTGGCATGATAGAGTCGAAAGAATTAGGGTTCAATATTGATGGTCGAGCGTTGTTAACCGACTTTTCAATGACCTTTGACACTGGAAAAATCTATGCGCTGGTGGGGCACAATGGTTCGGGTAAATCTACACTGCTTAAGTTACTCGCCCAGCAGCAAAAACCCACCAGAGGCCAACTGCTTCTTAATGGTCAAGCCATTGAAACTTGGTCGCCGAAAAAATTCGCCCAACAAGTCGCTTATCTGCCTCAACAAACACCGGCAACAGACAGTTTGTCAGGCAAAGACCTAGTGAGCTTTGGCCGCTACCCTTGGCACAGTTTATTGGGACGTTTGAACAAACAAGACAGCCACTATATAGATGAGGCGATGACATTAACAGATACCAAACATTACGCCGATCGTTTGGTCGATACCTTGTCTGGTGGTGAACGCCAGCGGCTTTGGTTGGCGATGCTATTGGCGCAACGCTCTCAATACTTATTACTCGACGAACCCCTTTCTGCTTTGGACATTGCCCATCAGGTAGACATGCTCACGCTGATCAAAAAACTCAGCCGAGAGCTAAATTTGGGAGTAATTATAGTTATTCATGACATCAATATGGCGGCGCGCTTCTGCGATCATATCGTGGCGCTCCACAGTGGAAAAATGATTGCTTCTGGCTCTGTCGACAGCCTGTTTGCCCCTCAGACATTGCAAGAGATTTACGGTATCCAAATGCACATCACGGATCACCCTGCTGGGCATCCAGTGGCGATGCCGTATTAGCTAAGTAGAATCCCATGAAACGAATTTTTCCTTATCTGTTCGCACTATTCATCGCGTTTGTCGCGTCGATTGCTCCTGCCCAAGAGCAAGACATAAAAATCGCCGTCATTGACTGGACACAAGTAGAAACACTGCTGGCTTTAGGGGTTCAACCGGTTGGTGCTGCGCAAATAGCCGATTACAATGCATGGGTAAAAGCCCCCGAGATCCCAGAAGGCACCGTCGACCTAGGTCTTCGTACCCAACCCAACTTAGAACGCTTGTCGGAATTGAAACCCGACCAAATTTTCATCTCCCCCATGTTTCAATCACTGACCCCGCAACTGTCGCGTATCGCCCCTGTCAACAATATTACCTTGTACACAAAAAACAATGTCTCCTGGCAAGCCTTAGAAGCTTATACCCGCACCATTGCCAAAGACACGCACAGAGAAGACGCGGCTGAAACCCTTATCCAATCGGCTCGAGACACATTCGTCAGTTTATCGACTCAACGACCTGTCGAGGTGGCGCCTTTGTTAATGGTGCAATTTATGGATGCTCGCCATGTCCGTGTCTTCGGTAACAATAGCATGTATAAAGTGGCCGCCGATCAAATCGGCTTAAAAAGCGCTTGGCAAGGCGATACCAATAGTTGGGGCTTTGCTTTAGTGAGCATCGACAAACTGATTGATCTAAAAGCACAGATTGTGGTGATAGAACCCTTACCAGCTGGCGTGAAACAACATTTAGAACAAGACGCCTTTTGGCAGTACTTGGTAAAACAAACCGGGTATCCCGCGTTGACCATTCCAGCGGTTTGGAGCTTTGGTGCCATCCCCTCTACAGTACGTTTTGCCACCTTATTAACTTCTGCCCTTAATGAGGAAGCTCACTAATGCGCGCACTTCCGACCACCCTCATACTCGCACTCGCGGTGTTAATTGCCTTATTGATGGGTTCCCATTTAGCCAATGTTGGCGCGTTAAATAGCCCATTCATTAACCCGTTTGCGACAGACTGGCATTCTCGTACCTCAGTGGCGTTAACGTTAACTTGGTGGCCTCGTCTTTTCAGCACCCTACTTTGTGGTGCCGCCTTGGCTGTCGCAGGCGTGCTAATGCAGCAAGTCCTACGCAATCCTATCGCGTCCCCTTCGACCCTTGGTATCGCCAGTGGCGCCAGCTTTAGCCTAATGCTGGCAACACTTTACGCGCCGTGGTTGATGAGCTTCTCGCACAGTTTGGTCGCGCTGGCTGGGGGGATTATTTCCATGGGACTGGTGTTTGCTTTGTCATGGCGACGGGCCTTATCACCCACCATTGTGGTGATTGCGGGATTGGTGATCAATTTGTATTTCGGTGCCTTCAGTACCGTTTTGCTCATGTTAAACCAAGAAAAACTTTCCGGCTTGATGATCTGGGGCGCAGGTTCTTTGACGCAAACGGGATGGGACAATGTCGAGTATCTTTGGCCGCGTATTTTAGTCGCGGTGATCATCGCCTTTATCTTTCTTAAGCCTCTGAGTCTATTAGAACTCACCGAGTCTGGCGCAAAAAGCTTAGGCGTATCATTAACCAAATTACGCTTTATCTGCCTCGGCTTAGCGGTGTTGCTCACCTCTTGGGTGGTTGCCAGTGTGGGCATCATTGGCTTTATCGGTCTGGCTGCCCCCGCTATTACGCGCTTAATGGGCGTACGTCGGTTGGTTCCTAAGCTCGTTATCTCTATGATTCTCGGCGCATTGCTGTTAACCCTAACCGACTTACTGATTCAATTATTGCCCGGCATACTGGCCATGGTGATACAAACCGGCGCCGCCACCGCGGCACTAGGCGCGCCACTCATGCTGTGGTTGCTACCAAAACTGACCCTTCGTCATCAAACGCAAGCACACACAGTGTTAACACGACACCATCATCAGGTTAGCCGACTCAACAGATCATCCATCTTATGGACTTGTTGTGCGTTAGTGATTGGCTTTTGTTTGTTTGCCACGCTTTCCGTACAAACCGATGGTTGGCAATGGTTGCTACTGCAGGGAGATTGGTCAATGCTGGAATGGCGTGTGCCACGATTGCTTGCTGCCCTGTTGGCGGGCGTGATGCTCGCGGTTGCGGGCACCATTATTCAGCGCTTAAGCGGCAACCCAATGGCCAGTCCGGAAGTCATCGGCATTAGCTCCGGTATTGCCATTGGTCTTATTGTCACGATTTATGCCGGTCTCGCGTCCAGCACGATGGGACTGTATCTGGGTGGCTTAATCGGTGCTCTATTGACCATGGGCTTGATCATACTGCTCAACCACAAATCCGGCTTTCAACCAGAGCAAGTATTGCTAACGGGAGTGGCCATTACGGCCCTGATGAATGCCGTACAAACGCTTATTTTGGCAGGCGGTGATCCTCGTAGTTACGCTTTTCTGGCATGGCTATCCGGCTCCACTTACTATGTCACGAGCGATACTTTACTCCCGCTGGCAGTAGCGACCCTTGCCTTGGTCAGCCTTGGCTTTTTATTCAGTAAATGGTTAGACATTCTGCCACTTGGTCAATCTACCGCACAATCATTAGGCATGAGAGTGTCTCGCGCCAGACTCATACTACTGCTGCTGGCGGCTTGTTTAACTGTCGCGGCCACGCTTGTGGTGGGCCCTCTGAGCTTTATCGGCCTCATGGCGCCTCATTTAGCGCGCTTACTCGGTTTCAGCAGAGCTCGCGAACACCTTATTGCTTCAGCGCTCGTGGGCGGACTCTTAATGCTATTGTCTGACTGGCTCGGCCGACAATGGCTCTACCCTCAGGAAATTCCAGCCGGCATGGTGGCGTCTATTATCGGTGGGCTCTATCTCATGTGGGGACTGCGCAGACTCTAATGTGTATTAGCTTATGCGCTGCATACTCAAAAATCCCGTCTCATAACCTTGGCATCGTCGCCATAGCTTTCGCTCGCTTTTTGATTCATTACTTCAACAAAGCCGTATTTTTGCCAAAATAATACAGAGCCTTGTACGGAAACCAATAGGGCGCTTCGGAAACCGGATGAAGTGGCGCTATCCAGTAAATGTTTCACCATCTGAGAGCCCACTCCCCTTCCCGTGGCTCGTTTTGACAAGGCTAAGTCATGCAGAAATAAGATCGAGCCATGGCTGCCTTCTGGCAGGATTTGATATAACTTGGGCGGTGTTTCACTGTGCCAAGCATGAGCCAACAAGTACCCCAGTATGTTTTTTTCTTCTGGCTCACTTTTTTCGTCAAGGTAAGCAAAACAACAGTCTGGCGATTGCTGCCATTTGCTTTGCAGTACTTCTAGGCTTTCAGGAGCAACTTTCGAATAGGCTTCCGCTTGAATCTTTAATATCTCAGGCCACATGACGTGAGTGATTGGCTGTATAGGCATACTGGTCATCAACGCTTAACCTCAGAGTTCAATGCAAGCTTTTTCACCATAATATGCTGTGGACCGGAAGGGCCACCATGATAGAGATTGTTGGTGTCTTCAAAGCCGCCTTTTAAGTAAAGCTCTTTCGCAATGGCATTTTGGCAGTTTACGGTTAAATAAAGATGTGACGCATTGGGATAAGCTTCGCTCAAGTAGTTTGGTAATGCCAAAATGGCTTGTTTAGCATAACCCTTTCCTTGGTGATGTTGACTAATAAAGAAGCTACGTAGCCCTAAACTCTTTATTTTAATGATCTCTAATTTTTTAGCGTAGACAGTATCGATGAGAAAAAAGCCGACTACCTTATCTTCTACGAGAATCACGTGAGGCCGAATTTGAGCATTAATGCAGCGTAAGATTTCCTCAATAGTACCAACGAACCTCTGTTGTTCTTGTGCAACACTCAACCCGATGACATCGACTAAATGCTGAGTCGTCATCTTTTCAATGTTAACCATTTTTGCTCCTTTTTTTTACGCTTTTTACCTTGATGCCATACTTGCCTGAGTTTACTGAACGACCAAATAGACCTGAAGTCTCGACAATTGCTTATTATTAGCACAATTCTACGATTGTGTTTTATCCATTAGCCCAAATAATGAACACTTATCTCCTTAAAAGTGATTGTCTATGTTTATCATTAAACTCCTTGTTGCTTTGGTTCTTGCCCTTGCTCTTGCGATTTATATCGTTAATCTGAATATTAAATCTAAGGTTCCGGCTATTACGGACGCCACGTCTGCGCCTTATAAAAACGCAAAATTTCATAACACTTCGCCACGTCAGCCCATGACGTTTACTGACACTGCGGCACTCTGGGTGCGTTTTTTTACGGAGAAAAAAGTCGATACGACACCAAATATTACCATTCCAGTCCGTAAGATGAACCGAGCGGATTTAGAGGCGCTGAGTAACGATACGCTGCATCTGGTTAAACTCGGGCATTCTTCTATTTTACTCAAAGTATATGGTGAATATTGGCTAATCGATCCAGTGTTCTCAGACCGAGCTTCACCTTTTCAGTTTGCTGGTCCAAAACGATTCCACCAGCCACCGATTAGCTTAGAAGCCTTGCCACCTATTGATAAAGTATTGATTTCTCACAATCATTACGATCATTTGGATAAAGCGAGTATCCAAGTTTTATTGGCCAAAACGCAGCAATTTTTAGTGCCAAAAGGCGTGGATGGCGACCTAGTTGATTGGGGGGTTGAAGCTAATAAAATCATTACTTTCGATTGGTGGCAAGAGCTGCAGACCAGTCAAGGTTTGGTTGCGTTCACACCAACTCAGCACTTTTCAGGACGTGGTATGGGCGATGGTAACGCGACTTTATGGGGCGCTTGGGTGATTAAAACCCCACAAGAAAACATTTTCTTCAGTGGCGATTCAGGCTATTTTCAGGGCTTTAAAGAAACTGGCGACAAGTACGGCCCCTTTGATCTTACCCTGATAGAAACTGGGGCGTACGATGCAGATTGGGCGGATATACACATGAAGCCAGAGGAAAGCGTACAAGCGCATATCGACCTGAAAGGAAAGGTTATGATGCCCATTCACAATGGTACCTTTGACCTTGCCTTTCACACTTGGCACGACCCATTTGATCGTGTGGTTGTGGAGTCAGAGCGTCGAAACGTGACACTCAGCACACCGGAATTTGGGCAAATTTTTTCCATCAACACACTTCCACCACTAACACCTTGGTGGAAGTCTGAGTAATAACAAGACAGAGACCTTAGAATCAATAAAACGCTTTGGCTTCGTCTCTTAGATACTGAATCAAAGCGTGCATTTTCCTTGGTAAATGGCCAAAAGGGTATTGTAGGTAAACGGGCTGTGACTTGCCTTTCCATTCCGGCAAGCAGGACACAAATACTTCAGGGTGGCGAGCCAAATGCTTTTCCGCAAAATAGTGTGGCAGCAACCCTACGCCTTTGCCCCGAATGATCGCTTCGGCATGCAGTATATATTGATCCACAGTCAGTCGTGACTTAGGCAAATCAAAAGATACATCGCCTTGCGTCTCATGCTCCAACACTATGCTATTTTGCTCACTTTTTAGTGTGTCGATCCAAGCGTATTGACTCAGCTCGCTCGGATGACTCAATATACCAGTGCGTTCTAAATAATCCGCACTGGCATACAAACCTTGGCTTAATCTGCCGATCTGTTCAGAACGCAGTTGCTCGTTCGCAGGCTCACCCACCCACACGCAGACATCGTTACTTTTTATTTCTTGGGATAGCTGATTGCCGGTGCGCACGTCTATATTAACTTGAGGAAACTCTTCCAAAAAATCAAACATTAACGCGGAAAACCAGCCCCGCACGAGCGTAGTATGAACAAAAACAACTAATGAACCACTGACTTCTTCTTTTAACTCTTCAACCGCTTTATGGCCTTCATCGGCCACATTGAGCATTTTTCGGGCAAAAGGCAAAAACTTCAGCCCCGCTTCATTGGCGATCAGCCGATTCGCTTGGCGACGTAATAAGGGCTGGTTTAATGCGTTTTCTAAATTGCTAATACGACGACTCAAGGTAGACTTTGAGACCCCAAGCTTATGCGCACTGTCTTTTAAACTGCCCGTTTCCATAACAGACACAAAGGTCTTCACTTCATTAAGATCGTACATTCATACTCTCCTGACCTTCTACCTGATGTAACCATTCAAGCCCATTAAATCTCATTGTTAACACGCCTTATTTTGTCCACGGGATATATCACGTCTTATCAAACCTGCCATGTTGCAAAAAGAGGAACAATACGTACCACCACAAAAAAGCAATATTGCTAGATAATACAAATGATAAGGATTCTCACTACAATTTACTGACAATATAATACGAAATTAGTTCGACTATAACCAAGGAGAAAATGTTCACAATGGCCCCTTCACCTCGTCATTATAAGCTTACGGCCTTAGCCACTCTAATCAGTGCGGCCGCTCATTCTTCCATACTGCTTGCCGAAGACTCTCTTACCGAAGACTCAATCAACCTAGATCAGTTGGTGGTGACAGCGTCAGGGAATGATATTGACATAAAAGATGCACCAGCTTCTATCAGTGTTATTACTCGAGAAGACATAGAAAGAACACCAGCCACAAGTCTGTCTGAGCTGCTAGGCGAACTGCCAGGCGTTACAGGTGGCTACACTAATGCTGGAGCTGGTTCTAAAATTTCCTTTCGCGGTATGCCAAGCCAATACACCTTGATCATGGTTGATGGCAAACGTGTAGGCGGGTCATCACTAACAGGCTATCGCGCAGATCTTGTGGGACAAGACATAGACTGGATCTCTACAGAGATGATAGAACGTATAGAAATAGTCCGTGGACCTATGTCTACTCTGTATGGTTCAGAAGCTATGGGTGGTGTTGTAAACATCATTACTCGCAAAATCCCAGCAAAATGGGGGGGATCAGTCTCTACAAACTATCAAAAGCCAGACAGTGGCTCGTTCGGTGACACCACTCAAGTAGGAGCAAATATTGCGGGGCCGCTAAGCGACAGTGTAGGGCTAAAAATTGGGTTAAATAAAACTGAACGAGATGCAGATACCAATGCACGAGGAAGCTCAGGTTTTGAGAATAACAGTGTAAATACAGCATTGAATTGGCAAGTCAATAAGAATCACACACTAAAATTTGACTTTAACTACGGTTTGCAAGAGTCAGACTCTGCGCCAGACGCGAAGTACGAACAATATCGTGTCGGTGAACTAGAACATCGTGGCTACGGAATTGGGTATGAAGGGTATTTAGGAGACGTTAAAAACACGATCAACTTGTACCATAATCAATACAATAATAATGACCAAGCATTACCAAATGGACGTGGTGGATATAGCACGGGAGATTCAGAGGCCAATGAAACCGTACTTGACGCAAAAACCAATATCCCAATGTCGTTAGGTGTAGATCAGGATCTAACCCTTGGTCTGCAATATAAAACCGAAGATATTTATAACCGCTCGATCATTGGTAACCTAAGCGAAGATAAAGATGGTAACCCCATTACTCCCGAACTAAACCCTGACGGCTGGTCTGGCTCTTTGTTTGCGGAAGATCAGCTATATTTGAAGGATAATTTAACATTGACGTTGGGAGCACGGCTCGACAAAACGGACGGCTTTGATGCTCATTTAAGTCCTAGAGCCTATTTGGTCTATCATCCGTCTCATATTTGGACAGTCAAAGGCGGTATTTCGCAAGGTTTTAGAGCTCCGACATTACTTGAGCGTTCACCTAGTTCCGGTACGTTCTCACGTGGCAACGGTTGCACCTCATTGGCGGCATTAGGCTACACAGGCGGTGGCTGTACTATGTTAGGAAACCCTGATCTAGAGCCTGAAGTTAGCACCAATTACGAAGTCGGCTTCATTTTTGAAAATGCGGGTTACCAACTTGACGTCACCTATTTCTACACCGACATTGACGATCTAATCCAAAACAATTTATACGGAATCATTGATGGTCAGTGGTACACCATCCAACGTAACGTTGGGGCAGCTAAAACCAGTGGTATTGAAACGACCTTTGCCGCACCGATCGTAAGCACAGTTAACCTAAAAAGCAACTTGACCTACATGATTGAGTCAGAAAGGAAAGACAATAATGAGCCATTGTTACTGGTTCCCGAGGTGACAGCCAATGTTGGCCTGTACTGGGATGTCAATGAACAATGGAATACCTTTGCAAAAGTGCAATATTTAGGCAAACAAGCCTACAACACCGAAGATGAAATACGCTTTGCGAAAGCCTACACCACATTGGATGTCGGTACGACTTTCGAAGTGAATAAGAGTGTTAGCTTGCGAGCTGGCGTTGAAAACCTGACTGGCACTATTGTTAAAACAGGTGACGATCATGGCGACGGCAGTCCACGCACTTATTACATGGGATTAACGAGCCGTTTTTAAGTACGAAACAAAGTAAAACTTTCCCTTAGTGCGTTTCGCACACAAAAGACCACAATCAATTTGCGGTCTTTTTTTTATTTCCATTTTGCCAACCAGCAAATCACAAACATAAAAAAACCACGGCCCTCAAACGAGAGTCGTGGTTTTTTAGACCACCAACAAAAATTAGTTTTGGTTGATGAAGTAGTTAATCACGTAAGCTGGCAAGTCTGCTGCATTAACCACGATTTGCTCCATCGTATCGCGATCACGAACCGTTACCGGCGCGCCTTCTTTTTCGATAGAGTCAAAATCAACCGTTACGCAAATAGGCGTGCCTACTTCGTCATGACGACGGTAGCCTTTACCTACGTTCCCCGTGTTTTCATAAAGAATACGACCAAGGCCAAGCTTCTGCAGCTTGTTTTTCAATTCTTTAGCAAGCGCAACGATTTCAGGCTTGTTCTTCTTAAGCGGCATAATAGCCACTTTGATCGGCGCTAGATGCGGTTTAAACTTAAGCACAGTACGAGATGTACCGTTTGGAAGATCTTCTTCTGTATAGGCTTCTGTCATGACCGCTAATAGACCGCGATCAAGACCGGCAGAAGGCTCGATACAGAAAGGCACTTCCCATTTGTTTTCATCCAGATCACGAATCGCCAGCTTAGCTGTTGAATGCTCGTTCTTCTTCACTTTTGCAGAAAGACCGAACTCTTCTTGCGCTTTCGTGTGAGAACCTAGATCGTAGTCTGTACGGTTAGCAACGCCTTCTAGCTCCTCAAAACCATGTGGAAACTTGTACAGAATATCCACAGTTGATTTAGAATAATGTGCTAAGTCATCACCCGTCACGTATTCAAATTGGATATTCTCTTCTGTTAGACCTTGATCCAACCACCATTGTTTACGAGCGTTCACCCAGAATTCATGCCATTTTTCATCTTCACCTGGCTTACAGAAGAACTCCAACTCCATTTGTTCAAATTCACGAACACGGAAAATAAAGTTACGTGGCGTAATCTCATTACGGAACGATTTACCAATTTGTGCGATACCAAATGGCAAGGTACGAGAAGTCGAATCCACTACGTTTTTAAAGTTCGTAAAAATACCTTGAGCGGTTTCTGGACGAAGGTAAGTGTAAGACTCTTCATTCACCATTGGGCCAACGTTGGTCTTGAACATCAAGTTAAAATCACGCGGCGGTGTCACATTGGTTGAGCCGCAGTTGTCACAGACTTTGATGTCTTTCATATGGTCGGCGCGCATACGAGATTTACACTCGTGGCAATCCACCATTGGGTCTGTGAAAGTATCTTCATGACCAGAGTATTTATACACGTGTTTATTTTGGATGATCGCTGCATCTAGGCCTTCGACATCATCGCGCTCATACACCATTGAACGCCACCACGCGGCTTTTAGGTTGTTTTTTAATTCAATACCTAGCGGACCATAATCGTAAGCACCTTGCATACCACCGTAGATTTCACTGCCTTGGAAAATAAATCCGCGACGTTTACATAGGGAGACGAGTTCATCCATTGTTTTAGCTGGCATTTCTAAACACACCTTAAGCAGAATTCGTTAAATAAGGACATGAGTGCCAATGTGGCATCACATTTAAGTCATAATAGCCGTCCATTGTACTCTTTGACCGTATTCTGCTCAATGGCGATTCTATGGAAGGTGTGAATAAGTCCGTTTCAAACACAAAACGATCAAACAATCACTTTTGTCAGTAAAAAGCGTTAAAAAATTTACACTTTTATGCTTAAAAATAGGACAAAACAAGGAAATTAATTACTGTTTTAAGATCCATTTTGTTAGATAATTCGTATTGTTTACATATTCTTATTTAGTTAGGTACAGACACATGCGTCCTTATAAGCCCGTAGTTATGACTGTTGCTACGTTGAGCATACTTCCTTTTGTGTTAGCGACCTATTTTAGCCTCGCCAACACCGCTTTTTTGGGCAAAGCAGGCGTTACCCTGTTTGCGACTTACGGTGCCGTCGTGCTTAGTCTATTGAGTGGTATTATTTGGGGGCGCATCATAGAGCTTCCCGAAAGCAAACACGGTAGAAAGCTGCTTGTTTCTTGTAACGTAATCTTATTAAGCGCTTGGGTTTCTTTGCTGATGAATACGCCAGAGCTGTCGGTTGCCTTGCTGTTACTTGGTTTTGTCAGTATTTATTGGGTGGAAGCTCGTTGGTTAAAACCGTCCAATGCAAACAAACCCTATATGTCTATGCATTTTGGCTTAACCTCCGTGATATGTGTCATGCATCTGCTCGTTTTATACCCGCACTACTAAAAGACTTCCAATCAGGGTGATCTAACTCACTTCTCACTGCGTATTATTACTTGATAATGACACTATTGAGTAATAATACATGCTAACAATCTTCTACGATGGATACTGCCCGCTTTGCGCTGCTGAAATGCAAACGTTACGGTCTTTGGACATTCACAATAGACTGAAATTAGAAGACATTCATGGCGATAATTTTCAGGAAAAATTCCCGCACATTGATCCAATCAAGGCCGATAGATTGCTACATGGGCAACTCGCCGATGGAAAAATTATCACGGGGTTAGACGTCACTTGTCTTGCTTGGAAATTGGTAGAAAAACATCGATGGATACAAATACTTCGTTGGCCGTTGATTCGTTTTTTTGCCGATTTAGGCTATGGATTTTTTGCTCGTTATCGCCATCAAATTTCCGCCTTTGTGACAGGTAAGCCGCGTTGTGCTCGCTGTTTACAAGATCGCTGTGACCTTTAATTTATGGCGTTTATTGCCTCTCTTGTCGGAGTCTTGATATGTCTTCTTTCTACGCACTTGTGATTGGCGCAGGCAGTACTATTGCCCAAGCTAGCATACAAAAATTGGAAGCCGACCAACATTGCCTTGGCGTCTTTGCTGTCAGCCGTCATCTCCCCAAAGCATCAAGCGACACTAAAACCCTTTGGCTAGAATCAGATTACACCGAAGACAGTATTCATCAAATATGTAAGCGGTTAGCCGTCTATTCAGGAAAAATCACTAAGGTGTTAATTTGTAATGGCATGTTGCATGATGCCAGCATGATGCCAGAAAGAAAATTGGAAGAAATTAGGGCATCACAGCTAGAAGCTATTTTTCATGTTAATACCGTCATTCCTATGCTGTGGTTAAGCAAATTGCTGCCCATAGTACAAGGCGAGAAACCAACCCAAGTTGCACTGTTTAGCGCTAGAATAGGCAGTATTTCAGACAATAAGACAGGCGGCTGGTACAGCTATCGAGCCTCAAAAGCAGCATTAAATATGCTAATCCAAACCAGTTCTGTGGAATACGCCAGACGGGCAAAAAACGTCAAACTCATCGCCTTTCATCCAGGTACAACAGACACACCTCTATCCAAACCCTTTCAGCGATCTGTACCGAAAGAAAAACTCTTTGCCGCAAACTTTGTCGCGACACAGCTTTTGGCCATAATGGACAGCGCCACTATGGATAACAAAGCCGCTTACCTTGACTGGAACAACCAACCCATTGAATGGTAGCGTTCAAAGCACCACGCAATGGAACACAGATGGCCGTTTAGATCATGTCTAAGCTTAAAAACAAGCGTTTATGTTCCATGCTTGCTGATGGTGATCGGTGTACGACGCCACGTCCCAAAGACGTTGGCCATGTGTCTCCTTTCATCAAAGCAACATCTCCTACAGTCAGTTGGTTAATACGACCTTTTTCGTGCAAGCCGCTGTTATGGTCATTAACATGACCACCACGACCTAATTTATCTCTGACCACATGAGTATCGTGCAACCATTCACTGCCCGCTCCGGCATAGGTTGTCACAAGACGGCAAGGGATTTTATCAACATGAAAACGTGGACACATAGCGTTGGATAACACACCCAGACGCAAGCCAACTTCATCAAGGTCAAACAAACAGGCAAACATTTCGACCAATACTGATACGTCGTCTATAAATTCGTCTTTACCTGATGCGTCTGGAAGCAGCCGTCTCAGCAAAACAGCCATATGATCTGAATCGCCCTGTAGTTTCACTGTCAGAGTAGGATTCAATGTTAACAATGACTGGGCATATTCCGCGATGACTCCAAGTGATCGCTGCCATATCACCATGCTGATGTTGTTCTGATAGATATCGGCAAGAACATCTTGATGAAAGGACTTTGTGACGCCGAATAAACTTGGCGTTTTGTCGGCCGCATTTTTATTTACAGACCCACCGTCAACAAGTGTTAACACAGCGTCTTTTAAATCAACCGATTGTGGCATTTTCTGTAAACTCAAACTCACGACTCTATTCTCCAATGTTAAAAACAACCTCATAAAATGATATGTTATAACATATTTAAAAGAAAGCATCGCCGAATAAAAATCTACTTAAGCAACGGATCGTCTTTCGGCAAGTGTTTTTGAATCCACAACGCCAGTTTGTGTTTCATACTGGGCAAGTCTTCTTTGTCGGCAGGTAAGCCCACTATTAGTTTATCCAGTACCAGTAAACGATAAATCGCTTCGGTCTTTTCATTGGCCGACATGGTCGCCGAAAAACCATGGTAACCACGTTTCAATGCGTAATTCTCTCCTACTTGGATGGCTTTTTTACTTAACGCGGCTTCATTTTTAATTTTTTTCATGGTTTTCCTTCTCTGTTTACCTATATATCGTTCGTTATGTCGACAACCTGACTCTAACAGCTTTCTTTCTTAAGGCGTGTATTTCATTAAATATAGACCTAAAAATACTTAATAAACAAAATGTTAACGATATTGTTACTTATGAAAAAACACTTTATAAGACTAAAGGATAAGAATAAAAACCCAATATTGTCGACAATCTGACTTGATAAACCACTAAAATCCGACTATAACTAGAAACATTGTCAACAATGAAGCTATTTGTCTTTTATGAACAACCTTATTTCGATCAAGTCTGCGACACTGTCTGAAGATATTGCTCAACAGCTTACTCATGCCATTGTGCAAGGCCATATCCCTCAAGGCAGTAAGATTTCTGAGCCAGAACTCGCCAAGCAATACGGTGTGTCACGAGGGCCACTGAGAGAAGCCATCGTAAAACTAGAAGGACTTGGTTTGGTCACTCGTACTGCCAATGTGGGCGCTCGTGTTATCCAGCTAAATACCCAAGATATGCTCGATACTTTTACCATGCGCGAGGCACTAGAAGGCATGGCGGCACGCTTAGCGGCCACTACAATGCCAGCGGATGAAATCAGCAGTTTGTACGCATTACTCGACAAGCATCAGGCACACCTAGACGCCAACCAAGATGAACATTACGTGCAGCAAGGCGGTAATGACGATTTTCACTTGCGCATCATCCACGCCAGCGGCAACGTTAAACTCATTCGCCTATTAACCGAAGAATTGTACGCTGTGATTCGTATGTATCGACGACACACGGCCGATCATCGCAGTGATCCACGCCAAGCATTACGCGAACACAAAGCCATTCTCGATGCCATTGCCAATCACGAAGGCGATCTTGCTGAACTATTGATGCGCCGTCACATTAGCCGCGCCAGCCAATTGCTCGCGCAAGCCATGCATCAAGCCACATCGGCTACCTCACGTTAACCAAACAATAAACAAGAATAAGAGGAGACCATCATGACAAGACTTTCCGCTGGCGCCCGTTTCAGACAGGCTGTCGCTACCCAATCCCCTTTACAGGTTGTCGGCGCTGTAAACGCTTATTGCGCCATGATGGCGGAGCAAACGGGCCATCACGCCATTTACTTATCTGGCGGCGGCGTTGCTAACGCTTCTTATGGCTTACCCGATCTTGGCATGACAGATTTGCACGATGTGTTAGAAGACGTACGTCGTATTACCTCAGCATCGAGCTTGCCACTTTTGGTCGACATCGATACAGGCTTTGGCGGCGCTTTTAATATTGCACGTACCATTCAACAAATGGAAAAAGCGGGCGCGGCGGCTGTGCATATTGAAGACCAAGTCCAGCAAAAACGCTGCGGCCATCGTCCCAATAAAGCCATTGTTAGCCAAGACGAAATGGTCGATCGCGTGAAAGCCTGTGTCGATGCACGAGTTGACGCTCATTTTGTCATCATGGCGCGCACCGATGCCCTGGCTGTAGAAGGCATGGAGTCGGCCATCGAACGTGCCATTGCTTGCGTGGACGCTGGTGCCGATATGATCTTCCCAGAAGCTATGATCACCTTAGAGCAATACCAAGAATTTGTCGCCGCCGTAAAAGTACCTGTTTTGGCAAACATCACCGAATTTGGTGCAACACCACTGTTCAGCAAAGAAGAATTGGCCAGTGTTGGCGTCGATTTGGTGCTCTATCCATTAAGCGCTTTTCGCGCCATGAACAAAGCCGCCCTCAATGTCTATCAGCATTTATTAAACGATGGCCATCAGCGCAATGTAGTTGACAGTATGCAAACACGTAACGAACTTTACGCGTTTCTCAACTACCATGAATACGAAGACAAATTAGACGCGCTCTTCTCTAGAAAATAAGAGCCTAAAAAATAAGAGCCTAAAAAATAAGAATCAAAAAGCAGCAAAACACTTCTCTAAACAATAAGAAAAAGGAGCAGGAAAATGGCTAAAGTACTTTCTGGCGCTGGTCTACGCGGCCAAAGCGCAGGCGAAACCGCACTCTGTACCGTTGGCAAAGCGGCCTCTGGATTAACCTATCGCGGCTACGACATCGATGTACTGGCGGACAAAGCCAGCTTTGAAGAAGTCGCTTACCTCTTACTGTACGGCAAATTACCTAACCGCACTCAGTTGCATGATTACGAACAGAAATTGATGAGTTTGCGGTGCTTACCAGAGGAGCTAAAAGCGGTTTTAGAACTGATTCCAGCCAGTGCCCACCCGATGGATGTGATGCGAACTGGCTGTTCCTTCTTAGGTAATCTGGAACCCGAACTGCCGTTTGAAAAGCAACCTTCTCTTGCACTGCATTCGGCAGATCGATTGGTGGCGACCCTACCCGCCATCGTGGTGTATTGGTATCGTTTCACCCATGATGGCGTTCGCGTGAATACACACAATGCCAATGTGCCGTCTTTGGCTGGGCATTTCCTCACCATGCTACACGACAAAGAGCCCAGTGCACTTCATACTAAAGTGATGAACGCGTCTTTGATCTTATACGCTGAGCACGAGTTTAACGCGTCCACGTTTACCGCACGTGTGTGCGCTTCCACCTTGTCTGACATGTTTTCCTGCGTGACGGGCGGCATTGGCAGCTTGCGCGGGCCGCTTCATGGCGGCGCCAACGAAGCCGCGATGGACATGATAGAACCCTGGAAAACCCCAGACGAGGCCGAAGCCGCCTTGCTGCAAAAACTCGCCAATAAAGAAAAAGTCATGGGCTTCGGTCATGCCATTTACAGTGAACGTGATCCGCGTAATGACATCATTAAAAAGTGGGCCAAAAAACTCAGTGAAGACGTCGGTGACGATCACTTGTATGCCGTATCGGAACGTTGTGAAGACGTTATGTGGCGCGAGAAAAAACTCTTCTGTAACGCGGATTTTTTCCACGCCAGCGCCTATCGGTTTATGGGCATTCCCACCAAGTTATTTACGCCCATTTTCGTTTGCTCTCGCGTCACCGGCTGGGCCGCCCACGTCATGGAACAAAGGGCAAACAATCGCATTATTCGCCCCAGCGCCGATTATATTGGACCCGATCATTCCGAGTGGATCGACATCGACGACCGTCATTAAGCCCATAAAAACAAACACATGAGCACTTTGCACAATTAAGGATAAGAAATGAGCAACAACGTAGATTTAAACAACCGTCCAGGTTACGACCAAGTCATCCAAGACATCGCAGACTATGTACTGAATTTTAAAGTGGAAAGCCAAGAAGCCCTCGATACCGCTCGTAATTGTTTAATGGACACCTTGGGATGTGGCTTACTCGCCCTTCGCTTCCCAGAATGTACCAAACACCTTGGCCCCATTGTACAAGGCACAGTGGTGCCCAACGGCGCTCGCGTGCCAGGTACGTCTTTATCGCTCGATCCAGTGAAAGCCGCGTGGGACATTGGCTGTATCATTCGTTGGTTGGATTACAACGATACTTGGTTGGCGGCGGAATGGGGACACCCTTCTGATAACCTAGGCGGCATTTTGGCAGTCGCCGATCATCTTTCACAAGTTCGATTGTCCAAGGGCGACAACCCAATGACCATGCGAGATGTATTGGAAGCCATGATCATGGCCCATGAAATCCAAGGCGTTATCGCGCTCGAAAACTCCTTTAACCGTGTAGGCTTATGTCACGTATTATTGGTTCGTGTCGCTTCGGTTGCCGTGGTAACGAAAATGATGGGCGGTGACAGGGAACAAATCATGGCGGCGATTTCGCAAGCTTGGGTCGATGGTTCAGCTTTGCGTACGTATCGTCATGCGCCAAACGCGGGCTCTCGTAAATCTTGGGCAGCGGGCGATGCAACCTCTCGTGCGGTTCGTTTGGCGGATATGTCCATGCGCGGTGAAATGGGCATTCCCGGTGTATTAACGGCGCCACAATGGGGCTTTTATGATGTGTCATTTTCAAAAACCAACAAAGACCAAGCCATCAAGCCAGAAGACAAGCGTCAGTTTTCTTTCTCACAAGATTACGGTTCCTATGTGATGGAAAACGTCTTGTTTAAAATTTCTTTCCCCGCCGAATTCCATGCCCAAACGGCAGCGGAAGCCGCGGTGACCTTACATCCTCAGGTGAAAGATCGTTTGGCCGACATAGACAAGATCGTGATTCGCACCCACGAATCCGCGATTCGTATCATCTCTAAATCGGGGCCATTAGCGAATGCCGCCGATCGGGACCATTGCCTGCAATATATGGCTGCCGTGCCATTGGCCTTTGGTAATTTAATCGCTGAGCACTACGAAGACGACTTCCATGCCGTCAATCCAATCATCGATGAACTGCGCAACAAAATGGAGATCGTCGAAGACAAACGCTTCACCGCTGAATATTTAGAAGCCGACAAACGCTCTATCGCCAATGCCATTCAAGTCTTCTTTAAAGATGGCACAAACACAGAAGAAGTCGTGGTGGAATACCCTGTCGGACACCGACGTCGTCGCGAAGAAGGCATTCCGTTGTTAGAACAGAAATTTAAAAACAACCTAGCCACGCGCTTCCCAAGCCATCAATGCCAAAGCATTTTTACACTTTGCAAAGATCAAACTGCCCTTGAAAATACGGCAGTAAATCGCTTCATGGATTTATTTGTTATCGCCTAGTCCATCATCAAAATACACTTTATTGCCTAGATAAACGAAAAAACACCCCTTTATGTGGGTGTTTTTTCATAGATCTATTCGCTAACTGAAACTTTTACATCAACCTTTTATTGAAAACAAAAAAACGCAAAAGTTTGTAACCATTTATTCTTACCTGTATCTTTCAGCGACAATAAAAACAACTCTCATCATAAGCCAAATCCCCTCTCATAAAACTCAAGGATTCCTTGTAATATGATCTCTGTTTTTAAAAAAGCATCACTGCCAAAACAACTCAGTTTTGGCACCTTTATTAGTATTCTGGTTATATTTACTGTTGTTGTATTCATAATAGACAGACTGTTTAGTCATGAAATAAACAATATTGTCAGCAGTCACCAAGAAAAAGAAGCGGAACTGGTTGCCGAGCAACTCGAGAGTAAGTATCAGCTGCTCACCAAAACGATAGAACGCTTCAGCAACCTATTAAGCAACCAATTAAATGGCATTTCGGTCGACAATAATCAAACAAAACCCAACCTAACCCTTAACGGCGCGATTCTTGATAGTAACGCTCAATTGATCGCGGACTTTTCTCGCTCAGCTCAAGTCGAAGTCAGCGTATTAGTTAAAACACCAAAGGGTTTAATAAGAGCAATTACCACTTTAAAAGATCAAAATGGTCAACCTGCAGAGGGAACGTTTGTTGATGCCGTTAACGCAATCAAAGCCGTTGAAACTTATCAGGGACAAGTTGGTCAAACGAGGCTTAACAATACTCAATACATCAGTCATTACGTCCGCATTCCTAACCAGACAAACATACTCCTTGAGTTGATGGTTCCTTACTCTGCTATTCTTGAATCATCCGCTCAATCGATTAATGCCATGAAATTTGGCAAAAGTGGTTACATTTACGTCACAGATACAGGTAAGAACGAAGGTGATATTCTTATTCACCCAAATTTAGTAGGAAAAAATTTGTATACTGAATTTCCTAGCTTGAAAAATACCTTTCAAAAAATGTATCAAGAAGATCACGGCATTATTTCCTATACACTTCAAATTGCTGGCAAAGGGGACACGGCTCGTTCCTCAAAAGCAGTTTATAAACATGTGAAAGGCTGGAATTGGGTTGTAACGTTAAAATCGTATAATGATGAATATCAGGCAGAAATTAACGGTATTTTATGGGCAATTATCGGAATATGTGTCGTAGCAGCACTGTTATTAAGCATAATTTTATGGGGTTTCATCCGTTATTCGTTGGCCCCATTACAGGAGATTTCTTCGGCACTCAATCAATTAGGCAAAGGCAATCTTACCTTCCGATTCAAACATAAAAAAGACTCGGACAGTAAAAATGAAATCGATTTACTGCAAAATGATTCCATCCTTATGCGTGATAATTTGATATCACTGGTAAACAACATATTAGGTTCTAGCCAAGAACTACTAAAATCGACAAAAGGCATCTCAGATGCCAACACCGATTTGCGTCACAGCGCACATAATAGCCAAGATGCTAGTGCCCAAGTTGGTTCTGCCATCACACAAATTGCGGCTTCAATCCAAGAAGTGGCACAAAGTTCTAACCAAGTTTCTGAAGAGTCCATTGCTGTCAGAAAACTCACTGAAGAAGGCAATAGTGCGGTTCAACAGGTGAAAAATACGGTAAGTGCTCTGTCATCCGCATTCAGTCAAGCCTCTAATACCATTCAAGAAGTCGAAAATAGTTCCAAAAATATTGGTGATGTGGTTACGGTTATCAGTAACATCGCTGAACAAACCAATTTACTTGCGTTAAACGCGGCAATCGAAGCCGCCAGAGCGGGCGAACAAGGTCGAGGCTTCGCTGTTGTTGCCGACGAAGTCCGTGTTCTTGCACAACGCACTCAGCAATCGACTGAGGAAATTCGCAGTGTCGTTGAACAATTACAAAGCAACAGTCGATCTGCGGTAAATGATATGGAAGAAGGACGCAATCAGGTCGATAACAGCGTACAACAAGCTATTTTCGCCAACAGTCTTTTGAATAAAATTTACCAATCTATTCAAAACGTTGAAATGGGCATCAATAATGTGGCCGCCGCCACAGAAGAGCAAAGTGTCGCTTCAACGCAAATTAATCAGAACTCTGAGGAACTTCAACAATCGGCTATTGCAACGCTTGAACGTGCTAATACGTCGCAGGAGCACAGCGTACAAATTAGTAAACTGGCTTCTCAATTGCAAAAAGACTTGGCGACTTTTACGTTGCACAAGCATCTTTAAAAGTTACCAAAAAAAGTTACTTACAGAACTCTTCGTTTGGCTCTGCCTTGTGGTCACAGTATGATAGTGTGACCACAAGGAAATTTTATTCATATGTCTGACAACCATCGCCATTGTTATATTTTAAAAGGCTCGCCCAGCGAGGTGTTATCTGACTTTCTTCGTCTTAGCGAAAATTTCACCACTCCCCTCATCGCGGCCTATGATGTAAGCCAATACAACAGCGCCCTTTTGTCCTCTGCGACCCCATTTACCACTTGCTCCTTTAAGCAAGCTAAACAGGCACTTGGCAGCAGCTACGATGCAATTTTGGTGGATTTAACTCATGGTGTTTCCGCCAGTGCTCTGGCTATTTTATCCGGTACCGTTCGGGGCGGAGGACTTTTTGCCATTGCATTGCCTGATGACGATTGGCTGTCAATGACAGACTTAGATTTATCACGTTATCTACCTTGGCCTTATGAACCGGAACAAGTACCGTCAAACTTTAAACGTTATTTGCTCACTACGCTGCAAGATGAGACATCGCCTTTTAAAGGGGTCTACAAAGACCAAAACAAAACGAGCCTGATAGCCGCACTTCCTGCTTTACCTGCTATAGAAGCCAATGCGCCCCTGACTCAAGAACAAGCCGACGCCCAATCCTGTTTATTGGCAGAACAAGCCCAATCTTATGTGCTCATGGCACCACGAGGTCGAGGGAAATCAACGTTATTAGGCGACAGCTTAGCCAAGCTTTTCATGGCCGGCAAACGCGTGGCGATCACGGCACCCAATCAAGATGCGATTGTGAGCCTCAAAGCTCGCTTTGAAGACTTTGTGGATATAAAGACAGCCACGTTGCCTTTTTTTGCGCCTGATGCCCTCATCAATGATTCGAGTCACTGGGACTTTCTCTTTGTGGATGAAGCCGCCATGATTCCTTTGCCTATGCTCATGGCCTTAAATGAAAAAGCCAAACATTGTCTTTTCAGCACCACAGATTATGGTTATGAAGGCGCAGGTAAAGGCTTTGGTATTCGCTTCTGTAACACCTTAGCTCGCCAGAAAACAACACAAGCCTTGGCGCTGCAAATGCTGATATTGAACCAACCTATTCGATGGGGGGGAAATGACCCACTGGAAAAATGGATCAATGATTGTTTCTTTTTAGCGGCACCTGAATCGACGATTGAAACACCTCAACACGAGCACAAAACCTCAGTCCAAGCATCACCCACCTTTAAACGGCTGACTGGCGTAGACTGGCTAGCAAATACTCACTTATTGGCTGAGACTTTCCAGCTTTTAGTCAGTGCACATTATCAAACGTCACCTGACAATTTGCGGTGGATTTTGGATGACCCTTCTGTCTCAACATGCCTTGCCTTGGTTAAGGGCAAGGTACAAAGTGTGGCGATTGTTACCGAAGAAGGTATTTTACCCTCAGCACTCAGTCAAGAAGTCATGCAAGGTAAACGCCGCCCAAGAGGCCATTTGGTACCACAGTCCTTACTGGCCCATGAAGGCATTGCTCAGGCTGGAGAGTACCGCTATTGGCGTATTAGCCGTATTGCTACCGTACAAAACCAGCAAAACCAAGGCTTAGCAAGTCTCCTATTGACACAGCTTGAACGCCTCGCACCTGAACAGTGTGATTTTCTTTGCACCAGTTTTGCAGCAACGCCCGATGTGGTGTCTTTTTGGCGAAAAAATGCCTACACGCCAATTCGATTAGGAACTGCTAAAGACCAAGCCAGTGGCAGCTACTCTTTGATGATGATAAAGCCAATGACAGAAGAAGCCAGCAAACTGGCTACAACTTGGCAAACTCGTTTCATTGAACACTTTTTACTTAACTTGCTACTGCAATACGCCGACTTACCAACGGATTTGATCCTGCTTATTTTAAAACAAAACCATGATCAACAAAAAAACCAACCCGCCCTAGTGCAACTATCGCCGCTGGACTTACAAGATATCGCTTTATTTGTTGAACATCACCGTCCCTTAGACAGCATTCGCTCCGTTTTTCTAAAGGCCATGCTGTCTCTCGCTTTGCAGGGGCTGATTGACCCTAACGATCCAACCGAAAAACTGGCGTTTGAAGCCGCTCTGGGCCGAGACATCAAACAGACACTGCAAAAAACGCAATTATCCGGTAAAAAAGCCATGCACCAAAGCTTCAAAAGCCTTCTAAAGAAGACTCTGCTCGCCAAATAGGCGGAACACCACCCATTTATATTTTATCATGTGTGCAATTCCCCCTATCCGATGATCCTTGAATAATAAAAAATAGTGAAAAAATCCTTACTAATCAAAACCCTATAACAAACTTAAAGACTTGGCATGAATTGTGTAAAGAGTATGGTTAGCGTCACCTGTTTTGCTCTGTCTGTTTCTTGCGCTACAAAGTGCGATGAATATCAGGCTAAAAACCAGGTAAACAATAATAATTCAGTTTTTTGGAGTCTTATAACAATGAAAAAAATCAGCCTTGCTCTTACCTCTTTGGCACTTGCACTTTCTGCTGGCACTGCTATTGCAAACTGCGATCCAGGTGAACGCGTTGTAAAATTCAGCCACGTAACAGGCGGTACAACTCACCCTAAAGTGGTGGCTGCAAATAATTTCGCAGACCGCGTAAACAAAGAAATGAATGGCAAATTGTGTGTTGAAGTTTTCCCAAACTCCACACTATTCGGTGACTCAAAAGAATTGGAAGCCCTTTTACTAGGCGACGTACAATTGCTTGCCCCTTCTCTTTCTAAATTCGGCTCTTATACTGACAAATACGGCGTATTCGATCTTCCGTTTATCTTTAAAGACATGGACCATGCCATCCGTTTTAGTAAGACACCAGAAGGTAAAAAACTATTACTGGAAATGGATGACTACGCAGGCTTCGTTGGTTTAGGCTACTGGATGTCAGGTATGAAATATTTTTCTGCCAAAAAACCTCTTTTGGTTCCTAGTGACGCAAAAGGCATGAAATTCCGTGTACAAACCTCTGACGTAGCGAAGCAAATGATCGCTGCAATGGGTGCATCCCCTCAAGCGATGGCGTTTTCTGAGGTATACGGCGCACTACAAACAGGCGTTGTAGACGGTCAAGAAAACACTTGGTCAAATATTTACACACAAAAATTCTACGAAGTGCAAGACAGCACAACCGATACAAACCATCAGTTGTTGGCTTACTTGTTCATGACGTCGTCTGAATTCATGAAGAGTCTGTCCCCAGAAGATCGTGCTCAATTCACACAAATTGCTGATGAAGTCACTCAAGAAGCCAACTTAAGTGTGAAAGCGGCAGAAGAAGAAAACCGCGATAACATCATCAAAGCTGGCGGTAAAATCAACTACCTAACACCAGAACAGCGCCAAGAATGGGTCAACACAATGAAACCTGTGTGGCAACAGTTCGAAAGCTATATTGGTAAGGATTTGATTGACGCGGCTGCTGGCGCTTAATCTTTTTCATCTTGCAACCAGCTGACCCCAACGGGTCAGCTTTTGTGGTTGTGTGGTGTCCTTTTAAACACTAATCGCTAGCCTACACTGGCGCAAAGCACACCAACACACTGCTTATTATTTTATACCGGTCCACTTAATACTAGGAGACCCCCATGGCATATTGGCCGCACCTTTATTTACTTATTTTTATATTAATCCTTTGGGTGTTAGAAAAGCGCTTCCCCAAAGTCATGGAACGAGCAGAAGAAAACCTTTTGATCCTAGTGATTTCGTCAATTATGGCGGTGTCTTTTGGTCAGGTCATCGCTCGTTATGGGTTTAATACTGGCTGGGATGCTGCGCTCGAATTCAACATGGTGGCTTTCTCTTGGCTTATTTTATTGGGCATGAGTTACGGCATCAAAACCAATCTTCACCTTGGCGTCGACATTGTGCTGAACGCGGTTCCTAAGCGTACAGCAAAAGTGTTGTCTTTAATCGGTGCCGCGGCGGCGATGCTCTATGGTTTAATCTTGCTTGATTCAACTTGGTTGGCGATGCTTGGCGTAAATGTCAGCGGTGGCGCAATTGAATACTGGTTGAAGATGTTCAAAATTGGCATAGGTTCAGAAGAATTGCGTTATCCAGAGTTCGTACAAGAGCTGTTTGGTTTACGTCCTCGCGTGCATCGTTGGCTCGTGCTGGTTGTTCTGCCTATTAGTTTAGCGTTACTTTCCTATCGTTCTTTACAAGCGTTTATTGATATTGCTCGAGATAAACGCAGCATGCTGATCAGTGGCCATGAGGCACAAGATCTTGTTAAAGAAAATCAAAACGTCTTGAAAGACTAACGCGGGAGCTTCATTGTGGAATCACTTATTCTCTTTTTATTGGTAATCGTCCTGCTGTTTATCGGCTTGCCGGTCGGTATCTCATTGGGCTTATCGTCCATATTGTTTATTACTTTTTTCTCACATGACTCTCTGTCATCTGTCGCCATATCTCTGTTTGGGGTTGGTCAACATTATACTTTGTTGGCTATCCCGTTTTTCATCATTGCCTCGTCTTATATGTCGACGGGAGGCGTGGCTAAACGACTAATCAACTTTGCAATCGCCAGTGTCGGTCACTTCCGTGGTGGCTTAGCCATGGCGTCGGTTTTGGCGTGTATGATGTTCGCTGCTTTGTCTGGCTCTTCTCCAGCAACGGTTGTGGCCATCGGTACGATTGCGATCGCAGGCATGGTGCAAGTGGGTTATTCAAAAGACTTCGCAGCCGGCATTATCGCCAACGCTGGTACATTAGGGATTTTGATTCCGCCTTCTATCGTGATGGTGGTATACGCGGCCTCTGTAAACGTTTCAGTTGGGCGTATGTTCCTTGCTGGTGTTATTCCGGGTTTGATCGCAGGCGGCATGTTGATGCTGGCTATTTATGTGGTCGCTCGTATTAAAAACCTACCGGCAGAAGAATGGAAAGGCTTCAGTCACATTGTTAAGGGTGGTAAAGAAGCGGGCTGGGGCTTGTTCTTAGTAGTCATCATCATGGGGGGTATTTACGGTGGTGTCTTTACGCCAACGGAAGCCGCTGTGGTTGCCGCTGTTTACTCCATGTTCATCGCCTTGTTTGTTTATCGCGATATGGGACCTTTGAAAGGCAAAACCTGGACCAATGACGAAGATGCCCCTCATGCACGTGTTGGCTTTAACGGCATGGTGTACGGTGTATCTTTCTTCCTAGTGTGGGAAATCATGTCTTTCTTCGCTTTCGCAAGCAGTGAAACCGTGACTGGTGGTGATCGTGCATTGTGGGGCGCTATTATGTCCGTGATCATCGCCATTTTTTACGTCTATAAACGCTCAAGCAAATTGGAAGCGTCCGTCGGTGCTTGTTTGGCCGCTGGAACACCAATCTGGGGACGTAACTTGTCTATGATGCTGCGTGGTTTTTTCCCTTCTTTGTTTGGTGAAGAATCTCGTAAGGTTATGCTTGAAGGCACAAAAACAACCGTTATGCTGATGTTTATCATTGCCAACGCTTTGTTGTTTGCCCACACGCTATCAGCAGAACGCATTCCACAAGCTATCACTGAATGGATGCTTGATGTTGGCTTTAACTGGTTTACCTTCCTAATTGCCGTCAACATCTTGTTGTTAATTGGTGGTCAGTTCATGGAGCCTTCTGGTCTATTGGTTATCGTGGCCCCTATCGTGTTCCCTATTGCGATGGAGCTAGGCGTCGACCCTATTCATCTAGGTATCATCATGGTGGTAAACATGGAAATCGGTATGATCACGCCACCTATTGGTCTCAATTTATTTGTGACTTCCAGTATCACTGGCATGAGTTTAGCTCGCGTAGTGAAAGCTGCGATGCCATTTGTCTTGGTATTGATGGTGTTCTTAGTGATGGTCACTTATATTCCAGCACTTTCTACCGCTCTACCATACAGCATAATGGGACCAGAGATTATTCAGTAACCCTCTCTGATCTTCTCAGCGTACTCCCTACTGTACGCAAAAAGTTTATACAGTTTAGCGCCCTTCGGGGCGTTTTTTTTGCATAGGATTAGAAGGACTGAGAAAGGATATGGTAGCCACTTAACGCCGATCATTCTCTTATCAACCGCTAAGTGACTTATCTTAAGAAGGAAAAGCTTACGTTATGAATCAAAAAACACCGAAGCGTGTAAATCATTTATCCTCAAAATGACCGGCCGTCGCAAAAACGCCACCTTGATAAAGCAACACAGGATCATCTGAACGTAATAGCGGATCATTGCGCAGCACTTCTTCTTCAAACTCGGCAGAGGAATCCTGTGGTTGCCACCCAATAAAATTAGCATGACTATTATCCCACCATGACCATGGATTATTCGAAGCACCATAAATCATGGTGCAACCTAAGCGATTGACTACAAACACTCTTTTAATCAAATTCGCCAAGTCCCTTTCACTTAGCCAAGTGGCTAGCATACGACGATTCACCGGTTTAGGCAGACAACTGCCAATTCGAATCAAAGCAGACTCAATACCAAATTTATCAAAATAATATTGGGCAACTAATTCCCCAAAACCTTTTGACACACCGTATAAACTGTCTGGCCGCATTGGACTTTTATTATCTAACCGCTCTTCACGAGAATGGAAGCCTGTAAGATGGTTTGAACTCGCAAAAATAATGCGCTTCACCGACTGTTGGCGAGCCGCTTCGTAGATATGATAACCTCCTTTTAGATTACCATTCATGATGTTTTCAAAGCTTCCTTCGACAGATACACCACCTAGATGAATAATGCCATCGCAGCCTTTAACAAGCGCGACAACGGACGCTAAATCCCCCAGATCACATTTAACAAAAGACTCACCTTTGTTTAGCTCTGTGATTGGCACTATGTCTGATAAAACCAGTTCGTCGGCCCAGCCCACTAGCGCTTTTCTCATCGCTGAGCCAAGCGTACCCGCTGCGCCAGTTAATAAAATACGTTTCATTTACGCCCCCTTAACACGTTGAGCTTTAAAGACCATTGATCCAATTAGGCAGAGTCATTGATACCGCTGGAACAAATGTTACCAACATCAGCGCGGCTAAAATCGCCAAATAAAATGGCCAAATACTTTTCACTGCTTTTTGAATCGACACGCCACCTATAGCGCAGCCTACGAACAGACACCCACCAACCGGAGGCGTACAGAGTCCCAACCCTAAATTCATCATCAGCATTACGCCAAAATGGATCGGATCCATGCCTAGACTAATTGCCACTGGAAGGAAGATAGGTGTACAGATAAGAATTAACGCAGCCATGTCCATAATCATGCCCAACAAAAGCAAGATTAGGTTCATCATTAGCAAAATAACAATGGGGTTATCAGAGATGGAGGTTAAAGTCTCAGCTAATACTCTTGGCACTTCGTATAGGGCTAACATGTAACCAAATGCAGACGCACAACCCACTAAGATCATCACTAAACCTGTGGTTCGAACAGAACGTATCACCGCAATCCAAAAATCTTTTAGACTTAAAGAACGGTACACTAACCCTGTGATGATGATGGCGTATATTGCACCAATAGCACCCGACTCCGTCACTGTAAACACACCAGATAGCGCACCACCGACAACAATCACGGCGGTAATCAATCCCGGAACAGAAGCCAAAAAGGCTAAAAATACCATTTTAAATCCGGGAAACGTCTCCGTCGGAAAATGCTTTCGAATCGCAATCCAACGCGCCACTAATCCCAAGAATAAACACATAAGAATGCCAGGTACCACTCCCGCCATAAATAAACTGGCGACAGAAATACCACCACCCGCTGCCACAACGTACAAGATCATATTGTGACTAGGTGGGATCATGATACCGGCAATGGAGGACGTCACCGTTACGTTGACGGCGTAATCATCATCGTAGCCTTTCTCTTTCATCACAGGAATTAACAAGGAGCCTAATGCCGAAACATCCGCAACCGCCGATCCGGAAATCCCCCCAAATAACATGCTAGAAAACACATTTACCTGACCTAAACCACCACGCATCCAACCCACTGCAGACGAAGCAAGACGGATTAACCGTGCGGCGATACCGCCATGTAACATCAGTTCACCAGCAAAAATAAAAAAAGGAATTGCGAGAAGAGAAAACGTTGAAGTGCCCGCGACAATACGCTGAAAGCCGATCATCAAAGGCAAACCTTCGTACCAAAAAGCCGAAATGGCTGCCATCCCCAAAGCAAACGCCACAGGAACACCAATGAAAGTAAGTAATGCAAACAAACCTAATAAAATCGCCAATCCCATGTTACTGATCCCCTTTTACGCGTGAAGAAAGTGAATCAGTCGCTTCAGACTCAGGTTCTACAATAAATAACGCCATCACCCCCATTACGACCCGATAACCAGAAAACAACGACATCAACACCCCACAAGCAACCACGGGGAAATAGCGAACACCATCCGATATACCCAATAGAGAAATTGTTCGCAGCCAAGCAAAATCGACTAAGGCTTTGCCATATACCAACATCGCCACACCAAAAGCCAGTAACGTTAGATCAATCACAACATTAATGATCTGGTTAAACCGCTTTGGCACACACAATGACAAGATATCAACACTTAGATGGGTACGTTCATGTATACCAACAGCGGCGGCTAAAAAGGTGATATTCGTCACCAACAATAAAGCCATTTGCTCTACCCAAGTCGGCGTATCATTCAACACATAACGACCAAATACCAACCAGCCAAAAGAGGCAACAAGCACGACCAAAAACACCCCAGACAATGCCATAGCAAGGTAAGCAAGCGCATCTAAAAAGGTTTTGATAGGAATCTGTTTAGAGTGAAAAGAATCCATAGAGCTACTCATTCTGTCAAAATCATCAAACAAAGCTTATTGATAGACCATCATCAAATAAGCTTCGCCAAGAGAAACGCAAGACGTATAAGGTCAGCCTTACACGCCTTTAATCGCCATTACTGTGTATTTTGAATTTGCTCGATGAAGCTCTTGAGAGTGGGATTGTCTTTTACCGCTTTAGCATAAACGGGTTTCATTGCATCTTGGAAAGCAGATTTGTCTTGGATTTCGTTGAACTTAACCCCTGAGGCTAAAACTTTTTTACGGCTTTGAGCATCGCCTTCCGCCCATAACTTACGTTGTAATACGGAGCTATCACGTGCTGCTTTTTTCACAGCGACTTGATCGGCTTCAGACAAACTATTCCATGTTTTTACGTTGACACATAAACACTCCGGCAAAATTAAATGCTCGGTTAATGAATAATAAGGCGCCACTTCAAAATGGTTACTCGTGTCATACGATGGCCAGTTATTTTCAGCACCATCGACCACACCAGTTTTCAAAGATTGATAGACTTCTGAATAGGCCATAGGGGTTGCATTGCCACCTAAAGCTTCTACCATGCCAACATATAATTCATTGTTCATAACACGAAATTTTTCGCCTTTCATATCCGCTGGCGTTTGTATCGGCTTAGATGTGTTGTAGAAAGACCTAGCACCACCGTCGTACCAAGCCAAAGAAATAATGCCTTGTTTCGCCATCGCCTCACTTAATTGATCACCAACGGGGCCATCCATGACACGATGCATATGATCCAAATTTTTAAAAATGAAAGGCAAAGAAACCACGTTAACCTCAGGTACCGCCTCCCCCATTGGCCCTAAATTAAAGCCCGCAAATTGGATCGCGCCCACTTGCAACATTTGAATAGAATCGGACTGACTTCCTAGTACACCGCCGTTGTAGACACGACCACTAACACGACCATCTGTCACTTTATTGGCTTCTTTAATGAAGGATTCCATGGCTACCGTAACAGGGTAATCGGCGTTGTGGATATTCCAGCCTTTCCATTCTGCCTGAGCCAGAGCGGAAAAAGTGACAGAAGAAACAGCAGTAACAAGTGCTAAGGTCGTTCTGAGTGTTTTAGAGTGAAGCTTTATTATCATTGTTATATCTCCAAGTGCTAACGTTTAATTTTTCCCACCAAATAGTTAAGAAACAGCTTTTCAAAAAAAACGCATAAACTTAACAAATTTATTTGTAACACAATGGCTATCAAAGAAACAACAGTCATACTATGAATTTTAGACTATTTTTTACTCAACCATGGCAATCACCTATTAAGCCAACATCAAGGCATGTGTTACATTAACAACAACCTAATTTCAGCCCTACAGCAGAACACTGACACTGAGTCTTCAAAACATGCCACCGATCAAAAAAAGCAAAACAAGTTTACCTCAACAAACGGCTGAAAAAATTCGTCGTCGCATTCATACACAAGGCATGAAAGTAGGGGATAAATTACCCACCGAACCAAATCTAATGGTTGAGTTTAATGTCAGTCGTACCGTCCTTCGTGAGGCTATCGCGACATTGAAAGCAGAAGGCTTAGTTGAAGCAAAACAAGGCATTGGCGTCTTTATTGCGCAACCTAAGGCAACCCTTTCCCTGTTGCTGCAAAAAAGTACCCAGACCCTTACGGATACCATAGAGTCTCTAGAACTCAGGACTGCTGTGGAAGTAGAAGCGGTTGCATTAGCGGTGGCTCGTTGTTCCCTTGCCCAAGAAGCAGATCTTTATCGTTGCTATGATGCCTATGAGAAAAAAGCTCAAAATGGCGAAATCGCAGAACAAGAGGATTTTGAGTTCCATCTTGCGATCGCCAGAGCGACCAACAACCAACACTTTATCGACTTTTTGGAGCTATTAGGAAAACGCACTATACCGCGAGCTCGACTAAGGGAAGAAGCTGGCTTGCCACGAGACCCCGCCATCGAAAAAACGCTAAACAGCGAACATAAAGCCATTCTGGATGCCATCGTGGCACGTGATACCAAGGCCGCACAACAAGCAATACGCAAGCACCTTCACAATGGCTGCGAACGTTATCGTGCCTTAATGAGAGAAATCGAACGCAGCAAGTCATAGTATGACCTACGGCGTATTTGCATTTTTTACATCTTCATGGCATTGATTAGACTTCACTCTGTGGCGTTTTTTTGTTTTGATGGTAAGAACAATTTATATTGCATCAATAAGGATTTTTATGACGCCCAAAAAACGCTGGTTACCCCATTTCTGTTTACTGAGTTTATTCGTTACCGGACAAATGGCGTTAGCAGCGGGACAAGCTGCCGATGCGGTCGCCCCAGAAGGGGCGAGTGGCATTCAACAAAAGACGCTCGTGCAAGCAAAGGATTTCATGGTCGCCACAGCCAACCCAGAGGCAAGCAAAGCCGGTTACGATGTGCTAAAAGCAGGCGGCTCAGCAATAGACGCACTGGTTGCTGTACAAATGGTACTGGGGTTAGTCGAGCCACAATCTTCAGGTTTAGGCGGTGGCGCTTTCGTGGTGTATTACGACGCCGTCAATAAAAAGCTCACCACCTTTGATGGCCGCGAAACAGCACCACAAGAAGCAACACCAGAACTTTTTCAAGATGAAAACGGTGAACCGCTTGCCTTCTACGACGCGGTTGTTGGTGGCCGTTCTGTCGGCACGCCAGGCACAGTCAAACTCATGGGAGATCTTCACACTCGCTATGGAAAAATGCCGTGGGCAGATCTATTGGCTCCAGCGGAAAAACTCGCTCAAGAAGGCTTTATTGTCTCACCACGCTTGGCTGGTGCCATCAAAGAAAGTGCCGAACGCCTATCACGCTATCCTGAAACCAAAGCGTATTTTTTTAATCTAGATGATACACCTGTCGAAGCCGGTAGCCGTTTACAAAACACCCAGTACTACACAACCCTACGCACACTTGCCACTTATGGCGCTGACGAGTTTTACAGTGGACAAATTGCTCAAAACATTATCTCTCAGGTACGCGGTGCACTCGACAATCCAGGTGTATTATCGGAAAAAGATTTTGCCAGCTACCGGATCAAAGAACGTGCCCCTGTGTGCTTGCCTTATAAGGAATACGACATTTGTGGCATGGGACCACCGAGTTCTGGAGCCTTGACGGTTGGGCAAATATTGGGAATTACCGAACACTTTGATCTTGCTAAATTAGGGGCCAATTCACCAGAAGCTTGGCAAATTATCGGTGACGCATCTCGTCTTGCTTTTGCTGATCGTGGCCGTTACATAGCAGACACAGACTTTGTGCCTATGCCACAAGGTTTATTGGATAAAAGCTACCTCGCCGAACGGGCAAAATTAATCACACCAGGAAAAGCCTTAACCTCTGTTGCAGCAGGCGAACCAGAATGGCGACACCCAGTTAAACAAGCTGACGACATTTCCATAGAGTTACCTTCGACCAGTCATATCTCCATCGTCGACAAAGAAGGCAATGCGGTCTCGGTCACAACCACCATTGAAAACGGTTTTGGCTCCCATCTGATGACCAATGGTTTTTTGCTGAACAACGAATTGACCGATTTTTCTTTTAAAACCTATCAAGATGGCTATCCCATTGCCAATCGTTTAGAACCCGGTAAACGCCCTCGCTCTTCCATGTCTCCTACCATTGTAATGAAAAATGATAAGCCCTACTTGGTCGTCGGCTCTCCTGGCGGTTCTCGTATAATAGGTTACGTCGCTAAGACACTGATTGCACACCTTGAGTGGGGAATGGACATACAAGATGCCATTTCACTGCCTAATGTGCTTAACCAATTTGGCACCTTTAATATTGAAAAGGACACCCAAGCGACGGCTTTAGAAAAAAATCTTACAGAGATGGGCTTCAAAGTATCGATACAAGACTTAAACTCTGGCGTACAAGGAATCGTCATCGATAATAATGCCTTACTCGGTGGTGCAGACCCAAGACGAGAAGGCCTAGTACTGGGAGATTGAGCACCAGGAGATTAGCACTAAGCTCGTTACATCATTAAGGCAAAGGACTGCCAAATTAATCTTAACGCCATTAGCGTCAACACTAGGTTAAAAATACGGTGAAAATAGCGGTCGGGCATGCGTTTTAGCAATTTCAGCCCGATCCAAGTTCCCAATGCGCCACTCAAAATCATACAAACTAACAAAGGTAACCACGTACTAAGAGGAAAACCAGCCGCTTCAAACACGACGACCTTCAAAATATGCTGTAACGACATCGCCATAGCAAACGTTGCCACAGTCCGAAAGCGATCCTCGTGAATTTGTTTAACAAACGCGGCGACCAAGGGCCCTGTCGCCCCGGCAAACAGTGTAATAAAAGTCGTCACACCACCCGCAATCACGGTTCCCCATGCTCCTAAAACCATCTTAGGTAACTTAGGCCCCCAACATAGATACAAAATAAACAAGGCAATGGTCAAGTACATAATGGCAGGAGGTAAAGCCACTAACACAAAGCTACCAATAAAAGCCCCCAACAAAGCACCGGGCAAAAAAGCTCCGATCAACTTCCAATCAATATGCCGCCAACTCATGGCCGCGCGCCCAGCGTTTGACCCTAATTGCGCAACGCCATGCAGTGGAATAATCAACTGTGGCGGCAAGACCTGCGCCATTACTCCTAGCAACATCACCCCACCACCAGCACCAAAGCTCGCGGTGAAAAAAGAGGTCACTCCTGAAATAAGCACAAGAAGAAAAAAGATAGGCGGCGATACTTGCTCAAACAAAAGCGCAGATAAAGTCATACAGTCGGCAAAAAGTCAGCAAAAATGAGGCCATTAGAATACCAAAATGGGCCTTAGAAATATCATCAAGCCCATTAGTGTTGGTAATAGCGACTACACAAGAGCGTCTATTATTGTTTGTAAATATCTTTATCCAGCCCGTATTTACGCATTTTATCGTAGAGGGTTTTACGCGGTAGCCCAAGCGCATCCATGGTGTCTTTGATGGAGCCTTTTTGACGCAGCAGTTCTTGTTCTAGTAGCGTTTTTTCAAAGCGCTCTATCTGTTCTGGTAGCGTCATTACACCGGGATTGTTTTCATTGATAATGATCTGATCAAACTCAAACGAACCCGCTTCTCCCATCAGCACATAGCGCTCGGCGAGATTGCGTAACTCACGCACATTCCCAGGCCAATCATAACTTAACAAACTGTGCATACGCGCAGCAGACAGTGGTTCCGACTCACGCTTATATTGCGCAATAGCGACCAGACAAAAGTGCTGCCACAGCAAGGAAATATCATCTTTGCGTTCCCGTAGTGGCGGAATGTCAACTCGTACGACGTTGAGTCGGTAATACAAATCTTCACGAAACGTCCCACTTTCGCTCAGTTGTTTTAAATCCACTTTAGTGGCCGCCAAAATGCGCAGGTCCAGATCAATCGCTGTATTAGAGCCCAAACGCTCTAAACGGCGCTCTTCTAATACACGCAACAAACGAATTTGCATCGACATGGGCATGCTTTCAATTTCATCTAAAAAGAGTGTGCCGCCATTGGCGTGTTCCAACTTACCAATACGTTGAGCTTTGGCATCGGTAAAGGCACCTTTTTCATGGCCAAAGAGTTCAGATTCCATAATCGAATCCGGCACTGCACCACAATTAATTGCCACGAATGTACGACCTCGACGAGAACTGTGCTCATGGATATAACGCGCCACCAACTCTTTTCCTGTGCCGGTTTCTCCCTGAATCAAAATATCCGCCCCGGTGTCCGCCACATGCAATAGGGCCTGACGCAAACGATGAATCCCCGGCGTATTACCAATAATCCTTGGGCCAGGCGCATTCTGCGCAACCAATTCTAAACGTAAATTACGGTTTTCTAGGGTTAAGCGTCTTTTCTCTGAAGCACGGCGCACCACTTCAAGAAAATCTTCATTGGAAAAAGGCTTTTCAATAAAATCATAGGCGCCATCCCGAATGGCGCTCACCGCCATGCTGATATCACCGTGACCTGTGATCAGAATAAAGGGGATCTCTGCATCAATCTTTTTCACTTCTTCGAACAGTTCAAGACCACTTTTGCCTGGAAGGTTGATGTCACTCACAATCACGCCAGACCAATCTAAAGACAACCTTTCCACCACGCCTTGCGCTGATGCAAACTCAAGAACTTGAAAATCTTCAAGCTGCAAAGTCTGAGAAATGGCCATACGAACCGCTTGCTCATCATCAATTAAAAGTACTTGCTTGCTGTCCGGCATTAGATTTCCTCTTTAGACTCTTTAGAAAGAGACTGGGACGACTGGTGATTAAAACGAGGTAGCCTAACACAAAACTCGGCACCGCCAGCATCTCGATTATAGGCGCTAATTTGCCCGCCCATTGCTTCCACAATACGCTGACTAATAGACAAGCCTAGCCCCAATCCTAAACCTGACGATTTAGACGTGAAAAACGGCTCAAACAAATGTCGAATCGCATCATCACTCAAACCGTTACCCGAGTCTTGAACACAAATCACAATATGATTTTCCTCGCAAGTTTGCTCGATACACACACATTTAGGGTTATCCGATGCCTCTAATATAGCATCGGCTGCATTGGCTAAAAGATTCACCAGTACTTGCTCCAAAAAGACCATATCGCCATTCACGATAAAACCTTGATCCTCTGTCACCTGCAACTCGATGCCCACTTCTTTGTAACGTGGCCCCATGATTTTCAATGCGCCCATTATCGCGGTTTGCACAGCAATCGGCCCTTGGTGAACATCGCCTTTGCGCGCAAAGACCTTAAAGCGCGCAATAATATCGCCCATGTGGTGGCCTAATTGGCTAATGTGCTGCAAATTCGTATGGGCTTGTTCGTATTGACCGCGGTCTAAAAACTTCAAACCGTTTCCGGCAAAGGCTCGAATCGCAGTCAAAGGCTGGTTTAATTCATGGTTTAACCCCGCACTTAATTGCCCTAATACTGCCAACTTCGCGGTTTGAATCAACTCCCGTTGCGTTCCTTTATGCTCTTCTATCTCGTGACGCAATCGAATATTAGCGCCCTCTAACTCAACGGTACGTTCTTTTACTCGTGCCTCTAATTCTATTCGCGCCTGAGTAATGTCTTGCTCATAACGTTTGCGCTCGGTCATGTCATGAAAAGTGACCAGATAGCTCAACCGATTTGGTAACTGCATTTTACACAAGGTCATTTCAACTGGAACGGCCTGATTGGAATAGCATAAATGCCCTTCCCGAGTCAGCACTTTAATACCTAAATCATTGGTAGCATCCCAAAAGTCTGCATGGGAAGAGAGAGAGCTAGCGTCTTGTTCATCGGGTTGAAATAACCGCCCCAGTGGCTGCCCAACTAAAGGAGCCAAAGGTCGTCCCACCAGTCGTTCCACCGCTGGATTAAAAGATTCTATTTTGTGGTGTTCATCCAAGGTCACCAAACCCGCTTGTGTATTTTGGATGACTTCACGAATATACGCTTGGTTGTGGCGTGTCATTTCATTGGCATCGGAACGCTCTCTAAGCATTCGACGACGCAGCATAGCCAAACCGAACAACAAGGCCGTAATAGTGACACCACCCGCGAAAATGGCTCGCCATAGGGAGATCTCCTCGTTGATAATTTTTAGCGGCGCCAAAATGGATATTTGGAAATCCAACAGCCGAATAGGACGACTCATTCTTAAAAAAGAGAGCCGCTGCAATTCCTCTGTACCGTTCGTGACGGTGTTTTCCAACACATCAACAATCTGCGACTTTTCATCAAACGGCTTTTGATAAACAATCGCTAGCTTTTCAATCGACTGCCCAAAGTAGCGCTGAGAGTCGGCAATACGTTGTAACTCAATATGAGATAGCTCCCCTAACACGCGATATAACCAATGTGGCCGAGAGCTACTAAACACTATGTTATCTGGATCTAATAAAAGAAATTCATAATTTTGACTGGCAAAACGCTTTTCAAATTGTGTTAAGTCCACTTTGACGACCGCAATACCTATGATCGAACTGCCGTCATAAACAGGGTATGAAAAATAATAGCCTCGGCGGTTAGACGTGGTGCCAAGCGCATAATAACGTCCTGGCTTGCCTTGAATAGCCTCTTTAAAATAGGGACGAAAAGAAAAATTGCCACCAACAAAGCTGGCCTCTTCTCGATAATTCGAGGCGGCAATGGTTAAACCATCGGTGTTTAAAATATAACTGTCTGATGCTTCGGTGATACGGTTAATTTGTTCAAGTTCACGATTAAGCTGATTAATGTCCGACTCTAAACCATCACGCAGCGCCTTTTTTACCCTATCGTTTGAAGCTAATAGCGTCGGCATGTGCTGATACTTAGCAATGGCACTTTCAAGCACGCTAGCAAGCTGATTCAACTGCTCAAAAGAGTCAATTCGTAAAGCTTTGATTTGCTGGTTCCGTAAAGCCTCTCCGCCTTTCCAAATCAGCAATACCACCACCAAAAAGACGCCAAGATACAGCCAAATGAGCTGCCTAGACGAAAATAGCCATCTCATGTTAAAAGCGTACTTGTCTTTCAATGCGCTCATCTAAAATACCTTGTTGTTATTATCGCTCATAACTTGTCGTAACATGATTAAGCTCTAGCGTGAGCAAAGGGTAAGACCTCAGCAATATGCGACTTATGACACAATAACATCAACAACCGATCCACGCCTAACGCCACGCCCGCACAATCCGGTAAGCCATTACCTAAGGCCGTAATCAATCGTTCATCAAATTGCCGATTCGCCAAACGCATTTCTTGGCGTGTTGCCTTGTCTTCAGCAAAACGCCTTGCTTGCTCTTTGGCATCGGTCAATTCGTGGTAGCCATTTGCCAGTTCCATACCTTGCCAATACAGCTCAAAACGGGCCGCGACTTGCTGGCCTTTTTCGTCCAAATGCGTTTTAGCAAGGGCCGCTTGAGAAGCGGGATAACTGTGCACAAAACAAGGGACATATTTGCCAATAGCAGGCTCTACAACACTGGAAAAAAGCAGCTCCAGCAGTGTGTCTCTATCATTTTCTTGAAGGCCATATTCCGTATGCTCATGAGCGCATTTTTGTAACTGGAACACTGTCGCCGCAAAAGGATCCAGTCCAGTGTGGCGTAAAAATGCCATTTGATAACTGAGTCGCTCGCACGTCAACGAAGCATCCTCTAATAACACAGACAACAAAGCTTGGATCTCATCCATCAATTGCCAATGATCAAAACCCACTCGATACCATTCCAACATGGTAAATTCGATGCTATGACGACGGCCTATTTCCTCGGCTCGAAACACTTTCCCTAATTGATAGATAGAACCAGAACCCGCACACAATAAACGCTTCATAGCGAACTCTGGAGAGGTCTGAAGATAGTAAGTAAGGTCTTGGCCTTGGGAGCGCGTCTTGCTAGTTAACACTTCAATATGTGGATCAGTGATACTGCCCAGTGACAAACATTGAGTGTCCACCTCCATCACATCTCGAGTATCAAAAAAAGCGCGAATCGCTTTCAGTAACTGAGCGCGCTTTTGCAAAATAGAAAGATCTGCACTGGGTTGCCACAAAGAAGCGTCGTACATAGAAAAACACTCTGAAAAATAAAGTGCATCATAGCAAATACCGCGTTACATATTTACTTTACTCAACAATATTTTAATGCCTGCCGCGCCAAACATGAGTGCGAAGGCAGCGTCAAAGCCGCGTTTCATTTTGAAATAGCCTTGGCGCATTTTTGGATTCGAAAACAACACAGCGTAGCCCAAATTTATGCAGGCACTTTGAATCGTTAATAAGGCAATCACAGACAACAAACCTTGTGTGGAAACCGAACTCGGCATCCCCATGGCGAATAACGATCCTAGAAACAAAATCGCTTTAGGATTGGTTAAGTGGATGGCCAAACCACGAAAATACGCAGAGAGAAGAGACCTTTGTTTGGTATCCAACGTGGCCAACATTTTGCTTGCATCCGATTTATTAGCCATTGCTGAACGGCAAGATTTGTAAGCTAAGAATAATAAATAAACTGCACCAACATAACGTAAGCTTTCGAATAGCCAAACATTCGCATACAGCACAGCACCTAAACCAAAGGCTGCTGAACAAGACCAAAATAGCGAGCCTGTGAGTATACCTAATGCTAACGCCAAACCTTGCACTCTCCCCTGATTCATTGACGTAGATGCAATCGCCAATGTCGCAGGCCCAGGACTCGCCATAGCAACAAACGCCCCTATTAATATCAGGACATAGTGGATTTCTTGCATGAATCACCTCTCAGTCTTTTAAAGAAACGTAATTGCGGCAATGCCATTTGCCCGACAAACAGACCTAATAAAATCAGCACAGCAGCGATGATCTGATTCGTTTCTATTGGCTCGTTGTAAAACCAATAACCGCCTAAAATACCAAACACAGGCACCAATAACGTCATTGGCGCGACCGTCGAAACGGAATATTTCATGATCATTTTATTCCAAAACCAGTAGCCCAACAGTGTGGTCGGATAAGCTTGGAATAATGCAGAAAATAATGTCCATTGAGTAAATTGATTCGGCAACTCAGCGACAACTTGCATCCCTTCAGACATAACGGCTAATAACAACAAAGGCAAAGGAGCAAACACCATCCCCCATATATTAAACGCAAAAATAGCTTTTGTGTTCGCGCGCTTTACGATCAAACCATTGACGCTCCAAAACACAGACGCCATCAATACCAAAATTAAGCCCTTGCCAGTCACGGAACCACCTTGGGCTTGCATAATCAAAGCAAGCCCAAGTAACGCGAGTCCAGCGCCAAGCAATTTATTGCGGGTAATGGTTTCGTTTAAGCACAACCAACCTACCAATAAGCTGCTAACCACACTCATGTCCAACAACAAAGACGCCATGCCCGCCGAGACACCCGCACCTATCGATAACGTCGTTAATCCCCACACGCCGACACCAAAAGACAAGCCATAAGCGATCAAATAACGCCACGGCACGTCCGGTTTCTTAATAAAAAAAATCAAAGGAAACACCGCAAAACTAAAACGCAACGCGGTAAGCACCAAAGGATGAACACTGTTCACACCAAGCTTGATCACGCTGAAATTCAATCCCCATAATGCCATCAAAACAAACAGCAAGCCAAAGTCTCGTAGTTTCATTATTCGTTCCTAGTAAATAAAATCTGCTCTAAACAATATCGAAGGCGCTCAATTACACGCTGTGTTTCTACTCGAAACTACCGCCTACCTCTCAGAAACACCGCGTGTAACTGAACATAGCTAAGCATTTCCTTCAGAAAGAAGTATCACTAGAAAACAAAAAAGAACACAGATTCAATTTTTTATAAAAATAAGAGTACAATCCAAAGAAAGGAAATACTTTGAGGGAATGTTATGGCGCTTTACGAAACACTTGCTCAGCATTATATCGACGACATACAAGCGCAACGTCTGCCTGCGGGAAGCCGTTTGCCAGCACTACGGACAATGGCCAAGCAGCATCAAGTCAGCATGACAACAGCCACAAAAACCTATGACTATCTTCAACAGACCGGTTGGATTTATGCGCAGCCGCAGTCTGGGTACTTTGTTGCCAACCAAATTGAAGCAACCAGCTTTCCAAGCCTAAACATCAAAAGTATTGAACAGCGCGACCCAAAACGCTTTGCGCCGTTAAATGGCTATAACCCTGCCTCGGCGCTTTTTAGTCCGCTTGGCACCTCAATGATTTCTCCAGAATTACAGCCGAGCGTCGCACTGCAACGCAGCATTAAACGTGTCACTCAAAGAGCAGGAAAACACCTATTTCAATATCCAGAAACACAAGGTGACAAAGGCCTGAGAAGCGCCCTTGCGGAACATTTTCGCCATGACAATCTAGCCTTTTCAGCAGCCGACTTTGTGATTACCAATGGCTGTATTGATGCAGTAAGACTGGCGATAGAAAGCGTCACCAAAGCAGGTGACACCATTGCCATTAGTTCACCTTGTTTTAGTGGGTTACTCGATTTGCTCAGTGCCCTATCTCGCAAAGTGATTGAAATCCCTATTAGTGACAAAGGCTTGGACTTAGACCTTCTCGAAACCTTGCTGCAACAGGGTTTGATTAAAGCTTCCCTGTTCAGCACATCGAATATGAATCCAACTGGCATAACACTGCCCGTTGAACAAAAACAAGCACTCGTCACATTAACAACGCGATACAAAACACCCATGATAGAGGACGATGTGTATTTCGAGTTAAGCCATCAGAAGCAACACACGCTACCAGCGAAATATTGGGACAAAGAAGGTTACGTGATTTGGTGCGGGTCTTTTTCTAAGACGCTCGCCGCCGGACTGCGGCTGGGTTGGAGTCTTCCTGGGCGATATTTTACGCCTTATCTTAATCAACATGCCTTAACCAGCTTTGGGGTGAATGGGCTTATACAGACTTGTTTGGCTGAATTTATTAACACAGGCGAATATCGCTCTCATGTGAATAAAATACGCACCGTATTGAACCAACACATTCACAGTTATCAGCAGTTTTTGATCAAACATTTACCCAGCCATGCCAAAATCAGCGTCCCACACGGCGGCATTGTGCTTTGGGTGCAGATCCCCGATTTAAATGCGCCACAGCTTGAAAAAGAAGCCAATAAACAAGGTATCGACATCCGTAGCGGCGCGTGTTTTAGCACCCACGACTTTTATCACGACTGCTTCCGCATCAACTGCGGCTGGCCACTGGAAAATACTGGGGATAAACACAGTACTTATCAACAATTGATCCGTTTATGTCACTTAATTCACCAATTACTGCACCCAAGGACAACATCAGATTAGGACAATTGCACATTTACTCCTTCAATCCTAACCTTTAGATCAATAAAAGCGTCCCAAACTCTCTAGGCAAGCATTAAGAGAAACAGGAAGAGGAATAGTTACTATGTCTTATCGTTCAGTAAAACTGATTAAACGCCCGACGCTAGAAATCACGGAAGATGTCTTTAACATTGTCACCCAAGACATTCCAACGCCAAAAGAAGGCGAAGTACTCGTTAAGCTTTCTCATCTTTCTTTAGATCCCGCTATGCGCGGTTGGATGAGCCCTGATGAAAACAGCTACATTCCCCCCGTAAAATTAGGCGATACCATGCGCGCCAGTGGTATTGGCGAAGTTGTCGAGTCTAATAATGAGAAATTCCCTGTTGGTTCCCGTGTGATGGGTCTTATGGGGTTGACGGAATACGCCATCAGCGATGGCAATGGGCTGAACATGATTCCAAAAGAGTTGCCCGCTGAAGCGATTTTATCCGTTATTGCCCTACCCGGCATTACGGCCTACCACGGTGTGTTTGAAGTGCTTAAACCAGAAGCAGGTCAGACGCTTATCGTCACAGCGGCAGCGGGTTCAGTTGGCTCTCTTGTCGGTCAGATGGCGAAAAACCTTGGTTTAACGGTTGTTGGCGTGGCAGGTTCGGATGATAAATGCCAATGGCTCACCAAAGAGTTAGGCTTTGACCACGCAATTAATTACAAAGACGCTGATTTTGTTGAACAACTGACCAATGCCACACGGAACGGCATCGATCTGTTCTTTGAAAACACCGGTGGCGCAGCACAAGGGCCAATCTTTGATCGCATGAATCCCCATGGTCGCATTGCCGTTTGTGGTCTTATTGCCGACTATCAAAAAGAAGAAGCCTCTCCTGGCCCAAGCTGGATTGGGATTATCAAACGCCGCTTGTCTATTCAAGGCTTCACCATGCCAGACCATTTTCATCGCATTCCAGAATACGGCCAAGCATTGGGTGCTATGTTAGGTAAAGGTGAGCTACAGTACCGGACTCATGTCATTGAAGGTATCGAAAGCGCAACCAGCGGTATTAACTTATTGTTTGAAGGTAAAAATACTGGCAAGTTGATCGTTAAACTATAACGACTTGCACATGGAACGCCTTTGCACGAACCTGATGGTCGTGCAAAGGTTTCTAGCTATAAGTCAAACTGCGACGGCAACATCACTACATCTCGAATCGTCACATGACGAGGACGCGTTAACATAAAAACCAACGCTTCAGCCACATCACTGGCATCCATTAGACTGCCTTTGGCCTTGGCTTCTGCCAGTTTGTCCGCTGGCCAATCGGATAACAAAGAGGTAATCACCGGACCTGGCGATACAGAGCCAACCCGAATACCGTGCTTGCTGACTTGTCTACGCACTGTTTGCACAAAACAATTCATCGCCCATTTAGAGGATGCATAAACAGGCTCCCAAGGCGTTGGAAAATGTCCCGCTAACGAACTTGTGATTAAAATATCACCCACGCCTCGTTCAATCATATGAGGTAAAACATCACGTACGTTCTTAATGACCACGTTAATATTCAAGTTCAACATTCGGTCTATGGCGTCGTTGTCGGCATCAACTAGATCTCCGCCTACATACAAACCCGCATTAGCGTGGAAGATATCGATCGTCTTAACTTTTTCTAAAATACGCGGCACCAGCGCCGAGCAAGAAGCTGGATCTAATAAATCGACAGCAAGGGTCGTTACCGCGTCACTATATTTGTCTTGTAAGGTCTTTAGCGCCGCTTCATCGCGATCCACAATAACTACCTTGGCACCCTCTGCTATCATACCCTCAACGCTAGCAAGACCTATCCCTGATGCGCCCCCCGTCACGACGGCGACTTTTCCTATTAGTGCTTTAGACATGATTTTGTCCTACTTATTGTTATTGATAGATAATCAAACGCTACCATTCTATGAGTGTTAAATTCTGCTACTTTTTTGTCCATCACTAATCAAAATCACGCCTTACTTAGTCGTCATGCTTCTTAAGAGAAAATACAGATGAAATTAGAAAAGACATTGCATAAAAATAGCCTTCCATAAAAAAAGATAGAAAAATCATAGGAAATTATGAATGTTCAATTTTTTTGATCAATTGACTCAAAAACCTCCGTTATCTATTTGGTTTTTTTTGTATATAGTGCCTACATAGTAAATAACACCCACCCAACATTAAGGTAACTGAAAATGCAATCATCATTCATCCAAAAAATCACTCACACAACCTCTGGTATCGCTAGCACAATTTTGCGTATTCCAGTGGGTTTAATTCTAATGGCACATGGTGCACAAAAACTGTTTGGCTCATTTGGCGGTTACGGATTGGAAGGCACGGGGCAATTCATGGCGTCCCTTGGCCTCGAACCTGGCTACCTAATGGCGCTTTTAGCCGGTAGCGCAGAGTTTTTCGGTGGCTTGGCCTTAGTCATTGGCTTACTGGTTCGTCCAGCGTCTGCGGTCATCGCTTTTACTATGTTAATAGCGATCTTCTCTGTTCATTTTTCAAACGGCTTGTTCATGGCAAACAACGGTTATGAGTATGCATTGACACTGCTGATTGTCGCTATTTCTTTGGTATTCAGTGGTGCAGGTGCCTTATCGATTGATAAAGCAATTTCTGCCAAATAATGACTCACCTCGTTAAAAGCTAGATATACTGAAAACCTCGATACCTACAATATCGAGGTTTTTATATTTTATAGGCGCTTTAAGAGGATATAGGTGACACAAAACCGTCTGGTTTTAAGGCTAAAACTGAACATTGAAGCTGGGCAAGTATGGTTTCTGCTGTGTTACCAATAATCACTCCTGCAATGCCAGATCTTGCAACTGTTCCCATCACCATCAGATCCGCACTAATGTTATTGGCTAACTTGGGAAGCTCTCTATCGGGTGACCCCTGTACTATATGGGTTTGTGGAGACAAATACCGAAAGGTTTCTTCCCCCAGCATTTGCTTTAAACTATCCATCATAGTGTTCATTTGATAACGTCTATTACGATATTCGCTCTCAAATAACTGTTTTTCTACTTTCTCTGGTTGTTCCACCCACAAACCAATAAAACCCGCATGAGGAACATCATAAGCATTTACCACGTGTAATGTCGCCATCTCTGATAATGCAAGTAAACTCGATAACTCTAAGATTTTTTTATTCAATTCATAATTAATTTCTCGAGGACTAGACTCAAACTCACTGTCAAAATCTACTGCCGCAATAATGTTTTTGTATTTTGGCTTTTCATTTTTCTTCATTAACCAAACAGGACATGGACATTTACGCAACAAATGCATGTCATCACTGCCTAATAGACGATCAAACCAATCAAGATTTTTCGCCTCTTTAATCACTAAATCGAATTGTTTATCGTATACAGCGCGAATGGTTTCTATGTACTTTTTGCCAAAACGAACCTCTGCCCTTGTATTCAAAGATTGGTCTATCGATTGAATGAATGTGTTTAACCTATCACGCTCTTTTTCTAGAACTTTGTCCTTTATTTCTTCTTCCGTTATACCAGTCAAATGCACAAGCCCCGTTGATTTGATCTCAGGATGAATATGCAACAAAGTCAAGTTAGCTTGATTCGTCTTTGCTAAGTTAACCACTTGAACAAGAGAGGATGAAAATACGTCCGTATCATCCTCAAGAACGTAAACAATGTTATTAAACTTTTTCATGATTAAATTCCCTTTGTCTATTTCGATTCATCTTCGATTGCAAAACCATCAAGCAAAAGTTCTGTGGCGCGATCAGCAGCATCTTGAAAAGGCTCTAAAACAAGATCAACCCCTAAATGCTTCAACAGCTCTGTTTCTAATTTGGTTTGCGATACGGCTGCTATTTTTCCATCAAAACTCGTCGCTTTCACCAATTGCACAATGGTTCTTGTCGTATCTTCAAAAGACAGTCCTGTGTGATGATGAGGAATCGTTGACACAACCCACATGGCTTTACGTAATGGCAACTCAGCAATGAACTCTGCATCGGTTGCATCACCATATTCAGAATTAAGCCCTAATTGGTTCCATAGCTTTATCGCTGAAGGATTAAAATCCACACCCAACACTCTCACTCCTTGGTCAGACAACCGAGTGGCGATGGCAGTTCCCAAACGCCCCAAACCAAATATCACTACCTGAGGATGATTGCTCAACAATACTTCAACATTCTGTTCTCTTGTCGGATTTTCTCGTTCAAACACCCCCAATATTGGTTCAAAAAGCCTGTACAATTGATGAGAGTAAGTAATCATATAAGTTGATACAGCAATAGTAATAATGCCCACCAACGTTGCTAATCCAAGAATATCTTGCGAAACATGTCCCAAACTAATGCCCATCGCAATGAAAATAAGAGAAAACTCACTTATTTGAGCCACAGTGAGTCCCGCCAAAAATGCGGTTCTTTTTCGATAGCCCATCACCCCCATGATGGCCAACACAATCAATGGATTACCAATCAAAACAAATAGCGAAAAGATAATCGCGCCATAAATGTTTGAGCCTAGTAATGATAAATCCAGTGTTGCACCTAGTGCGATAAAGAAGAATAAAAGCAAAAAATCACGTAACGGTGCCAATCTAGCGGCGATGCTTTCTCGAAAAGGTGTAGAAGCAAGAGACACCCCAGCTAATAAGCCACCCACTTCCATGCCAAGACCAGCCATATGCCCCACAGCGGCAAATAGAGCTGCTTGTGCAATCGCATAAATGACCAATAACTCAGGAACCCGTGCCAACATGCTCGTCAAAGTGTTAGCGACATAACGAATAAACAAAATAACAAATATTAGTAGTCCTGCCGCTGAACCAGCGACATGCAATACTGATGAATCACTAGATTCTCCCTGCCCAGAACCAATACCAATCGTCGCTAAGACGATCATAGCCATAACAACGACTAGATCCTGGACAATCAAAAAACCAAGCGCTATTTGTCCATGTAGAGAATCAATCTCTCTTTTGTCAGACAAAAGTTTTACGATAATAATGGTTGAAGAGAAAGTAAGCGCAACCGCAAGATACAGGCTTGAAATAGCATCTAAGCCAATCATCAGTCCAATCAAATAACCAATAATAGAGGTAAAAGCCACTTGGCCAAGTCCGGTTAATACCGATACCCAACCAATAGACTTGATAAGCTTTATATCCAGCTTAATGCCCACAAGAAACAGTAAAACAGCAATACCTAATTCAGAAAGCAGCTTAATTTGTTCTTTTGAATGTACAATATCAAGAGCCGATGGACCTGCTATTAAACCGACAGCAATAAAGCTCACAATCAAGGGCTGCCTGAGTAATAAGCCAACTCCTCCAGCCAACGCCGCCAATACCAACAAAGCCGCAATTTCATTGAAAGATGACTGAGTGATTAATTCAAACAAAGCAAACTCCTCATATGGAAATAATAGAGAACGGCCCTAAATTCTTATGCTTATGCTTATGGCAATGAAAGGACATCTCATCTCTTGAGAGTAAAACGCTTTCTCATTTTCTACCAGTTAAGCCAGACAATTGATAGACGGACAAAAAGAAGATCAAGTTCCCTTACTAGCAGAGGCATTCACTTTCTATTGATTTAGATCATAAAAAGCCCCTGATGATGAACATCAGGGGCTTATGATTTTCTTACTTTGTTTTAAATAACGTATAATTAATAATTCATTTTGTAACCTTAATCACTCACCACGACTCGGTTACGCCCTGTGCCTTTCGCTTCATATAAGGCCGCATCGGCTCTATTGAGCACTTGTTCGTAATGATCGTCTGTCATTTTAAACAAGGCAACACCTAAGCTAGCAGTGACATATAAGCTTGTATACATTTCGGTATCGGCAACTTTTTCGCGCAGCGCTTCAGCCAAGTGTTGCGCGTTCTCAATCTGCGTATTAGGCAAGAGCACTGTGAATTCTTCGCCACCAAATCGCGCCACCATGCCCTTGCTACCAACGATACTTTCTAATACGGCGGCCATTTTCTTAAGAACCGTATCCCCAACGGTGTGACCATATTGGTCATTAACCTTTTTAAAATGATCCGCGTCTACCATGATAACTGCGTATGGATTGCCAGACTCGCGCGCTAATTCATATTCTTTTAGTAGCTCTTCATCTAACGCTAATCTATTGCATACTTGGGTCAAACGATCTTGGCGTACGATGGCTTTTAAGGATTGATTGGTGGCTTCTAATTGCGCGGTTCTTGATTGTACTTTTGCTTCTAAGGTACTGTTCAATTGCAACAGTGTCTGCTCTCGATCCAATAGTGACGACATCATGTCTTGTAATGAACGACTCAAACTGGTGACTTCATGCGACTGACTATCTTCTTGAAAGGTGACATGTCTATCACCTTGTTGTATACGATTAGCGGTTCCCGCCAGCCGCTCCAAAGGAAAACTTAGAGCCCCCGCCAATCGATACGCCAAAATCATGCAAAATAAAGTAGATATAATACCGAGCGTCAGTAATAGCTTATACAACTCGTTAACCGTTGACATGGCGATGGCAACAGGTTGGCGGACCACAATATGCCAGCCTAGATTGGTCGATTCAGGTGAGTCAACAAACGCTTTGCTGGTGAGATAATCTTTGCCATCCTGCCAAATAAGGGATTCAAATTGGCCGTCTTTGGGTAATGTCGTTGGCACATAAATATCACCAAGATGATTGTCTGGATACAAGACATCACCGTCATTATTGATAATAAACATGTCAATTTCTTTGGTTTTAGAGACGGCTGTAAAAGAAGAGGACAACACTTCTTTCGCCCAGAGCCAATTCGCATGAGTGGCCACAACGCCTTCTAATTTACCCTGTTCATTGATGACGGGCGCTGAAAAATCCACAAAGCGAATAGGAGCACCATCTTCTTGTTTGGGCAACAATGACTCGAGCAATAAAGCTTTGTGGAGGTCGCCAATAAAAGGACCAGATCGTCCATTAATAAACCAAGGTCGTTGGCTAACATCCGCCCCTTTCAACAAACCATCGCCCGACGCTAATACCACCCCTTCGGGGCTGGCAAACCCTATCCACGCATAATGTTTATAAGAGTTTTTCACCTGATCAATGGTCTGCTCTAACTCTGTCAAGTTTTGATTCTGATACAAGGAAAGCCGTTTACTCAGCAGTATAATCTCCCGTTCACGCTCTATTAAATTCGCCGTAAGCATGTTCGAAATAGACTGACTAATGCCAACCAGATACTCACCACTGGCATTGGAGAGGCGTGTCGACGCCACATAATAAGACGACGTCACTAACACTAAACTGAGAGACAGTAACAATCCTCCCGTCAATAAAGTGATACGACTCCGGAAGGTGTGAATTCCTTGCAACATCACGCAGCAGCCCCAAAATGAAATAGGTGAAAGAGGCAAAACAGTACCAGCTTATTAAGGCAAATTACATAAAAAAGCACCGCTGCGAGAGGGTTAACACTTTTGACGTATAAAAAAGCCCCGATAGTTTCCTATCGAGGCTTTCCTGTTCATGACGCTACATCCGGTATTATTTACCCGTTGCGCGAGAAACGTATTCGCCGGTGCGAGTATCAACACGTAGCACTTCACCAATGTTGATGAATAGTGGCACACGAACCATAGCACCTGTTACCAAGAAAGCAGGTTTAGAACCACCGTTCGCCGTATCGCCCTTCACACCTGGATCGGTTTCTTTTACTTCCAGTTCAATGAAATTAGGTGCAGACACCGCCAATGGGGCACCGTTGTACAAAGTAACAACGTATCTTTCTTGCTCTTTTAACCACTTAATCGTGTCACCGACCGCGGTTTCATCGGCAGCGTGCTGTTCAAATGAACCATCTACTGACATGAAGTGCCAGAATTCGCCATCCGTGTACAAATACTCCATATCGGTATCCATAACATCTGCCGTTTCTAAGCTGTCACCAGACTTAAAAGTACGTTCCCAAACGCGACCGGTTTTTAAATTACGCAGCTTGATGCGGTTAAAGGCTTGGCCCTTTCCTGGTTTAACGTGTTCGTTGTCAATGATCGCACATGGATCGCCGTCGACCATTACTTTAGAACCGCTGCGCATTTCGCTGGTAGAAATATTAGCCATACATCCTCACAGTATATTTTTAGAGAAAAAGCTCTGACTGGCGTATCATGTCAGTCCCAAGATCTCTGCGAACCTCTTTTATGTCATTTAAAGCCTTTAAATAGACCAATAAAAAGAGCGTTTGCAAAGATCTCTAAGAGCCACTGGCCGAGTAGGCCAAGATAAGTTGGCGCAATCATAACCCAAATGAACACAATTTTGCAGATATTTGACGTGATCCCGATTCAAACGAAGAACAATTTAAACTGGTCGCAACACCTGTCACAGGCGATCACCTCTTTACCAGAGCTGGTTGAGCACTTAGGTCTGCCAAAAAGTCTTGCCCTGCAAGGCGTTGAGGCGCATAACAGTTTCAAGCTCTTAGTACCTCGCCCTTATTTGTCGCGTATTGAATATGGCAATCCAAACGATCCGCTACTGTTGCAAGTTTTACCCAGCCTTGCCGAAATGCAAAAAGTGGCGGGCTATACAAAAGACCCTCTCGAAGAAGCCGATCATAATCCGCAAAAAGCCATCGTGCATAAGTACAAACGCCGCTTATTGGTGATCACCACGGGCACTTGCGCAGTGAACTGCCGTTATTGTTTCCGTCGTCATTTTCCTTACGGTGATAATCAGCTGGCGCAAGCGGAATGGGACTCGGTAATCGACTATCTAAAGGCACATCCAGAAGTCAACGAAGTGATCTTGAGTGGCGGCGATCCTTTGATGATGAAAGACGCTTTGCTCGCTGACAAAGTCCGTAAGTTGGATGCCTTGCCGCAAATAAAACGCCTGCGCATTCATTCACGTTTGCCTGTGGTGATTCCTGACCGTGTTTGTGATGACATGCTGGCGTGGATTAACGCCAGCCGATTAGACGTTGTCATGGTGTGGCATATTAATCATGCCAATGAAATGGATGAAGAACTCGCTCACGCCGCTTATAAGCTAAAAAGAGCGGGCGTTACTCTGCTCAACCAAGGTGTGTTGTTAAAAGGCGTTAACGACTCTGTAGAAGCCCAAGTCAACCTGAGCGAAGCCGTGTTTGATGCTGGCATCTTGCCTTACTACATGTTCACCTTAGACCCAGTCGAAGGGGCCGCGCACTTTGATATTTCTATTGAAGAAGCACAACAGCTGATGGGCAAAGTCGCAGCAGAACTGCCTGGTTATTTGGTGCCAAGGCTTGCCAAGGAAATCCCCGGCAAGCCTGGAAAAACGGTATTTGCGCCGACGTTTAATCTTTCCAATGAAAAACAAACACCACGTACGGATAGCTAAACTAAATGAGCGGGCAATTTGACGATCATTTGCCCGTACAAATCGCACCGCTCATCATGATTAACTTCCCAGATAACCTGAGTACATGGGATATCCTGAAATATTCAGATCTTCCGGAAACTCCACTTTTAGGATGGTTCCTGTATCTGATTCAGTGATAAACAAGGTGCGTAAACCTTTGCCACCGAAAGCACAGTTAGTCGTACCCAAACCTTGCGGAGATCGAACAATGGCAATTGGCCGCCCTAAATTATCATGAATCCAAACCAACCCCATGCCTGTTTGACAAACAACAACACCATTTTGAGCCGTGAGTGCCAAACCATCAGGACCCGCACGACCGCCATTAAATTGCAGGAACAAGCCCGCTTTGTTAACACGACCACTTTCAGATAAAGGTAAGCGCCATACAGCATTTGCGCGTGTTACCGCCAAATACAAAACATGACTGTTTACATCTAATACTAAGCCATTTGGACTGGGAGCCGTATCAATTAGGCAAGTCAGCTCACCTGTCTCAGGCTGCCAACGGTATACTCGACCAGTGGGATCATGCAGACCCGTCTGGCCTTGATCAGTAAAGTACAGAGAACCATCAGAGCCAAAGTGCAAATCATTGCAGCCTTTAAAACCTTCGGAATCACAGTCCTTCAAGACCGCTTTAACTTCCCCCGTCTTCGGATCCAGTTGCATGATGCCGTTCTGAAAATCGGCAATAAAAATGCGCCCATCTTGATGAATTTTTAAGCCGTTAGGCTGGCCATCGTATTCCGCAATTTGCGATACATTTCCTGCTGGATCCGCTCGCATAATGCGGCCAAATGGAATATCAACAAAATATAAATTTCCATCACGGTCGAACGAAGGGCCTTCAATAAAGCTATCAACCGTAGCGCCTCGTTTATTACGAGTCGCCCAATAAGAACTCGCATTTGGACGACGTAAGGATTCAGGTAACTCAGTAAAGACTTCCGCATCAAATATAGCGGGCTCTGGGAGAGGATACGTCATGTTATCAACCTGTTGTTAATGAGGGTAAATACAAAGCAATCTCAGGAAACGCCATTAATAGGAAAAGAAACCCTACTATCACAATAAAAAATGGCAGAGTTCCTAGGACAACATCTTCTACTTTAACCTTGTCAGAAGAGCTAGCAACCACAAACAAGATCACCCCCAATGGTGGCGTGAGCTGCCCCAGCTCCACCAAAATAACCACAAACACACCGAACCAAATAAGGTTAATATCCAATGCGATCAACGCAGGAAAAATCACAGGTACAATAATCGCTATCATCCCTAGGCCTTCCATAAAACAGCCCAAGATAGCAAAAATCACCATAACAATAATAAGAAACGCAATGCGTGAAACTTCAGCATCTTGTAAGTAGTTCACCAAGGTTTCACCCGCTCCAGACAAGGCCGTTGCGTAAGCAAAAATCATGGAAGTGAAAACGATAAAAAGAATATTACCGCTCATTTTGATCGTGCGGGATAACGCATTTTGCAACAGAGTAAGATTCAAACGTTTATATATGCCCGCGATTAGCATGGCACCTAAAACGCCCACTGCTCCGGCTTCTGTTGGCGTGGCAATACCACCATAAATACTGCCCAAAACCATAAAAATCAGCATTAAGAATGGCAGTACATCAAGCGCAGCAGTATACAACTCTTTAAACGTCAATTTGCTCTTATCGGCTGGCGCTAAGCTTGGATTCATAATGCACCGAATCATAATCAAGCCCATATAGAACAACGCTAACAAAATCCCCGGCAACATACCTGCCGAAAATAATTGAGCAATAGACGTCTCTGTAAAAGTTGAATAAATGATCATGGTGATCGAAGGTGGAATCAAAATACCTAACGTTCCCCCAGCCGCTAATGAACCAGAGACCAAACGAACGTTATAACCACGTGATGACAATTCTGGCAACGCTACGGTCGACATCGCTGCGGCCGTTGGCGCACTGCCCCCTGAAATAGCAGCAAAAATACCGCTTCCCGCAATATTGGTATGCAACAAACCACCAGGTAAGCGACGCACGAATGGCGATACACCCTTGTAAAGCCGAGAACTTAATCCTGACCCTAATAAGATTTCCGCCATTAGAATAAATAGTGGAATAGCCGCAAGGGTAAAGCTATTGGCAGATCCCCAGCTAACTATACCCAAGGCTTTCCAACCGGCAAAGCCCTTAATTGCGCAGAGGTATGCAAGTCCAGCACTGGCAACAGCAAACTGCACCCACATCCCACCAATAATAAGTCCTACAAGAAGACCAAATATTAAAATGCCTTCCATTAGTTATGACCTTCTTTCATACGGAACAGAATAAGTAGATGTTCCGCTAAGAACACCCCAATAACAGTAAAACCTAACGGTAAAAGCGTTTGCGGTATCCATAAAGGTGTGCGCAATACAGTTGGAGCAAACTTTCCTCGGCTAAAAGAACTGTCTACTAAGTCGAACGTCTTCAAGGCCAATACCACACAAATCACAATAGCAATCAGAGTAAATGCCATACCAAACAACCTTCTTAACTTATAGGGTAAGATATCGAACACCATTTGTACTTGGAACAAAGAGTTTGCTCGCACAGCCATTGCCGCCCCAAATAAGGTAAGCGCGACGACTAAATACCCTGTCACCTCTTCAACAAAGCCAAATGAATAACCAAACACTGATCGCAGAAAAACCTCTAGTGACACTAATGTGACCAAAGTACAAAGCATGACTGAAGAAAGTAGACTAATGTTTTTGCCCAGAAAATTAAAAACAGGTGCAGCGGGCGCCACACCTTTCAAAGTTTGCTCGGAATACATATTATTTACCAATTGCTTTTAGCACTAATGCCAGCGCTTGTTCGTATTGAGGGCCATTCTCTTTTGCCCACTCAGACCAGTATGGACGCAACAAATCACTTGCCTTTTCGGCATCTCCGTTTGCAGCCATCATAATGGTCATCCCCATCGACTGCTGAAAAGCCATTTGCGCTTTTTCATCTTCAATGAATTCGGCCGAAATTTTCTCGCCTTCTTCCGAAACAATCGTACGGAGTTTTGCTTGGTCTTCCTTGTCTAAATCTGCAAACGAATCCGTATTTGCAATGATCATGGAGTTGCCGTAATTCACAGCAAAACGGTAATTATTTGATAAGAACTCATGCCACGTCTTCGCACCACCAGCACTGGCTGTCAATACTCCATCAATCACGCCGCGCTCAAGGGCGGTAGGCACTTCACTGCCTGATAGAGTGATAGGCAAACCACCAAAAGCTTCAACAAAATGACCTTGCTCCGGTGAGGTCACACGGATTTTACGACCTTTGATATCAGTCAACTGATTAACCGGGAAAGTGGTAAAAAAGACCTGCTGTGGATAACGGTAACCTCCTAGTAACACAACATCTTGCTGCGCGAAGGCTTCTTCAAGCATGGGTTGCATCGCCGCATAGGCTTTTTGCCACTCTTGATCGTTATTAATTAACATTGGCAGATTCAGTACGCGAGCAATCGGGACGTTACCAGAAAAGAAGAAGTCTGCAGCAAAATCTACAATACCATCGCCTACTGCTTGAGTTATATCAGAGGATTTAATTTGCAGGGTTTTACCGAGATGAATTTTGATATCTAAATCACCATTAGTCTCAGCAGCAACGCGCTCACTAATGCGATTCATACCTTTCACCGCAGCCGTCGTTGATACAGAAGAATAAGTATAACCAGTCCAACTAGTAGCATGAGCTGCAACTGTACAAGCCATGATGGCACTGGCAACAATCATTTTTAAAGTCATATAAGTCTCCGTAGCATTTTCGCTCTATTTATTATTGTTAACAAAACTAGGAAAGGTGCTTGACCATTAACTAAAGCAAGGGCCACCTCACTTAGAAGCTAGCCCTTACCAACTCAATGCTTATTCCCCCTTAGATTGACGATTTTTGACAAGACGGCGCTTGATCATAGGGCCAACAACGACCGCAATAGTCATAGCAACCAACACTAAGCTCGTAGTGTTAGCAAATAATGCAGACCATTGTCCCTGACCAATCAACAGCGTTAAGCGTAGGTTTTCTTCAGCAAACCCACCTAGGATCAAACCCAATACCACAGGAGGTAATGGAAATTTAAACTTATCCATGACATAGCCAATTAAGCCAAAACCCAACATTAGGTAGACATCGAACATACGTTCGTTAATTGAATACACCCCGATAAACATCAACACAATGATGATAGATCCCAATACTGGACGAGGAAGTTTTAATAGATGGGAGAAGCTATTGGTTGCTAATGAACCACCAAGGAAAATCAACAAAATAGCACCGAACAAGAACTGCCACATAAAACCGAAAACAATATCCGGATTATCGCGGAATAACATTGGGCCTGGCTGTAAACCATGTACTAATAGACCGCCCAACATCACCGCGGCTACTGCAGTACCTGGAATACCTAGCGTCAATGCAGGGATAAGTGCCGATGCAGTATCAGCATTATTCGCCGTTTCAGCTGCGGCAACGCCTTCAGGTTCACCTTGGCCCCACTCGTTTGGATTGTTGCTTGTACGGCGCGCTTCATTGTAAGCCATGAAGGCTGCCATTGAACCGCCAGCACCTGGCAAAATACCAATCCAGATCCCAATGAAAGAGGAACGAAGCCAAGTTTTCCAGAAGCGGAACATCTTCGGCAAGCTGCGTATCAAGGATTCTGTTTTGAGCGCTTTACCCGCTTCTTTCGTTTCTAGTGGCTGCTCAAGCAAGTCGATTACCGGTGGCATGGCGTAAAGACCAACTAACAAAATAACCATGTTGATGCCATCTAGCAACTCAAGCTGTCCAAAAGTAAAACGGTCTTCACTGGTAATAGGATCAGCACCAACCATGGAGACAAAAATACCAAAGCAAGCACTAATCAAACCTTTTATTGGACTTTCACCTAGCAAGAAGATAATACTGCACAAACCAAATACAGCGATCCAAAAAACTTCTGAAGGCCCAAATAATAGCGTTACTTTTGCTAGTGGTGGCGCAAGCAACATCAAAGCTAGAGCACTAGCAATACCACCAATGGCGGAAGACACCACCGCAACCTGTAATGCAAAACCACCACGACCTTGTTGGGCCATAGGGTAACCATCAAAACTGGTTGCTACTGCAGCAGGTGTGCCCGGTATACGCAGCAATACTGCTGGAATCGCACCACCGTACATAGCACCATTGTAAATACCGGCCATCAATCCTAATGCCACCAATGGGTCTAGGCCAAACGTAAAAGGCACCAAAACAGAGATAGCCATCGTTGCACTAAGGCCCGGCATAGCTCCTACAGCAATACCAGATAGAACACCAATAACAACGGCAAAAAAATTATCAAACGTGAGTACGCTCGGAAGAGCTGAAATTAGATCCATATACATAATCTGTCACCTCTACCAAATGGAACCCATAGGAAAATCTTTAGCCATCGCCATGCCAAAGATTAAATAAATACCAGCAACAACAATCACATCAGAAGCCACCAAAACCTTTAGGCTTCGACAACCAAAAAGATACGCAGCCACTGGGACAAAAATAGCGGTAGCCAAATAAAATCCAAAAAGATCGACACTGGTGACAAATACAAAAACCGATAGTAGTGCACCAAATACACGTCCTGGGGATTGAAGAGCTGGTTTATTAGGCGTCTTATTCGTTCGAGCCTTTTTAATATCTGTTATCACTAAGATAACGGACAACACCATCAGCGCGATAAGCATAGCAACGGGTAACAAGGAAGCATTACCTGTCAGCTCTAACGCTGGGAGGAGGAACGCAGCTGATGCGATAAGAATGCAAAATGCAATTACTATCATCGGCCGCAACAATGGATTTGTATTGTTATTATTCATCACAAGCCACTACCTGTTAGGTAAATTATGGTGCGGAGGCAATCCTCCGCACTCTGTACGTTATTTCCAAGGTGTGGTTTCCCACGCTTGTTTCGCCAATTTATACAATTCATCATTTAGCAGTTTAAAATCAGGTCCGATAGACGCCTCAACAGGGTTAGCGGTTGCCTTCATTTTGGCTAATAATTCAGGATCGTTGGCCGCACGGTTAAACGCCTCTAGAAGTTTTAGCTCTACCTCTTTTGGTAAACCTGCCGGTGCAACAAAACCACGCAATGCGCCGTTATAAAACTCCACGCCTTGCTCTTTAAAGGTTTCAACATCTGGAGCAAACTCAGAACGTTTTGCCTGGGCAACACCAATGACATTCAACTCATCTTTAAAAGCCGCCACTTCAGAAATATTCAAAACGGCAGCGGCAACATGCCCACCCATTACTGCGGTACGTGCACCAGAAGAACCTTTAAAAGGAATGATGGTGTATTCTGTATTGGTGATATTTTGAAACTTAGTTAGACCAAGATGATCATCACCACCTAGGCTTGACATGCCAACGGTAATAGATTTGGGCGTTTTTTTAGCCGCTTCAATAAATTCATTGGCATTAGTAATCCCAGATTTTTTAGAAGTCACGATAACGTTTGGATCGCTAACAATGTTGGCAAGGTAAGTAAAACTGTCTGCTGAATATTTAGTATCTCTATCTAATGTGCGCGCCATCATACCAGGAAGGTTGTACGTACCAATGGTGTAGCCATCAGGATCAGAATGGGCGACTTCGGTAATACCAATCTGTCCACTAGCACCAGGAACGTTTTTAACGACTATGCTGGCATCATTACCAAGGTATTTTTCAACATATGGGGCAATATTACGTGCCATCACATCCGTACCACCACCCGCAGAAAAACCAACGATTAAAGTGATAGTTTTTTCTGGGTAATCAGCCAATGCAGCACCCGATGCGAATAACAAGGCACTCACAAGCGCAGCTTTCTTTTTATAATTGAACATGCGTCTTCTCCGAGGTTTTTAAATTTAATTAGGAGCGATCCCCCTGAATGTTTGAGTCTTTACTCAGATTCAAACACGCTAATAGCTAGCCCTTTTAACTAAAACGACCAACTAATAACTTGCTGCTTATTCTGGGAATTTGCAGCCTTTTTCTTTAAGAGCCACATCAACCCAACTACGATCATTCGTACCCGCTTTGATTGCAGCCATTTGCTTCACTTCTTTGTCTTGTTTTCCCATTGTGCTGGCTAGAATGGCTTCTGCATGCTCTAGTGGCACGGCTAAAACACCATCACAATCACCAATCACGATGTCGCCTGGGTTAATTACCATGCCATCAATACTGATCGGCACATTGATTTCACCCGGGCCATCTTTGTATGGGCCACGGTGGGTTACACCTGCTGCGAATGTCGGCAGGTTGCTTGCTACAAAGGCATCCAAATCACGGATAGCGCCGTTAAGTACAAAGCCAGCAACACCACGATTAATAGCGTGAGCCAACATAAGTTCGCCCATCAAGGCGTTGCTTAAATCACCACCCGCATCAACCACAATCACGTCGCCTGGCTCAGCCATATCAATGGCTTTATGCAGCATCAAGTTATCACCTGGGCGAGATTTCACTGTAATAGCAGAACCAATCATGGCGCCAGACGCGTGCATTGGGCGCAGTGTCGGGCCCGCAGCAAAAACACGGTTCATTGAGTCAGAAACGTTTGCCACAGGAAGACCTGTAAAGGCTTTAATCATTTCTTCTGACGCTTTACGCTCACGCTTCAATATTTGAAAACCAATAGACATTTTTATTCTCCTTGCTGCACAAACTGTGCTGGGTCTGCTAACAATTTGCGGTTAATAATGCGATGTGCAGGTAGACGCTCACCTTCAACAATCGCCATGACACCCGCAACGGCATCTTCACTGACACGAGTACTGCCTTCTGTTGTCACACCACCAATATGTGGGGTCACAACAATGGCCTCTTCTTTTAGAAATGGGTGATCAGCTGTTGGTGGCTCTACCGCAAAGGTGTCAAGTCCTGCACCAGCAAGATGACCGGATTGAATTGCGGCAACTAAGGCCGCTTCATCAATCAAACCACCACGAGCGGTATTCACGATGTAACTGCCCTTTGGCATACGGGCAATATTTTCGGCATTAATAATCTCACGAGTTTGCTCGGTTAGAGGGCAATGTAGACTTAGGACGTGGCTCTTCGCCAACAAAGCTTCGATGGTGTCACAACGAGTAACTTCATACTCTGCAAACACGGAATCACTCGCGTATGGGTCATAGCCAAATAAGTTCAAACCAAAGCCTTTCGCCATTTTGGCTGTCGCTTGAGCAATTGCTCCCATGCCGAACAAACCCATGTTTTTATTTGCCAGTTCAACACCAGAAAACCCTGGTTTTTCCCAGCGTCCAGCACGAAGACTACTATCAAGAGACAACACGCGTTTAACAGAAGAAAACATTAAGGCGATGGTATGTTCAGCTACCGATACGGCATTTGCCCCCGTTGCCACCACTACAGGAATGTTGCGTTGCGCAGCGGCATCGATATCAATGTTGTCAACACCAACACCATGTTTGGCAATGACTTTTAAGTGAGGAAGACCCGCATCGAGGGTATCAGCATCTAGTCGTCCCATCCTGGAGATAATACCGACCGCTTGCGTTTCGCGGAGTAGACCAGCAATCACTTCGCTGTTCGCATAAGGAGGAGTATGAATAGGGGTATAACCCTTTTCCTCTAAAAATTTTATCGCACTAGGCGCCAAATTAGGGCCCGTAACAAGGATATTTTTCGTTGTCATATTGTTTTTATCATCGTATAGAAAAGCTGTTAGAGAAAACGTTAGAACGTTATGTAAAAACGCTTTAAAACTTATACAAATAGACTACAAAAAAGATTTGCTTTAATATATCGAATAATTCTTTACCTTTAATAAAGGTTTTATTTACATATGAACACAAGACATCTGAAAACTTTGCTCGCTATCCACAAGTACGGCACTTTTTCTCAGGCTGCAGAGAAAGTAAATTTGACGGCCGCCGCGGTTGGCCAGCAAGTTGTTTCTTTAGAACAAGAACTTAGAACAGAGTTATTTGATCGAAGCACTCGGCCACCCACTTTCACACCACAAGGCTTGCAAGTGGTTGAAATGGCAAACAAAATCATGCGATTGGAAGAAGATACCAAGCTCTCTTTACGAGGAGATTTAATCTCTGGAACCTTGATGATTGGTTCTGTGCGCTCAAGCGCGGTCAATGTTGTACCGGGTGCCATGGTCAAGATGCGCTCAAAATACCCGGATTTAAAAACAAACCTGCGCATCGGCCTGTCTTCACAACTAGTTTCAGATGTGGCATCAGGACATTTGGACGCCGCCATCATCGCTGAGCACATTAGTATTCCTCAGCATTTAAATTGGCAGCCATTTTTAGATGAACCGCTTTGGGTGGTTTTACCAGAAGATATGGCAGTACTCCCGCTGAAAGAAATGCTCAATGAGTATCCTTTCATTCGCTTTAAAAGTGCAGTCCCCTTGGCAAATGTGATTGATACCGAGCTTTCAGCTTTGGGCGTGATTACCAATGATGTCGCAGAGATGGACACCATTAATGCGCTCATAACCTGTGTTCGCAGCGGCTTAGGCATAACCATTGTTCCGCATATGTTTCTTCAGGAGCCAGAAATGGCCAGCCTAAAAAAAATCGAATTTGGCTCACCTCAAATTTCACGAAAAATAGGCATAGTAGAACGCCTCAACAACCCTAGAAAAGTCATTATCGAAGAGTTACATAACCATCTGGCAGAACAATGCGGTCCTCAGGGGATTCCAAGAGTCAATGGGACGGCTTAAAGAAGATCTGATGTACCAAACGAGGGCATTGGGGCAAAACCCTCGTCTAGCTTTAACGGTAAATTATTTCCAAGGCGTTTCTTGCCAAATCTTTTTGGCGATTTCATTTTGCTCTTTCGCTAAAGATTCATAAGCAACACCACTATTGTATTGAACAGGCGTGCCGCGTTTTTTCATATCCTCAAGAAAAGCTGGATCCTCTGCAAGTTTATCAAGCGCTACTTTTAACTTTTTAAGGGTAGCTTCAGGCAGACCAGCAGGAGCAACCAAGCCACGATAAGCCCCCATAACGACGTCATAGCCTAGTTCCTTAGCGGTTGGAATATTTAGCGCTTGGGGTAAACGCTCATCGGATAGGACGGCTAAGACACGTAGCTCGTTATCAAAACCAACCGTTTGACTAAATGCCATGGTTCCCATATTCACATGCCCACCCATAATCGAAGTACGAGCCATGGCTGCGCCTTTAAACGGAACATGAATTAGCTTGATGTTGGCCGCTTCAGCAAATTGAATCGCCGAAAAGTGATCATTGCCACCGAGTGCTGCCAATCCTACCGTCATTGCTCCCTGCTTTTGCTGTGCGACCTGAATTAACTGCTCAACAGACGTGATACCTGATTCTTTACTGACCACCAAAGTATTAGGATCGGAGACAAAATTCGCTAACCAAGTGAAGCTGTCTGCGCTGTAGTCGGCCTTACGGTCATAGGTTAAAGCCAATGCCGCAGGCAGATTCATTGTCCCCAAGGTATAACCATCGGCATCTGCTGTCGCCACTTTTGTGAAGCCAATTTGACCACCTGCACCAGGGTAATTCTTCACCACCAATCCCGCGTCTTTGCCAAGATAATTCTCCAAATGCGTAGCAATGGTTCGTGCCATAACATCCGTTCCGCCACCGGCAGAGTAGCCCACCACCACTTCTACCGATTTTTCAGGGTACTCGCTCGCAAAACTCAAAGACGCAGACAGCGTAGTCGCCAATACCATCGCAGAGATCATCGAAGTTGGTTTCAGTTTTTTCATGTTTCACCTTTTAGATTTATTTTATGTGATTAACAAGGCAGCAAATGACATCACTTACTCCCCTTCTTACTGCATTACCTTGAAAACAAAACACGCATAAGAATTACTTGTCCCTATCGATTTGGTACAGACGACTTGCGGTGGCATGAAACACTTGATCGCGCGCTTGAACATTCCAAAGTTCAGCTACTCGACAAAACGCATTCCACAATACGCCATAGGAATAACTGCCTTTATCAACAGGGAAATTACTCTCGAACATACAGCGATCATGACCAAACAGCTCAATACAAGCATTGATATAAGGAGCGATACACTTAGCCAACTCAACAGAAGAAGGTGGACGCGATTTTGAGTGGAATTCAAACCCCATTATCGGCATACCGAACCCACCCAATTTGATGAACACATTAGGGCATGCTGCAAGTTCGGCCAGAGCTGCTCGCCAATCAGCAAAATGCTGCTCGCGATCAAATTTATACAACCCAAGACCTAATGGACCACCGGCATGGTTGATGACAATCCGTAGGTTGGGCTGGGCTTGTGCTAGCCTAGCCACTTCCGTCAATTGGGTTTGATACACCCACAAATCCAATAACAGGTCTCGCTGTACTAACTGCTCAGCCCCAGCGATGAACGCCTTTGTGAGCATAAGCCCTTCTGGCACTGGCACAGGGTTGGAACGAATAACAGGGTCAGGGTGTGCAGCAACAGGCGTTCGCACGCCTTTAAACAAGCGCCCTCCGGCTTCTTGCATGGCATCCAGTACAGACGCCACCTCTCGCCCTAATAACAAATCCGCACCACCGACAATGGCCGCAGCCACTTTTGTTTTGCCGTAATAACCACTGCGAGCTTGCGCTGCTATGCCACGGACAAACTCCACTTCTCCAACCGGCTTCATCCTCTCCGGCCCATCTTGGCGATACATGGAGCGGCATTGCACAAAAACAGAAGCCACCACATTGCGGCCACTAAAACCGATGTCATCCGCATATTCTTCCAATAAATACCGAAAACCAGAGCGATCCCATAGATGGTGATGCGCATCGACAATCGGTAATTCAGGAAGTAATGGAGCCTCTTCCACTTGTGACAGCCATTCCTTATTAGGATTAGGGTTTGGCGAGCTAACCAACATTCGTTGCTGCCAAGCTTCCAACATTTTGTCTTGATGAGTTGAATTAGAAGAATGAGACATTCGATTCCTTAAAACGCAACCACGCTTTCAGCTAACTAAAATCGATAAAGCGTGGCTGGATTACGACTGAAACAGGCAACAAATTGTTCAGTCGTCAGCACCTCTTTATAAAAATTCAGCATGTCAGTGGTTTTTGGCAAGGGTTCCGCCGTCATTACATGAGGCCAGTCACTACCCCAAAGACAACGCTCGGTATACTGTCCCGCTAAAATCTGAACGATGGAGGTTAAATCTTGGTAACGACCAACTTGCTGACTCACTCGAGTCGGCGCCAGCTTGATCCATACACGCCCCGTATCGAGCAAACGACATAGCTGAGTGCATTGTTCAAGGCTTAGAGGATCACAATGTCCAAAATGATCAAGCACGACCAATTGGCCAGCAGGAAGCGTGTTCAAAAGCGATCTTAGGCGTTCATAGCGAGCCGGTTCAGTATTAATCTCCACATGCCAATCTACTTCAGCCCCTTTTGCAGCAAGCTCTGGCAAGCGATCTAGATCATTAATACCCAGCCGTGTCCTATCTTGAATCCTCAGAGCCCGCACTCCAGCATGGGCAAGTGTTTCAAGATCACGGCTTTGCTCATCAATCATAGCGACACCACGTAACGACAATTGATCGTGATGTAACAGCGTCTCTAGCAACCTAGAATTGTCTGTTCCATCAATAGACGCTTGTATAACCACAGCTCGACCAATATCTTTTGTGGTTGACTCTACAATGAAATCAGACAGATCTTTCGCAGGTGCAACATACTTGGAAGATTGGATCACCTCATCATGACTAAAAACATGCATGTGGCTATCACATAGGATGAAATCAGAATCAGACATCAGACGATCCTTGATGACGCTTATTTTTAAATACTGAAATCGCTACACTGATTACTATACAGATTGCGGTTAAAGCAATTATTGATAAAGCAATGTGTGAATTCCAAAAAATATCCAAGTTACCATTACTGGTTAACAAAGCTTGGCGAACACTTTGCTCAAGTGGCGTACCAAGAATTAAACCAATAAGAAGCGGAGGCAATGGAAAACCACTACGACGTAAAAGAAATCCAACAAAACCCGCCCCTAGCATGACCCAAACATCCACTAAGCTATTGTTTACAGAGAAGGCCCCCAGTAACGCCAGTATGGTAATGGTTGGAAACAAATGACGTGGCTGAATGCGTATGACATGCACTGCAATTTTAAACAGCAACAACCCAAAAATAATCGTTGGGATTGAGGACAAGATCAGGGCTTCGAAGATGGCATACACTTCAATCCCATAATCACGGAATAAAAATGGTCCCGGTGCTAATCCTTGCAACATAAAAGCACCAAGAATCACAGCGGTTACTGCATCACCAGGAATACCCAAAGCCAATGTTGGTATCAGCGCACCACCCGTCACCGCATTATTAGCCGCTTCTGGAGCTGCAACACCTTCGTCCGCCCCTTCACCAAATTTATTCGGTTGCTTTGAACGAGCTCGCGCTAAGCTATAGCTCATAAACGCAGGAACGGTCGAGCCAATACCAGGCAAAATCCCCACAAAAGTGCCAATTAAAGATGACCAAAGCAGCGTCGCCCGCATGCGCCACATATCAATAAAACGCACCTTGCTTGGCAAGATTTCCGGTATGTCCATGTCCCCTTGATTTGCACTGCGACGTTCAAATAACTTCAGAAACACCTCAGACATAGCAAACAGCCCAACCAATACAGGGATGAGCTGCAAGCCGTTCTCCATCGCAAAACTATCAAAGGTAAAACGTGGTGTGCCTTCTATTGGGTCTAACCCTACGATGCCAGCAAACACGCCTAGTAACACCATCAAAGCGGCATCTAAACGAACCCCACCACCGAACAAGACAATGACAAGAAGAGCAAAAAACATCAACGCGGCCATTTCAGCTGGGCCAAAATTCAACGCCATAGAGGCAAGTGGCTCAGCCAGTACAATCAAAACAAAACAACTAAATATATTGCCCGCTACACTGGCATAAAGCGCAATACGTAAAGCACGTCCGCCCTCTCCTCTTTTGGCCATAGCGTGACCATCAATGGCTGTCGCAGCAGAAGAAGGTGTACCAGGTACATTTAATAAGATCGCAGAAATTGAACCACCGAAAATCGCACCTTGATATACACCAAGTAACAAGGTAATCGCAGGTATGGGAGGCATAGTAAAAGTAACTGGAATCAAAAGGGCTATGGCCATAGTCGGCCCAAGCCCTGGAATCGCACCAATAATAATACCTGTCACGATCCCGACTATTGCGGCAACCAATACCCAGATATCCATTAATGCATTAAAAGCATCAAGTAACATGTTAAGAAAACTCCACTTACAGGATTATGGCAAAGGAATGGTCAGCCCATATTGGGCCCCAAAGGTTACAAGTGCAGCAATAAGAAGAGGGAGACCAACATAAAGCTTAATATCTCGCTCACCAAGGATAAACGCTGTCACACTAGCAACCACAAACGAGCTAAGTAAAAAACCAACACTCGGCATAAACCATAATGCTATGCTGATCATCCCAACCACGAGAAACACCCGTGCCCATCCGGCAAGAGAGCCAATTGGTTCATCCATTTTTCGAGTTCGAGCTATGCAACACAGCAGAGCGATAACTATGATGAGGACAAGCACAATGCGCGGAAAAAACCGCGCATCGAACAAGGAGTCGCCAAAGCTAAATACTTGCACTTGCGTATCTAACAAGCAAAGCCCTAGCCCAGCAAAAACAGCTAATATCAAGAAAATAAGTGACTGAAGACCACTTTTTGCCAATAGCTTTGAAATGGACAAATTCATTACTCTTGACTCAACTCTTTAGCAACTTGACGAAAAGTCTCAAGGTTCATCTTAATAGTTTCCCCAAGTTTCTTACCCGTCATGACCCTAACTGGCTGATTTAACTTGGTCATAAATTCTTTAAATTCGTCAGAATTAGCTACTTTTGTAAAAGTCGCTTCAAGCTTGGCAACAATGTCAGGATCTGTTCCAGCAGGCGCCATCACACCAACCACAGACGGAAACTCAACATCGTATCCAGCCTCTTTCAGAGTTGGAACGGATGTAAAGTCTGGATCACGACTATCATCTAGCACGCCTAACAATCTAAGTTTTGAGTCTAAAACCAGATCACGATAAGCAGGCACAAGTGCCACATCAACATGACCACCTAACAATGCAGCTGTTGCCGATCCCGCACCACTAAAAGGTACATGTTTAAGTTTGGCTTTATTTTCACGGGCAATTAATTCAAAGGATAAATGCGGTCCGCCCATGGCGCCTGCCGTACCATAGCTAATAGATGTACCAGACTTAGCGGAGGCTATTAATTCATCAAAAGACTCATACGGGCTATCTGCTTGCACTAACACACCATGATATGGGCCTGAATAATTTAGGATTGGTGTAAAGTCTTTAACAGAATCATAGCCAACTGGACGAACAGCAGGTGTGACAAATAAAGGAGAAGAGGTCGTTGCGATCAGTGTATAACCATCTTTTTTGGCTTTAGCTACAGCACGCATAGCGTTGGTGCCACTGCCACCTGGGCGGTTCTCGACAACAATAGGTTGCCCTAGCTCAGCCTCAGCTAAACTGGAAAGCTTACGAGCAGAAATATCCGTAGTTCCACCTGCGCCGTAAGGAACAACCATCGTGATAGGATGTGTTGGATAATCAACAGCATTAGCGCCTAAGGAGACAAACATAGACGAAAAGACTGCTCCTGTGAGGACAGTTTTAAGCAATGACATAATGGTGTGGCCTTTTTGAAAATTATTTTTATAAGTTTAACAGTAAAGAGGTATATCTCTTTAAGCTGTCTTTAAGGATTAATATTAGATATCATCGATAAATACTAATCGTTAATTTTTTAAAAATGATAAATATATTTGATCAATTAGATTTACGAGACCTTTATTACTTTCAGTGTATTGCCACATTAAGTCATGTTGGCAAGGCCGCTACTCAGCTCCATAAAACACAACCCGCCTTAACGGAAAGCGTTCGTCGCTTAGAAAGAAGCCTAAATACGCAGCTATTTATTAAGAATGGCCGAAACATAAAACTCAGCCCTTCTGGGGAACTTTTGCTCCTGAGGTCCCATAAAATACTCAACAACGCCAACGATATCGTTAAGGAAATAAAGGAGTTCGATCGTAATGAGCATGGGCAAATTAGGCTTGGCGTTGTTCCTACGGCAGCTCACCACCTTATATTACCGATCACCAAAATACTGACAAAAAATTTTCCTGACGTGCAATTAAAAGCCGTGATAGGACAGACAGACGTTTTGTACGAACAACTGGAGAGGCGTGAAATTGATTTAGTCATTGGACTAAACGCTGATCTACACGAAAACTTTGAATGGATTCCTTTCTACCAAGATACCATGGTCGTCGTAGCGAATAGCTCCCACAGAGTTTTTCAGGAAGAGATTAGTTTAAATAAACTTAGTCAGCATAAATGGGTATTAGCACCGCCATCTGTTATGAGTAGACAATGGTTAGACCGAGCCTTTGAACTCAATGGCTTACCCAAACCCGAGGTACAGATTGAAACTAATTTACTCTTGATGATTCCATCCGTCATCATGCAAACAGATCTACTCAGCTTTATATCAAGGCGTAATTTAAACTTTCCAAGCGCGTCAGGACAGTATCTAAAAGAAGTTCCGATCACTGAACTGAATATGCAGAGACAATATAATGTCATTAGCCGCAAAGACAGTTACTTATCACTACCGGTAAAGAACTTAAAAAATCTGTTAGTAGAACAAGGGGCCTCTATTTTCGAAAGCCAAGGTCAGTCAGAAGCCCTTTTATAATTGCCATGATATCAGCACCAAACCTTAATCGGACTTTTACTATCTAAGCAATGCAATCCGGCCGACTTTTACCTGTTGGCGTCGAATACTCATGTTTGGCGCAAGCTGGTATAAGTCGCCATTTCGGCCAACCAGTTGATTGGGCACATGACTGAGTTTGGCGACGTCAGCGTTGGCATCCAGATGTTTTGGCTCGCCATGAACGGGAATGGCCAATTGTGGTTGCACCCAGGTATAAAGCTGTTTGAGCTCTTCGCGACAAGGATGTCCGCTCACATGAATAGTTAAGTCGGTTTCATGGGCTTGCAAGGTGCGGATTTTCCGACCTTTAAATTGCTCGGCCAGTCGATCAATCGCTTGCTCGTTGCCCGGAATACGCATGGCACTGAAAATCACCAAATCATCGGCTTCAAGACTCAAATCAAAACAATTATCCGCCGCCAGTCGATTGAGGGTTGCTCTTGGTTCGCCTTGGCTTCCAGTTGCCACGGCCAACACTTCTTCCCTTGGTAAATACCCTAGGTGCGCCGCGTCGATAATCGGCACATCCTCCGGCCAATGTCCCGTCACCCGTGCCGCACTGACCATGTTGGTAAGCGATCGTCCAATCAAAGCAAGATATCGACCCGTCTCTTTGGCGATTTGTCCTAATGCCACTAAACGCGCAACATTGCTGCTGAAACATCCCACCACAACGCGGTTTTTTTCTGCCGCTATGGTAGCTAATAACCCCTGATAGCAGTCGGTTTCGGAGGGTGAAAAACCGTCTTTGAGTGCATTGGTGGAGTCACACACCATGGCAAGAATGTTTTCTTTGGCCAAGGCTTTAAACGCGGCTGGAGAAAAAGCCTCGCCTAAAATCGGTTTTTTGTCGATTTTCCAATCCCCCGTATGAAAAATCTTACCGACAGGCGTGTCGATCGTCATCGCATAGGGCTCTGGTACGGAATGGGTTAATTCCAACCATTTGACATTGAAGACGCCAATTTTTTTGGTTTCGTTTGCTTTCACTTCAATAATCGGCACTTGGTCGGTTAAGCCGACTTGAACCAACTTTCGACGCAACACTTCTGCTGTGAAGGCGGTCGTGTAAACAGGGCATTTAAAACGTCGCCACAAAAAAGGCAAAGCACCCACATGATCTTCATGGGCGTGGGTAATAACAATGCCAGCCAAACGTTCTTTTTGTTCGGTGATGAAACGCGGATCAGCGCAAACAATTTCGGCAGTGCGCAGATCATCCGGCGTGAGCGGCTCGTTAAAGGACACACCGCAATCAACCATTAGCCATTGACCATCGTGGCCATAAAGGTTCATGTTCATGCCGATCTCGCCCGTGCCACCTAATGGCAGAAACCATAAATCCTCTTGTGAGGGAATCAAAGATGAAATAACGCACTCCTTGTGAATAAATAAAAGCTAAATTTTGTCCATGATACGCATTTTCCGATAGAATCTCGCCTAACGACAGAATGACCATCATGCATTGGTTGACTCGTTTCGCCCGTTAATTTTCAGACTGGACTATGACATTGAACACAACTTCAAAGTTTCAAACTCTTTTAGGCAAGGTCCTAACGTATTTTATCTTACTGTCTTGTTTCGCCATACTAGGACTGTATGCGGTTCAACGCTACGGTGCACAATACGCCGAACAAAAAATCCAAGAACAGTTAGAGCGCACGGGGCTGAGCCAATTTGTGCATTATCAGCAAGTCTATTTTAATCCTTTTACTCTGACACCGTCACTTGAAGGGGTAAAAATTGGCGATGAGAACTCGCCAATACTCATATTCGCGCGCATTTCCTTCAATAGCTATCTTATTAAACACCCCAATCTAGACATTGATTTCTGGATACAGGAAAGCCCCATTGATAGCTTATCAAGGGAAACGAGAGCATTAATGCGTTCAGCAGGGATGGACACACTATTGGGTAAAGGCTCTTTTTCTTCCACCATTCAAGATGAAGGCATCGTTTCTGAGCTCAAACTAGACATAAAAGATGCCGGTAAGCTGACACTAATGTCTAACATTCGTCTGTTAGATCATGAATTTACACCATCAGACCTTCGTTCTGACATACTCGCGTCCTTCGCGCTAGGTCAACCAGAAGCGCTACCGATTATTTATGGTGACGCCATTGAATTGCGATCTTTAGAGATACAATACGAAGAGTCCGGTTTAATCCATCGCTTGTTTCCGCCCTCAGGTTCTTACCAAAGCAATCCGGTAGAATTAGAGGGTGCCTTGATGTTCGCCAGTCAAGCATTGGGATTAGCGCCCGCTAACTCACCAGAAGCCAAGCAGATTGCAACGTCGGTACAAACTTTTTTAGAGACCCCTAAGCAGCTGACTTTGTCTTTGTTGCCTTCCTCACCCATTAGTGTCAAAGAGCTGACGTTGTTGGCAAGCGAAGGCTCGCTCTATAAAAACAACCGAATCACGATACAAAGTCGTTAATCAGACAGAGCCATTGATGATTCACTTCGCCTAAAAGGGGTTGAACATGTCACGGTACGACTGATTCGACGTGGCTCTGGCAATCCCTTTTACCATTCTAAAAATCGACCATACCCAGACAGCGAACAAGATGAAGTAGCCAATAAAAAATAAGGCGAGTACTACCCCAATGATCCCCCAGAAAATCCCCCACCAAAAAGTACTGATAATATTGGCGTAATGGTCTTCAAACTTTGTGCTGCGAGCGTCGCTTATTTTTACCATGGCCCAGATCGCGCCAATCAGCCAAAACACTCCTGTAAAGATACCTAACAGCATAAAAATATACGCGATCACAACATTGCTTTTGGCATTCTCTTCCCTCGGTGTAAGAGACCTAAACTGATGATCGGGTTCGAATCCTGACATAATGAGTCACTCCGTTATTCAATAAAAATGTGTCTGATGAGCATAATGGGGATATTTTAAAATTTATCGCCCTTGTCCTGTCTAGTTTTATGATTTCTTTTCAATACAAATACTTGTAACGTGTTATTTTCTTCTCTTTTTCACTCATACAACCTAGGAATACCATGACCAATGTGACCATTTTAGTCGATGTGCAAAATGTCTATTACACCACGAAACAAGCCTTTGGGCGCTCTTTCGACTACAACCGCTTTTGGCAACAAGCCACCGAAGGTCGCCATGTGGTCAAAGCCATTGCCTACGCCATAGACAGAGGCGATGAAAAACAACGTCAGTTTCAAAACATTCTCAGAGCCATCGGTTTCGAAGTAAAGCTAAAGCCCTTTATTCAACGCTCTGATGGCTCTGCCAAAGGTGATTGGGATGTGGGTATCGCCATCGATGGCATAGAACACGGTAAAGATAGCGATGTCTTGGTGCTGTTGTCGGGCGATGGCGATTTTGACATTCTTGCGTCCACTCTCAGGGAAAAATATCATACCAAAGTTGAGGTGTACGGTGTGGAATCGTTAACAGCGCAATCTTTGATTCATGCAGCCGATGACTTCACTGCGATTGATAACAAATTGTTACTAAAATAAATCTAACTCGTCTATATTTTTGAGAGAGAATATGTCGCTCAAAATCCTTTACTGATTATTTTATATGCAGAAAATGGCAATATGACGACTCAAACAAACTTTTTACTGTTGGAAACCAGAGACACTCTGCATAAATGGTTAAGTCTAACCAGTAGCGGGCTCATGTTTTTCTTTTGTTTTCTGAACATTGCCCTGTTAGACCAAATCACTATCGGTATGGTGGACGGTATGTTCGGAGCCTTGGGTCTTTATTTTTTTGCCGCTGCCCAGCAAAAAAAGATCGAAAAATGGCACCGCTTTGCTCTGATCTTTTCCCTGACCGTGACCACATTCTCCGCCTTTTACTTAGCGGATTTAAGAGCCGGCTCCATCTATTGGCTGCTACTCTTACCGCCCTTGTACTGCTTGTTGGCTGGAGCCAAACAGGGATTAGTCTTCACCATAGTCTTGTCGTTTCCCGTACTGACGATGCTGTTTCTGAAATCTGCAACCGAAAACTATCTTCCATACCGATCGGTTCTTAATTTCGTACTCGCCTATTTTTTCTCTTATGCCATTTGCTATTTGTATGAAACTCAATACGCAAAAAGTAGCCTATTGCTCTACAAAATGGCCTTCCAAGACCCTCTAACGGGGGCGCAAAATCGTCATGCATTAAAGGTTTTTTTTGACGGGTTCAACAAGCAATCAGACAACTCGTTTCAAACCGCACCAGAAGAAACACGCTTATTAATCCTTGATATCGATCATTTTAAAAGCGTAAACGATGAATTTGGGCATGATGTTGGCGACCAAGTATTGGTTGAAATTGCCGAGTTACTGCAATATTGCATTCCAAGCCACAATGTTTATCGTATTGGAGGGGAAGAGTTTCTTATTGTGCTTAACGATCATTCCGCCACACAGGCGTTCGACTTTGCCGAGTCCATCCGTAAAAGTGTGGAAAATACCGTCTTTAGAACGCACCAACAAAATATCAAAATTACGGTGAGTATTGGTATCGCTCAGCTTAAAAAGGGACAAACATTCCGAGAATTTTTACGTGCCGCCGATAAAAACCTTTACTCTGCCAAAAATAAAGGGCGTAATTTAGTTCATTATGGATCGATGAGTATTACTGAAGCCGTTTAGTGCTTTATCTATTCTATTTTTTTGAACGAGTCTATCCATGAGTGCTAGGCAGTACCCACACACCTCTGTCCCTCCAGAGGTATTACATAAATGGCTCAGTGCCCTTCTCTGCGCACTGCACAGTGTTTATTTTTTGCTCAATATGCTGTTAATGCAAAAGCTAGACCTTGGGGTTATTCAGCTTTTTGCTGCGCTATTTGGTGGTTATTGTTTTCACGCATCGTTGAAACAGCAATACCGATCTTGGCATCGATATGCCTTAATGGTGATATTAACCGTTAATATTTTACTCTCAGCGTCCATTATGGACCTGATCGCTGGCTCCATTTTTTGGTGTCTGGCACTGCCTATCTGGTATTACAGTTTATTTGGTTTAAAAAAAGGATTTTACTTCAGCGCGTTTGTGATGACGCTGTCGGCAGCAATATTGTTTACACGTGCAGACACCAACCTCTACATGCCCTATCGAACGCTGTTTAACTTTAGCTTGGTCTACATTGCCATCTGGTTGGTGTGCCATCTCTACGAAGTACAACGTCAAAAAGTCAGCTCTTTTTTACACTCTTTGGCCTTGCAAGATGCTTTAACGGGTGTGTGTAATCGTCACGCACTAAAAACCGATTTTGCTCTCATTCAAGAGCAATTTAGCAAGATACATGCGCTGCTGATCGATATTGATCGCTTCAAAAACATCAATGACAAATTTGGCCATGATATTGGTGACACCGTGCTCATCAGGGTTGCCAACCTGCTTAGCCAATCCATTCAAGTCAAAGAAGTCTACCGCCTTGGCGGCGAAGAGTTTGTTGTTTTACTAAAGGACCTTGATCACCAAAAAGCAAAAGAAGAGGCAGAGAAAATACGACAAGCGATCGAAGAAGCAATCTTCCATAGTCATCAAGAAGACATCAAACTCACGGTGAGTATTGGCATCAGTTCGCTACAGCCCGAACAAGCCTTGACTGACGTTCTTCGCGCTGCCGACGAAAAACTTTATCAAGCCAAGCGCGAAGGTCGAAACAGAGTCTGTTTTTAATGAAAGGTCTCTAGAAAAAGCGCTTCTACTTTTTCCCTAGCCCAAGGTGTTTTACGCAAAAATTTCAAGCTCGACTTCACCGATGGATCACTTTTAAAACAGTTTATGTTGATGCGCATCGCTAACGCTTCCCAGCCATAATGCGCTACTAAATCCGAGACAATTTTTTCCAGTTTCACGCCATGTAGAGGGTTATTCACTTGTGTGCCGACCATATCTGTTTATTCCTATGACTCAATTAACCATTTATCCGAGAGTATACAGCAAGCCGAAAAAAGCCGCTTACAGATATTGCCGCTCATTCCGCTTGCCTGCAGGTTTTGCCTCTCATTATGACTCTGTTAATGGAACCCAAAGACCATTGTTTTGACTCGAATACACGCTGGCAGTAATGAAACGCATTCCATGTAACCCCATTGCCATAGTAGGCAAGTCAGGATGAGGCGTTGCTGTCAGCAGCTGCTGTGCAAACTCACGATATAAGTTTGCGAACGCTTCTAAATAGCCTTCTGGATGACCCGAAGGAATACGAGAAATCGATGTTGCCGCTTCGCTTAAATAACCATTGCCACGTCGAAGGCGTTGGCTTGCTTCACCTAACACAGAATAAATCAGTTCATTAGGCGATTCCTGATGCCATTCTATTCCGGCTTTATCGCCATATATTCTAAGTGACAAGGCATTCTCATTGCCGGGTGCGACTTGACTGGCCCATAAGTGCCCTTTTGCACCGTTCTCAAAGCGCAGCAGAATATTCGCTTCATCATCCAACTGGCGTTCTTCCCCCCAACTGGACAAATCCGCCAAGACCTCTTTAGCCTGTGTATGGCCCACAAAACACGCCAATTGATACGCATGACTGCCGATGTCGCCCACACAACCGGCCAGCCCAGCTTGAGCAGGGTCCGAGCGCCAGACGGCTTGTTTATTGCCGGTTTGTTCTAAGGCATGGGTTAGCCAATCTTGTGCGTATTCCACTTGGATAGAACGAATGCGTCCAAGTTTTCCGGCTTTGACCATGGCCCGGGCTTCACGCACCATGGGATAAGCAGAATAATTATGGGTTAATAAAAACTGCGCTTGGCTTGCTTCTGCCACTTGAGACAATGCTTTTGCCTCAGCAAGCGTCGCTGTGAGAGGTTTATCGCAAATGACGTGAATGCCTCGTTGTAGAAACGCCATCGCCACCGGCGCATGCAGGTGATTGGGCGTCACAATTGACACCACGTCAATGCCGTCTTCACGCTCACTTTCCTGACGCGCCATGTCTTCAAAATCCACGTAGGACCGCGCCATACCAAGTGCCTTGGCCGACCGTTCGGCTTTGTCGTGCTGACTCGATAACGCCCCCGCGACCAGTTCGTAACAATCATCTAGACGGGCCGCAAAACGATGCACTTCGCCAATAAATGCGCCTTCACCGCCACCTACCATGCCAAGACGTAGTCGACGTTTTGTTGTTTCAGTCATTGTATTACTCCAATCCCAGCATGCGTCGATTCGCTTTTGCATCCACGCCACTGTCAGCAAAATCATCAAAGGCTTTGTCCGTCACGCGGATAATAAAATCTTGGATACGTTGCGCACCTTCACGGGCACCGTCTTCAGGGTGCTTTAAACAACACTCCCATTCCAATACCGCCCAACCCGCAAAATCGTAGGCGGTAAGCTTGGAGAAAATACCGTTGAAATCCACCTGACCATCGCCAATGGAGCGAAAACGGCCGGGGCGATCCACCCAGTTTTGAAAACCGCCATAGACGCCACATTTGCCATTTAGCGTCAGCTCTGCATCTTTGACGTGGAACATCTTGATACGTGCATGGTAATGGTCGATAAAGGCCAGATAGTCCAAATGCTGTAACACAAAGTGGCTCGGATCATAAAGAATGTTCGCCCGTGGATGATGATCTACCTCCGCAAGGAAACGCTCGAAAGTCACGCCGTCGTGTAGGTCTTCACCAGGGTGAATTTCATAACACAGATCCACACCCGCTTCGTCAAACGCATCGAGAATGGGCTTCCAGCGTCGGCCAAGTTCTGCAAACGCCTCTTCCACTAGCCCCGCTGGGCGCTGCGGCCAAGGGTAAAAATATGGCCATGCTAAGGCACCAGAAAAAGTGGCATGGGCCGTCAATCCAAGACGCTTGGAGGCTTTAGCAGCCATTTTGAGTTGTTCCACTGCCCAAGCCTGTCGCGCATCCGGATTGCTCCGCACACTCGGATCGGCAAAGCCGTCAAAGGCGGCATCATAGGCGGGATGAACCGCCACCAGCTGCCCCTGTAAATGGGTAGACAATTCCGATATCACTACACCATGTTTGGCGGCCGTTGCGATCAACTGGTCACAATAGTCTTGGCTATTGGCAGCGCGTTCTAGGTCCATCAAACGTTTGTCCCAAGTAGGCACTTGCACGCCTTTATACCCCAAAGAGGCCACCCAACCACAAATCGCATCGAAGCTATTAAAAGGGGCTTCCTCCCCCACAAACTGCGCCAAAAAAATCGCTGGTCCTTGTATCGTCTTCATAATGTCCTCCTAAAAACACGCCGCAAGCAAGGCATTAGCCGCCTCAGGATCAAGCGCACGTGGGCGATCACAGTGGGTCGTCATCTTGATGGATTGCCCACTTTCGCCTGATGCCAAAATCGCTGTCATCACTTCGACTCCATGTAAGGCTCTGTCGAGGGAACACATATGATCTCGCCCCATATGAATGGCCATTACCATTTCCGCCAAACCTGCGGTGCGATAATTTGCCTTGGCGAATTCACCATGAATTTGATTTGCTACCCCAAATGGGTGATTCCACACTTTCAATGGCGTTTCACGACCCTCTTGAATCAGCGACACTTTGCCACCAAAAAAGTTAGGGTCGGGCAAATACATAGACCCTTTGCTGCCATATAACTCCATGTGAGAATGTTGATGGGCTTGCACGTCCCAGCTAGCTCCCAAGGTAATAACCGCGCCATTTTGGAACGTCAAAATAGCGTGAATTGTTGTTGGGGTTTCTACTTCTATCAGCTCGCCAGATCGTGGCTGACTGGTGATCTTACGCTGCTTACGAGGAATCGCCGTTTTGGCCATTACGGACTCTACAGGTCCTAATAGCTGGATCAAGTTCGCAATATAGTAAGGCCCCAAATCGAGGATTGGGCCGCCACCCGCTTTAAAGAAAAAGTCTGGATTAGGGTGCCAGCTTTCCATTCCGGCGCTCATCACATGACACGTACCAGAATACACTTCACCAATCTCTCCCTTATCTAACAAGTGTCGCGCAAACTGATGAGAGCCACCCATAAAGGTATCGGGCGCACTGCCCACTTTGAGTCCTTTTTTTAGTGAAAGCGCTTTCATTTTTTGCCCTTCTTCAAGGCTTAACACCAAAGGCTTCTCTGAATAAACGTGTTTGCCTGCTTCTAATGCTTGCATACTCACAGCATAGTGCGCTGCTGGGATGGTCAAATTAACAATAATATCAATATCTTGAGAGGCCAATAAGGCATCAACACTACGCGACTCAATGCCGTATTTTTGCGCCTTCGTCGCCGCTAACTCTGCGTTGAGATCCGCACAGGCCACAATGTTAAAACCACAGAACTGCGGCGCCAAAGACAAATAGCTATCAGAAATATTGCCGCAACCAATTAGCCCTACATTCAAAATCGTTTTCATACTGTCGCTCCTTTCACTAAGGCTTGCGCCCCTGTTAGGGCACGGTTAGCGAAGCGCGATAAATCATTAGGATTATCATGCTCCATCACAAACGCATTGGCGGGCGTTGCACGCACCACGGGCCACCAGTCTTTCCAAGGTAAGGTGCCATGAGTAAAATCCGCCCAACCATCTTCATCTTGGCACTCCCCTTCAGGGGCGATGTCTTTTAAATGCACAGCACAAATACGGTCACGATATTGGGTGAGCCATGCAGCGGGATCTTGCCCACCTTTAACCACCCAAGATACGTCCATTTCCCATTTGATATTTGGACCGCCTTCTAGGATCCAAGTCATTGGCAAAGAGCCATCCGCTAAAGGCTCAAACTCAAAGTGGTGATTGTGCCAAGCAAATTCAAAACCCGCATTGATGGTTCTTTCTCTGATCGCCTCTAAACGCTGCCCAAGTTCAAACCAACCTTGAGCGCTATCAGGGCGTTGCTCCGGCAGGATGAAAGGACAAATAATGGTGTGCATATTCAAGGTTTTCGCAATGTATAAGGCTTGGGCGATGTTGTTTTCCAACATACCCAAATCAAAGTGTCCAGTTGGCATGGTCAGATCATGTTTGGCTAATAAGTGTTTCAACTCATCCAACTGCGCGTATAAACCGCCATATCCTTCTACTTGCCGATAACCTGCTCGGTGTAAAAGAGCGAACACGTCATCAAGAGACGGTGTATTGCGAGCGCTGTAAAGCTGAAATGAAAATTCGTTCATGTGTCTTCCTTTTTATTGTTATGTTTACGATTGGTGACGTTAAAGCCGTACTTCACTTTGCTTAGAGAACAGGTGGGCTTTCTTAGGATCGAGATAAATGTCGATGTCAGCGCCCCATGTCAGTTGATGATCGCCATGAACTTTGACAGACCACTTGCGGTTCATAAAATCAAACCACACGATGGTTTCATCGCCCATTGGTTCCAAGATATCTATCGTGGCCGTGGCCAATTGCACATAACCCTCACGGGGCTCAAGCGCCAAATGCTCAGGACGAATGCCTAAATACGCAGACGTGTCGTGATCGCCTTGATCGATAAATTCATAGCCCATTAAGTGAACGCGATAATCTTGATAGACAAAATTTTCGCCCACGATGCGGCCTTCCAACAAATTCATGCTTGGCGAGCCAATAAACTGTGCAACAAATAGGTTACAGGGCTTATGGTAAATATTGGCTGGTGTACTCAGTTGCTGAATCTCACCGTCTTTCATGATGGCAATACGATCCGCCAACGTAAGCGCCTCTACTTGATCATGCGTTACATACACCATGGTGTTTTTTAATTTTTGATGCAGACGCTTAATTTCTACCCGCAAATCCGCGCGCAACTTAGCGTCTAAATTCGATAAAGGCTCATCGAATAAAAACACCTCCACATCCCGTACTAACGCTCGCCCTATCGCAACACGCTGACGCTGTCCGCCAGACAGTTCGGACGGTTTACGCTGTAATAGTGGCTCTATTTGTAGAATTTTCGCCGCGCGGTCCACTCGTTGGCGAATCTCCTCTTTCGCCATGCCTTTCACTTTTAGACCAAAGGATAAATTCTTTTCCACGGTCATTTGTGGATACAAAGCATAAGACTGAAACACCATGCCAATACCGCGATCTTTGGGTTCTTCCCAGGTAACATTGCGATCGTTAATCCAAATTTGCCCCGCCGTAATGTCCAATAAACCAGCGATACAGTTAAGCAAGGTGGACTTGCCACAACCAGATGACCCCAAGAGCACCAAAAATTCGCCCTTTTGAATGTCTAGATTTAGATGCTTTAACACATGTGCATCTTGATACTTAAGATCCAATTCTTTAATTGAGACACTGTTCATCACTTACCCCTTTACCGCGCCAGCGGCGATGCCACGCACAAAATATTTACCAGACAACAAGTAAATCGCCAACGGCACGATTGCTGTTAGAATGGTCGCTGCCATGTTCACGTTGTACTCACGCACCCCAAAGGTGGTGGCCACTATGTTGTTCAACTGCACCGTCATTGGTAAATTGTCTCGACCCGCAAAAATCAGCCCCAATAAATAATCATTCCAAATCCCTGTGGTTTGCAGAATCACTGCCACCACGGTCACTGGAATGGAGAGTGGCATCATGATTTGAAAAAAGATCTGCCAAAAGTTTGCCCCATCGACTCGTGCCGCTTTGAACAATTCATCTGGCAACGAGGCGAAGTAATTGCGAAACAACAAGGTCATGATCGGCATGCCGAAAATAGTGTGGATCAAAATAATTCCCGTCAAAGAACCATACAGTCCCACTTCACGAAGAAAAATAATCAGCGGAAAAATCACCACCTGAAAAGGCACAAAAGCACCAAATAGCAGTAGACCAAACAGCAAGTTAGATCCCTTAAAACGCCAGAACGACAAGGCATAACCATTAATAGACCCAAGAATGATAGAGATGGCGACGCTCGGAATAGTGATCTTTACCGAGTTCCAAAACCCCGTTTGAATACCATTGCATTCGACGCCAGAGCACGCTTCACTCCAAGCTTTTACCCAAGCCGCGAAGCTTGGGTCGCCAGGTAACGCAAAAAGCTCTCCCAAACGAATTTCTGGCATACCTTTTAACGATGTCACCAACATCACGTACAACGGAATACAAAAGAAAATCGCCGCACTCACCAAAAAAACATACACACCCATCCGAGAAACGGAAGTCTGTTTTGGCTTAGGCCCTTGTGGGCCAGTTAACTGAATCTGTTCCATAACCGACTCCTAGTGTTTCGCTGGACGAACATATTCGCGATAAATCCAAGGACCAATCACCAAGAGCACAGGGAGCAACATCATGGTTGCCGCCGCCATCCCCAAGCCCACGTTGCCCCGGGCGGTAATGTGATCAATTACAAACTTCGCCGGCATCTCCGTCGACATACCTGGGCCACCACCGGTTTGTGCGACGATTAGGTCATAAACCCGCACCACACCCACCGCAAGCAACACCACCGACGTGATCATCACTGGACGCATCATTGGCAGCACAATAAACAGGTAGGTTTGCCATGTCGGTATGCCATCTACTCGTGCCGCTTTCCAAATTTCCCCGTCGATACCGCGTAAACCGGCCAGCATTAACGCCATAACCAAACCAGAAGACTGCCACACCGCCGCGATCAGCACCCCATAAATGGCGTATTGAGGGTCGACCAAGGGCGCGAATTCAAAGGACGACCACCCCATGCGCTGAACCACATTTTGAATCCCCAAAGAAGGTTCCATCATCCATTGCCAGACTAAGCCGGTCACCACCAAAGACATGGCATAGGGATACAGAAATAGGGTTCGAAAACCACTTTCGAAACGGACTTTCTGATCCAGAAAGACCGCCATAAAAAAGCCAGAAATCAGACACAAAACAATAAATAACACGCCGTATACTAATAAGTTCTCGACGGACACAACCCAGCGAGACGTCCCCCACAGGCGTTCATATTGATCTAACCCAACCCAGTTAAAGTTGGGAAACAGACGGGATTTTGTGAATGACAGCATCACGGAATAACCGACACACACAACGAACACACCAATCGCCACAATCGCCATCGGTGTACTGGCCAGCAAAGACGAAATTTGCACACGTTTAGCACGTCGCGGTATCGACACTTTTGTTGAAGTAGCCATATTTTTACTCCTTTTGGAACGCAAGAAGTGACCACCAGTACCACCTGCTAAGCATGGTATTGCAGAAAAAACCGGTGATCATTCATCGACGAAAAGATTACTCAGCGTCTTCGATAATGCCTTTGAAAACAGCTAGGGCATTGTCGACAGACATACTGGGCTCATTCCAAAAAGTAGAGACTAAATCTTGTATCTGCCCATTGGTATCTTCCGTAATATAGGCATTCGCTGGCGTAATAGACGCCTTAGGATCGCCCAACAGGGCTAAGCCTTTTTTCATACAGGCATCTGCGACACTTAAATCGACATCCGCACGTACGGGCAAAGAACCTTTGGTATTGTTGAATTTCGCTTGAATGTAAGGGCTTAACATCATCGAAGCCAGCTTCATTTGCGCCGCTTCGAGGTTTTTATCAGAAGATTTAGGGAAGATAAACGCATCACCCCCCAATGTAAGATAAGGGCGTTTAGAGGGACCTGGGATACAGCCGTAATCCACTTCAGCAACCTTATCCGCTGCGGCAAATTCACCACGCGCCCAGTCCCCCATGACCTGCGCCGCCGCTTTGCCCGTGATCACCATGTTGGTAGCATCATTCCAATTTCGACCTGGTGCTCCCGCATCGGTAAATTGTCTTAGCGCCCCAAATGTCTCGAAGACTTTGCGCATTTGCGCACTGCCCGCCGCGTCCACACTCTTGTCTTTCCACAGACGATTCCAGAATGCTTCATCTGTCACCCCAATAAGCACCACATCAAAGACATGGCGCTCCTGCCATCCCTGACCACCAAAGGCTAAAGGAATGTAACCTGCCTCACGGATTTTTGGGGCAACGCTCAAAAATTCTTCCCATGTGTTGGGTTCTTTCACTCCCACGTCGGCAAAAACTTTCTTATTGGTCCAAAGCCACTGTGCCGAATGAATATTGACTGGCACACAATAAATGCCGCCATCTTTCATACAGGGGTTTAAAATACTGGAAGGACGAATAAAATCAGTCCAGCCTTCTTTTTCAGCTACCGGAGTGAGATCAAGAAGCAGACCCTCTTCAATCAATTCTTCGAACTGACGAGAGGTATTGAATTGTGCGGCTCCAGGGGCATCACCGCCGAGAATACGCTGCATGGTCAATGCTCGTGCGTTTTCGCCCAGCGCGACGGCAGTATCGACCCATTTATCATTACCCAGTTTATCGAACTCTTCCGCTAACACCGTCACGGCTTTTTGTTCCCCGCCCGATGTCCACCAATGAATCACTTCTAAATCTGCCGCTTGAACCGACACACTCATAAACCCTGCCCCTAAAGTGGCAGTAAACAGTTTTTTACCCATCATATTATTTTTATCCTCTATTGGGTTTTTGTCCTCAAATCTCCCTCTCAAGAGACTTAAGCTGAAACGGTAAAACTTGAAATGAAACCGCTTTCATGAACAAATATTAGCCAATAAAATGGACTCGTCAATATTTTTTACGCATTTTTTGAATAACAGAAAATGGTTATCACGCCGATTGGCGAACAACGAGCTCGGGGGAAAAACGGTGTTTAATCGGGTGTTTTGTCGCGTAAATAGTATTTAAAAGCAGATAGGCTGCGGCTTCTGCCATGTCGTACAAGGGTAATTTTATGGTCGTTATGCTGGGCGCATAATATTTGGACATATCAAGATCATCAAATCCTATAATAGCCATGTCATCGGGTACCTTGATACCTTGTTGAGCGCACATATGAAGCGCTCCCATCGCCATAATATCATTGGCAAAGAATACCGCAGTAGGTCGATCTTTCAGCGCTAAAATAGCCTCCATCTGTGCCATACCAGAGTGTGCACTGAAATTGCCCTCATACTGACAATGTAGAGGCAGATTGGCATTTTGCAGCGCTTTTTGACAGCCTAAATAGCGTTGATAGGCATCGTGTTTCCAGAGCGGACCGGTCACGGTGGCAATCTTTTGATGTCCCTTATCAATAAGATACTGGGTGGCCATTTCGCCCCCAGCAAAGTTATCAAACACAATACTGTGCCCTTCTCCGCCTGGAAATTGCTGATTCAGCACAAAGACAGGGCAGCGTTCATTGATGACCGCGACTTCTTCTTCTGATAAAAAGTTCGTTACCAATACCAGCGCGTCGACTTGTCGTTTGATCAGGAAATCAACCGCCTCTCGCTCCCCTTCCAAAGAACCATTGCCACTCGCAATGATCACATGGCGGTCGCCCCCACGTAATGCCCTTTCCACCCCACTCGCTGCGGGTCCGTAATAAGCGGTATCAATGCGCGACGCCACCAAACCTATGGTATAGGTTTTGTTGCTCGCCAAAGATCGAGCTGCCTGATTTGGACTGTAAGACAAGGTTTCAATGGCGGCCAATACTCGGGATCGAGTTTCTTCTTTCACTGGCGTCACACCGCTTAACACGCGAGAAACCGTGGCTTTAGAAACCCCCGCCAAGGTGGCTACTTGATTAATAGTGCTCATGATTTTGTCCAAACCCATATCCTGATTAAACGGAAACGCTAGTAACACATTATAATGGGACTTTTCTTCGACAGAATACTTATCCTGTGGTAATTCTGTTAACGTTGAAAAATAAATCATACGTCGAGATTTGACTATTACCACAAATCCCCGAAAAATAGAGCAAAATCAGTAGGAGAGAACATCAATGGGTATCTTATCTAGCCTCAAGGGGCTATTTGCAGGCGGTGAAAGCGCCCCTGAAAAAACAGAAGACGTAGTCGAGCACAAAGGGTTTTCCATTGTACCTGCCCCCATGAATGAGGGTGGGCAATATCGCGTCGCCGCCACCATCACCAAAGGAGAAGGCGAAGCGCAAAAGACTCACAAGTTTATTCGTTCGGATCTAATGCCAAACCGTGACGAATGCATTGAGATAACGTTACGCAAGGCCAAGTTAACCATCGACCAACTGGGTGACAGCCTGTTTAAGTAACCACTTGAGAGCACCAACTATGAGCGCACCAATAGGACAAGACTGGCAGCAAGTGAGCGATTGTGAAGACCTATTGGGTGCCCATTTTCGCGCCAGAACTTTTTCCTTTGCGGGTCCCAAAACCCAAGTCCACACCACACTCATCCATCATATTGGCAACGCTGACGCAACCAACGCCATTTTGTATGTGCACGGCTACACGGATTATTTTTTTCAAACCGGTTTAGCTGAACACTTTGTCGATTTGGGCTATCGTTTTTACGCCCTCGATCTACAGGGCTACGGACGCTCTATTCGTCCTTCGACTCCCCCCAATTGGTGTGAGTCGCTTGAACAGTATGGTCAAGATTTGGACATTGCTTTGGCCACCATAAAACAAGATGGTGTCGATAATCTTGTCTTGTTGGGACACTCTACTGGAGGGTTAGTCGTATCAACTTATTTGGCGCAACCTTATGCCTTGTCCGAAAGAGAAAGCCATTACAATAAAGCCTTTCCCAATGTCATTGGGCTTATGCTGAATAGTCCTTTTCTCGCTCTGCCTTTTCCTCCAAAGGTGCTCAATCGCATTAGCTGGCCGATTCGCATACTGGTTTCTTTGTTGCCTTTTTCCTATTTACGCGCCAAAAAAATCTCGCTCTACGCGAAAACCATACATTGCGTTTTTGGTGGCGAATGGGATTACCGCCTAGATTGGAAGCCAGCCCAAGGTTTTGATTTGTCTTTTCATTGGTTAAGAGAAGTGATTCATGCCCAGCGCAATCTAGCCAATCAGCGTATCAAGATCCCGACCCTGTTATGCCATTCGGCTGTTAGCACCATAGGCAAGTTGACGGTTGAAGACGTCCAACAAGGCGATGGGGTGTTGGATGTTGACAGCATGCAACAAGCCGCTCAGAAAACCTTCACCAATCTCACTCAAGTGAGTATTGCTCAAGGCTTTCACGACTTGTATTTGTCGCACGAGTCGGCACGCACGGCGTATCTGTCTGCTATGTCCGATTGGCTAAAAACGCTTCGTCACGCGCCTTGACGACGCATAACCCAATCCAACAAGCACGTTGGAAGTACGCGTTTCATCAACACGGCGCCATAGGTTGGCAAAGTCACATAATAACGCGCTTTTGGGCGCGTTGATTCCAAAGCATGAATCAGCTTATTCACCACCGCACTGGCGGGCAGGGTTTGTGATGACGTCACGCCTTCTTTGCTCAACCTTGCGATTGCATCTTCATAACCCTTTTTATGGCGGCTATTGTCCATGTCGATATTGTTTTGCAAAGCCAACAACGCATTGGCACGAAAGCGGCTTTCGATTGGGCCAGGTTCGATCAAACTCACTTTAATAGGCGTATCGAATAGCTCTAAACGCAAGGTATCGGTCAAACCTTCTAAAGCAAACTTACTGGCATTGTAAGCACCACGGAACGGTGCGGCCACCAAACCCAGTACTGAACTGTTGTTCACAATGCGTCCGTATCCTTGGGCCAGCATCACTTTTAGCACCTTGGTGGTCAGTTCATGCGTGCCAAAGACATTACATTCAAACTGCGCGCGCAGCGCATCCACAGGCAAATCTTCAACGGCCCCTGGCTGACCATAAGCACCGTTGTTAAACAGGGCAAAAAGCTCGCCATGAGTAATGGCCAAGGTGTCTTGCAAGCCCTTTTCTATCGAAGCCGAGTCCGCTAAGTCCAGCTGCACAACATGCTTAATGCCCTGTGCTTGCAACGCGGCAACGTCTTCTTGTTTGCGACAACTCGCCACCACCAGAAAATCACGCTCTTGAAGCATTTTGGCGGCTGCTAAGCCAATACCTGACGAACAACCTGTAATAAGAACCGAATATTGCATAGTACTTCCTTATAAAAACCGTGGTGCATAGGATAGTAGCAAAATGCATTGAAAGGACGTAAGCGTTATCACTCTTTTCCGTGTTGCTGTTGCAACTGATCCAATGCCGTATCCACTAAGGCCAACAATTCATCAATGGCCTGAGTGGCGTGTTGAAAATAGGCGTTAGCCGCAATCACAGGGACTTCTGAACCGAGTAGCTCCTGCTTTATACAGCGCAGAAAATCCGTCACGACTTGCTCGCAATGCGACAAACGAAACGCTGCCATCTGCGGATACGCTTGGGCATGTTGCTGCAGTGTGGTGAAAGCTTGACCCGCCAACAATTCAATTTTTTGATAGAGAAAATGCATTCTTACGCGCTGCTCGACACTGCTGTGTCCCGCCGCTGCGATCCCTGTCCCCAATGCACGCGCCTGCCCGGCCCACTCTGCCGCCTGAATCACCTCATGCCAGATACAAGACAAATAGCCCAACGCCGGTAAACCTTGTGTCAGATCAATCTCGCTGGCCACATCTTCCATGAGAAAAATACTATTACGAATGATTAAGTGATGCTGCATCAAATTGTTCACACGATCATGACTGCGTCCTTCGCGCATCCGCGACCAATGATCAATCAAACTTTTCCACGCCTCTCGATGGGTGCTGTCGAACGCTTGTGCGACATGGATGTGCTGATCTAAGCTTTGTCGCGTCGTCGCAAGCGCTTGACTCATGCTGGTGTCACCACAGAGTACACCATTGCTCAGGCCACGATGACGCTGAAACTCAGCAATCAAGACGCGCAGTACCGCTAATTGCCGAACATTCGATTGCAGATGTAAGTGTTTTTTCTGTTGCAAGCGCCGATGCAGTCCATAAAACAGCAACGCCATGATGATCAAAACTGTGAACAAGAGCGGGAGTGCGGAATCAATGCTGTTCATACCAATTATCCTGTCAAATGAGCCAGATGATGAGCGATGGTGCGGGCTTGATCGGCCGCGTGCAGATTGTCGGCGTTGCCACGACGAACCCGATCCGCCAGTTCCGCAATTTCTGCTACCGCTTGCCCCTGCTGTTCAGTGCTGACAGCCACTTGATCGACTTGTGCGGTAAGTTGCTGGGTGTGCTGCTGGACCTGATTTAACAGAGTACGAACCTTTTCTGAACGCTCGGCACTTTGATTCGCCAATTCTGTCAGATCAGACACCTGAGCGGCGGCCTGTTGAATATGTCGTTGCACGGATTCAATGTTGCGACTGATTTCCGTGGCAGACTCTTGGCTGTGCATGGCCAAACGCCGCACTTCATCGGCCACCACAGCAAAACCTCGACCACTCTCGCCCGCTCGCGCGGCTTCAATGGCGGCGTTCAGCGCCAACAGATTAGTTTGGTCAGCAATACCACGAATGGTGCCTGACATTTCATTGATGGTGTGGGAGTTGCTGCTCAATTGACGGATCAACGCATCGGTACGGATCGCTTGCTGCGCCATATCAGACACCTGTCGCACCAAATTGGTGAGCTGAGCAATACCATCAGCCAGCTGCTCGCTGGCGACCACACTGCTCTGTCGCGAGTCCGCTGCTAGGGATGCTACTTGCACAATGCTCACATTCAATTCTTCAACGGCCGCCGCGGCCACAGTCGCCGAATCACTTTGCCCTTCAGCATTACGTGTCACCAATGCGGCACTTTGTTCGAGTTCATGGGAGGAGTGAGATATTTCATCCAGGCGCTGCTGCAATAATTGTTGTTGACGCTGTTCATGGTTCAGCCACTGCTGAAATCCACGGCTCACCGGCTGAAGAAGCCGCCATTGCCCCACACGCACAGAGTCGTTGGAGCGATTTGAAGCGGTTGTTTCACAGTAACGCTGCAATTGGCCGATCTCTTGCAAAATAAGCCACAGGCTGGCCATCGCGAAATACACCAATATCCCCCATAGCCACTCAACTAGCGGCGAGGATGTAACGAATCGAATACCTCCACCGACTAGACCAATCACCAGTAAAGTCCGCAGCATGCCGATAATGCCTAGGGTGTGCAGCAATAAAAATGCCGGATAAGTAAGCCACTTCATGTTCCTGTCTCTCCAATGCCGAACAAAAAAAGGCGCCTGAATCCACAACAGCGTGATTGCTGTAGATTCAGGCGCCTTTGCCTAACAGGAACCCGTCCTGTTGATTTGATTTATCTTGGATAAAAGCAAGCAATAATGATGCCATAGGAATCAATAAGCCGATATTCAATCCAACAATATCCTCATGCTGAGGATCTTAGAGAAATATTAAGCAAAGTGTCTTTGTTTTGATTTCGATCACAATTCTTTTCAGGACTCAGGCCCATAATCCCTGCTTATAAAACAAACTCACACCTTGAAGGGATGTCATATGAAGCTCAGCTCAATAAAAGTAAGCTATAAACTTTGGGGGCTTATTAGCGCCTTAGTCACATTACTTATCGTCTTTAGTGCCATTGCCTACAGCGAGCTGCACAGTGAACTGTTAAGCGCCAGACAACTGCAAGTCAAAGAGCAAGTAGACAGCGCGTATTCTCTCGTCAAATACTATGGAGACCAAGCCGCTGTGATTGGAGACGATCAGGCAAAACAATCCGCTCTAGCGGCCTTGTCTGCATTGCGCTTTGGCGACGATGGCTACTTCTGGGTGAATGACATGCAAACCAAACTGCTCATGCATCCTTTTAAACCGCAAGACGAAGGCAAAAATATGGCGAATGTCACGGACGCGAATGGTTTTTCGCACTGGCAAGCCATGGTGTCTGAAGTAAAAAAACACGGTGAGGGTTATGTAGAATACGCTTATAAAGGGCCGCAAGTCGCGCATTCAGAGGACAAGGTGTCTTATGTAAAAGGCTATCAACCTTGGGGTTGGGTCATTGGCAGCGGTGTGTTGTACAGCAGCGTAACAGACATTTTCTGGGCGACCATTAAGCAATCGGCCAGCATCGAATTCATTCTCATATTACTTGCCCTGATCAGCAGTGTGACCATTGTTCGCAACATTACTCGCCCGTTGAAAACCGTAACAGAACATTTGCAACACATCGCAGAGGGTGACATGACCAAGCAATTAGACATGCAACGTGACGATGAAATTGGTATTTTGGCCAATGCGGCCAATCACGTATCCAACTCATTAAATGACACCTTACTGGAAGTGGATCACGCTATTACAGAACTACAAGCCGTCTGCGTGCAACTGCAAGGCAACAGTTTGCATACTAAACAAGGTATGGATAACCAGTTTCAAGAAGTCGAATTACTCGCCACCGCCATGAATGAAATGTCTTATTCCATTCGAGACGTGGCACAACACGCCAAAGACACAGCCGATGCAACACAAATGGTGCAAACCATCACACGCCAAAGTAGCCAAGATTTGGACGCCACGAACGAAGACATTCAAAGTTTGACCAAAAACATCGAAGGCGCTAACGATGTCATTGTTAAACTGTTGGAGCAAACGGGCGACATAGACTCTGTATTGGGTGTAATCGGTGACATTTCTGAGCAAACCAATCTGCTTGCTTTAAACGCCGCCATTGAAGCCGCACGAGCGGGTGAACTTGGCCGTGGCTTTGCCGTCGTGGCGGATGAAGTACGTTCGTTAGCCAGCCGAACTCAAGGCTCTACTGTCGAAATACGCAGCATCATCGAAAAGCTTCAACATCAATCCAAAGAAGCGTCCACCTCGATGGCCACCAGCACACGCCAAGCAGAAAGTGGTGCCGACAGAATGCACGTCGCTGCAGAAAACTTAAAAAATATGCTAAGACAGGTTGATGATGTATCAGCGCGTAGCCATCAAATCGCCTCTGCTGCGGAGCAACAAGGTACCGTGGCCGAAGAAATCAATCATAACTTAATGGGCATTCGTGAAGTGTCGGAAAAAGTACTCGAAGACTCCCGACAAGTGTCGGAAGGCAGCGCCATGATTGCACAAATGACAAACGAACTAAGCCGCAAAATCAAACAGTTTCAGTTTGCTTAAGTCTTTCCTATCTAAGTCGCTCAGACAGTTGAATAACACTATTCAGCTGTCTGTTTTCTTGTCTCGTAACAGAACAGAAAACAACGCACTCTTTTCAGTAACTCCTCACTAAATAACTTTTTGAGGAATTATCTACATCACTTATTGGAACTAAATAGCCTATATTCATCACCAGATGAATTAATAAGCTGGAGCCAACCATGACCACCCGAATGGGTCGCCCTAAACAGTCTGATAAGCATCAAGATTCTGCTCGGAAAAGCTTAATTTCGGCTGCCAAACGGTGTTTCGCTGAGCAAGGCTTTGACAAGGTATCAATACGAAAAATCGCGCTTTCAGCGGGAGTTGATGCCGCGATGATCCGCTATTATTTTGGTTCTAAAGCAGGATTATTTGAAGCCGTTATAAAAGAAACCTTGGCACCCGTGATTGACCAATTTCAAGCGGATATAGACCCTAATTCGCCACCTAATCCATTACTGCTGATGCAGACCTACTATCGAATGATTGCGAACAATCCCATGCTGCCAAAATTGATTCTACCGGTACTGAGCCAACAAGATAACTCTGTGGCGTTTGGTATTTTAAGCGACATCATCGACAATATTTTGAAACGCTCTGACAAATGGATTGAAATATTTGAGAAACAAAAACACCTTAATCCCAATCTGGATCCTACATGGGTTCGTCTAAGTTTTGTTAGCTTAATGATTTTCCCTGTCTTAGCACCAAAATACCTTCAGCAGCAACTTGGGGTTGAACTCAAAGAAGACTGTTTGTTAAGTATTGCTGATCACAATCAAACCCTCTTAGAACAAGGTCTTTTTTCTTTTTCACCCCCTCTTAACCAGACTAAGGGGAACCATAATGAAAACTCGTAGTATTTTATTATCCGCCTTGCTGCTCGCCTTGCTGAGCGCTTGCCAAGCTGAAGAATCAACCTATGCCATGGGGAATATTGAGCGTGATAGAATCACCTTATCGGCTCCCACCGCAGAACAGATTGTTTTAGTAAACGTCAGCGAAGGGCAGCAAGTCTTCCAAGGCGATATTTTGCTAAGGTTAGACACACGCAGTGTCGATGCTCTTATTGCCCAACGCGAAGCCGAGCTTGCTCAAGCCAATGCCGCTCTTAGCGTATTAACGGCTGGCACACGACCAGAACAATTAAGCGCTTCACTCGCCGCGTTAGAAGCCACTCAAGCCGCCAGTAAAGAAGCTGAACTTAAATACCAGCGCATCGAAAAGCTCTATCAAAGCAATGTGGTTGGCAAAGCCGATTTTGATGCGGCCAAAGCCGCTAGAGACAGCAACAAAGCCAAGGCACAGCAAGCTTATGATCAGTGGTTAGAGCTAAAAAATGGCGCCCGTGAAGAAGACATCGCCCAAGCCAATGCTAAGGTGCAAGCCGCACAGGCTGCCCTTGAATGGCAAACCAAAGCCCGTGAAGACCTCACCCTTAAAGCCCCCATTGATGGCACAATTGATACGCTACCTTGGCACGAAGGAGATCGTGTTACCGCAGGCACTCAGTTGATTAGCTTGCTGTCTTCAGGTCATCCTTATGCAAGAGTTTATTTGCCAGCCAGCGCGTTAACCAAGATCAAAGCTGGCGACGCTATTGAAGTGTTTGCTGATGGTCTCGAATCGCCCATCAAAGGTCGTGTACGAAATATCCGCTCGCAACCTGCTTATACGCCATTTTATGCGCTCAATGAACGAGACAGAGCACGCCTGATGTATCTGACAGATATTGATCTCATCAACGCTAACCAGCTGCCCACAGGACTTGCCGTTGAGGTGCGCTTACCATGACTTTCGACCACTGCGAAAAAATGGAATACGCCATTGAAGCCAGAGGATTAACCAAACGTTTTGGCGAAAATATTGCCGTAAACAAGCTCGATCTACTCATCCCTAAAGGCAGTATTTATGGCTTTCTTGGTCCCAATGGTTGTGGAAAGTCCACCAGCATCCGTCTGCTCACAGGCTTATTAGAAGCCAGCGAAGGCGACGTCACTATTTTGGGCAAACCGCTATTAGGTCACGAAGAGTCGCTAAAAACACGCATCGGTTACATGACGCAAAAATTCTCTTTATACGACAACCTAACCGTGCGAGAAAATCTAAATTTTGTCGGTGCCATTTATGGCTTTGCTGGAAAGCGCAAAAAAGCCCGCATCGAGGAATTGCTCGCGTTATACGATTTAGAAAAACAAGCAAAACAATTTGCAGGCTCCATGAGTGGTGGACAAAAACAGCGACTTGCTCTGGCCTGCGCCACACTACATTCACCTGAGTTGTTATTTCTCGATGAACCAACCTCTGCAGTTGACCCAGAAAATCGTCGCGAATTCTGGGAAAGATTGTTCGACCTTTGTGCCGCTGGTACGACTATTTTAGTATCCACCCATTACATGGATGAAGCCGAACGCTGTCACGCCTTGGCGATTATGGAAGAAGGTAATAAACGCGCCGATGGCTCTCCTCAAGCCTTGATGAATGCCATGCCTGCCACCGTTGTGGAAGTCAGTGGCAACAAGCTAAGACAACTCAAACAGACTCTAACCCAACACCCCGACATTCTCTCTGCCGCACAAATTGGTGCGCATCTAAGAGTACTAGTGAAGAAAAAAGTACAAAACCCTCTGCTCTTCATATCTGAACTCAGCCATGGCAGAGAAACCCTACTAGCGCGTCCTAGCCTTGAAGATGTCTTTGTCACCTGTACCGGAGGACGCCATGGGGATTAGCATATGGATCAGAATCTATGCCATTTTCGTTAAGGAGCTGAAGCAGCTTTCCCGCGATAGAATGACCTTCGGAATGATTATCATGATACCGCTGGTACAACTTATGCTGTTTGGCTACGCCATTAATACCGACGCCAGACACATTCCTGTCGGCCTTGTCGACCTCAGCCAAACATCAGAAAGCCGAGCCGTCGAACAAGCGCTGGTAGCCACGCAATCCGTCGACTTTATTGCTCGTTATCGCTCCATAAAAGAAGCCGAAATCGCGATCACCAAAGGCGACATTAGAGCCGTACTGTATTTGCCAGCCGATATGACTCGTCGCCTATTCAATCACCCACTCTATGATCATAAGCAGGCTGACTCACCACTCACTCAGCCGATAGGCCAATGGATAGTCGATGGCTCGGATACTGTCATAGCTTCAAGTATCAGAGCATTGCGCAATATGCCCCTAGACGAAGTGGCAAACCATAGCGCAACACGCACCGCGCCAAGTTTCGAAGTGGTGCAATACTTCAATCCAGAGCAAAGAACTGTGGTGAATATTGTTCCGGGGTTGGTGGCCGTTATTCTAACCATGACAATGATTTTATTTACGTCATCTGCCATCGTTCGGGAACATGAACACGGCAATATGGAATTTCTCATCACCACGCCAGTGCGTTCTATCGAACTCATGATAGGGAAAATAGCGCCTTACGTTTTAGTCGGACTATTACAAGTCGCCATTATTTTAAGTGTGGGTCATTGGGTGTTTTCTGTGCCCATTAAAGGCAACTTGCTGTCACTACTTGGCAGCTCCGTTTTGTTCATTTTTGCCAGCTTAACCCTTGGATTGGTACTATCTACTATTGCCAAAACACAATTACAAGCCATGCAGATGACCATATTTATTCTCTTGCCATCAATATTGCTCTCGGGATTTATGTTTCCTTACGATGCCATGCCAGTCGCTGCCCAATGGATTGCCGAAGCCCTGCCTGTCACCCACTTTATGCGCATGATCCGCGCCATTGCATTACGAGATGCCAACCTACTTTTATTAGGCAAAGATGCCTTATGGCTAGGACTCTTTACTGTCGGCGGAATTATCATTGCGTCATTACGCTTCAAGAAAAAACTGGGGTAAGTTTAACAAAATCCCTTAAAGCGTCCTTATATACTGACTTGGCGTAATCCCAAACGACTTATAAAAGCGCTGGCTAAATCGCTCTTGAGACTGGTAACCACAACGCACAGCAATGTCTATTTGTTGGCGGTAACCTTGTTGCATCAGGCTAAGAGCATGATTCATACGTACTCGGGTCAGCAAGGTTCTAAACTGCGTATTTTCTTCTTTTAAACGACGAATCAAAGTTGCCCGACTCATCGAAAAATGCGTGGCAACTTGATCCAATTGATAATCTTGCCATGGTGCTTGTTGTAAAAGCTCGGTGATTTTTTGTTCAAAAGAAACTGAATGCCCTTCAAAGATAAGATGCAGTTTACCCGCTTCAGCCAATTGCTGGTAAAAGCCATTTAACCAATACGCCTGAGTCGTTTCACTCACACTCTGTGTATCTAATTCCAACAAGAAGTCGAGACTCGCCATCACTGAACGATTAGGTTTAAAACGTGGCGAGCATTCATTCTTAGCTACCTTAATGCTCATCTGTATCATGTCTTCTGCAGGCGGCAATAAAAAAATCATCTGCACGGACAAAAAGCGTTCTTTACTTGGCTCATTTTCAAACGTCAGTTGTTGTCCTGCTTTCGTTAATAATAATGTTGAGGCATCAAAGTCCAACACATCATCCTGCCAAAATAAACGTTTGCGCCCTGAACGAATTTTGAAAAGACTAGGAGTAAGAATGGCCACATTGCGCAGTCGCTGTGTTTGCTGACCATACATTTGACTGACCTTAAAAGCAGGACGCATTTTTACTCCTAGATAGATAATTAACGGTTATAAGGCGCAACTAGCACAGCCTTGCCAATTGCCATGCTGCGGACAGTAAAGCCTGCTAATGCAGCGGATACGTCTGCGCTTAAATCCAGCTTTTCGACAGGCAACGCCCAAACAGTAAATTGATAGCGATGCATATTATCACCTTGAGGAGGACAAACACCGCCAAAACCAACGCTACCGTAATCTGATTTCAGTTCTGTCGCGCCAAGCTTAGTTAAATCTGCACCTTGAGCCAAAGACGTAATAGAAGCCGGAATATTAAACGCCGACCAATGCCACCAACCACTGCCTGATGGAGCGTCTGGATCGTACACAGTAATAGCGTAACTTTTCGTGCCTTTTGGCGCATCGATCCACTGCAGTTGTGGGGATTTATTCGATCCTGAACAACCAAAACCGTCAAACTCAAACGCTTGCGGTATCTTCTGTCCCTCTTGAATATCTTGGCTTGTCAGCTCAAATGCATAACCACTTGTTGACACTAGGCCACCCAAAGCAGCTGTTATAAGACATACTTTTTTCATAATCTTCACCTTACTGTTTCAACCTTTAGAGTCGTTATAGTAAGGATTCATAGCGACACAAACTCGACCACAAGTATCTTATTTAAACCATAAAGCATTTTTTTTGATACTTTATGTAAAACATCCTGAAAAAACAACTATTCCAACTTCCGATACAAGGATCTCAAACTAATGCCAGCGATCTTGGCGACTTGCTCTTTGTCATCTTGGTAAAACGCCATCAGTTCAGACAGATAACGTTTTTCCGCGGCTTTTAGGTCCAGCCACTCGCCGCCTTCACCAAGGCGACTGACACTGGATGAAGGCAACGAAGATAAAGACACCGTCAGTGAATCAAGTTCGCGATCGATCTCCAAGCATTCCTCAATGGTGCTGCGTTCAATCAAGTTTGTATCGGTTAAAAGAGTCGCTCGATTAAGAATGTTGTTCAGTTCACGAATGTTGCCCGGAAAATTATATTGCTTTAACACCTGCATCGCCGTGTCTGTCAAATGATATTCCTTACGTTTACTAAGGCGCTTTAACAAGGTGTTGGTCAACAAAACGAGGTCGTCTTGGCGTTCTCGTAAGGAAGGCACATGAATAGGAAACACGTTGATCCGATAGTATAAATCTTGACGAAACTCGCCTGCTTTCACCATTTGCGCGAGGTTTTTATGCGTGGCACAAATTAATCGAAAATTAGTGTGCTTGACGGTGGAAGAGCCAACGGGACGAAATGCCCCCGTTTCAATGAGTCGCAATAGTTTCACTTGCATTGATAAGGGGACATCGCCAATTTCGTCCAAAAACAGTGTGCCGCCATTAGCCAATTCAACTAAGCCAACGCGGTTGCTGTGTGCCCCAGTGAACGAGCCTTTGACATGGCCAAATAGCTCGCTTTCAAATAAAGAATCCGTCAGCCCAGCGCACTCTAATGTCACCATGGCGTTGTTCGCTCGATGACCGCCCTGATGAACAGCGTGCGCGACCAGCTCTTTACCACTACCGGATTCTCCAAGCAGTAAAACAGAGGCATCACTATCACTCACTCGAGTGATTTTTTCCAACATGCGGTTAAACGCTTTACTCGAACCCACCAGTTTGTTGCCGCTGCCTTGTACGCTCGCCACCGACACAGAGCGAAGTAACTCGACAAAAAACAGCAGCTGTCCTTGGCTGTCATGAATCGGCAGCATTTCAACATCCACGTGCTCTTTACCTCTGGGGGTTTGATGAATATGCAGTACACGTTCCTTACGCCCAGATAGCAAGGTAGCCGACAGAGGACAATCTTCCCCCGCTTCATCACAAGGCACATTAAACCCATGGGAGACTTCAAAACAGCGTTTATTTTGCTGCAAAGGAACCTCCCCAAATTCATCTCGGTAATGCTGATTAATGGCAAGAATTCGGTAATCCACCGACACTAAAATGGCTGGACAATCATAGCCCTCTAACATACTGGCTAGACCATCAAAAGAAGAGGAATCAGACGCGATGATGTTCATAAAGAGATTGCCATTTTTGTCAAAAAATTAAGTCAAATATGACAATAGACTCTACATTAGTCAATTCTAATTTAATTAGAAATTTTTATTTTTAAATTAAAAACATATATTTCAATAACTTAAGAAAATCAAAAAACCTTGGCACACTTTCTGCTCTATTAGAGTTATTAAACCAGCAAATGAGAAAATCATTTGAGTGTATGGAAAATTAGATACGAGGTGAAACATGACAAATACGATAGTGACCAAACCTGAAGTAGCGGCGTTTTTCGATAAAGACTCCAACACCTTTTCCTATGTGGTTAAAGATCCCACCTCCTCAAGCTGCGCCATTGTTGATAGCGTACTCGATTTCGACTATGCCTCTGGCGGCACATCTTACAAAGGCGCCGACAGCATTATTGAGTACGTCACCACACACAAACTGAAAGTGGAATGGCTCATTGAAACTCATGTCCATGCCGACCATCTTTCTGCTGCGCCTTACATTCAAAGCAAAGTGGGCGGCAAAATAGGCATTGGTGAACAAATCACCATAGTACAAGACACCTTTGGCAAAATATTCAACGAAGGCACTGAGTTTAAACTGGATGGTTCACAATTCGATCATCTGTTTCATGACGGTGAGCACTATCAAGTTGGCTCGATGTTATGCACTGCGCTTCATACTCCTGGCCATACACCCGCTTGCTTCACCCATGTATTAGGTGATGCCGTTTTTGTTGGTGACACCTTGTTTATGCCAGATGCAGGTACGGCCCGTGCTGACTTCCCCGGCGGTGATGCGGGAACCTTGTTCGATTCGGTACAGAAAATTTTAGCCTTGCCAGAAGATCACCGTATCTTCATGTGTCACGACTATTGTCCAAATGGCCGTGAGTTGGAATACGAAACGACCGTCAAAGCCCAACGTGCATTAAACATTCATGTCAAAAAAGGCATCAGCAAAGAAACCTTTGTGGAATTGCGTGAAACCCGCGACAAAACCTTGGCCATGCCTCGCCTTATTTTGCCATCTCTGCAAATCAATATGAGAGCAGGACACATGCCAGAGCCAGAAAATAATGGTTTGTCTTACTTAAAGATTCCGTTGAATGCGTTTAAATAAATCGTAGCTCTTACCAACAAAAACAATAAGTCACCTCACTTTAGTCGGTGACATGATAAAAAGAGAGAACAGCCATGTTACGCAAAATAATCACAGACAACTATTCCGTTTCTGAGCAAATCCGCTTAGAAGACATAGACACGTTAGCCGCTTCGGGCGTTACGCTTATCATCTGTAACCGACCCGATGGGGAAGAAGAAGGACAACTGCCGTTTTCCGAAGTGGCCGCTTATGCGAAAGAAAAGAACCTTCACGCTGAGCATATCCCTTTTGCTGGCGGGCAAATGACTGCATCTGATGTCACAGCCTTTCAGGCGGCGATTAAAAATGCTGATAATATTCACGCCTACTGCCGTACTGGCAACCGCTCAAGCCAGATTTGGCAGGCTGCTCAAGAGTCAATGGCAAGCGCTACTATAAACAACAGTAAGGCAGATGCTCAATATGATGTTGTCGTGGTTGGTGCAGGCTCGGCGGGTATTTCGACCGCCGCCAGTTTATTAAAGCGTAAACCTGGGTTGAAAATCTGCTTAATTGATCCAGCCGACAGCCATTTTTACCAGCCTGGCTGGACGCTGGTTGGCGGTGGTGTGTTTAAAGCAGCCAATACGCGCCGCAACATGGCCGACGTGATTCCCGCCCACACCACATGGCTAAAAGAAGCCGTACAAACCTTCTTGCCGAATGACAATCAAGTTATGCTCGAAAACGGCCAAATCATTGCCTATCAATATTTGGTCGTAGCGGCGGGGATTAAACTTAACTGGGATGCCATTGAGGGCTTATCAGACACGTTGGGGCGTAATGGTGTGACTTCAAACTATCGTTACAACTTGGCGCCTTATACGTGGGAACTGGTGAAAAATCTAAAGGGTGGCAAAGCCGTATTCAGCCAGCCGCCCATGCCAATCAAATGCGCAGGCGCGCCACAAAAAGCCATGTATTTGTCTTGTGACCATTGGCTGAAAAACGACAAACTGAAAGACATCCATGTCTCATTTTACAACGCTGGGGCGGTATTATTTGGCGTTGCGGACTATGTTCCGGCGCTAGAAAGTTATATTCAAAAGTACCAAGTGAATACTCACTTCACTCACAACTTAGTGAAGGTGGACGGCCCGAATAAACGCGCCTATTTCGCCACCATAAACAAAGACGGTGAAAAAACCATCATTGAGACCGAGTTCGATATGCTGCATGTTTGTCCACCTCAGACGGCACCAGACTTTATCCGCAATAGCCCATTGGTGGATGCGGCTGGTTGGGTGGATGTGGATAAGGAAACCTTGCAACACACCCAGTTCAAAAACATCTGGTCACTGGGTGATGTCAGCAACACACCAAACGCAAAAACCATGGCAGCAGCTCGCAAACAAGCGCCAGTCGTGGCACAAAACATTGCCGATGCCATTGATGGAAAGACCATAAGCGCCATTTACGACGGCTACGGCTCCTGCCCACTGACTGTAGAGCGCGGCAAGATTGTTTTAGCGGAATTTAGTTACGGCGGAAAGCTACTACCCACCTTCCCGAAATGGCTTAACGATGGCACCAAACCCACCTATCTTGCTTGGATGCTCAAAGAAGATTTACTGCCTCCGTTCTACTGGCACGGTATGCTGAAAGGCCATGAATGGTTCGTTAAACCGACAATGCGTAAGTAATGAGAGATTTAAGATGACCATTGCTCGTTTCATTCCTGCTCTGTCTTGGTTAACGACCTATAATCGCAGCCAGTTCAGCCAAGACGCCACGGCGGCTTTCATCGTCACTATGTTGCTGATTCCTCAGTCGCTGGCTTACGCCATGCTGGCTGGGGTACCGCCAGAAGTGGGCTTATATTCCAGTATTTTGCCTTTGGTTTTATACGCACTGTTTGGAACAAGCACCACTTTATCTGTTGGCCCTGTTGCTGTGGCGTCACTGATGACGGCGACGGCACTTGCCGTCATTGCCGAACAAGGCACAGCAAGTTACCTGACAGGTGCCATCACTCTTGCTCTCCTATCTGGTGTGATGTTGATGATCATGGGTGTAATGAAACTCGGCATGGTCACTAATTTTCTTTCTCATTCGGTGATTTCAGGCTTTATTACCGCCTCAGGAATCATCATTGCTTTGGGGCAGTTAAAGCACATTCTGGGCATCCAAGCCCATGGCGACAACGTCGTTACACAATTGTTGTCCATGTTGGAAAACATCGAGCAATTTAAGCCAATTACCTTTGTGATTGGCGTTTCCGTGATCGCATTTTTGCTGCTGGCTCGTCGTCACGCCAAGCGAGTTTTGATCATGCTAACAGTACCTGAAGCATCCGCTGCGTCGTTGGCGAAAACGGCGCCGATTCTTGGCGTGCTTTCTAGCTTGGCGATTGTCTATCTGTACGATCTACAGTCCCACGGGGTAGCCATAACGGGCCATATTCCTGCTGGATTACCAAGTTTGACATTGACCTTGCCTTCACTAGAGCTGATTAAAGAACTCGCTTTGCCGGCATTGATGATTTCAATCATTGGCTATGTGGAATCTATTTCCGTAGGGAAAACACTAGGCGCCAAAAGACGGGAAAAAGTCAAACCGAACCAAGAACTGATCGGCTTAGGTGCCGCCAACATCGCCTCAGGGATATCAGGTGGTTTTCCGGTGACAGGGGGATTTTCTCGCTCCGTGGTCAACTTTGATGCTGGTGCAGTAACTCAGCTTGCCAGTGTGATGACGGCTCTAGGTATTATGATTGCATCTTTATTATTAACGCCGATGCTGTACTTTTTGCCTAAGGCCACATTGGCGGCGACCATCATTGTCGCGGTCACTACCTTGATCGATTTCTCTATCTTGAAAAAGACATGGCTGTTTTCACGTAGTGATTTCTATGCCGTACTCGCCACCATAATCATTACCCTATTGCTGGGTGTGGAAGTCGGCGTGGCTTCTGGCGTAGTGTTATCGATTGCCTTGCATTTGTATCGTACTTCGAAGCCACACGTAGCCGAAGTTGGCTTAATCAAGGGATCTGAACACTTCCGCAATGTAAAACGCTACGACGTGGAAACCTCTTCTCACTTACTCTGTTTACGACCTGATGAAAGCTTATTCTTTGCCAATGCGACTTTTTTGGAAGATCACATCATAGACACCATCAGTCAGCGTAAAGAGATCAATCATGTGGTTATTCAATGCAGTGCGGTTAATGAAATTGATTTCAGCGCCTTGGAAATGCTCGAAGCCTTAAATCTTCAACTTAGCAGCTTGAACATTACACTTTCGCTTTCAGAAGTGAAAGGACCCGTTATGGATCATCTAGAATGCAGTGGATTTTTGCAACACCTCACTGGCAAAGTGTATTTATCGCAATTTCAGGCGTTTAAAGATATCACCCAAGCGTAGGCGTATTGCGTAATAGTTCAGAAATATTCCTATCTGCGGATCTCTCAACCTGACAATAAGGCTCAAGTAAAACGGGCTAGGGCAACATCAAGGTATTGTATAACAAAGAATAGAGGTCTTTCTTGAGCCTGCGGATCGTTTGTCTGGATCATAAAATGTATCGACAATTTGAAAACCGGCTTTTCTCATCATGCCAGCAGAAGCTAAATTTTCTTCATGTCGCTCGATCCATACTGTATGAGCGCCCTTCTGCTTGGATTTTTCAATACAAAGCTGCAGTAGTCTCGTCGCAATCCCCTGGCCCGCATACACACTAGACACCACAACGTCACCAATATAACCAATCTCACTTAACGTACAATACTGAGAAAGGGTATCGAGGCCCACCTCACCATCCATCAGCACTGCAAAACCAATAATCTGCTCTTTATCCACAGCCACCATGACCATCGCCAAACCTTGCTCAACCAAAGCAAACTCAGCCTCAACACCCTCTTCGGTTAGGTAGTTCCATTGATTAGGACCTTGATCCCAAAGCAAAGCTTTTACATCAACAAGATCAGCTAAAGTCGCAGTGCGATAACGGATCATGTTAACACCTCCAGGCCATTGATTTTTCGAATAATATCTAAAAACAAATCGTTCCCAATAGGAATCAAAGCATCAGGGAAGTCATAATCAGGATTATGCAATTGTGGACTGGATTGCCCAGCACCCAAAGCAAACATCGCGCCTTCTTTGGCTGTGGCAGTAAACTGACCAAAGTCTTCTGACCAACGCATTGGCTCATCAAGCAAGACAAAAGGTGTTTGCGTGGCTTCACAGGCACTGACCACCAAATCACAACCTAGCTGAGAGTTCACGCTGGCTTGAAACACATCATCGTATTCAAACGAAATGCTTAGGTTTTCACTTTTTGCCACCGTTTGAGAGAATCGCTCGGCTTCCTCAACCAGAGTGTGCATCCCGTCATTACTTTCACTGCGCAACGTCACCATGACCACGGCGTCACCTGGAGACGTTCCAAAGGCAATGTCCCCCAGCTTAGCATGAATTACGGTTACCCAGTTTCGCCCTAGTGCGGCTTGTTGTGGAATGTTTGCTGGTAACGAGTTTAATTCTTGGATGATCTTACACATGGCATTCGCTGGACTAACACCATTTTCAGGATGCGCTGCATGGGACGTTTTGCCTTTTAAACGGATAATCATGCCCCTCGAAGCACAGTTAAACGTGCCTGCTCGAACCGCAACTTTACCTAGTTCTAGACTAGGGTAATTGTGCAATGCAAAAGCATAATCAGGCATAAGATCGACAAAACGCGCATCCTTTACGACTTGAATCGCTCCCATACCGGTTTCTTCTGCTGGTTGAAAACACAGCACAACACGACCCTTCTGTGGGCGATTTCTCGCCAATTCCGCCCCCAGTGCGGTGACAATGCTCATGTGCCCATCATGACCGCATTTATGAGACACGCCTTTTACCTGTGAACGATGGTCAAAATTGTTGGTTTCTTCAATCGGTAAGGCATCCAACTCACTGCGAATCAAGGTAGTTGGTCCGCTATCTGCGCCATTAAACACAAACGCCAGACCCGTCCCGCCGAGATCGGTAATAATCTCATCCGGCGAGAAAGCCTGAAACTCATTCAGAATTCGAACCGCCGTGGCTTGCTCCTGATTAGACAGTTCAGGATGCTGATGAAGGGTTTTACGTAACACAATTAACTCGTTTAAATCTAAAGATGGCATAGTTGGGTCCGTTTTGAGAGATCAAAATGAAGAAGTCGACATCTGTTTAATGAGCTTAACTAAGGTCAATAATGTCTCATAAAACAACAAATGTCATGTTGCACCAAAAGAAGTCATCAGAGTTCTCCTTCCTGACGTAACGCCTACTTTAAAAGCATCACCTGTGCCGCAACAAGCAAGACAAAAATCACCTATTCGACTCAGTACGTATTTTTCATCAGCCAGTCACACACCTTGGCTAATATCTTGCTTGAATACCCATGTAATTCAAAAACATATGACTAGGATGAAACAATATGCCCCTTACCAACCTTAAAGTGAGTCAGAAATTGTGGATATTGATCAGTACACTGGTGGCCCTTCTGGTGATATTTGAAGGCATTGCTTACAGCGGTTTATACAAGGAACAACTCGACAACCGAAAACTACAAGTTAAAGAACAGGTAAGTAACGCCCATTCATTACTCGTCTACTATGCAACACAAGCCCCGATCCTAGGTGAAGAAGAAGCCAAAAAACAAGCATTAGCGGCCTTGTCCGCTTTGCGCTTTGGTGACGATGGTTATTTTTGGGTAAATGACCTGGACACAAATTTAGTCATGCACCCTTTAAAGCCTGAATTGAACGGCAAGAACATGAAGAATGTGACCGATCCTAATGGTAAACATCAGTGGCAAGCCATGGTTGATGTGGTTAAGAAACAAAATGAAGGCTATGTTGAATACGCTTATTTAGGCCCCAATGTGACGACACCGGAAGAGAAAGTCTCTTATGTAAAAGGCTATCAACCTTGGGGCTGGTTGATTGGTAGCGGTGTTTTTTACAGCGATGTAAAGGCGGATTTTTGGTCAACCTTTACTCAATCTGCGGTCATTGAATCAAGCTTAATTCTGCTTGCCTTAATATTGAGTGTGATAACAGTAAGAAATATTACTCGCCCACTAAAGCTGGTGACGACTCATCTACAGCACATTGCAGAGGGTGATATGACCCAGCAACTGAATTTGGATCGTGGCGATGAAATTGGTTTACTGGCCAGTGCCGCCAATACCGTCTCGGCATCGCTTAACACCACACTCACAAGAGTGGCCCAGGCCATTGTAGAACTGCAAACGGTTTGTGTAACCATGCACAGCAACTCTATGCACACGCAACAAGGCATGAATCAACAATTCCTCGAAGTTGAGCAACTTTCTTCTGCCATGAATGAAATGTCTCAGTCGATTAATCAAGTGGCTCAACACGCTAAGGATACGGCTGACCTGTCTCAGTCAGCGCATAACACAACTCAAAAAAGCAATCATGACATCAATACAACCAACAACAATATTCAAGATTTGACGCAAAAAATGATCAGTGCCAACGAAGTCATTAACCAGTTACTCGCACAAACAAATGACATTGACTCTGTACTCGGTGTGATTGGCGCCATTTCAGAACAAACCAATTTATTAGCATTAAACGCCGCCATTGAAGCGGCTCGCGCAGGCGAAACTGGACGCGGCTTTGCTGTTGTCGCGGATGAAGTTCGTACTCTTGCTAGCCGTACTCAAGGATCAACAGTTGAAATACGAGCCATCATTGAGAAACTGCAAGAGCAATCGAAAGCGGCTTCCTCCTCCATGTCTGCCAGTACTCAGCAAGCCAGCCAAGGGGCGCACAGTCTCGGCATGGCCGTTGAAAATCTAAAAACCATCTTAGAACAAATTGATGACGTGTCTGGCCGTAGCATGCAAATTGCTTCAGCGGCAGAACAACAAGGCGCGGTGGCAGAAGAAATAAACCACAGTTTAATGGGGATCCGAACCGTCTCAGAAAAAGTGCTAGAAGACTCTCGTCACGTTTCACAGAGCAGTAAAATGATCACTGACATGACGGATGCATTAAGCGATCAAATCAAGAAATTTCGTTTTGCTTAGCCATTGCTGCTACCTTTACAACAGCAGAGTCAAAAAAGGTGTGCCAATGCGCACCTTTTTTATTCTGTTTTTTATTCAGGCCTTAAGATCGCACTAGTTTCCCTTAGGTTGTTACCCTAAAGGCCAACCCGCAAAAACAAAAAAGCGAACCGAAGCTCGCTTTTTTCGTTTATATGTCTACATCATTTACGACTTATGGCACGACCTGAGACGTATTTATCGTGTCGCAAGATCTGCTTTAGCACGTTCAACCGCTTTTAGTACTTGCACAGGGGCGGTTCCGCCAATGTGATTACGAGCGGCGACCGAGCCTTCAAGTGTCAATACATCAAACACATCAGCTTCGATCATACTGCCAAAAGACTGCAGTTCTTCTAGGGTCATTTCAGACAAGTCTTTGCCGGTTTTTACACCGTAGCCGACGGCTTTACCGACCACTTCATGGGCATCACGGAAAGCAACGCCATGACGAACGAGATAATCCGCCAAATCGGTTGCTGTCGAAAATCCACGGCGCGCCGCTTCGTACATATGCTCTTTGCGGGATTCAATGGCTGGAATCATGTCGGCAAAGGCACGCAAGGAACCTTTCAACGTATCCACTGTGTCAAACAGCGGCTCTTTGTCTTCTTGGTTGTCTTTGTTGTACGCCAAGCACTGTGACTTCATCAGGGTTAGCAACCCCATCAGATGACCGTATACTCGACCCGTTTTACCGCGCACTAACTCAGGCACATCAGGGTTTTTCTTCTGCGGCATGATAGAAGAGCCGGTGCAGAAACGGTCTGGCAGATAAATAAAGTTAAACTGAGCCGACACCCACATCACCATTTCTTCTGCCCAACGGGACATGTGCATCATAATAATAGAAGCTGTGGCGGTGAATTCGATGGCAAAGTCTCGGTCGCTGACTGAATCCAACGAGTTGTAAGTTGGGCGTTCAAAGCCTAACAACTCGGCGGTCATATGACGGTCAATTGGGTACGTCGTACCAGCAAGCGCAGCGGCGCCAAGCGGTAAAATATTAATGCGTTTGCGACAATCCACTAAACGTTCATAATCGCGCTGCATCATCTCGTACCAAGCCATTAAATGGTGACCAAAGGTCACAGGCTGAGCCGTTTGCAAATGCGTAAAACCCGGCATAATGGTATTGGCTTCTTTCTCTGCCAAACTCAAAATCCCTTGTTGCAGGCGAGTGATTTCCTCTAGTAAGAAATCCACTTCGTCACGCATGTAAAGACGGATATCCGTCGCCACTTGGTCATTGCGTGAACGACCCGTATGCAGTTTTTTACCGGTAATGCCAATTTTTTGAGTCAAACGCGCTTCAATATTCATGTGAACATCTTCAAGCTCAACCGACCATTCAAACTCGCCACGGGCAATTTCACCCTCGATTTCAGTCAATCCCTGAATGATATGATCTCGTTCTTCTTCTGTCAAAACACCCACGCTCGCGAGCATTTTGCCATGGGCAATTGACCCTTGAATATCCTGTTTCGCCATACGTTGATCAAACTCAACAGATGCAGTAAAACGCGCGACAAACGCATCAACAGGCTCAGAAAAACGACCACCCCATTGCTGGTTCGTGGTTTTATTAGTATCCGTCATTCGGTTGGTTCCCACACAAATTCAAACAGTTGCCAAGAGTACATTAAGCGCCTCGACTTATAAAGCATTGAAAGATGACGAGGTACGCCTTAGCGAGTATCATTAGCACAAACAATGGTAAGATATTGATCCATCGACACGTCATGAGGAGATGCAGTGAAAGATAAAATTGTGATCGCAACCCGAGAAAGCCAGCTGGCCCTTTGGCAAGCCAATAACGTCAAGGCGCAACTAGAAAGCCTCTATCCAGAGATGATCGTTGAATTGCTTGGCATGACCACAAAAGGCGATCAGATTTTAGACTCTCCCCTTTCCAAAATTGGTGGCAAAGGACTCTTTGTCAAAGAACTCGAAAGCGCTCTAATGGATGGCCGCGCCGACATTGCTGTGCACTCTATGAAAGACGTGCCAATGGCTTTTCCAGAAGGACTAGGCTTAGCTGTCATCTGCGAACGCGAAGACCCAAGCGATGCCTTTGTATCGAATAAAGTCACCTCTCTAGAAGAACTACCACAAGGTGCGGTTGTTGGTACATCCAGCTTACGCCGCTCTTGTCAGCTACGCATGAATCGCCCAGACCTCGTTATCAAAGATCTGCGTGGCAATGTGAATACACGCCTAAGAAGAATGGATGATGGCGAGTATGATGCCATTATTCTGGCAACCGCCGGCTTGGTTCGCCTTGAAATGTTTGACCGCATTAAACAAAGAATTCCAGCAGAAACCAGCCTCCCGGCTGGCGGCCAAGGCGCTATGGGCATTGAATGCCGTTCCGATGACGTGCAAACCATTCAGCTATTAGCCCCGTTGCAACACGAAGAAACGGCCATTCGCGTCACCGCAGAGCGCGCCGTAAACGAGCGTCTTAACGGCGGTTGCCAAGCGCCGATTGCGTGTTTTGCCATCTTAGAGGACGACACGATTTGGCTAAGAGGATTGGTGGGCAGCCCAGACGGCAAAACCATGATCGAAGGCGAAATACGTGGTCACAAAGACGATGCCAAGTCGCTTGGCGTACAATTAGCTGACGACTTACTGGCTCGTGGCGCTGACGTCATTCTTGACGCCTTATACAAATAGATAAAATAGGCGAAACATTGGTGCAAGACTGTCATATTCTTATCACTCGACCCGAACCAGAAAATACGTTCAGTTGTGAACGTATTCTTGCCCATGGCTGGACAGCGGTTCCTTTACCTATGCTGGAAATAGTCCCCGTAGAAGACGTGCAGCAAAAAGCCGCCATACGGTCACAGGTTTTTGATATTGATACGTTTCAATATGTCATTTTTGTCAGTAAAAATGCAGCACGACTGGCGGCGGATTGGCTAGATGCCTGTTGGCCCATGCTGCCTGTCGGCGTGCATTGGATTGGTATCGGAAAAGGCACAACACAAGCACTTTTGGACGCTGGCATTCCAGCGATTTCAAATCCTGGACATACAACAGAAACGCTACTTGAATGGCTGAAACCCGCCAAAATGAAAGATCAAAGAGTATTAATTATTCGAGGTCTAGGTGGTAGGCCAGAATTAGGCGATAAGCTGGAAGAAAGAGGAGCAAAAGTCCGTTACCTTTCTCTGTATGAAAGAAAAAAACCGCACTACACGGCTCAAACTTTTTTCATGTTACCCGATATACATTTAATATGGGTAACCAGTGGAGAAGGCTTACATCATCTTTCAGAGTACGCAACACAACATAAGCCCGAGTGGAAAACGCTCCCTATATTGACCCCCAGTGATAGAGTCAATCAGCAAGCAAAAGAAATGGGGTGGATACATGCCTCTTGCGCAGAGGGCGCTGACGATAATAGCTTGATCAAAGCGACGGAATTTCACATAGGAAAACAGCATGACTGAAAACAACAAGCAAGATCAACAGGTAGACGGCGCTATTGAAGCTATTCAGACACCGGCTGAAACTGATTCTCCGTCCAGTGACACGACAACGATCGCTGAAACAAAGGCGCAACCTTTATCGTATAACGCCGTGTTTGCCTCCGTTTCACTCGGAATTTCACTTATTGCTTTGGCAACAAGTGGATGGCTATATTATCAAAGCACGCAAAGCACACTGCCAAAAGAGATCGCTATGCTGATCGAGGCACAAACCAACCTCGACAACAAAATCGACACAAACACCGTTAATAAAGCGCAACTGAACCAGCTGATTGAGCAGATTTCTCGTTCAGAACACACTCTCCAAAAACAAACTGAGCAATTCTCTGCGGCACAAATACAACAAGACGACAAACTGACCACGCTTGAGACTAAGCTCAACCGAATTAGTCACACCACGAAGGAAGATTGGAAATTAGCAGAAGCAGAATACTTAATACGTCTGGCCAATCAACGTTTATTACTTGAGTCAGATAACAGTGGTGCGGTCACGCTTCTTAGCAACGCGGACGACATTCTTAATGCACTAGAAGACCCTATCGTTTTTGCAACCCGCAAAGCCCTTGCTAAAGACATTCAAGCGTTAAAGTCTCTCAGTCAATTTGATTTAGAAGGCGCTTACCTCAAACTTAATGCGTTATACGACAATGTTAAATCCTTGCCTCAACGGGAACCATCAAAAGAATGGCAAGCCAATGCCGCAGAAAAAGTCACCACAGAAAATTCCACTATCGACACAGCAACAGGGAAAATCGCTTCGGTACTGGGGAGCTTTTGGCAGTCTATTCGTTCATTGGTGGTGATTAATTACCATCACAAACCCATCACCGCACTTCTTCCACCAGCACAATATCAGCAACTAGTAACAGGCATTCAGCTGCAATTGGACATAGCCCAAGTCGCGCTTATAAAGGGCAAGCCGGTTATTTATCAACAGGCCTTATCGCGTGTCGCCAATGCCACCACAGAGCATTTTGAAACTCAATCTAACCAAGTTGTTTCATTTTTGGCCAGCCTAACCACACTGCAAGAATTAAACCCAGCGCCCGAGCTTCCCATGCCAAGAGATTCATTAGTGGCCATGAAAGAGTTAATGAAGACATGGAGCCAACGCGGAAACGATGACGTGGTTACAGACAGCATATCGTCTCAAGTCGACATGGAAGATCGCACCATAACGCCACTAGAGCCTGGAGATAAATCATGAGAAAACTTCTCTTTTTGCTGGTTATCATGATGGCGGTAGGCGGAGTCTTAGGTCTGCTCATGCGTCAAGACAGTGGTTATGTCCTTATCGCTTATAATGGTGTCACTCTTGAAACCAGCTTGTGGGTTTTGATCATCGCTATGATCATCACTCTCTTTGTTATGAGCTGGGTAAAGCGTATTTTATTTGTTTTACTAAGACCCAGTAACTCTTTAGCCAAAGTCACGGGGAATCTAGCGCAAAAACGAGCGTCTCGTAATACCATTCGCGGCATGCTAGAGCTGGTAGGAGGAAACTGGAACAAGGCCGAAAAGTTGCTGACCAATAGCGCTGAAAAGGTGCCTTATCCGCTAATAAATTATATCAGTGCCGCCTATGCCGCCAGCGAGCAAGACGAACCCGAACGCTCAAAAGCACTGCTTCGCTTAGCACACAAATCAACGCCCGAAGCGGAATTTGCTATCGGCTTTGCACAAAGTCAGATTCAAATCAAACAGGAACACTACGAAGGCGCACTTGCCTCACTTCTGCGTTTGCAAAAGCTAAAACCAAAGCACAAGCAAGTCTTAAAGATGCTTGTCACTGTCTATACACAACTTAAAGATTGGGATGCCTTACTGTCTCTTACCCCTACACTCAAAAAAGACGGTATCTTTGATGACGACAATATGCTTGAACTGGAAAGAAATGCTTTTTTAGCCTTGCTTGATAAAATCAAATTTCGCAACAAACTCGGACAAAACAAAAAAGATCTCGTGGCGGAAGTGGAAAGTTTATGGAACAAACTAGACACCTTGTCACAGGATGACAGAATGCGACAATTGTACGCTCAAACCTTGATTCACTTTGGCGATGACACAAAGGCCGAAAGCTTTATTCGCCATAGCTTAAATCATAAATGGTCCGAAGCGTTAATTTATGAATACGGCAATATCCAGCTAGATAACGTTAAAAAGCGGTTAAGCAACTGTGAAATTTGGTTGAAAAAAGAACCGGCCAGCGCAAACTTATACCTTGTCTGCGGCCGTCTAAGCCAATCTATGATGTTATGGGGTAAAGCGAGAGACTATTATGAACAAGCCTTGTCGCTGGACACACAAAGTGAAGCACTTGCAGAATTAAGCCGCTTGCTAAAAGCCATGGGGGACACTAAAGCAAGCCAAGAACTGATGATGATCAACTTGCGTTATGCCAGCAATCAATTAAAACCCCTACCCTTGCCGTAATTTAACTCCCTGTAAAAACGCCGTTACTTGAGTAACGGCGTTTTTTGATGCACACAAATTCATTGAATCGCTATTTAAAACGAACCACTAATTCGTGCATATTATCAGCGACACCTTGCAAAACACGGATGCTTTCGCTGGAGAGATTGGATTTCTCAGAACTCTCGATTGATAGGTCGGAGATACGTACCACCTGTTTATTAATATCTTCTGATACTTGCGCCTGCTCTTCGACCGCAGCCGACATTTGCATTGCCATGTCACTAATATTGGAGACCGCGCCAACGATTGTTTCAAACGAGGCTTCCATTTCCGCTATCTTGTCTAAGCCTTCTACCGCGTCTTGCTTGCCTTGATTCGCTATCACCACGGAGTTTTGTGCACCGCTGCGTAAGGTCTCTATGATATGGTGGATGTCTTTTGTCGATCCTTGAGTTCTTTGTGCTAACTGACGAACTTCATCGGCGACTACCGCGAAACCACGCCCATGTTCACCAGCACGTGCCGCTTCTATCGCTGCGTTTAGCGCCAACAAGTTAGTTTGCTCTGCAATCTGGTCAATCATTTGTGCCACTTGGGCTATTTTCTCCGAATGATTCGCCAGTTCTTGTACCGTGGTACTAATGTCCGTCACTGTCTCACTTAACTGACGAATAGACTGACGCGTTTCCTGTACCACTTTCTGCCCTACTTTGGCAGATTCGAAAGAAGACTTAGCGCTGTCAGCTGTCATTTGCACATGCTGGGCAACGTCATTTATCGTCGTGGTCATTTGTTGCATCGCCGCCGCAACGTCTTGTGTTTCGTGCTGCTGACTTAACATTCCTTTCGTGGTCTCAACGGTTAACGCTAAGCCAACTTTGGATTGCTCAGACACTTTTAAGGATTCATCTTCAAAACGAGTTCGGATGGCATCCATTCTAGACAGCAAACTTTTCACTCCAACATCCATAATGGCAATATCCAGCGCGCTGTCCGAATAAGTCACACCGGCTAAAGGATGCAAAAAAGATGTCGACAAACGTTTTCTTAAAATGGCCTGCAATCGAGAATGATTGAGCCAGAATAGACCATTTGCCAGCAAACTTGCGATGGCTAAGACAATTGCACCATACGTAATATTCATGCTGGCAGCGGCTCCAGCTACCACAAGACTGATAGCTGGCAACACAAACTTCCAAGACGCAAATACGCTTGGCATAACACGCTTACCGAGAGCAATGCGTCTATATACTTTCTCAGCTCTTGCTACATCTTCACGTTTAGGCACGGTTCTTACCGATTCATAACCAACCACTTTCCCTGAATCAGTTACCGGTGTTACATAAGCATCAACCCAATAAAAATCGCCATTTTTACAGCGGTTTTTGACGAGCCCCATCCAGGCTTTTCCTTGTTTTAACGTTTCCCACATGACTCGAAATGCTTCTTCAGGCATATCAGGGTGACGCACAATGTTGTGAGGACTACCAATTAATTCTTTTTTTTCAAAGCCACTGATTTTAATAAAAGCCTCATTGCAATGAATAATATTGCCTTGCAAATCGGTGGTAGAAACCAGTTTTTCTTCTTTCGAAAACGTCTTTTCTTGATTTGTAACAGGAGTATTTTTACGCATAGAACCACTATCCTTAAGCAAACCCTCTGGGCATCTGTCTTTATAATTGTAGGCGAGAGTCTAAGTAAGACGAGAAAATAGATTCTTCCATTTTATTTTAGTAAGATTTTGTTTAACCAGCGAGTAAAGACTGGTAACAAATATGTGGGGATTTGTAAGGCGCCAGCAAGGGGAAGAAAAGCGGGCCCCAGTAGTACTCCGGCAATACTGTAAGTCAGTAACACGTTCCTGTTCCCCGATGTAATCGCGGCCGTTAAAGCAATGGCTTTGCCGTTTTTTCTATACACAACATATGACAGAACAAAGAACAGCAAACATAAGGCTGTCGCAATTATAAAATAATTCAATGCCATCATAGGATCTTGATCAAATAAGACACGAAAACTCCCTACAAGCCCAAAAGGAAACGCAAATACCAGCAAAATAGTATAAGGGGAGATCGCCATTAAGAATCGGTTTAAGCCATCTCTAGGAACAAACTGGTGAACGAGAAATGAAAACAGCATTGGACCAAATATAAACACCACTAAGCGAATAAAATAGTTCGCCCAATCTAACTCAACATGCTGTGTCTGAAAAAAGACCAACGCGATAAAAATGGAGATGGGTAACGTCAATGTTGTTGCAATGGTCATCGCCATCGCCTGCAGACTATCAAAACCTAACGCTCTAACAATGGCTGGCGTTGCAAACAAAGAACCTGTTGCCGCCACAGCAACCACGGCCAACAAAAGATCCGCATCAAATGACAACCACCAGCCAGTAACACTAACCACCCCCATACAAACAGCGGAGTGCAATACAGCGTACAACCAAATTGGTTTGCTGCATAACCGCTTAATGAGTTCGTTCTGCTTCATCCCCAATAACGTCAGAGACATCAGCGTAAAAAGAACGATGGGTAAAAAAGGGAAAAAAGCCAATGATACCGAAGGCAGCAAGAACCCCAATATCGCAAATACAAACATGCAAGGCAGGGAATGACGAACAAGGAACACTAACATGGGGTAAACGCCTTATTGAGCAGCCCAAAGCAAAAACAACAAAAGATTCTTTTATTATTTTTTTGAACCACAATAGATTTTATTATTTTCAGGCAACTCTGCACGCTCCAACACCCAGTCAGCACGAGCTTCATCGAATGCCGCTCGAAGCGCCCTTAACTCATCACTGGAGGCAAGAGAAACCTCTTTTTCGTCACTAACATGACGAGGTGAAGGAAATGGTATCAGATTATTCTTCATAAATTATCTCTATTAACGCATTGTCTGGATATCTATCGGCACTCTATGGATAATCTTTAACAAACGCAATGATCAGGCAAATGGAATCCTTATGAAGTTTTTAATATCACCCGCTAAAACACTGGACCTAACCTCAACCCCCAGTATCGATCTCGTCAGTCAACCTGAACTTTTAGACGAGTCTCAAGCTCTCATTGATACCATCAGGCCCTATTCACCCGCGGATATCGCCTCGCTTATGAAGCTGAGCGATAAGCTTGCGACGTTAAATGTGTCGCGCTATCAAGAGTGGCAACAGGAACACACGAAAGAAAACAGTCGCCCAGCCATCTACACCTTTATGGGCGATGTCTACACAGGACTCGATGCTTACTCCTTAAGTGAAAGTGACATGCAATACGCGCAACAGTCCCTGCGTATTTTAAGTGGGTTATATGGCCTCTTAAAACCGTTAGATCTTATGCAAGCCTATCGCTTGGAAATGGGCACAGGCCTTAAGAATACTAGAGGCGCAAATCTTTATCAGTTTTGGGGAGATATCTTAGTGAATAAGATCAATGACCTACTGGATAAAGACGAGCTGCTAGTCAACTTGGCGTCTACCGAATATTTCAAAGCCGTTAATAAGAAAAAACTGACCTCGCCGCTTATTACGCCCAACTTTCTTGATGAAAAAAATGGCCAGTTTAAAGTGATCAGTTTTTACGCGAAAAAAGCACGCGGATTAATGGCACGCTATCTGATAGAAAATCGCTGCAACACGCTGGATGAACTTAAGGCATTTGATCTCGCTGGCTACCGTTACGACTCACAACAATCCACAAAAGACAGCCCCGTGTTTGTTCGCCCAGAAAGTGCGCAACCTAAGAAATAACCGCTTAGCTAACGAAGTGTGTGCATTTAGTAAGCATTCACTTCGTTAGCTATATTGACCTATCGTTACGCGATCATTGCCACCTAAGTCTTGAAAACTCTCAATCGCAACAAAGTTCGCTTTTTTTAGACAGGCTCGAACCGCAGCGGCTTGATCATAACCATGCTCGAAGACCAGATAAGCATTTGGCGCCATATAATTAGGCGCTTGCTGAATGATATGCTCAATGTCAGCCATACCCTGTTTTTCTGCCACCAAAGCACTTTTTGGCTCGAAACGCACATCCCCCTGTGACAAATGCTTATCATCAGGGTCAATATAGGGTGGATTTGATACGATCAAATCAAACGGCTCGGCGTCTTCAAGTGCCTCAAACCAACTGCTTTGTAAAAAGGCCACATTCGTTAGGCGATTTCGCACCGCATTACGTTTGGCCAACGCCACAGCCTCTTCAATAAGATCCACACCAATAACTGTCGATTGAGGTAACTCAGACGCCAACGACAAGGCAATGGCTCCCGTTCCCGTACCAAGGTCGAGTATACGATTTGCTCTGCTCATATCCACTACAGACAAAGCGGCTTCGACTAGCCTTTCCGTGTCGGCGCGAGGAATCAGAGTACAAGGAGAGACCTCAAGATCTAGACTCCAAAACGCCTGATATCCCAACAAATACGCCACCGGCTCACCCTGTTCTCGTCGCGCTAATAGATCATTAAATCGCGTAATATCATCACTACCGACCATTTTTTCAGGCCAGGTGTAAAAATAAGACGTTGATACAGTCAGAACATGAGCAAGCAACAGTTGCGCATCCAACTGGGCGGTATCCGAAACAGAAGAAAGGCGCTCATAGGCGCCTTTTAACAGTTCATCCATTCGCATGGGTGATGATTACCTTATTTCGTGTTTATAAATTGCCAGAACCCATTAATTATCACCGCTTAACGCAGCCAGCTGTTCTGCTTGGAATTCATTGACCAATGGGTTAATTAACGAATCTAAATCGCCCGCTACAATTTCATCCAGCTTGTATAAAGTTAAGTTGATACGATGATCCGTAACACGCCCTTGAGGGTAGTTGTAGGTTCGAATACGCTCCGAACGATCACCGGTTCCCACTAAAGATTTACGCGTTTCCGATTGCTCACTCGCGGCTTTCTCTTGCTCTGCCGCAAGCAATCGAGACGCTAGGAGAGACATCGCTTTAGCACGGTTTTTATGTTGAGAGCGTTCTTCTTGACACTCGACCACCACACCGGTTGGTATGTGCGTCAAACGAATAGCAGAATCGGTTTTGTTAACGTGCTGACCACCCGCACCAGAGGCACGAAAGGTATCAATTCGAAGGTCCGATTTGTTGATAATAATGTCATCCACTTCGTCCATCTCAGGCATGACCGCTACCGTACAAGCAGAGGTATGAATGCGGCCCTGTGATTCCGTTGCTGGAACACGCTGTACTCGATGAGCACCCGATTCAAATTTCAACTTTGAATAAGCCCCATCACCAACGATTCGAGCAATCACCTCTTTGTAACCGCCATGTTCACCATCACTGGCACTGACGATTTCAACTTTCCAGCCCTGAGTCTCCGCATAACGCGAATACATGCGGAATAAATCTCCCGAAAAAATAGACGCCTCGTCACCGCCTGTGCCAGCACGAACCTCCAAGAATACGTTTCGCGAATCATTTGGGTCTTTTGGCAAAAGCAGTTTTTGCAAAACCAATTGCAAAGCTTCTTTTTGCGCCTGTCCGGCTTTGTATTCTTCAACGCCCATTTCTTTTATATCGGGATCGGAATCGGTCATCATCAATTCGGCTTCAGCAATATTTTCATCAATTTGCTGAAACTCATTGAAACACTTTACCACTGGCTCAAGTTCCGCATATTCTTTAGAGTAAGCACGAAACAGGTCCTGATCCATAATGACTTCTGCCACGCCTAATAGCGCTGACAGTTCGTCATAACGATCGGATAAACTCTCTAACTTTAACTTAATGGATTCTTTCATTTTTTAGTTGTCTTTTTCTTCGTAGATGCCCAATACATTTGAGGCGATGGTTAATGCGTGTTGATCGGCCTCTGCGCCAGCATCGCGCAAATAGCGCGTCGGAGCATGAATGAGCTTATTCATTAAACCATGAGCGAGTTTATTCAGTACCTGCTCTGGCGACTGTCCCATCTCAAGACCCTTGAGTGCTTTTTCTAATTCGGTATTTTTTATGGCTTCCGCGGATTGTCTAAAATTAACAATCAAATCAGAGACTTTTCGGGATTCCACTACTCGTCGGTACGAATCCACACCTTCTTCAATCATTTGTTCTGCGGCTTTGGCAGCATCTTGCCTTGCTCTGACGTTTTCTTCAATCACTGAATGAAGATCATCCACCGTATAAAGATAGGCGTCGTTCACCTCTTCGACTTCGGGCTCAATATCGCGAGGTACCGCAATATCAATGAGCAACATAGGTGAATGTCGGCGTTTTGAGGTAGCACGCTCAACCATCCCCTTACCTATAATAGGCAATTGACTCGCGGTGGAGGAAATAACAATATCTGCTTGCGACAGATAGTCCCCTATCTCACCCAGCATAATGGCTTCCGCATTAAGTTCATTGGCTAAAATCTGAGCGCGCGCTAAGGTACGATTAGCCACTATGATACGTTTAATGCCATTTTCTTTCAGGTGTCTGGCAACCAGCTCAATGGTTTGCCCCGCCCCAATCAATAAGGCCGTACTGTTCCTAATGTCGGCAAAAATTCGCTGTGCCAAACTAACAGCGGCAAACGCAATAGACACAGGGTTTTCACCGATCGCCGTATCCGTTCGCACTCGTTTAGCAACGGAAAAAGTGCGTTGAAATAACGATTCCAACTCTGGACCAATACAAGCCCCTTCTTGCGATACGGCATACGCCGATTTTACTTGACCAAGAATCTGCGGTTCGCCAAGAATAAGCGAATCAAGGCCTGAAGCGACGCGCATAATGTGACGTACGCTGTCATCAGCAGCGTGTGTATAGCAATATTGTTGCAACTCTGGCAAAGCAATACCGTGATAATCACTGAGCCATGCGATGACATCGTCGACTTTAGTAAAATCTTCAACGGAGCAATAAAGCTCTGTTCGATTGCAGGTCGACACAATAACGGCTTCATTGGCTCTCTTCTCAGCGATCAGAGAAGACAAGGCGTCGATCATTTTTTCAGGCGCAAAAGCCACACGCTCGCGTATCGATACGGGCGCGGTTTTATGATTGACACCTACAGTAATTAGCGGCATTAAAGGCTCTTCTCAAATATCGAGATTTAAGGTAATGACAGGAGCATCCATTGCCCTAACATGACTTCTTTACATAAAGAAGACACATTATACGAGAAATTCACTTTTTTGCGCACCCCATATAAGCAATAAAAGTAATAGGATTAGTTTATAGTTATGACTGACATAACGAGCCGCTAGCGATACCATAAGGGTTATATGAATTTAGCATCGAGAAAATACATGCCTTCTGTTTTAGGCCATACACACACAACATCGTACTCAAAAAGGCTCTTTACTTTATTAGCGCTTATTGGACTCCCATTTCTAAGCGCTTGCAGTCATAACGGTGCCATACAACAAAACTCTTTGCCACTCGGCACGCAACTTACCGATGGCGAAAAAAACGCTGACAACGGCAAAATTAAAGAATTGCTAAGTGCCGAATTTATGTTGCAACGGGAAGGCCCAAACAAAGCCTTTGAGCCCTTTTATGAACTTGCTAACCAATCCGGCGACATCGCGCTGATCGAAAGGCTCACCTATATTGCGGTCGTTTCGCAAAATGATCTTAATGTAGAAAGAAGTGCGAACTTATGGCTCTCTAAAGTTCCTACTGCAGAAGCCGCCTACGCATTAAAGCTACAAGTTCTGGTCAAAAACAATCGCGCAGAAGAGGTCACGACGCTTCTAATGAATGCCATGAGATATAAAGTTTCGTTGCGTTTTTTGCCTATTTATCTTGAAGACCATGTTCGTGACAATGACCAAGTAAGCACCATTGAAGCTGCCATAGCAGAACTGCCACCAGAAACAAAAAACAACCAATACGTGCAGTTAAGTCATGCGCACATACTACTACTCTCTGGTGAGTATGAATCCGCTATCGAGACCGCTGAGCGATTATTGATACGTGTCAACAGTGAAAAGTCCGAAGCCCTTTATTTGATATTGGCATTTAGTCAAAAGAACCTAGGACAAGTAGGTGACGCGGTTAAGACATTAGAAGCGGCCACTCTGCGCTTTCCACAAAATAGCCGAATATTAGTGCCTTTAATGGATTTTCTTGTAGACAACAACCAGACCAAGCGTGCGGTCGACACCTTCCTACAAGCAAATTTAGACACGCCAGAGAAGTTGCAAGTTGGCATCAACCTGATGCGTACTTTGCTTGAATATGAGAAACCACAATTGGCTCTAAATATTGCCAACGACCTTCCCAAAGGACAACTCGGCTTATCTGATCAAATTGAGTTTTTAAGAGCCATTGCCCTTGCTCAGCTGGGCAAAAAATCACAAGCCATAAAGGTTATGGAAAGGGTCGAGGGAACCTTGCGCACCAATGCCACCAGCCAAATAGCATTATGGCTCTATGAAGAAGGCAAAGAAGACAGCATTAATGCCATGGTCTTAAACCGCACACATCGAGAAGACATTCCTGAGCAAATTGCGGCCATCAGTCAAATTCATGAAGAAAATGGGAACGCTCGTTTATCCTATGAATTGCTTAGCGAAGCACTCACCGAGTTCCCGGACTCTGACGCCTTACGCTATCAAAAAGCCTTATTAGCCGATACACTTGGATACTGGTCCATCACAGAAAACGAACTGCAAGTACTTTTGCAAAAAGACCCTGAAAACCCACAGTATCTTAATGCGTTAGGGTACACACTACTCGTGCGTACACAACGCCTTGACGAAGCCATGGGGTATATAGAATCGGCTTACGAAAAAGCCGACAGCGATCCTGCTATTATTGACAGCCTAGGCTGGGGATTTTTCCTAAAAGGCGAATTTGAGCAATCTTCTTATTATTTAAAAAAAGCATGGTCTATCTTACCTGATGCTGAAATCGCCGCACACTATGGTGAATCATTATGGAAACAGCGACATTACAAAGAAGCCCTTGAGGTTTGGAAAAGCGCTTTAGAAACATCGCCAGACACCCCCCTTTTACTCGACACTATTAAACGACTTTCACCGTCGTTGCTTGAAGAATCAAAATAGGATACAGCATCATGAACTATCGCTTACTCAGCCTTTTCGCTCTTGCCACTATTATCAGCGCCTGTAGTTCTAGACCAACAGGACCGACAACACCGCCACCGGATAATGTCAATGCCATCTCAAAATGGGAAACATCCGGTAGAGTGGGCATACGCACTCAAGAAGACGCTGTATCAGGTAATTTCAACTGGCAAAAAGACCCAAAGACCTTTGCACTCAGCATTGTTGGCCCCTTTGGCCAGGGTGCAACCAAGCTAGACCAAAACCAAGACGGGATGGTTACCTTAGCTTATGAGGACACCATTGTAACGGGCAACAACCCTGCTGCTTTATTACAACAAGAGTTAGGCTGGGAGTTTCCTGTTGAACAAGTAACCTACTGGATTAGAGGTCTCGCTGCGCCCAATTCACCGTCGCGTATATCTCAAGACCCAATTAGCAAATTGCCTAACACGATCGAACAGGACGGCTGGCTAATCACCTATAATAATTTTACCAAAGTTGACGGTTTATCCTTACCACAGAGAATGCAGGTGTCAAACCCGCCTTTCCGAGTCAATTTAATTATTAATCAATGGACTATTCAGTAATCAAGATGCAACTACCTTCTCCAGCAAAATTAAATTTATTTTTACACATTACGGGACGACGAGAAGACGGCTACCACGAACTGCAAACCTTGTTTCAGTTTATTGATTTATGTGACACCCTCGACTTCTCGCTCACACACAATAATACAATCACCATTTCGCCCACGATCGAGCAATTGCCCACTGAAGATAATCTTATTTATAAAGCGGCAAAATTGCTGACGCCATTCAAGCAAGATTCCGCTTTCGGTGTGGATATTATGCTCACAAAACAATTACCTATGGGAGGCGGAATCGGAGGCGGCAGCTCTAACGCAGCCACCACTCTGTTAGCTTTAAATGTGCTTTGGGAATGTCACTTATCCTTAGAAAAACTGGCGCAGCTTAGCGTTAAACTAGGGGCAGATATTCCAGTATTCGTTATGGGGTTTGCCGCCTTCGCCGAAGGAGTGGGTGAGAAGCTACAAAAAGTCGAGCTAGACACACCCTATTTTTTACTTCTTAAGCCCAATGTTCATGTCTCAACTGGTCAAATTTTTACCGATAAATATTTGACAAGAGACACCCCTCCCCTCAGAATATCGCACGCCTTGAAGCTGGGTGGGCATAATGATTGCTTAGACGTGGTATTACAGCACTATCCTGAAGTGAATGAAGCGTATTTATGGTTGAAAAATCATGGCGATGCGAAGCTAACAGGAACGGGGGCTTGCCTGTTTTTAGCATTCGATAATATACACGATGCTGAGCGAGTAAAATCGTCTACGCCGCCAAAATGGCAAAGTTGGGTTTGCCGTGGCTGTAACACTTCGCCAACACACGATGCATTAAACCAGTGGATTAAGCAAAATAGGAGCTAGTGTGCCTGTATAAACACACTTTCCCCGGCCAGTTTTCCTTGGTCAACCAATAGTCATCGCTACAAAATACAAAGGGTATATACAGTGTCCAAGTTGATGGTTTTTACCGGTAATGCAAATCCTGAACTCGCTCGTAGGGTAGTTCGCCGCCTAGGGCTACCTATCGGCAACGCAACCGTAGGTAAATTTAGCGACGGTGAGATTACGGTCGAGATCAACGAAAACGTTCGAGGTAAAGACGTTTTTATTATTCAATCGACCTGTGCCCCTAGCAATGACAATTTAATGGAACTGATCGTGATGGCCGATGCTTTACGCCGTGCCTCAGCGACTCGTGTAACCGCGGTTATTCCATATTTTGGGTATGCCCGCCAAGATCGTCGTGTGCGTTCTGCACGTGTGCCGATTACCGCAAAAGTGGTTGCCGATATGATATCCGCAGTAGGCATCAACCGTGTATTAACAGTGGATCTGCACGCAGACCAAATACAAGGCTTTTTCGATATCCCTGTCGATAACGTCTACGCAACACCCTTGCTGCTCGATGATTTGCAACGTCAAGGACATGAAAATATTACTGTTGTGTCACCTGATGTCGGTGGCGTTGTTCGTGCTCGTGCTTTTGCAAAATTACTGGATGATGCAGACTTAGCCATCATCGACAAGCGTCGCCCTCGTGCTAACGAAGCCCAGATCATGCACTTGATTGGTGACGTAGCAGGCAAAACATGCGTTCTAGTAGATGACATGTGCGATACTGGCGGAACACTGTGTGCCGCGGCGAAAGCCCTAAAAGAACACGGAGCGGCTAAAGTGCTTGCTTACTGCACTCACCCAGTACTGTCTGGCAAAGCCATTGAAAATATCAAAAATTCCGTGCTTGATGAGTTGGTCGTGACTGATACCATCCCATTGACACAAGAGGCGCTTAACTGCCCTCAAATACGCCAATTGTCGATGTCTGACATTATGGCTGAGGCTGTTCGTCGCGTATGCAACGAAGAGTCCATCAGTGCCATGTTTGGGGCCTAAACCAAACACTAACGCTCGGAACGGGTCGCATTTCTGGGCACAAACTTTATTAATTATTAGGAAAATACCATGTCATTATCTATTAATGCCGCAGCACGTACTCAAGAAGGTAAAGGTGCGAGCCGCCGCCTTCGTAACGAAGGCCTAGTGCCAGCTGTTATTTATGGCGGTGATACTGCTCCAGTATCTATCTCTTTCAAAGACAACGAACTACTTAAAGCCGTTGCTACTCCTGGCTTCTTGACTGGCCTAGTTGAAGTAACTGTTGAAGGTAAAACGGAACAAGTTCTTGTGAAAGCACTACAACGCCACCCATCAAGCGGCGCCGTAATGCACATGGACCTTCAGCGCGCTCAAGCTGACAAAGTAATCACTACTCGCGTGCCTTTAAGCTTCATCAATGCGGCACAAAGTGAAGGTGTTAAGAGCCAAGGTGGTCGTTTGACTATCGAATCTAAATTGGCTGAAGTACGTTGCTTGCCAGCAAATCTTCCTGAAGTATTGGTTGTTGACGTGATCAAAGGCCAACTTGATCAAATCTTCCACTTGTCTGATGTTATCCTTCCAGAAGGCGTAGAGCTTGTATCTTTGCTTAAAGGCGAAGACCACGACCAACCTATCGCTCGTATCGGTAAGTCTAAACGTTAAGATCATTGAAGGCAGTATTGTGGCAGGTTTCAGATTATTAGTCGGCTTGGGAAACCCAGGCAGCGAGTACGAGAATACTCGCCACAATGCAGGCGCTCAGTGGATTGAGGCATTGGCTCGTCAGAGTCAATGCGCTCTTCGCGTAGAAAAAAAGTTTTTCGGCCAATTTGGCAAAGTTTATATAGCTGGTGAAGAGTGTTACCTTCTCATTCCTACCACCTATATGAATTTGAGTGGCAAAGCGGTTCAAGCCGTGTGTCAATTCTACAAAATCCCTCCCGAAGAAATCCTTGTTGTTCACGATGAACTTGATATCCCCCCTGGCACAGTTAAATTAAAACAAGGCGGTGGACATGGTGGGCACAACGGACTAAAAGATATTATTGCAAAGCTGGCAAACAATAGAGAATTTGGCCGTCTAAGAATTGGCATAGGGCATCCTGGCCATGCAAGCCAAGTTGCTAATTATGTTTTAAAAAAAGCAGCGCCAGACGACTACGCAAAAATAGAACAAACAATTGACGAATCATTACGCTATGTTGATGACATTGTATGCGGTAAATTAAATGCCGTGATGAATCAGCTTCATAGCTTCAAAGCATAATCATTTAATTATTAGGAATCTCACTATGGGTTTTAATTGCGGCATCGTTGGGCTACCTAACGTTGGTAAATCGACTCTATTTAATGCATTAACCAAAGCAGGTATTGGCGCAGAAAACTTTCCATTCTGTACTATTGAGCCAAACGCTGGCGTCGTTGCTATGCCAGACCCACGCTTAGACGCGTTAGCCGAAATAGTGAAACCAGAACGTGTACTGGCAACCACGATGGAGTTTGTTGATATTGCAGGCCTAGTAGAAGGCGCATCAAAAGGCGAAGGCCTAGGCAACAAGTTCCTCGCGAACATTCGTGAAACCGATGCCATTGCTCACGTGGTTCGCTGCTTTGAAGATGATAATGTTATTCACGTGTCTAACCACGTCAACCCAAAACTAGACATTGAAGTCATTAACCTTGAGTTGATTTTTGCGGACATCGAATCCATTGATAAGCAACTTTTCCGCACTGCCAAAAACGCGAAAAGCGGCAACAAAGATGCCATTGCTCATAAAGCCTTCCTTGAACGCATCAAAGAGCATTTAGAAAACGGCTTGCCCGTTCGCGCTATGGACATGTCAGATGATGAGAAAAAAGAAGTCCGTTTGCTTCATCTACTCACCACGAAGCCAACCATGTACATTGCCAACGTGGCTGAAGATGGCTTCGAAAACAACCCACATCTTGATCAAGTACGTGCGATTGCTGAAGCAGAAGGCGCCATGGTCGTCCCTATCTGCAACCAACTTGAAGCGGAAATTTCTGAACTCGATGCGGAAGAGATGCAAGAGTTTCTCGATGAAATGGGCATGGAAGAGCCAGGACTGGATCGAGTTATTCGCGCTGGCTATGAATTACTGGGCCTTCAGACCTACTTTACAGCAGGTGTTAAAGAAGTTCGTGCTTGGACCATCAAAAAAGGAGCAACGGGGCCACAAGCCGCAGGTGTGATCCACACAGACTTTGAAAAAGGTTTCATCCGTGCTGAAGTGATCAGTTACAATGATTTCATTCAATACAAGGGTGAAAGTGGCGCTAAAGAAGCAGGAAAATGGCGCTTAGAAGGAAAAGATTACGTTGTAAAAGACGGCGATGTGATGCATTTCCGCTTTAATGTTTAAGAGATATTAAAACATTTTAAGAAAAAAGACTTGACCCATTAACAAGTTATATGAATAATATCGCGCCACAGAGGCAGTCGATCATTTTATGTAAACTGTTTTTTTGTTAGTCTGTTGGGGTATCGCCAAGCGGTAAGGCAACGGGTTTTGATCCCGTCATGCGTTGGTTCGAATCCAGCTACCCCAGCCAACAGACAAACGGCTATATAGCTCAGTTGGTTAGAGCACATCACTCATAATGATGGGGTCACTAGTTCGAATCTAGTTATAGCCACCATAATTCGACATGTTGGGGTATCGCCAAGCGGTAAGGCAACGGGTTTTGATCCCGTCATGCGTTGGTTCGAATCCAGCTACCCCAGCCATCGATATATGTTCTACTCTGCGTTAATAAATTGTTAGGCTATGTAGCTCAGTTGGTTAGAGCACATCACTCATAATGATGGGGTCACTAGTTCGAATCTAGTCATAGCCACCACAATTCAAGATATTGGGGTATCGCCAAGCGGTAAGGCAACGGGTTTTGATCCCGTCATGCGTTGGTTCGAATCCAGCTACCCCAGCCATCTAATGTAAATATCTTATACATTACTTCACATATTCCCCTTATTTCATTGGTTTTTGTCCATCTTCAACTTATAATCAGACAAAATTTACTTTACTTGATGATATATGGACGCTAATTATGAAATCAGCACTTTTACTTTCGACTGCTTTGCTCGCAAGCGCTGCCCACGCTGATGTACTTGGTTTAACTGCGGAAGCAGGCTCTTACATCACTAACGATGGCGAAGATTTCAATACTTACTACGGTGTTGCATTAGAACACCCTATTCCACTTATTCCTAATTTTCGCATCCAGCACCAAGATCTAGAAGGCAAGTTTGGTAGTGCTAATACTAAAATTGATACTTCTTATAATGACTACACGCTTTACTACGAATTCTTAGATGGCCTTTTATGGTTAGATCTAGATGCTGGTCTTACACTACGCAGTATCGATGGCTCTATTGGTTCAGTGGATGTGAGCGACTCTTACCCACTTGGCTACCTATCAGCTTATGTGACGTTTCCAGGCACCAGCCTATCGGTTGGCGGTGAATTAAAAAGTGGTGGCGGTAGCGATGCGAGCATCACAGACACCACTTTCAAAGTAAAATATCAGCCATTTTACTTCACTGGTATCGAAGCTGGCTACCGTAAGGTCAGTGAAGATATTGATGACATCGACAGCTCAAGTTTTGATGTAGAGTTTACAGGTGTGTTCATTGGCGCTTTCGTGGATTTCTAAGCACCCATTTTAAAAGCGAATCTCCAAAAAACGAAAAGCCCGCTAATTACTTTAGCGGGCTTTTCTGTCTTATAGGAACCTAAAACCTAGGAAACTAACTGACTTTTGAGAAGGTAATTTCACCATTAAAGACATCTGCCACAATCCGATCTCCAGTCACAAAGTGCCCTGCTAACAATTCATTTGCTAAAGGGTTTTCGATCCATCGCTGTATCGCGCGTTTTAATGGCCGAGCTCCATATACAGGGTCATAACCTATCTCAACCAATTGGTCCGCCGCTGCATCCGTTAGTACTAAAGACATGCCCATTTCAGCCAATCGCTCATTCAAATGAGAAAGTTGAACCGTCGCAATGCCTTTAATTTGAGACTTCATCAAAGGATGGAACACAACGGCTTCATCAATGCGGTTAATAAACTCTGGTCGAAAATGCATACCAACCACTTCCATCACTTTGGCTTTAATTTCTTCATATTGATCCGCTGATTGATACTCTTGGATCAAATCCGAAGCCAAATTAGAGGTCATAACAATAACGGTATTTTTAAAGTCTACCGTGCGGCCCTGACCATCCGTTAAGCGACCATCGTCCAATACTTGGAGAAGAATGTTAAACACATCAGGATGCGCTTTTTCCACCTCATCAAGTAGCAATACCGAGTAAGGACGACGTCTTACGGCTTCCGTCAAATACCCCCCTTCCTCATACCCAACATAACCCGGTGGCGCCCCAATCAAACGAGCAACAGAGTGCTTCTCCATAAACTCAGACATGTCGATACGCACCATCGCTTGCTCGGTATCAAACAAAAACTTAGCCAATGACTTACAAAGCTCGGTTTTACCCACACCAGTAGGGCCTAGGAAAAGAAAAGAGCCGTTTGGTCTGTTAGGGTCAGCTAACCCTGATCGAGAGCGACGAACCGCGTTAGAGACCGCTGAGACTGCCTCATTCTGTCCCATCACCGATTCATGGAGCGCCTCTTCCATTCGTAATAACTTGTCTCGCTCTCCCTCCAGCATCTTATCAACAGGGATTCCAGTCCATCGAGAAACCACGGTTGCGATCTCTTCCTCGGTAACCCGTCGCTTCAATAGACGCGTCGCGGTATTTTCTTCGGCTTGACTGGCCTTTTCTATCTCTGTCTCAAGCATAGGTATCACACCGTACTGCAATTCAGACATTTTGGCTAAATTACCATTACGACGCGCCTCTTCCATTTCATGACGAACCGACTCTAAATCCTCTTTAAGTTTTTGCGCACCTTGAACCGCAGCTTTTTCGGCATTCCAGATTTCTTCTAGATCCGAAAACTGCTTCTGCAACATGTCAATTTCACTGTCCAATTCATCCAGTCTGAGCTTGGAAGCCTTGTCTTTTTCTTTCTTCAGCGCTTCTTTTTCAATTTTTAGTTGAATCAAGCGACGCTCTAGACGATCCATATCTTCAGGCTTGGAGTCCATCTCCATACGAATACGGCTGGCCGCTTCATCAATCAAATCGATCGCTTTGTCTGGTAATTGACGGTCGGTAATGTAGCGCTGAGAGAGCTTGGCGGCAGCAATAATGGCCGAATCGGTAATATCGACACCGTGATGAACTTCGTAGCGCTCCTTCAAACCACGCAAAATAGCAACAGAATCGAGCACGCTAGGCTCCTCCACCAGCACTTTTTGAAAGCGTCGCTCTAGGGCGGCATCTTTCTCAATGTATTGACGGTACTCATTCAGTGTTGTCGCCCCAACACAATGCAATTCACCACGCGCAAGGGCAGGTTTGAGCATATTACCCGCATCCATAGAACCTTCGGATTTACCCGCGCCAACCATGGTATGAATTTCATCAATGAATAAAATAATCTGCCCTTCCTGTTTAGACAGCTCATTTAACAAGGCTTTAAGACGCTCTTCAAACTCGCCTCGATACTTCGCGCCAGCAATCAACGCGCCCATATCAAGCGATAACACACGCTTATTCTTTAATCCTTCAGGCACTTCACCGTTTATAATACGTTGAGCAAGACCTTCCACAATGGCTGTTTTGCCCACTCCAGGCTCGCCAATCAGAACAGGGTTATTCTTGCGGCGACGTTGTAAAACCTGAATCGTGCGACGTATTTCGTCGTCCCTGCCGATCACCGGATCCAGCTTACCTTGTGCCGCCCTTGCGGTGAGATCAACGGTGTATTTATCCAATGCTTGGCGGCTCTCCTCCGCATTTGGGTCATTCACGGATTCCCCACCACGCACCTGATCAATCACCGCAGCAATATCATTTTTTGTTACGCCTGTGGTTTTGAGTGCTTTTGCTAAATCATCCTTGCCATCAAACATCGCCATCAAAACCAATTCAGAAGAAATATATTGGTCTTTGCGCTTTTGTGCTTCTTTATCGGCAAGGTTTAACAAACGCCCCAACTCTGGCGACATTTGAACATTGCCATCATGATCTTTTACTGTCGCCAATCTAGCCAAAAGATCATTTAAGCCCTCACGAAACTTAGCAACCTGAACCCCCGCTTGCTGCAAAATAGGTCGAGTACTGCCACCTTGCTGATCAAGCAACGCCATCATCAAGTGCAAAGACTCGATATAAGAATGATCGTGGCCAAGCGCGATTGACTGCGCATCAGAAAGGGCAAGCTGTAATTTACTGGTTAAACGATCGATTCGCATGGGAACCTCCTTACCAAAAAAGATAAAACAATGACGCTTCCCAGTTAATAAGTGCGGTTAATCACTTTTCAATAGAGGAGTGTCATTTTTTTGACACCCGTCAATAAAGCACAGATTATTAACCTTCCAACCAAATAACAGACGCCATACGCCCTGTTTTTCCGTCACGGCGATAGGAATAAAAACGGTCTTTGTCCGTCAAGGTACAATACTCACCACCAGAGATATCAACCACGCCTTTGACCATGAGTCGTTGTCTTGCTAACAAATATAAATCCCCAAGCCATTTCCCCTTCTCTGTCGCCACAAAGGCCAACTGCGCCTCTTGCTGCTCAGCAATAAATGCCTCACGTACGTCATCACCCACTTCAAATGCGTTCGGGCCAATGGCTGGACCTAACCACACTAAGACATTTTCTGGCTCATCGAACTGCTCTAAGGTTGACTCTAAAATGCCCGCGCATAAACCGCGCCAGCCAGCATGAGCAACCGCTACTTTTGTACCCGCTTTGTCACAAAAAAAGACTGGCAGACAATCGGCCGTTAAAACCGCACACACCTGATCCTCCTGCTCTGTCACCGCCGCATCACCACTGCCAGGCAAATCACGACAAGGCAAGCACACCACATCAGTGCCGTGGATTTGATTGAGCCATTGCACAGAAGGCGGCATGCCAATCGCATCCGCAAACAAACGGCGATTTTCAGTCACATGATTCATGTCGTCACCCACATGAGCTCCGAGATTAAGCTCATTAAATGGAACGCCACTTACGCCGCCCAAACGAGTCGACACATAAGCCCGCACCGAAGGGGGCGCTGGCCAATTTGGACAAATGAAAGAATCACTATGAGACACCATTAAAATCTCCAAAATCGCTTTTTAAAGCATTATCGTTTCAATAAAAAGGCAGCCGAAGCTGCCTTTTTATTGTCGTATCTTTTTAAAAATACTCAGAATCGTTACTACCAGATTCCACTGTATCTTTTCGCAATGCATCTAACAGTTTTTTCATATCATCGGGTAAATCAATTTCCCATTCCATCCATTTCCCGGTAATGGGATGAGCAAGCTCAAGCTTTTTAGCATGCAAAGCTTGGCGACGAAAGTGTCTCAACTCATCTTGTAATTCTGGGGAACAAGCCTTTGGCATTTTTAGACGACCACCATATTGAGGATCACCTACCAATGGATACTGAATAAATGCCATGTGCACACGAATTTGATGGGTGCGACCCGTTTCCAGCTTCAAACGAATATGAGTGTGATTTTTAAAACGCTCCACCAAGCGATAATGGGTAACGGCCTCTTTACCGTTAACGGGCTCTACGGCTTGTTTTTGACGATTGTGCGGATGACGACCAATTGGTTGATCAACCACGCCACCACCTGTCATAACGCCAATCGAAACGGCCTCGTACTCACGTCCCATACTGCGTTCTTGCAACTGCATCACCAGATCCGTCTGCGCGGCCAAAGTCTTAGCAACAACCATCAATCCGGTGGTTTCTTTATCTAAACGATGCACAATACCAGCGCGAGGAAGGTGAGCCGTCTCAGGAGCATGATGAAGAATCGCGTTCATCAAGGTGCCATCACGATTCCCCACCGCGGGATGCACTACCAATCCCGCAGGCTTATTGATAATCATAATGTCGTCATCTTCATAAACAACGTCTAGCGCCATTTCTTGCGCTTCATGCTCTTCTTGGGCTTCGATCACTATGTCTAGTGATACCTGCTCACCACCAAATAATTTTTCTTTTGGTTTCGTAACTTTGCCGTCAACCTTTAAGGCACCTTCTTTAATCCAGCTCTGGATTCGTGAACGAGAATAGTCACTAAACAGCTCTGTTGCGATCTGATCAAATCGATTACCACCCAAATCGAAAGGAACTTGGGCTTCTTTTACTATGCGCTCTGCCATACAATGTACTTTAGTCTGTTGTTTTCAGCTCATTAAATTTATCATAGAGTCTGAAAGTGAAAAAACGTGTAGCGCCTTGCACTTCATCATCTTTCGCAATTTAACGCTACAAAATGCCGATTGAGGCTAATCTACTACCATATCAAGGTTTTGATTATACATGGGATTTCATCACTCGTTGCTCCGATTCTCTGGAATAGTTAGTTTTTCTTTATTAATTGTGGCCTGTTCTAGCAAACAGGTACAAGAGCCAGACCTGCCTGAACGCGTTTATTATGATAAAGCGCAGCAGGCGTTGAAGGAAAATCTACCGTCCACCGCAATAAAACATCTGAAAGACTTAGATTCACGCTACCCCTTTGGCGAATTCAGCACACGTGCAGAATTGGATCTCATTTATGCCCAAATGGAAGCAAGCGACTTCATTGCTGCTCACGCTACGGCGGAACGCTTCATCAAAAATCATCCTGAGCATGACTCGGTTGATTATGCGTATTATATGCGTGCCTTATCCACGTATAAGGGCGCTGAAAGTCTTATGTCTCGCTACTTAAACTTAGACCCAAGTGAAAGAGATTCCAAGGAACTGTCTAAGGCATTCAACGAATTGGCGGACTTTACCGCTCGCTTTCCTAACAGTGCCTACGCCGCAGACGGAAAGGCACGTATGTACTATCTGCGCGAAATGGTGGCTCGCCACGAGTTACAAGTGGCTCGCTATTACTTAAAAAGAAAAGCGCCTCTCTCAGCCTTACGCCGCAGCCAAGAGGTCATTCAGAATTACCCAAGCACACAATCGGTAGAAGAGGCGTTAGCCATCAGCGTTCAGTCTTATAATGATCTGCAAAAAAATGATCTAGCTGAAACCAATTTTGCCGTGTTAAAGCAAAATTTCCCCAACTCTTCCTATGTCGACAAGCAAGGTCAATTCATCCCACTGAAACAACCTAGCGATGCGGACCCTGGTTTCCTATACTGGGTAACATTTGGTCTAATAGATTAAAGCTTGCTCATCACTATGCGGGGAAAGGCACCTCTGCCTGCCCCGCTTCCCAAGCAGAATACTTAGCCATAACAACGGATTGAAAGCGTGTCGAACTCACAAAGTAAGCAAGCCAGCTTTTTAGATTATTATACTGAGAATCATCAAACCAATTTTGGTTTACGGCTGCAAACTGACGAACAAATGGAAAAATCATAACATCGGGCAACGTTTCCTTTTCGCCAAACAAAAAACGCTGTGTTTTTAAGCGACTTTCCAGTCTTTGCAAGAATACTTCGCCTTTTGAACGATAATACATTTCCGAAAACTCAGGGTACCTATCCGCATATTTATAACGATCTAACCAATATTTGAAAAAGTGGTCGTTATAGGTAACCCAAGCCATCATATTATTTCTTCGCTGAGTTTGTGATGGCCACAGCTGCTTCGACTGGTACTTATGGCTGGATTTCAATAGTGCCCAGAAAACAATATCTATGCTCTCAGGGTATCTCGTGCCATCAATATCAACGAGCTGAGGCACAGTAGATCGCCCTCCTAACGACAAAAGCGCATCCGGTTTTGCCTTTAAAATCACTTCTCTTAGATGTACAGACACCTCAAGCAAAGCAACAACATACCGAGCTCTAATAGCATAGGGACAGCGACGAAACGAGTACAACACTGGTAACAAAACACACTCCTATTGTAAAAAATAGACATAAAAAAACCATGCTTACTATTAACACCTTACACAACATAAGCTATTAAACGCATGGTTTTTTAGTCAATCAAAACGTCACCTAAACTGGTGTAACATTCTCCGCTTGAGGACCCTTTTGACCTTGAGTCACTTCAAATGTCACTTTCTGACCTTCTTGTAATGTACGACGACCATTACCATTTATAGAACGAAAATGAACAAAAACATCAGGTCCACCGTCACGCGCAATGAACCCAAATCCTTTCTCGTCATTAAACCATTTAACAATACCCGATACTAATTGACCTGACATAACAACCTCATATTATTTTTCGTTGTTCTTAATGAACCGTCTTTTAATCAAGCTTAAATAAGCAAGAACGTAATATTAAGTATATTAATCTGTATTAACGTCAATAACATACTTGTAAATATAATATGTCCTAGACAATAAAATAGAAAGCAGATGAAAAACAAGTATTGTTAAAAAAAAGTAATACTCTTTACTACTAACCACAACAGAGGATGATTTATGTTTAAACAGCAAAAAGCCCCCTCAACACCCCATAACAGTGCATAAAAAACCAAAACCAAAATAAAGCACCAAAAAAAAGCAAGAGTGGAACATTTATTGCTTAACCAAAGAATAAACGGATTTTAAGCAAATAAAACAGACAATAAAGCCCAAAAATAGGGCGAAAAAACAAACAAAACAAACCACTTTGGTGCAAAAAAACCATTAGGAGCGATCCGTGACACCCACAAATAGTGCAGTAGAAATGCTAGTATCTAGCTCAAACACCCTCTTTATCTTACTCGGCGCCATCATGGTTTTTGCCATGCACGCTGGATTTGCTTTTCTAGAAGTCGGTACCGTCCGCCATAAAAACCAAGTTAACGCCTTAGTCAAAATCATGACCGATTTCGCGGTCTCCGCTCTTGTCTATTTTTTTATCGGGTATCAAATAGCTTACGGGGTCAATTTTTTTGACAGCGCTGCCGTATTGTCCCAAGAACATGGCTACAGCTTGGTAAAATTTTTCTTCTTAATGACTTTTGCCGCTGCGATTCCCGCCATTATCTCCGGCGGCGTTGCAGAGCGAGCCAAATTTTATCCCATGCTGGTTTCTGCCGCGATTATTGTAGGCATCGCCTACCCACTCTTTGAGGGGGTTGTATGGAATGGAAATTTTGGTATCCAAGACTGGCTCGAAACAAAATTTGGCGCACCTTTTCATGATTTTGCTGGATCAGTGGTAGTGCATGCATTTGGCGGCTGGGTCGCCTTAGCCGCCATTTTGCTACTCGGTACTCGTAAAGGACGCTTTCGAAATGACAAGCTTGTTGCTTTTGCACCGTCAAACATTCCTTTTTTAGCTCTAGGTGCTTGGATCTTATGCATAGGTTGGTTTGGCTTTAACGTCATGTCCGCTCAAACCCTAGAGGGCATCAGCGGCCTAGTCGCGGTGAACTCTTTAATGGCAATGGTGGGAGGCATCATCGCGGCTATGTTATTTGGAAAAAACGATCCAGGTTTTATCCATAACGGTCCATTAGCAGGTTTGGTCGCTATCTGCGCAGGTTCTGACATCATGCACCCTATTGGCGCCTTGGCAACAGGAGCCATTGCCGGAGCAATCTTCACCATCCTATTTACCATCATTCAACAGAAATTCAAACATACCGACGATGTACTCGGTGTTTGGCCATTGCATGGTGTCTGTGGGGCCTGGGGAGGCATCGCCGCCGGCATCTTTGGTTCCGAAGCCCTTGGTGGGCTAGGTGGGGTCAGTCTTGCCTCACAGCTCATAGGCAGCCTTGGAGGCATTCTAGTCGCCACCCTGAGTGGCTTCGTTGTATACGGAGCCGTAAAAGCAGTGAGTGGTTTAAGACTAAGTGAGGAAGACGAATTTAACGGCGCGGATTTGGCCATCCATAAAATAGGCTCTATTGGTAAAGAATAACGTCTCTGACATTCATAAAAGCCTAATGCCATACTAAAAAAGTGGCGTTGGGCTTTTTTATTTTCCAGTTCTGTTCGGGAACGGTATAATCCCGAAACGTATGCATCATCTTAGAGGCAAGAAGCCAAGATGAAAGCAACCACCTCTAAAACACATTTCATTCAATACCCTATCAATAAGCGTGCAATACAGACAGGCGCTTAACTCACTCAACTGAAGCAAAAATAGACATGAAGATTTGGCTACTGACACACAGCGAAGAACTCAAAAAACCCTCTGGAACAGGAAAAATAGTAAAAGACGTACTCGAAAGCGAGAGTGACATTATCGTGTGGTCAAGAGTCAATCCAAGCGAGGCAATATTAGCCCTCTCGCCCAACAACACCCTGCTAGTATATCCGTGTGAAAGTGAGCAACAGAGATCTTTAATTAGCCTAACACCAGCCATCGACAACATTATTATTATTGATGGCACCTGGCAGCAAGCTAAGAAAATATATAATCAATCGCCTTATTTAAAAACATTTCCGCACTACGAAATTCAAGGCGTAAAATCTTTATATAAAAAGCGGCGAAATCAAAAAAACATAGGCCTATGCACTGCTGAGGTTGCCATTCACCTATTAACAGAATACAAACACCCAGCAGCATCTAGTCTATTAGAAAAATTTACTGAGTTTAACCAGTGACACTTATTGTTATGTCCCCTAAACCTGCAACCCAAGCTTGCATAGTGTCACCCACAATGACAGCACCCACATTCTCGGGCGTACCTGTCATAATTAAGTCCCCTGGGCGCAATTCGAAGACCTCTGATAATTTGCAGATCACTTCTTCAATCGACCAAGTTAAATGAGTAATGTGGCTAATTTGCTTAATATCACCGTTTACCTTCAAGCCAATTTCTGCCTTTGAAATATCAGTAGAAAGCAAATCGCTTTTTAAAACGATAGGACTTATTGGAGCAGACTCGTCAAAAGACTTCCCAACTTCCCACGGGCGCCCTTTCAGCTTTGCCTGAGCTTGTAAATCCCGTCGCGTCATATCCAATCCAACGGCATACCCTAAAATCGCCTCACTGGCCTGTGGCATGGTTAAATGGCGTCCGCCTTTTCCAATAGCGACAACGAGTTCAACCTCATACTCAAACCGAGAACTGGCCATGGGATAAGCAATAGGCGTAACGCCAGAAAAAGCGGTCGGCACGACACAAGAGGCGTCTTTCATAAAAAAGAACGGCGGATCTCTTTCAGGATCATCCCCCATCTCTTTAGCATGCTCCGCATAATTACGACCAACACAATAAACACGCCCCACAGGAAACAACGCCTCATGTCCCACTATAGGTAAAAATACTCGCTTTTGCTCTGGTACAATATGCTTCACAGAAACCTCAATATACAGTTTGATACAGACTAAAAATGCCCTGATTTGAGCCAAATAAAACAATCAGACTCAACACGCCAATGACTCAATGAAAACTTAGGCTCTCGCAACCAACTTTCCGAAGAAATAAGCACATCGTCGTAATAGGCCTGACCCGATATCATAAATAACTCAACCGAGTCAGATAAGTCTAATTCACCCAATATATCCTCACCATTTTGAATACGAACAAGCCACACTCGCTCATCACCAAACTGATAAAGAGGCAATATTTCGGAAACCTTAGAAAACCAAATATCAGGTGTATTTATGTACACTTGATTAAGATCAGAAACTTGGAACTGATGCAATTTCACCAGCAAGAGACAACCATCAACACTGTGTGGCGCATGACTACTACCAGGCGGGTTCCTAAAATAACTGCCCGCCTTGAAATCGCCTTTTTCGTCGGAAAAAACACCTTGTAACACAAGAATCTCTTCTCCTAAAGGGTGTGGATGAGGCCGAAACACCGAACCTGGATCATAACGAACTATGCTAGTCGCATGTCCGCGTTCTGCCTCTTCTCTGGCTAATGGCTTTCTATGAACACCAGACATAGGACTGGCCACCCAATTAACCCTATCTGTTTCAATAAACACCGTTTGAGCAAAGTTCATATTAAGCATGGTAAATCGCCACGAAATAAATGAAACATAAGTGTAAGGGTTTGGTCAAATAACAATCAAGTTATTCATTTATGCATTGCGGCATAAACACAAGGCAAAAAAAAGCACCAGATGTTGCCATCTGATGCTAAAAAATGTTCCAACAATCCGCCTACAAGAGAGATATATGGAACCTTGAATGATCGTACTTAACGTAAGGCTCCTACCTTATTGAGCAGTAGGAGCCTTAGAGTAAATAAAATCGTCTATAAGAAGATCTTAGAAACCGTAGTAAACACCAACCGCTGTTTGAGTGTCAGTATCGCTGTTGGTAGCATTTTCGAACTTACCAACTTCACCAAATACGTAGATATTTGACGCAAGGCTGTAAGTCACACCAGCAGCGTATTCGTTGAAGTCATCAGAGCCAGCAGCGTCAGGATCAACATTCTGGTAAGAAGCGTACACATCACCAGCGCCGTAACCGTAACGAGCCGCTAAACCAAGAATATCTTGAGTATCTTCAGTTGTTTCGTATTTTGCGGTAACAGACAAGTTTTCCAAAGGAGTCACTGTGATAGCTAGGCCTGTAGTCGCTTCCGCATCAGCAGTGTTAGCGCGGGAATCGTAACCCAATGCAGCAGACACGATGCCAGTAGAGTACTTAACAACCATCATAGAAGATGATTTGTCACCATTCGCGTTTGTATTAGTGTTGGTTTCGCTAGCTTCACCTTTCACTTGCACAGCTGCTTGCACTTCAAAGCCATTTACTGAAGGTGAGAAATAAGCAATGGTATCGCCTTCAGACGTTTTTGCTGCATTTGTAAAGCCTAGGTATTCATACTGATCAACAGCATCTTGAATAGCATTGTTGTAATTGGTATCAAAAGTACCAATTTGCACTTTACCAAAGTTACCTTGTAAACCAACAAAAGCTTGGTCTAAGTCAGCTTTGTTCTCGCCTGAACTACCTTCTTTTTGATCAGCATCAAATTCAATTTCGTACTTGAAGAAAGCGGTCAAATCATCATTGATTTTAGTCTCGCCTTTCAAACCAATAGTAGAACCATTATCTTCAAAGTTACCACCAGCATCTTTATCAGCGTATGCGTACTGGATGTTACCGTAAACATCTACTGTAGAGCCTTCAGCAGCATAAGCAGAGACAGACGCAAGAGCTGCACTTGATACAGCAATAGCAATAATCGATTTTTTCATTCTCGTTTCCCTTTTAAATGTTTGTACGCTTTTTCTTGTAGGCGCTTGATATGTGCAAGCAACAGTCAAACAATCTAAACTTTCCACAGAAATAGACAACCTTATGCAAGCTAATTGCATTAAGTATCCGCTATACGTGCTTTTTTTGTGAAATATTACATATAAAAAGGATTTACTATCATTTTTTTAACAAAGAAAATAAAAAAATCAATAAATAACAATAACTTATAAAAAGTCCGCAGATAAAATGTGCACTCACAAAAACACACTGGCACATTGATTCGAAAATTTTTCGTCAATAAAGGAAGCCAAACTCGTTTTAAGAGAAAATTAAGAAGAATAAGAAGCGAAAAAATAAAGACAAAGAGGGCTAAAAAACCCTCTTAGAGGAAGAAAAATGCTGTTACCACATCAAATCATCGGGTATTTTGAAATCGGCATAGGGGTCGTCATCAACACTTTCAACACGATTATTACAAACAAGTACGTAAGAAGCATCACGCTCATTAATCTTGACAGCCACAGGCTCAGGCACAATTTCGTACTGCTGATCCAGCTTAACAATCGCCAAACGGCCTCTACTTAAATCGTCATGCATGGTTTGGCTAATATATATCTGCTTTACTTTTTTACTGTCTGTAAAATGGTAGGCAATATCACCATCTTCTTTACGAACACGATTCTGTTGTATCATTTGCCTAATCTGTCCCTGAACAGCCTTATGATCGGCAAGCTTTTGGCGCTCTAAATTTAATGCCCGATCTTTCTCCGCCTTCTCCAACCTTTGCTGTTTTAAAGCTTCCTGCCGCTCACTATCGTCTGTGGCAACCATCTTCCCTTTTTTAATTTTTTGCTTTTGCTGAAGCGTCTCAGCTTTTAATTTTTTCACTTTCTTTTTATCAACGAGCCCAACACCCAATAACTGCTCTTGCAATGACTTAACAGCCATAAAACGTCACCTCACGTTTATAAAATCAATCGTTCAAATCAATATTGCATTTAAAAACCCAGCCTACAAAAACAAAAAAAGCGACTTAAAAGTCGCTTTTTAGCATTCGCACTGCTGAGTATATCCTCAGCAACGTTACCTTATAAAGGTGTAACGTTTTGAGCTTCTGGGCCTTTTTTGCCTTGAGCTACTTGGAATTCAACTTTTTGGCCTTCAGCCAAAGTTTTGAAACCAGAAGTGTTGATTGCAGAGAAATGAACAAAAACATCAGGACCAGAATCCTGAGTGATGAAACCGAAACCTTTAGTTTCGTTGAAAAATTTTACTGTACCAGTTACTACGTCAGACATGTCTGTTTATCCTGTAGGTTAAGTTAATTTATACGCAAGCGTAAATCGCTTACGTTATAGTGCTAAAAAAACTCGGTATTACTTATGACTTAACAGGACCGAACATACATGACGTAATATTCGCAACTCTGGACATAAATATTGCCAACTCTTTTAAACGAAACTGATTGTAGTCCGCTTTGAGCCGCTGGGTCAATCAAGTTTTGAACAATTTTTAATAAAACCGCACTTTAAAAACAGTTATTTCCCAGGAGAAACATCTATCTCATTGTATTTTATAGCTTTATCATCATAAAACGATGAAAAATAAATATTACTTAATATCTAACTTCTTACAACAACCTCTAAAGAAGCACCTAAATAAAAGGCAATCGACTGCATTGCTGATCTTAGTATTAGGTGTTGAACGTGTGAAAGGGACACAAGCCAAGACCTACTGAACCTGAACCAAACTGTAGGTCGGCCTTTAGGCCGTCAAAGAGCATTAAGCCTTTGCAACCCTCTGACGCGCTAAAGCTGCGACCTACAAAAACC
>NZ_QGOK01000013.1 GCF_003259175.1 Marinomonas shanghaiensis | reverse complement strand
TATAATACATTCCAAAATTTTCTGTGCAACCCTTTTTTAACAAATATCAAAAATAATTTATTATCTACCATATAATGAAAAAGACACCGGAGTGTCTTTTTCATTTAATCTATTACTGAGGTATCACGACACTGAGGTATCACGACAATACAAATAGATGGTGTTTTTTCTTACCCAACTTCACAAGGAAGTACTTACCAAAATAGCCATTCGCAGCTGTAAATATATCAGCTGCAGCCATGTTGTCATCGAGTCCCTTTGCCACACCATTCACAAAAACTGAATCGCGTTGCAGAGCATCCTTAACTTGCTTACCACTTGCAGCCAACCCTGCATCCGCCATCAAACTAGTAAGCGGTGTTTCAGAAAGATTTATTCCAAGCAAAGAACTACTTGGTAATCCATCAAGCTGAATCTGCTCAAGATCTCTCTCACTCAATTGATCAGCCTCACCACTAAATAAAGCATGAGTAATACGCTCAGCAGCCTGCAACCCTTCTTCACCATGAACCAAACGAGTTGCTTCACGAGCTAGAATCAATTGTCCCTGAGGTTTACCAGCACTTTCTTGATCGGCCTTTTCAATAGCAGCAATCTCTTCAAGACTTAAAAAAGTAAAAAACTTTAAAAACTTGTACACATCAGCATCAGCTGTATTTAGCCAAAACTGATAAAAGGCATACTGACTGGTTTTCGTTGCGTCCAACCACACTGCACCGGACTCTGTTTTACCGAATTTCGTTCCATCGGACTTTGTCACTAAAGGAACAGTCAGACCAAACGTTTGCGATTGATTTTGACGACGTGACAAATCGATACCGCCAACAATATTACCCCATTGATCGCTACCACCTATTTGTAGTGTGCAACCGTAGACTCGATTCAGCTCAGCAAAATCCATTCCTTGCAATAAAGCATAAGAGAATTCTGTAAAAGATATTCCAGCGCCTTCTCTATTTAAGCGTTGCTGCACAGACTCTTTATTAATCATAGCATTAACAGAAAAATGCTTACCGATGTCACGTAAAAAATCCAAAACATTCATTTCACCTGCCCAGTCAAGGTTATTGACCACTCGAGCAGGGTTAGGCACATCATCAAATTTTACAAATTGGCTAACTTGACCACGAATTTTTTCAGCCCATCCAGCAACAATATCGGATGTATTCAACTGGCGCTCAGCCGCTTTAAAACTAGGATCTCCAATGAGACCTGTAGCACCACCGACCAGTGCAATTGGATTATGACCAGCATCTTGGAAACGTTTTAGCACTAAAAGAGGCACAAGATGCCCCAAATGCAAACTGTCTGCCGTTGGATCAAAACCACAATAAAGAGTACGACTTTCACCATCAAGATGTTTTTTTAGTTCATCTTCTGCCGTCATTTGAGCTATCAGCCCACGAGCTTGCAAGTCATTTAAGAGGTCTTTACTGCTTACAGTCATTATTTTGATCCATATCCTAGTGAGTTTATCTTAATTTAAGCATTCAATTATAAAAGTAATGTTGGTAGGATTATAAGGGCTTATTAAAGATTTTTTGGGTGCGCATTTTGACAAAATTATTACCAGCAAAACATTTACTCTCAATCGCGGTGGTAAGTGCCTTTCTAGCCGTAGCGTTAGTCGCACTCCCTGATGGCGAGATCGCAGATAAAAACACCATATCACTTGAAGCAAACTTCGAGGTGGTTGATCAGTCGCAGCTTATGCTGCAGGACTTACGACAGCTTGCGCCAACAGCAAACACACCAGCGCCAAATGTTTTTTTCTCTACAAATAATATAAATACTGATACAACAACAACCACCATACACGACATACCAGCCCCTAAAGCCTTAGTGCAGAAAAGTGCGCCACCCACTTTTAAAGAACAAACAGTTGAAATCAAATCAGGTGACTCTCTGTCTAAGCTGCTCTCTGCTGAAGGCATTTCAGCACAAGATATCCACAAAGTGTCTTTGGCCGACAAATCACAAAAAACACTCCTGCAGATGAGACCTGGCCAAACACTTCAATTTGTAACCGACAATACATCGGGTGAATTAACCAGCCTAACAATTGTACTAAATCGCCTAGACAGCGTTACTTTTGACAGAGTCGGCGATGAGTTCACAAGAAAAGAAGACTCCCGCACACCAGAAATAACACAAGCCTATAAAGAAGCCGAGATAAACGACTCACTTTTCGTTGACGGCTTAAAGTCTGGAATAGATCAATCGCTTCTTATCGAGTTGGCAAATATTTTTGGCTGGGACATTGATTTTGCATTAGACATACGCAAAGGCGATAGCCTTAGTGTTTTATACGAAGAACAACTACTAGATGGCGAAAAAATCGGAAACGGCAACATTATTGCAGCACAATTCATTAATAATGGACGAACGTATCAGGCCATCCGATACACAACAGACAAAGGATCAAGCTATTACTCTCCTGATGGTCTTGCAATGCGTAAAGCATTTATCCGAACACCCGTTGATTTCACAAGAATCTCCTCAAAGTTTAATCCAAACAGATTACACCCTGTATTCAAGACAACCATGCCTCACAGAGGCGTAGACTACGCTGCTGCGAGCGGCACACCAGTAAAAGCAGCAGGAGACGGGAAAATCTCCTTTGCGGGCAAACAAAATGGTTACGGTAATGTCGTGATTATTGATCATGGTAGAGGATACCAAACACTGTATGCTCACTTAAGAGGATTCGCCAAAGGCACTAAACGTGGTGCAAGAGTACAACAAGGAAAAGTGATTGCATATGTAGGACAAACAGGCTGGGCAACGGGCCCCCACCTGCATTATGAATTTAGGATAAATGGTACTCACAAAAACCCTGTCACGGTTAAACTACCTAACGACGAGCCAATGCCGAAAAACGATTTGAAAAATTATTTGCCCTATGCGAAACAAGTAGTTGCAACATTAGCAAATTCTCATTCCCCTGAATTCGCGCAAAAACTTGCCTCACTCAATAAAAACTAAACGCTAAGACAAATAAAAACAAAAAAGCAGCCATCTATAGGCTGCTTTTTTTATAACAAAACACACACCATTAGATGGCGCCGTTAACAAACTCAATTAATTGAGATTTAGAGACCGCACCCACTTTAGTAGCAACCACTTCACCACCCTTGATAACAAGTAAAGTAGGAATGCCACGTACATTGTACTTAGGCGCTGTTTCTTGGTTTTCATCCACGTTAAGTTTAACAACCTTAACTTTGCCTGCGTACTCGGCTGCAACATCTTCCAAAACCGGTGCAATCATTTTGCAAGGTCCGCACCATGGAGCCCAGAAGTCCACGATAACTGGGATATCAGAATTAAGCACTTCTTCTGCAAACTGAGCATCAGTGATTTGGATTGTATTCTCACTCATAATAATTCCTTAAATTCTATGTTTAACTATTGAATGACATTAGTGTATCACTAAACGATGAGGGTAAAAATGAGTTCTCTTCAATTATAGTAATAGAAAAATACTATGGTAACAAAGACTGAATCACTGTTGGTAACTCAAGCAGAGAATGTATCTCAGCATGAGAACGCCCCCCCCAATCATCAGACCATCGTTGCGCCCCATGTCGATTGAACCAAACACTTTTTGCACCCGCATTTGACGACCCAAAAACATCGTCCGTAGGATGATCACCTATATGAATAAGCTCAGATATATCAACACCCGCATTTCTAGCTGCAATCATAAACACACTAGGATCTGGCTTTGCTACACCAACTTCATCAGCTCTAATTGCAAAATCAAAATACTGCCCTAAACCGACATAAGGATGAAACACATCAGCATTGCCATTGGTGATAACTGCTAATGCATAATCTTGCCTTAAGACTTCCAAGACATCGACGACATGAGGATAAAGATCAACTTTTTGACGCCACTCACAAAAGTGCGCCAATGCAGCACCCGCAACAGAGTCTGCTTCCTCTGAAGGCAATCCAAACTGCTTCAATGCCAACTTATATACAGCCAATCTCACCGCAGTCAAATTATACGCCAACTCAGGCTTTGTGGATAAAATGTTATTTCTTAACGCTTCTCGAGCGAGAGTTGAATGCTGATGGGAGAATCCTGGAAAGCGCTCTTCAAACCAAGACTCCATGGCATATTCCGCTCGCATTATAACGGGGGCCACATCCCAAAGAGTGTTGTCGAGATCAAACGTAATCAACACACTCACGGCAACAACCTTAATAAAATAGCACTTAGCAAATCGGCAAGATATTGAAGAAATAAAGCGCCCTTTTCCTTATCAAAAGCAGATTTACTGTCTGCTCCCAATACAAGGACACCACATTTTTTTACTGCCCCCCCTTCTCTTGATAACAAAGGCAAAACAGCAACGGAACGAATAGATGCCGCGTTATCCGCAAAAAGAAAACGCATTTCATTGTCTGGCAACATGCCGCAGAAACACTCATTGAAGCCAGAAGTATGAGACAAAGATAGCTCATCCTCTACTAATTTATGAGATCTAATCGCATTATCGGGAAATTCGCCATACAAAATTAAGGTATGGTGAGTCACCTCAAAATCTTCTCTCACCATATCATCAATAATAACAGCCAGATCATCCAAAGAGCTGCAAGTAAGCCCAGCTAATACCAACCGTCTACTTTTTTGCATGGTGGACTCATTTTCACGAGCCACCTCAACCAAGCGCTCAAATTGAGCACGATAGCTTGCTGTTGTCTTACGAAGCAGATTGACTTGATATTCTAATAACGAAATTACTTTACCGTTAACCGGATGAGGAAGCGTTAGGCTCTCCAACAGGTCAGCATTCCGGACAAAGAACTCCGGGGTGTTTGACAGATATTGAATTACCTCTTCTTCGCTCATAATCCCTCTTATAGGTATATTTGACCTTCAAAAACTTTTTCAGCAGGCCCCGTCATCAGAATAGGGGAACCGTCACCTTGCCATTCAATGTGCAAATCACCACCGCGCAGATGCGCGGTGACTTTAGGAGACAACCATCCTTGCTTAATACCCGCAACAACAGCAGCGCAGGCACCCGTCCCGCAAGCTTGAGTCTCACCTACACCACGCTCATAAACACGTAAGTTGATTTCATCAGGATTAACAACCTGCATAAAACCAACATTTACCTTTCTAGGAAAACGCTCATGACACTCAATCAGGGCCCCAACTGTTGCCACCTCATCGTCGATTAATTGATCGACTTTGATAACCGCATGTGGATTACCAACAGACACAGGTGTCATAAAATACTCAGCATCACCTGCCATAATACTATAGAGAGTTTCAGAGGAATCTGCCGTAAATGGCAAGTCCTTTGGATCAAAACTCGGCGCCCCCATATCGACAGTAACCAAACCGCCATCCAAAACGCGCAATTGAATTGCTCCACGTTTTGTTTCAACATTAATAATGCGTTTATTGGTTAACTCTCTATCCAACACGAATTTAGCGAAGCAGCGAGCACCGTTGCCACAATGCTCAACTTCGCTGCCATCGGAATTATAAATGCGATAACGAAAATCCATATCAGGATTCGTAGGCGGCTCAACGACCAAAAGCTGGTCAAAACCAATCCCCCAATTACGGTCGCTCAATTTTTCGATTTGCTGCTTATTAAAAAACACTTTACGAGAGACAGCATCAACGACAACAAAATCATTCCCTAATCCGTGCATTTTGGTAAATTTTAACAACATGACGGACTCCTTAGTCTGGCAAAATTTGCTCACCAGCTAACTGATGCTCAATCGTTTCACGAGCGCGAATCAAATAGGTTTTGTCGCCATCCACCATAACTTCTGCGGCACGATTACGGCTGTTATAGTTTGACGCCATAGTAAAACCATAAGCTCCCGCCGAACGAACCGCTAAAAGATCACCCGCTTGAATATCCAGCTCACGATCTTTGCCTAAAAAATCCCCCGTTTCACAAATAGGGCCAACAAGATCATAACTGCGCTTGCCTTCTGGTGTGGGTAACAAAGAGACAGGGACGATATTCATCCAAGCGCCATATAAAGATGGGCGAATCAAATCGTTCATCGCACCGTCAATGATGGCAAAGTTTTTATGCGGGGTGCATTTTAAAAACTCAACCTGCGTTAACAAAACGCCGGCATTAGCCGCAATAGAACGGCCAGGCTCAAATGCCAGTTCAAAACTTTTACCCTTTACTTTTTCAAGTAACAGCTTCGCATAATCAGCGGGTTCCGGCGGTACCTCATCACGATAACGAACCCCTAACCCGCCACCTAGATCAAGATGTTTAATCGTAATACCAGCGTCGGCTAATTCGTCTACTAGTCCAATCAAACGATCAAATGTGTCCAAAAAGGGTTTAAGTTCTGTAAGTTGAGAACCTATGTGACAATCAACACCCATGACATTTAAATTAGGCAATTGATGAGCAATTTTATAGATGCGGACGGCATCTTTGATATCGATACCAAACTTATTTTCTTTTAAACCGGTTGAAATATAAGGATGTGTTTTCGCATCGACGTCTGGGTTAACACGCAGTGATACTGGTGCGGCTTTTCCCATCTCACCTGCGACTTGGTCTAATCGGTATAACTCAGCCTCAGACTCAACATTAAAGCAATGAATACCCACTTCTAGTGCGCGACGCATTTCGACAGCTTGCTTACCTAAGCCAGAAAACATAATTTTCGAAGGCTCGCCACCCGCTTTAAGAACACGCTCGAGCTCGCCAATAGAGACAATATCGAACCCAGAGCCCAAGCGAGCTAAGACATTCAAAATCGCAATATTTGAACACGCTTTTACGGCATAGCAAATCAAAGTCGGATGTGATGCAAATGCATCGGCATAAGCTTTGTAATGACGTTCAAACGTGGCACGCGAATACACATAACAAGGTGTTCCGTACTGATTAGCAATATCTGATAACGCAACATTCTCTGCATGCAGAGTCTGATCTGAATAATTAAAAAAATCCAAAGGGGAATCCTCAGCTACAAAGACGACTCTTGTTGTGCATCTGTTGTGTCATTCGGCAAATAAAGCGCACCTTTATTTCCACAAGCCGTAAGAAAAACAGCCAAAACACACACTGCAAGCAACTTATACATCGTCTTATCTCTTCTATTTTTGATTCATACAGTATACCTTGCGGCCAGTTCGTTTCCCAACCCCAGTAAGCCAATTACATGGATATTCTTTTATCAACATTATTTCAAATACTAATGACCTTACGGTTGAATTTGCTATATTTGACACAAGCTATTCAGATATAGACACTCAATGGAATCCATTATTGACAATCAAAGCAAAAAGCACCCATTAAGAAGCCTAATGAAACAAAAATTTGCGCCTTGGGCGGCCGCACTTCTTAGTGCTATCACAATACACATAGTGCTTATTGAACTATCAGATAGCCAAGATTGGTTTAAAGTCGCGGCGCAGCCAACAACAATAGAGTTACAACTCTTACCAACCCAAACACCGGCAAAAGAAACATCAACGATTGAAACACCATCAGAAATCGTGCAACCAGACGAGCAAGAGTTGGCAGTGTCTGTTGAGCAAAATGAAAATGCATCGCCCCCCACAGTACAACAAGAAACTAAGCCGCAAGCTCCTTCTGCAGAAAAAACAAAAACTGCCAAAAATTCCGCTGTTATTGTCGATGATAAGGTCACCGGAAAAGAACTAAGCGAGAAAAGCTACCCCCTTGATGCTCAAGAAATAGCCGGTAACATGGATCAAAAGAAAGCTATGACAGACAAGGCACAACAAGACAGCAGTCAGAGCTCTGACGCTCTCGACGCTTCGCTATTGGGCTCCGAGAGACCTAGCCTGCTTGATTTATCAAACGTCACTTTGCCTTCAAATATAGACGATGAGGCTTTAACTGATATTTTTTCTGCAGAACTCAGAGACAAAATCGCAGAATCCAAAAGGGCACAAAAAGAATACCTCAACAGCTTAACCAAAGAAGTAGATTATCCAATCACAGAGGACGCCGATGGTACACGTTATGCCAACATAAAAGGTGTGTGCTGGCGCTTACCAAAAGAAGGCAGTACAGAAGGATGGGCAATTGTTTTTGATGGTTGCGGCATAGAGTCAAAATTATTTCATTTTGAACTTAACATTTCACCCAAGATACTCACCAATGAATTACTCGGCCCTGACTCGCCATTTAATATAGACCAACCCATCAAATAACAACACAAGACCTGGTCTTGAGATCAGATAAAGAAATAGCAATTTTTAATCTGATCTCAAGTCTGTCACATCAAAGTAAATAAATTAACTCAAAGCTCTAGAGTGATGTTCTAAATGATCATCGATGAAGCTAGCGATAAAGAAGTAACTGTGGTCGTAGCCCGGTTGACGGCGTAACGTGATCGGGTGTCCGGCTTTTTCACAGGAGGCTTCTAGAGCTTCTGGTTTGAGTTGTTCAACCAAGAAGTTATCTGCTTCACCTTGATCGATAAACAAAGGTAAGCGTTCACTTGCGTTCTCGATCAGCAAAGTGGCGTCCCATTCATTCCAAGTGGCCTTGTCTTCACCCAAGTATCCAGTAAAGGCTTTTTGTCCCCAAGGACATTTCGTTGGGTTAACAATCGGGGCAAAGGCCGAAACAGATTGATATTTGCCGGGATTTTTCAGCGCACAAATCAAGGCACCGTGACCACCCATTGAGTGACCAGAGATCGAACGCTTGTCGGTCACAGGAAAGTTGGTTTCAATCAAATGTGGCAATTCTTGCACCACGTAATCGTACATGTGGTAAGTGTTCGAATAGGGCTCCACGGTCGCATTGATATAAAACCCAGCAGCGGAACCAAAATCGTAGCTGTCATGTTCGTTAGGATAATCTGTACCGCGAGGGCTGGTGTCGGGACACACAATAGCCAACCCTAACTCAGCCGCTTTACGAAAAGCGCCCGCTTTTTGTGTGAAGTTTTCGTCCGTACAAGTCAAACCAGATAACCAATACAAAACGGGGACTTTTTGTGTTTCGGCTTGAGGGGGAAGGTAAATCGCAAAAATCATGTCACTTTTTACAGATAGGCTTTCATGCTTATAACGCTTTAACCAACCACCAAAGCTTTTTGTGCTAGATAACAATTCCATAGCAGTCTCCTTAACTCTGTTAAAAAAGCCCGCTCAGCGGGCTTATCAAAACGGTGTCATTACGATCATTTATCGAAAACTTACTTATCGAACAGAATGACCGTACGAATACTTTCGCCTTTATGCATCAAATCAAACGCTTCGTTGATGCGTTCAAGTGGCATAGTGTGCGTCACGAATGGATCGATTTCGATCTTGCCATTCATGTAATCTTCTACGTAGCCTGGCAATTGGCTACGCCCTTTTACGCCACCAAAAGCCGACCCCTTCCAAACTCGACCAGTGACTAACTGGAATGGGCGCGTGGAGATTTCTTGACCAGCTCCCGCCACACCAATGATGATGGATTCACCCCAACCTTTATGACAGCACTCAAGTGCTTGACGCATCACTTGTACGTTACCGATACATTCAAATGAGTAATCTACGCCGCCGTCAGTCATATCAACAATCACTTGCTGGATGGGCGCCTCGAATGTCTTCGGGTTGATGCAATCAGTCGCACCAAACTGTTTCGCCATTTCAAATTTAGATTCATTAATATCGATGGCGATAATGCGAGACGCGCCTGCCATGCGAGCGCCTTGGATAACCGACAGACCGATACCGCCCAAACCAAAGACCGCCACAGTAGCGCCCTCTTCCACTTTCGCCGTATTGAGTACCGCGCCGATACCCGTCGTGATACCACAACCAAGCAAGCAAACTTTTTCTAGCGGCGCATCCACATGAATTTTCGCCAAAGAGATTTCAGGAACCACACTGTACTCTGAGAAAGTAGAGGTTCCCATGTAATGGAAAATTGGCTCACCATTGATGCTGAAACGGCTGGTTCCATCTGGCATTAAGCCTTTACCTTGAGTCACACGAACCGCTTGGCAAAGGTTAGTCTTACCAGACTTACAGAATTTACACTCGCCACATTCTGCAGTGTAAAGTGGGATAACATGATCCCCCACTTTAAGCGTGGTGACACCTTCACCTACCGCTTCCACTACACCTGCGCCTTCATGACCCAGAATAGCAGGGAAAATACCTTCTGGATCTTCACCCGACAAGGTAAATGCATCCGTGTGGCACACGCCCGTTGCCACCATGCGAACTAACACTTCGCCTTTTTGCGGATCTTGAACGTCCACCTCTTCAATTTTCAGTGGTTGACCAGGACCCCAAGCAACAGCAGCTTTACATTTCATAGCGCACTCCAAAGTGTGTTTAGATTCAATTTAATACCGCCAGTGTAGACGCAAATGATTACGAGGATAATGCTCAATTTGGAAAATGATTATTGCCATACAGCAACAATCATTTCAAAATAGGGATATTTGGTTATAATATAACAAATTACAGGCGCTATTTTTGATGTAAAAGGGGCAATTATGAAGAACTGGGAAGCCATGGAGGCCTTTGTTGAAGTGGTCAGACAAGGTAGCCTTTCCGCTGCTGCGATTAAACTGAGTGTATCCGCGTCCCATATCAGTCGCTTGATCACGCAACTCGAAGCAGAACTGGGAACCACACTGCTATTTCGCACTACAAGACGCATTCGTTTAAGCGATGCAGGTGAACTGTATTATCAACATTGCCGAGGTTTGCCAGAAGCCTTAAGCAGTGCCGAAGAGATGATTTCAACCTTAAATCAAGCGCCAATCGGCGCCTTTAAAATGACCTGTGCTACGACGTTTGGCGAGCGCTACATTGCACCATTAATGAATGATTTCCTACTGGATCATCCGAAGATAGATCTGGATTTTCATCTCACTAACCGCTCAGTAGATTTAATAGAAGAAGGTTATGACCTAGCGATTCGCATGGGCGCCATGAAAGATTCTAGTCATTTATCACGACGATTATGTGACAGGGTGGAATACCTCTGCGCGTCCAGAGACTACGTAGATCAACACGGCATGCCGCATACACTAGCGGAATTAAATAAGCATCGCTGCCTCATTGGCTCTAAAAGTCATTGGCTGTTTCAACAAGATGGGCAGCACAAAGAAGTAAAAGTCGCCAGCCAATGGCGCAGCAACTCGGGGCCTGCTTTACTGGATGCGGTGCGTAAAGGCTTAGGCATAGCGCAATTACCTGATTATTACGTGGCCGATGACCTCGCTACTGGCAAGCTTATTCCTTTGTTGACCCAGTATCAGTATCCATACAGCGGCGTTTGGCTGGTCTATCCTAAGGTTCGCCAACCTTCACCAAAGCTACAAAGCATTTGTGATTACTTAATCCAACGTTTTAAACAAGATCCGCCTTTTGCAACATAACTCAGTGATGTTTCAATGTGCGTCCCTGCTGTGTTTAAATACTAAGATAACGCAGCATTCAATGTCATTAAGCATCACTATTAAGCGAAGCCCATGTTTTCACAAGAAGATCTCGTCCAAGTTGCCCGTCAAACCATGCCATTTGGTAAATACCAAGGTCGTGTGTTAATCGACCTACCTGAAGCCTATCTACTGTGGTTTGCTCACGAAGGTTGGCCAAGTGGCAACCTGGGACAATGGCTGCAGTTGGCATTAGAAATCAAAATCAATGGCTTGGAAAAGCTGGTCGATCCACTGCGCAAACCAGCTGAGAAAAAACCAGACGAACCGAAAGTGCGTATTCGCTTTGATGATTAGTGCGCCATAGAGGAAGCATTGGGATATACATAGAACAACACGCCATGTTCTTGTGTGTCTAAAACGAAACCGGCGCGTTCCGCAACTTTTATTGAGGCTATGTTGTCGACTTTGATCTGAGCCATCAAGGGTTCATTGAAGTAATGCACCAATTTGGACAGCATTTGATGAGCTACGCCTTTTCCCCGAGCATCTGGCGCGACGGTCCAAGATAATTCCCACGCATTATCTAACTTATCCGCACGACACGTACCCACTGCTTTGCCATCTATTTCAGCTATCCATAAACACCTTTTTTGAGGACTCTTTAAAGAAGCATCAAGCCAAGCGAAATGCGATTCGATCAACACTTCCTCCATATTATGAGAGGCCTTGCGCGTCTCGAGATCATTACGCCATAGCAATAAAAGATTGGCATCGGCCATCTCAGCGGATCGTAAATTTAATGGGGCTGTCATATAAAACCTTTTGCGAGTCTAGAGCCTACTTTAACAAACAGTATACACTCTTGTTTAACAACCCAAATACTCTTGATTTCGGTATAAAAATTGCTTCATCTTCGCACCTAAAAAAAACAGGAAAATACACTCAATGGATATCAGAATCGATGATTTATCTGGCCCAGAAGTCAAACAAATACTCACAGAACATCTTGCAGATATGTTTGCAGCCTCCCCACCTGAATGCGTTTTTGCATTGGACCTAGATGGATTAAAAAAGCCAAACATTACCTTTTGGACAGTTTGGGAAAACGGTCAATTACTCGGCTGCGGCGCATTAAAAATACTAGACAAGACACAGGGTGAAATTAAGTCCATGCGCACCACCAGCGCAGCCCGCAACAAAGGTGTTGCTTCGACGCTGCTCCGCCATATTCTTGATGTTGCCAAACAAAAAGGCCTCAATAAAATCAACCTAGAAACCGGCTCGCAAGATTTTTTCGAGCCCGCTAGAAAACTCTACGCGAAACATGGTTTTACGGAATGTGGCCCCTTTTCCGACTACAAACTTGATCCTCACAGTGTCTTTATGGGCAGAGGACTTTGACAATAGGCCCTTACAGTTTCAACGTTTATTTTGCCCAACTGTGCATTACGACCTCCCTATTAGCACGTTAGACTTCATGAACTTGTCATAACCCCCAAAGGACACAAGCATGAAAACGATCGGCATTATTGGTGGCATGAGTTGGGAATCGTCGGCCCTGTATTACAAAAACATCAACGAGCTCACCAGACGGAAACTTGGCGGCTTGCATTCCGCTAAAATGCTTTTATCCAGTGTCAATTTTGCCGAGATTGAGCGGTTACAACATCAAGGCGATTGGCATAAGTTAGGAGAAATACTCGCCATAGAAGCCAAACGTTTAGAACAAGCTCAGGCTGATTTTATTCTAATCGCCACCAACACCATGCACAAAGTAGCCGATATTGTCCAAAATGCCGTAAACATTCCTTTACTGCACATTGCCGATGCGACCGCGAAAGAGCTCGTAAGACAAAATTATCAAAAAATTGGTTTTATCGGCACGCGTTATTCAATGGAAGAAGACTTTTATATTAAACGCTTAGAAGGACTGTATGGCTTAGAAGTCATCACGCCGGCAAAGCAAGACAGAGATGAAATACATAGAATTATTTACGAAGAATTATGTCTTGGTGAAATCCGCCCTGAATCAAGAAAAACCTATATCGACATCGTTAATCGACTCCAAGCAGCCGGAGCAGAAGCCGTCATCGAAGGCTGCACAGAAATCACCCTACTGCTCAAGCAAGAGCATGTTACCGTGCCTTTGTTTGATACCACGCTTATTCATACGAAAGCGGCAGTGGATGAAGCACTTTCCAGCATATAAACAAAAAAAGCCAGCGCGGACGCTGGCCGTTTTTCATTATTTGGAAAGGGAAACAACCAAATAAGGAAACCTTTTTATTCTGACCTAGACGCCACCATGAGTTAACTTAGCCGGATCAAGCAAAGCCAACAATTCATCTCGACTTAGATTGGTTTCTTCTTCGGCGACATCCACCACTGGGCGACCTTCTTTGTACGCTTTTTTTGCGATCTCGGCGGCTTTACCATAACCGATGATCGGATTCAGTGCAGTGACCAAAATGGGGTTGCGATGTAATGCTTGATTCAATTTATCTTCATTCACAGTCAGCGTCGCAATGGCATTATCAGCCAAAAGATGACCACTGTTTGCTAACAACTTGATACTGTTTAATAGGTTTTTAGCCATCATAGGCAACATAACATTCAATTCAAAGTTGCCCGATTGCCCACCAATAGTAATCGCCGCATCGTTACCAATCACTTGTGCTGCGACCATCGCCGTCGCTTCTGGGATCACTGGATTGACTTTCCCAGGCATAATAGACGAACCTGGCTGTAAAGCTTGTAACGTAATTTCACCTAACCCAGCCAATGGTCCAGAATTCATCCAGCGCAAGTCATTGGCAATTTTCATATAAGTCACTGCCACCGCCTTTAACTGACCAGACAAAGCCACAGCTGTATCCTGAGAGCCTATCAGGGCAAAAAAGTTTTTCCCGGGAACAAAAGTAACCTTGGTTAAATCCGACAACTCTTTCGCAAATTTAATGGCAAAATCAGGATGAGCATTAATGCCAGTACCAACAGCGGTTCCCCCCTGTGCAAGCTGCGTAGTTTTATTTTCCAAATACGTTAAATTATCAATATTGTCTTGCAGTTGTGCCGCCCAAGCATGGAAGGTTTGATCCAATCGAACTGGCATAGCATCCATTAAATGGGTTCTGCCTGTTTTTGTGTACCCAGCAAGCGCTGTACCTTTTTCAAGAATGGCGTCTTTCAAATGTTCTAACGCAGGCAGCAAATGACCAGTTAATTCCAACGTAGCGCTAACATGAATAGCGCTGGGAATAACGTCGTTACTACTCTGTCCATAATTCACGTGATCATTGGGATTAACAGCCGAACCATGGTACGCACTCGCTAGTGTTGCAATCACTTCGTTCGCATTCATGTTCGAACTGGTACCAGATCCCGTCTGAAAAACATCCACCGGAAAATGTTGCATCAAATCATCAGCACTTAACAACTCATCACAAGCCTGTTGAATCGCTTTAGACATCTTCGGCGTGATACATTCAAGAGCTTCATTGGCTCGGGCAGCCGCGGCTTTGATTAAGATAAGTGAGCGGATAAAAGCTTCTGGTAGAGGTTCATCACTGATCGGGAAGTTATTAATCGCTCGTTGTGTTTGGGCGCCATAGAGTGCTTTTTCTGGAACCTCTAATTCACCCATGCTGTCTTTTTCAATACGCATACTCATTCTTTAATGCTGTCCTTGTGGTTCAAAAGAAGAAAGAAAGTAATGGCTCAAAATTCGTAAATTGTGCTCCATTTTGAAGTAGTTCTTGGCATCCTGATAAGTGACAATTAAATGCTTAAGATGTGACAAGGGCAAATACACCTTATCTAGACAAGTTTGACGCCAATGCGGCGCTACACTGGTATTGCAAACGGTATCGAGCAACACATTGAACACTCTCTGATATAACAAGGTGGCATCAGTGATGTTTAACCGTTCCGCATATTCTTCTGTTAGGTTTAAATAATGATAGAGCACTTCTGGGGAATCCGCACATTGCCCTCCCTGAATGGTCTGCTCAAGTACTGAAAATGGCACTAAATAATGACTCATCACTTCGCCCTCTAAAAATGGTACGACACACGATATAAATGATAACTATTATCAATAATGTGCATGAAGACGGGATCTGTCAAGCTGGTGATAACGATTCTTATTAAATTTTACTATTTGTTGCCATTACTTGATCAAAATCAATCGTTCTATAAGCCATTCAAAAAGCAAAAAGATAAAAAAACAAAAACCCCTGCTACTTCATCAGTAACAGGGGCTTTTAAAGATTACGCCATTGGACACTCAGAGAACTTGTCTCTTAATGGTGATGACCACCTACGCCATGCGCATGACCATGCGCAATTTCATCGTTGGTCGCTTCACGAGCATCCACGATTTGGATATTAAAAGTCAGATCTTTGCCAGACAATGGATGATTCAAATCCACCGTAGCATGCTTCAAACCAACTTTAACAACCGTCACCTGACGCATACCCTTATCCGTTTGCACCATGGCAACCATTCCCGCTTTCCAGCGCTTCGCACCTTGCAGATGCTTCACTGGAACCTGTTGCTGACGATCTTCGTGGCGCTCACCATAGGCGTCAACACAAGCAACCGTTACTTCAAATTCATCGCCGACTGCTTTGCCTTCCATCGCTTTTTCAAGTCCAGGAATAACGTTACCATGACCATGCAAATACGCCGCTGGCTCTTTACCCGCAGAGGTTTCGATCAACTCTTCGCCATGACGCAAAGTATAGTGAAATTGAACGACTTGATTGTCTGTAATTGACATGCTGTTTCCTCATTCTAAAAATTCGAGCGTTAATTATCGCGGCATTATAAGGCCAACAAGGCAACTTACCTAGACCCTTCACCACACTGTTATTGACTAAAAAATAGAAAGCTCAAGTGAGTCTTCCTTGATAATAATATTTTTAACCAAGGCCGCTGCGGTTTTTTCAGACGAAGAATGATTTAGTACATACACTGGGTGTTGGTCGAAATAGTCAACCAGCGCTTTCTCAAAATCGCCATGCAAAGATCCCAAAGTAGAACGCAACATTTTTTCATTAAAGCTGGATCCCTCAACGTCGATTTGGGTGATTTTAGGAGCCACCAAGTACAAACGATCTTCCTCGATACGTACCCCAGATTCAAAAGACGGATTCACTTTCGTGGTGACAGAGAATGTCTGGCCAAATGCTTTTAACGTTCCTGTCATATTACTGCTTAAATCGACCATAACCAAACCACCATTGCGTTCAGTAAAATCAATATTCGCATCCGTCACCAACAAATCTAAGTTCAATGCATTACCATTCAAAAGTAGCGTAATATGATTTTCTTGCTGTTCCGCTAACTGTTTTGCAACTTCTTTATTCACATCCACTTCACTTATGGTCAAACTATTGCAGCCGGACAAAAACAAAGAGGCTATAGACAGAGTGACAATCGCAAATGTACGAATTACTTTCATTCAATGTTCTCCATGGTCACTGTATTGGCGTGACGCTTTTCATACCAAAATCGCATAAAATCCTCTGTTACTTTTTGCTCAATCTCAACCGCCTCATCGGTCGGACAAAATAATGAAATACTGAACACGTTGTAACCTTCTGTGGTTGTGGTGATGCGTACTCTTGGCTCAGGGCCAGATATCTTAATATCCAAACGCTTTTCAATAAGACTGTTATAACGAATCGCAACCTCATGGAAATGCTCACTATACTGGCGAATTTTATCCAAAATTTGCTCTTTAATAGTAAACAGATTGACCTCATCTGAGTGTCTAGAAATCGAAAATGTATGGGTTACATAACGTCGCATATAGTTCAAATTTTGAACCGTATTCAATAATAAAACACTGTTCGGAACCACAGTGGTACGCCCAGTATAAGTGTAACTGCCACCTTTTAAATCGACCTCAAACAAGGTGGTTGATAACCAGTCACTGTCTGTCACTTCTCCCTCATAGTTTGCGATACGTATCCAATCCCCCACCTGATATGGCCGAGTACTGGCTCGATAAAACGCACCCACAATACAAGCAATAAACTCTTTTGTTGCTATCACCAACGCCACCATAAAAGCCGCGATGGAAATCGCAATATTTTGCAACTCAGACGACCAAATCAGTATTAAACCGACCACTAACAGCAGGTTGAATATGTTATCGACCGTATTGATCCGTTGACGCTTTTTGTCATGTTCAAGCTTTTGATGGAGACGAATCGCACGTTTGGTATAGCGTCGAACAATATAGGACAATAAAATCCAAGCAAACGTCAAAACAAACTCAACGTGATCCATTAAAATGGAGAAGTCTATCTGGGAAAAATCAACGGCCATAAAAGTGTTTCCTTTAGCAAGAACGCAACTTTATCAATCATTGCCTAAATCAACAAACAAAAGCACTAGACAAAGAAACAAATAATACTGTACATTTATACAGTATTATTTTTCACGAGGTGGATCATGCCTGTCATTATCAAATATGTTGTAGAACGCGATGGAATAGAAAAAATGACTTTTACTTCAAGAGCTGAAGCCGATGCCTATGATAAATTGTTGGATACCGCCGAAGCTCTGTACGAGGTTTTAGATCAGAGCAAACTAGCTGGAGATCATGATAAGAAAGAAGCCTTATCCATGTATTTGGCCGAGCAAAAAGACCTGCTATTGGATATTTTAGGAAACAAAAAGAAAAGCACAGCGAAACCCAAAAAAACCAACCGTAAAGAAACTAGCGCGCAACTTGACCTGAAAGAATCTTCCCCGAAGAAACCATTGGAAGACCTTGTCATCGAACCTGACGAAGACGCGCTCTATGAAGAAGAGGACAGTAACGTTGTGTTTGATCATGATGACGTTGTCGATTTTTTAGAAAGTGATGCCGCATAGTGCGGCATCTTAATGCTTCTTAGCTAAGACTTATGCGCCTGTTTCACAAGCCAATCAAAAAAAACACTCGCAGCATAGTGCAATGGCGCGCCAGACCGCCGCACTAAGTAAAACGACTCGCTGGCCTCGACTGTTTGCCCAAACGGTGCAACTAATTTGCCTTCGCTCAGCATCTCTTGCACCATAGAGGAGCGCGCTAAAGCCACACCTTGACCAAGTTCAGCCATACGCAAAGTCGACACCAACGTATCGAACTGCATTCCAACAGACGAGTCAACGTTCTCCACGCCCATGATATTCAGCCAGTAACCCCAACCTTCTTCGTAGCCGATCACATGCAAGAGTGAATGATTTACCAAATCTGCAGGTTCTCGCAAAGGCCATCGCGCCATGAGTTCAGGTGAACACACAGGCACAAGAGTGTCCCAAGTAAGCCGTTGTGAGATCAGCCCAGACCATTCACCATGCCCCCAGCGAATCTCCATGTCCTCTTCATCGTCTAAGGCTTGCACCCAAATATTGCTCACATAACGAATGTCGTAATGGGGATAAGCAATACTGAAATCAGCAAGTTTAGGCGCTAACCAATGAGAGAAGAACGATAAGCTGCCGCAAACTTTGATGAGCTGCTTATCCTGTTGGGTAAAAATCTCGTTCGTACCAACCGTCAAACGAGATATCGCGTCTTTTACTACGGGAAAGTAAGATCGTCCCTCTTCTGTTAAACTCAAACCGCGCGGTAATCGTTTAAATAACGATACGCCCAAATGACTTTCGAGCAATCGAATCTGCTGACTCACCGCCCCTTGGGTTAAGCACAATTCTTCCGCTGCATGAGTGAAATTAAGACATCGCGCTGATACTTCAAACGTATGCAGCCAATTTAATGGCGGAAGGGGTTTCTTATTCATGATGAATATCCAAAAGAGGAGAAAATCTTGACCAACAATTGTGGCCAAGATTTGTCATCAATACTAGAGGACTTGACCAAGGAAACGCTGTAAACGCGGATTGTCAGAACTAAAAAAACGCTCAGGACTTTCTTCAAACACTAGCTCACCATCCTCCATGAACACCACACGATCAGCCACTTCACGAGCAAAGCCCATCTCATGGGTCACCACTACCATGGTCATTCCGTCACGAGCAAGGCTTTTCATCACGTCCAGCACTTCCCCAACCATTTCAGGATCAAGGGCACTGGTCGGTTCATCAAACAACATAATCTTCGGATGCATAGCCAAGGCTCTCGCTATAGCCACACGTTGCTGCTGGCCACCAGACAAATGCGACGGGTAATTATTCATGCGTTCCGCTAAACCTACTTTTTTGAGTAGCTCACGTCCTTCCTGCTCCGCTACAGCACGGGGCTTTTTCTTCACCTTGATGGGCGACAATGCCACGTTACCCAACGCTGTTTTATGTGGAAAAAGATTAAAGGACTGGAAAACCATACCCACTTCTTCACGCACTTTATTAATGTTGGTTTTTCTGTCTGTCAGGCTCACTTCGTCAATATGAATCGTGCCATCCGAAATGGTTTCCAACTGATTCAAGGTGCGCAAGAATGTCGACTTACCCGAGCCACTTGGTCCAATAATCACTACCACTTCACCTCGATTGATGTCGAGAGAAACCTTTTTTAGAGCATGACAGCCATTGGGATAGATTTTTTCAATATTACGAGCTTGAATGATGCTCTTATCGGTCCTATTAGTCACTGGCAGATAACCTCTTTTCAAGACGTTGAATGGCCCAAGACAAAGCTCCGGTTAACACTAAATACATCAGCGCCACCGCGAACCACACTTCAAAAGGTGCAAACGTCGAACTCACTACTTCCCGACCCGCTTTGGTCAGATCTGTGATGGAAATGACCGACACCAGAGACGAGTCTTTGATCAGGTTAATAAATTGTCCAGCCATCGGCGGTAAAGTTCGTTTAAACGCCTGCGGCAAAATAACATTGACCATCGCCTGAACGTAATTCATCCCTAGACTTCGCGCGGCTTCCATTTGCCCAGGACTGATAGATTGAATACCAGAACGCACGATTTCAGCGATATAAGCGCCAGTAAACACCGATAACGCCGCGACACCTGCGGTAAAGCGGTCTAAATCCAATACCGTGCCGATAAAAAAATAGAAGATAAAAATCTGCACCAATAAGGGCGTACCACGAATCAGTTCAATGTAAGTAATGGATAAATAACGTAACGCGGGGTTAGACGAGATACGGGCCAGTCCTGCAAATAGACCGATCACCACAGCAAACACCAAAGACACCACAGACAACTGCAATGTCATCACCAGCCCCCAAGTCAATGGACCAATATTCCAGTTTTCGACTTCTACTAGAGGATCCCCCTCAAACACCAAATCGCCATGACCAACCAGCAGATTATCAAACTTTTTAATCACTAACGGGTCATCGCCGTAATCAGAAGTCACCACTAACCTATTGCCTTTTTCAATGGTAGCTGTGCCGTCAAAGGGGGCTCTAACCGTTGTTGCTTCGGTGTTAATGATGTACTGAGGGATACGCTCCCAGCGCCAAGTGTAGTCAATACTTTTGCTGCCAGCATAAATGCCAAAGCCTAATCCTATGATGATTAGAACAAAGACCGCTTTCCACAAAAGCAGATGAGATTGTTTTTCCATCAATGAGAAATTCCCCGTTGTATTTTTTAACTCAAAGAAACCTATTCACACGGTCATATGCGCGGTCGTGAAAAGATTTTCTCAAGTAAGAATGCACAAAAAGTGGCGCTATATAGCGCCACTTTTTGTGTGTTTTCCATGTTACTGAATGGTGCTCAACCAAGCGTCACCTTCAAACCATTTTTGATAAATCTTGTCATAAGTACCATCGCCTTTAATCTGAGCAAGGTAGTTATTCAAGAAATTCATAAAGTCTGGATCGCCCTTACGAATCGCAAAGCCAAGCGGTTCAAAAGTGAAGGATTCGTCTAAATGTAATACCTTACCCTTACTTTGTGCGGCGTAAATCGCGTTATATGGCAAGTCATACACAAACGCATCGGCATTGCCATTTACCACTTCTAATGCGGCTTCAGATTCCGTTTCAAACAGATTCAACTTGGCTTTGCTCATGTATCTTTTTACAGCATAGTCAGACGTCGCGCCTAACTTTGTTGCGACAGTATATTTGGCGTCGTTAAGGTCTCTGTAACTCTTAACTTTCCCTTCCAACTTAGGACTCAACAAAATTGTTTGACCAACTACAATGTAAGGATCAGTAAAGTTCACTTTCAAGTTACGCTCTGGCGTAATCGTCATACCTGAAATAATGATATCGCACTTGGCCGTTAATAACGCCGGAATGATGCCATCCCAAGCCGTATTACGAATGTCAATTTTGACGCCCATGGCCTTTGCCATAGACTTGGCAATGTCCACGTCAAAGCCTACGATATTGCCACTTTTATCACGCATATCAAACGGCATGTAGCCCGCTTCAGCACAAACTTGAAGCTCGCCACGATTTAAAATTTCATTCAGTGTGGATTTTTCCCACAACGCATTATCCGACGCTGATGCCAATGTTGCACTGCACAAAGCCACCGCAGCGATCACTAATTTCTTCATATTTGATGTCCCCAGTTTATGTAAAAACGAACCCTAAGTTATTTACGTATCTGATCTTAATGCCATTTCATAGCGGCGCATAATACAGGAGTTGCCACTAACAGTCCCTAGTGAAACACTAATGTACTCCCCCGTTTTTTTCATTTTGTACAGCATGAAACCTGGTCTGTGTTGTCACACGAAAGCGCTCTAACTCGTTCAAACGCTTGCATTAGATCCGCAATCAAATCGTCAGTGTCTTCAATCCCCACAGATATCCGCACTAAACCTTCTGAAATCCCCAGTGCCAAACGTTCTTCCAATGTATTTTCCACATGACTGGTGGTTCTAGCTGGTCCATAAATGGTTTCGACCGCGCCCAAGTTACCCGCGCAATGCGCGTACTGTAATTGCGGCAATAAGATCTTCACCGTATCCATACCACCGACCAGAACAAAACTCACCATCGCCCCAAAACCTCGCATTTGCTCACAGGCAATCGCATGATTCGGATGACTTGGCAGACCTGGATAGTTCACCGCTTCAACCAAAGGTTCCGTCAATAAATATTGCGCAATGGCTTGTGCACTGCTTTGTTGCTGACGAATCCGTAGGGCCAAGGTTTTCATACCGCGAATAATCAAATAGGCCGAAAACGGATCCAATGACGCGCCATTAATCTCTCGATAATGACGAACCTTTGCCATGAGCGCCTCAGAACCACACACCAAACCGCCCATAGCATCCGCATGCCCACTCAAAAACTTAGTCGCACTATGTATAACAATGTCCACTCCCAAGGCCAAAGGACTTTGATTCAAGGGTGTTGCAAACGTGTTGTCGGCCATCACCAAGGCTCCCGCTTTTTTAGCGGCCGCGACAAGACGTTTTACATCGACAATTTTCAAGGTCGGATTGGTTGGTGTTTCCAAATACAAAACATCACAGCCTTTGGCAATTTCATCTTCAATTTGCTCATGACTGTGCGTTTCACACAGCGCCACACTCACGCCCATGCGCGGTAAAAATTCTTCAAAGACTTTATTGGTGCCGCCGTAACTGTCTTTCGTCGATACCACACGGCAACCATTAGATAAAAAGGTATAAAGCACACTGCTGATGGCCGCCATGCCCGTGCTAAAAGCCACCGCCGACTCAGCGTTTTCTAGGCCGCAAATCTTTGCTTCTAAGGTTTCCACTGTAGGATTGCTCATACGGCTATAAATAAAACCGTGGGCAGCTCCCAACGCAACGTCATACCATTCGTCGATATCTTGGTAGCCATACGCCGCACTGGCGACGATCGGCATTTGCGTAGCACGGTAAGGATGCTTCACTTGCTCACCACTCCATACCGAACGGGTTCCACTTCCAGCTTGATCAAGCGCAGACTTCGCCATTTTATTGTTCATTACACATCTCTCACTTTTAACGACTAAACAGCCAGTACCAATTCCACAGACTTTCACTATAGCCAAACGATCAAAACCCGAGAAATCATCTTATCAAGCACTAAGGGTCGTTTTTTTTAATGGATGAAACCATTACAGAATGGCTTATACTATTCTTTCTTCTGTATTTATTTCCTGACGTCTAGGATCTTTAATGAAACCCGCTGATTCCCCTCAAAATACCGTCGATAAGAACATGTTAGGCGTGTTTCGTTATAGCCGTCGCGCCATCGACTTGGTATGGAAAACGTCCCCAGCGTTAACCATAGGTTTGGCGTTGGCAACACTGATTGCTGGCGTCACACCAGCCGCCATGGCGTATGTGGGACAATTGATCGTCGATGCCGTCGTGGCTGCAATGGAAAGCTACAAACAAGACCAAGTTCTGCATTATCAAGCCGCTCTTAGCTATGTCTTATTAGAAGGTCTTTTGGTCTTGGTCATTGCCGCCGCGCAGCGTGCATTGACCGCGCAGCAAGCCATTTTACAAGGCTTATTAGGTCAAAAGGTCAACCTGCTGATATTAGAAAAAGCCCAAAGCCTAACACTCTCACATTTTGAAGATTCTGAGTTTTACGACAAACTGGTTCGTGCCCGTCGTGAGGCCTCCAGCCGCCCACTTGCTCTGGTGAATAAAACCTTTGCCTTGCTGCAAAATGCCATCACCTTATCCAGCTTTGCAGTCTTGCTGTGGCATTTTTCACCCTGGGCGTTGGTCCTATTGGTCTGTGGCGCTTTGCCTTCCTTTATCGCTGAAGCCAAGTTTTCTGGCGATGCCTTTTTGATGTTTCGTTGGCGCTCACCAGAAGTCCGTCAGCAAAACTATTTAGAAACCTTATTAGCTCGGGAAGACAACATTAAAGAAGTTCGCTTGTACCAATTAGGCGAGCGTTTTTTACATCGCTACACCGAAATATTCATCAAGCTATTCAGAGAAAGCAAACGACTGATTTTACGCCGTGAAAGCTGGGGATTCGCCCTTGGCGTTATCAGCACCCTGGTGTTTTATGGGGCTTACGCTTGGATCGTCAGCGACACCATTATTGGCGCGATCACCTTGGGTCAAATGACCATGTATTTGCTTCTGTTCAAACAAGGCCAGAGCTCGGTCTCCGCCTCACTCACCGCCATCAGCGGCATGTACGAAGACAACTTATACCTATCCAATCTCTACGAATATTTAGAACAAGAAACACCGCTTTCTACTGCTGGTCTTTCTTCGGGTCCCATTCCAAACGATGGCATTCGTTTCGAAGACGTCTCTTTCCAATATCCAGGTAACGAAAGACCTGCACTTGCCAACATCAACCTCCATATTCGCCCCGGCCAGAGTCTGGCAATTGTCGGTGAAAATGGCTCAGGCAAAACCACCCTAATCAAACTACTCACGCGTCTTTATAACCCAACTCAAGGACGCATTTTGTTAGACGGTTTAAACTTATTGGAATGGGAAGAAAGTGCACTGCTAAAACGTGTTGGCGTGATATTCCAAGACTTTGTGCGCTATCAATTTATTGTCGGAGAAAACATCGGTGCTGGCGACAACGACCGATTTAACGATCAAACCGGTTGGAAAAAAGCCGCCGAACTTGGCAAGGCTACCGACTTTATTGATGAACTGGAACAAGGCTACCAAACCCAACTGGGCCGCTGGTTCCGTGGCGGACAAGAATTGTCTGGCGGGCAGTGGCAAAAAATCGCCTTGGCGCGCGCCTTCATGCGCGAAGACGCGGATATTTTGGTATTAGATGAACCAACTGCGGCAATGGATGCTCAGGCCGAAGCCAATATTTTCCAACACTTTCAAGAACACACCAAGCACAAAATGGCGATACTGATTTCCCATCGATTCTCTACTGTGCGTCTCGCACACGAGATCATCGTCATGGAACATGGGCAAATCAAAGAGCGCGGTACACACGAGTCACTACTGGCTCAACAAGGCCAATACGCGCACTTGTTTACCTTACAAGCGCAAGGTTATAAATAATGATGGTTATAAATAGTGCTCAAGGCTTTTCCAAACTCATTGCCAATACGCTCAGAATCACCATGCCACCGCCCAGCAGCACCAGAACAGAAGGCGACTCCCCTAAAATAAACGCCGCCATGACCATGGCGGTTGGTGGAATCAAATACAACACAATGGATACTTTACTGACCTCTGAGTACGACAACACATAAGCCCAAGCCACATACGCTAAGGCGCTCGGAAAAATGCCCAACAGCAGTACAGCCAAACTCACCAGAGCACTAGAATTCAACATCGAGGTCAACAAACCGGGAGAAAATACCAGCAAAACCACTGTGCCTGTCCACACCGTATAACACACCATGGTTAAAGTGCTGTAACGCTGCGAATAACGTTTTTGCAGAATGAAATACACACTCCATGAACAAGCCGCCACCAGAATTAATAACCCATTTAGGCTAAAATTGCCGAGGCCTTTGTCGCCCATCACCACGATCAGCGCACCTATCATGCCGCCCAATACACAACACCATCGCCAGACAGTAGTCCGCTCCTGTAAAACACAACGAGTAATAATCACAGTGAAAATCGGCGTCGATTGCGCCAGCACACTTGCCGCCCCTGCACTCATACCACGCTGACCAAAATTTAATGCAATGTGATGCAAGGCCACGGCAAAAAAACCAAGCGTAAACAACAAAGGAATATCCTTCACTTTGGGCATTTGTACTCCCAGAAACATCGCCACCATGGCCATAAAAAGCGAGGCGACGATAAAACGTAATAGTGCTAACTGACCAGGCGAATAAGACACAAGACCAATATGAACACCAATGGGGGAATACGCCCAACACAGCACCACAAACATCGCAGCAGTCACCAACTTCCCCTTGGCCTTCATCTTCACTTTTTTCATACATCATCCTATTTTGCATTCACTCACTGTCTAAGAAGGAGTTAGTATTAGGAGAAAGGCGCAATACGACAATTAACGAATACTGAGGTCAGTATTCACTTGGAATGAATGATGGAACTCGCTCAAATTCGAATGTTCAAAACAGTCGCCAATCTTGGCAGTGTTGCGCAAGCATCCGTTGCATTACACTGCGTTCCCTCAAATGTGACCGCGAGAATTAAGGCACTTGAAGCGGAGTTAAAGGTATCGCTGTTTTACCGACAAGGGCGTGGCCTGTGCATTACGCCCGCTGGGGAAGTATTTCTCACTTATGCAGAGAAGATTTTAGCGCTAACAGAAGAAGCCAAACGAGCCGTTGATCCAACATCTGAACCCTCTGGCCCACTGCGCATTGGCGCCATTGAATCCTCAGCAACCAGTCGTTTACCGCCGATGCTGACAAAGTTTCACGCGCAATATCCAAACGTCGAGCTGCAGTTTAAAACAGGCACTTGGTCACAACTTGTAGACGATATACAGCATCACAGACTGGATGGCGCCATTGTCGCCGTTAATATTGATCGCCCCTTTTTAGACAACACAACTTTCTTCAATGAAGATTTGGTGCTCATTTCCTCCGCCTCTGCCGATCCCATCAAGTCTGTGAAGGATATAGAGGGAAAAGCCATATTCATGTGGCCGGAACCTTGCCCATATCGAGCCGCACTAGCAACTTGGCTCAATCAAAACAAGGTAAAAGCGCCCATTACCAGTATCGCCAGCTACGGTACCATTATTGGCTGTGTCAGCGCGGGAAGCGGCATATCACTGGTGCCAAAAGGCGTCTACGAACAATATCAATCAGGCATGGGATTAGTCGGATACGAATTCGAAGAGTTAGTAACGATTGAAAACCGCTTTATTTGGCGCAATGATGGTGGTCAATTTCCCGCTTTAGACGCGTTTACTCAGATGATTAAACAAAATAATCATGGTGAATAACCATCAAACCATTCACAGCATGCATAGGAAAAACCGTTTTGAACCGACGTCATTTTATAAAATCCAGCCTTTTAGTCGCCATGACAACTACCCTGCCTAGAGTCGTTCTTGCTGCTGCGCCGTCTGCTGGTTTCGACTATGAATTGATCGTTGCGCCAGCCGATGTAAACATTGTTTCTGGCGGCAGTACGCCTGCGCTTTGCTTTAATGGCGGTTACCCTGCACCTGTGATTCGCGCCAAACAACATCAGCCGGTTCGTATTCGTGTGATCAACAAGTTAAACGAGCCGACGACCATTCATTGGCATGGTATGAGAATCCCGATTGCAATGGATGGCGTGCCGTTTTTAAGCCAACCCCCCATCATGCCAGGCGAAACCTTCGACTATGAATTTACGCCGCCCGATGCGGGTTCTTTTTGGTATCACCCACATATGAACAGCGTCGAGCAACTGGGGAAAGGCTTGGTTGGCGCATTGATTGTGGATGAAGCAGAAAAACCAGACTTTGATGAAGATCTGGTGCTTTGCATGAAAAATTGGCACATCAAAGACGATGGCTCTTTTACGGCGTTGACGACACCACAAAATGCTTTTCGTATGGGCACACCCGGCCGCGTCATGACCATCAATGGTGAAATTAACCCAACTTATGAAGTGCCCACCGGTGGAGCGATTCGTGTACGTTTCTTGAACGTCGATAACACCGTGATGTATCAAATAAATTCAACCGATCCAGCGGCAAAAATCATCGCCATTGACGGTAACCCAATCGCCGAACCCGTAGCCTTAACCCAGCATATGACAGCGCCTGGCATGCGCCTTGATCTTGGCGTGATCGCACCGAGCCAAGTAGGCGAAACAATCACCTTTAAACACCAGAACAAACCTATGGTGACCATCAAAACAGTGGCAAGTCAGCTTAAAGACCGCCGTTTACCTAAGCTGCCACTTAACCCTATTCCTGAACCCGATTTAGAGAACGCACAAACCATCAAGTTTGCTTTTGAATGGAACGCTAACATCACGCCGATAGAGAAAAATGGTGAAGTAAACTACAACTTCTGGACAATGAATCGTCGCTCTTGGGAAGGCATGTCAAAAGGCCATATTCCAGATCCTCTTGCCACATTAGAGCGTGGTAAAACCTATATTTTCGAGCTGTCGAATTTGACACAATATCACCATCCTATTCACATACATGGTCATACTTTCACGATTTTAAAATCCAACAAGAAAGCCATTACGCCCTTCCATTCGGATACCGTTTTGCTGGGCGAAAACGAAACCGTCCTTGCTGCCTTAGTGGCCGATAACCCAGGGCGCTGGATGTATCATTGTCATATCATAGAGCATCTAAAAACCGGCTTTATGAGCTTTGTTGAAGTCACATAAGAATAGGCGAATCAATCAAAAACCAGATCGAAACCAGATCGATCTGGTTTTGCTTTTTTAAATGAAGGACTAAATAAAGTCATCGTCACCAAAATCGTCAAAACCACCCATGTCGTCAAAGCCCTGCTCAAAACCACCAGAATCCAAATCACTTTGATCCATATTGGCCTGATCAAAGCCAGCCTGACCAAAGCCTCGGTTAGGATCGAGTTCCGCTCCGGACTGATCAAAACCCGTCTGCGCAAAACCCGCTTGGCCAACATCCGAAGAGGCAGGTGTTTCATTAATCACATCAACTATTTCTGTCTGCGAATGATGACCAAACATATTCATCAACATATTCCCCACCACCATGCCACCCGCGACCCCAGCGGCCGTTTGCAAAGCGCCCCCTAAAAAACTACTACCACGACCATTACTTTGTGGCTGGCTATACGCTTGATTATTGGGCGACTGGTTAGCCGTTTGCTGAGAGCCGTTGCCACTTCCCCAACCAGAACGAGGTTGCGCCGAGCTTTGATAAGCCGATTGTTGAGCATTGCTTTGTGATGTTTGCTGATCACCACCAAACAACCCAGATAAAAAGCCGCCAGAACTTGGCTTGGCAGAAGCATTGCGCTCTAACTCCTCAACCCGAGCGTTGAGTTGCTTTAACGCGGCTTCTTGCATGATGATAGTTTGCGCCATGTAATAAGGAGCAGCTGGATTCGCAACAAGGTGTTTGTTAATCTGCGCTTCTGCTTCTTTGTCCCGCTCACCTGTGTTTTTCTCAGCAATATTAATACGCTCAAACAAACTATCAATTAAACCGCTCGCGTCGTTACTCATCACTTTATCTCCAACCTAAATATTACCTTTGCACAAAGGTCTCTAAAAATAGTCAGCAGGCAAATGAAAAAAGGGGCCTGCGATCTCTTAATGATAAGGCCACGCAGTACGCGAACAAGTGATTAAAGAGTCAGGAAAAAGGAAACAAGATCTTGAAATGAGTTAAGATTTTTACTTAGTTGCGAACAATACACAAAGCACTAGGCGTTTTTACGTCTAAGCTAGCAGCTTATCGATCTTCGTCGTGCTCTTCGCTTGCGCTCTCTTCGTCTTCTTCCTGCCCATCAGCGTCATCACGTTTTATACGTTGTGCTGGCGTGGCTAGGATTTCAAGGTAGAACGCAGTCCACTCTTGGCTTTCAGCAAAGCTGATTTTTTCATTGATTTGAGCAACATGAATCTCTTCAGCCAGCGCTTCAGTTTGACCAAAGCGGCAATCAAATCCCCAAAAGTCAGCGTATTCTGGCAATTTTTTATTGCGCTCTCTTTTGAGATATTTTTTGACTTCGTTTTTTGTTGCTTCGATTAGGCGTGGGTATTTGATGGTTGGGTGAGATAACGTAAAGGTCTTTTTCATTGGGATCCTAAAGGATTAAAGGTCAGGAGCTGAGGTTATCATGCTCCCATTGCAGAGCATGATAACGGATCGCCTTATTTGTCGCCATGAAAAGTCAATAAAATCCCTTATTCGCGAATCATTCCGCTGTATAAGATCGCAGCAAACGGTGAATAAACACCAACTTCTCACGCACCGCAGGCACTAAAATAAAAGGGTACAAGTCCGGTTGACCCATGCCTCGATTTAGATTATTCACCGCGAAGGTTAACGGCACATATTGCGCAAGAATGTCGTCGAAATTATCGTGCCTAAAGGGGTCAATGTTCACCATCACCGCAAGGTTTTGTCTATTTGAACCAATAGGTTGCAAACTCAAGCCAAGATCACTGGCCGTTTCTAAAGTGTCGACAATGTGCAAGTAATGGGCCCAAGTTTCCGCCCAATCTTCCCAAGGATGAGATGACGCATAAACACTCACAAAAGACTGCTGCCAATCTGGATTGGGCGTTTTATAATGTGTCTCTAATGCATCGGCATAGCTTTCTCGATCATCACCAAAAAGTGCTCTAAAATCAGCCAAACACTGTTCATTATCTGCAATAAGCTGATCCCAGTAATAGTGCCCAATTTCATGACGAAAATGCCCAATAACGGTTCGATAGGACTCATTCATATCTTCGCGCATTTGTTCACGGTCGACCGAATTTCCCTCAGCCGCGTTGATCGTGACTTGCCCTGCAGCATGCCCAGTCATCGCACTGGCGTCTTCTGGGACTTGATTATTTTCAGAAATAAAATCAAACGACAAACCGTCGTCAGGTTCTGTTTTTTTACTGATCAAAGGTAAACCAAGACGCAATATAGAATACACCAAACGATGTTTAGCAAACTCCAATTGTTGCCATGCCTGACGCTCTTCTACTTTTTCTAAATTCGGAATATGACGATTCAACTCACACGCGACACAAAACGTACTGCCGCCTTCTTCTACCATCCAGTTACAAACTTGGTGCTGATGGTTTTCACAATAATACCAACGCTTAGCAGGAATGGATTTATCGGCCATGGCATACCAAGCATTATCAACCGATTTTAACGCACTGATCACTAACTGATCAGGAAGAAAGCCCAACGACGACGAGCATTGCTCGCAGTGGGTGTTCTCAAATAACACCGTCTGCCCACATTGCTGACAACTGAAAATTTTCATAATGCTCCTGCTATTAAAAAACTGTCTATAATTGCGCCCCGCTAGGATCATAGTTTACAGTACGGAAAAACGCCTACCTCTATACTTACGCGTATGGATGTTCTTTCCGTTAATCTAACCATTGAGACAACACATTGCTGAAGAAAAATAACAAAAGCTTCACCACCATTTCAGACGTTGCAAAATATGCAAAAGTCGGTAAGACCAGTGTTTCACGTTATCTCAATGGGGAACAAGACAAATTATCCGATGAGCTAAGAGAAAAAATTGCGCAAGCCATTGCTCATCTGGATTTTCGCCCTAACCATTCCGCGCGCATGCTCAGAGCTGGACATTCAAAACTCATTGGATTGTTACTCGCTGACGTCACTAACCCCTATTCTATTGATGTGCTGCAAGGAGTAGAACACGTCTGCCGTCGTGAGGGCTACATGCTGATGGTCTGCAACACAGACAATGAAAAAGAGTTGCAAGACCGTTATTTGTCCTTACTCGAAGCACACAGGGTCGACGGTATCATAGTCAATACTGCGGGAATGGCACAAAAACAAGTCAGTAATTTGAAGCGCCTCTCTTGCCCTTTAGTATTGGTTGATAGGATCAATACCTCGCTTGGATTCGATACTGTCGGGCTAGATAACGAAGCAGCCGTAAAAGAAGCCTGCCAGCACTTACAAGCCAATGCCTATGAAGCCATCTTGGTGGTTACCGAATCTATCGCCATAGATCCTCGCCAAGCAAGGGTCGACGCCATTCAAGCTTTCGCCAAAGAAAACGACAACATAACCTGCGATGTCATCGAAATTGAAAAGATGAGCGTCAGCTTATTAGTCAAGGTTATTACAGACTTCATCGCCGCTCACCCAAAGCGCAAAAAAGCCATCTTCACTACCAATGGTGTTGCCATGATGAGCACCGCAAAAGCCTTGAAACAGCTAGACATTCACATCGGCACGCACATTGGTTTAATCAGCATAGACGACCCAGAATGGGCACAACTGTTCGAAGGCGGCATTACCGTTATGCGCCAACCTACCCAACAGATAGGCCAAACGGCTTGCGAACGATTGCTTGCCAGAGTTCAAGGTAACAACGAAGCCCCACAACACATCAAGCTCAAAGCTGAGCTCATTGTTCGTCATTCCACTTAACGCTTTCACAAAACAGCCTTTAGACAAAATCAAATTGAACAAAAAATAGCCATAAAATTCTTTAAAAGCGATTGGCGAAGGCTATTCATGGAATCGATTCCATGATATCGTCTTTTGCCTAAAGTGTGATCACCATAATCATAAAAATCGATCCATAATGGAGTTACCATGAAAAAATTATTTACTCTGCTAACCGCCGCTGCCATTTCTCTCGCTGGATGCAGTGATGATTCAACCAAATCTGACACGATTAAAATCGTTGCTGCCCACAACCAAACCAACCTCTCCAGTCCATACCAAACAGGCATGCTGAAACTGAAAGAAGTCGCGGATAAATCAGGTCTTTTCAATGTAGAAGTACACGCAGGAACCATTGGTACCAATGAAAATGAATTGGTTGAAAAACTGGTACTTGGCGGTGCAGACATGGTTCTCGTTTCACCTGGTTTTATGACATCATCAGGTATTGAAGAAGTAGATCTATTCTCTTTGTTGTACTTGTTTGACGATTACAGCCATTGGGAAAAAGTAGTTGACGGCAAAGTAGGAAAAGATATTGCCGACATCATCTACACAAAATCTGGTGAGAAGTATCGTGTGGCCGCTTATTGGACTGCAGGTGTACGCCACTGGTATGGCAAGCAACCGGTCAATAGCTTTGCCGATGTAAAAGGCATGAAAATCCGTACTCAAACATCTGGCGTAGTGTCTCAATACTGGAAAGAAATCGGTGCAGTACCAACCTCTGTTGCTTGGGCTGAACTTTACCAAGCGCTATCAAGCAATGTGGTTGATGCGGCAGAAAACGCTTATCCCTACTTCATTCCAATGGAACACCACAAAACATCGAACGGTAAGTACATTTCTGAAACGGGTCATGACTACACCACTCGTTTATTGCTGGTGCGTAATTCAGTATGGGAAAGCTTCAATGACGAGCAGCGTACAGCCTTCAACCAAGCCGTAAAAGAGGCGACTCAAGCAGAACGCCAAGCTTTGTATGATGAAGAGTCCACTTACAAGCAAAAAGCCATTGATGATGGTGCTATCGTAAACACGTTAGATCGCACTCCTTTCATTGAAAAAGCCCTTTCTATCCAAGATCAGTGGGCAGCGAAAAACGGTATGACAGAAGTACTTGAAACCATCCGTCAGACTAAATAACGCTATCTACTAGCCTAGCTCCGAGGGCAGCTCGGAGCTTCAAGGATATATGGTATGAAAATACTCACTACATTTGTCGCCCGACTTCAAATCAGCTTAGGTGTTTTGCTACTGGTGATTTTCCTCGCCGCTACCTTAATTCAAGTGGTTACTCGCTACCTAGGAATGTCGGTGTTATGGACGGAAGAAATCGCTGTAAATTCCTTTATCTGGGCTATGTTCCTTGGTTCAGCTGTCATGGTAAAAGAAAACAAACATTTCGGTTTTGACGTTCTTACACACTATTTCCAAGGCGATAAGCGCTCAGTATTAGTCATCATTCAAAACCTTATCATGTTGATTTTCTGCGTATTCTGCTCCTTATACAGCGTTGAGATCACTCAAGCATTTTGGAACTCTCGTTGGATCAGCATCCCAGAATTTCGACAAGGCTATGTATGGCTTATCATGCCAATCACCTTTATAAGCTCCAGTGTTTATCTGGTGGATAACATCTACAACGAAGTGAAAACACTGTCCTGCTTTAAGGAGGCATCATGGAACTCGCGTTAATTACCTTATTATTTGTTGGTCTTATTATCCTTGGGATACCCATTGCCTTCTCTATCGGTATTGCATCTTTAGTGGGTATTGGCACCATGACTGGCGCGCCAACGACCATGATCCCAATGAAGATGTTCTACGGTCTCAACTCTTATGTGTTGCTCGCGGTGCCACTTTTTGTACTAACAGCCAACATCATGAATAGCGGTCAAATTTCTCACCGACTGATCAACTTTTCTATCGCCTTAGTCGGTCGCAAACCTGGCGGTTTAGGCCACGCTAACGTTTTGGTGTCCATGTTGTTTGCAGGTGTCAGTGGATCCTCAACGGCCGATACCGCTGGTGTTGGAAAAATCCTCATACCTAACATGATCAACAAAGGCTACAGCCGCGAAATGTCGGTTGGCGTTACAGCGGCCTCATCTACTATTGGTGGCATCATTCCCCCTAGCATCACCATGGTCATTTATGGTGGATTAACCAACACCTCTGTTGGACAATTGTTCATCGGCGGCATGGTGCCTGGGGTTTTAATCGGCCTTGGCATGATGTTTGTCATTAGTATTATTGCCAAACGTGACAACTTACCAAAAGCAGAAAAAATCAGTCGTACGGAATTTATAGCATTAACAAAAGATGCCATTCCGGCAATGATCACGCCGCTTATCATTATTGGAGGTATTGTTTTTGGTGTCTTCACTCCAACAGAAGCGGCTGCTTTCTCCGCAGTTTATGCTTACTTCGTCAGCGCGTTTTACTATAAATCTATTAGCCTAAAAGATTTGCCCAAGATTTTCACCGAAACATTAAAACTAAGCTGTTTATCACTCTTCGCTTTAGCTGCCGCTTCGGCACTCGGGGAGTTTCTCGGTTATTACCAAATCAACGCCATTGTATCGGGATTTTTCAGTGGAATGGGCAGCAATGAATACTTATTCCTATTCATTATTGTGGCCTTCTTTTTATTTGTCGGTACCTTCATGGACGCTATTCCTGCCATGGTGCTATTTGTACCTGTTGTTTACCCGGTCGCGCTTACATTAGGGGTCGACCCTGTTCAGCTTGGTATCGTCGTTATCATCACTTTATCCATTGGCTTAATTACACCGCCATATGGATTGTGTTTATTAATCGCAAGCGCTATTGGTGACTTATCCATCGACCGATCATTTAAAGCCGTCATGCCATATATTGCGGTCATCGTGCTGGTGCTGATTGCCGTGATATTTATGCCATTTATGTTATTGATCTAAAAAAGAAGGAATTATCCATAATGGAAACAAAGCAAACACACTCTTTTGTTACGCTTGGTGAAGCCATGGCCATGTTTGTGGCCAAAACGCCAGGGCAACTTGCTGACATTGAAGAGTTCCATCGCTCTTTGGCTGGGGCGGAAGTCAACGTCGCTATTGGTATGGCGCGTTTGGGTTTTGAAGCCTGCTACATTAGCAAAGTCGGTAAAGACAGTTTTGGACAATTTATTCGCCAAGCAATCAGCAAAGAGAACATTCGTACCGATTGGATTTCTGAAAGTGCCAACCATGCTACTGGTTTTATGCTGAAATCCAATGTTACCGATGGCAGCGACCCTAAGGTCGAGTATTTCCGTAAAAATTCTGCTGCTTCCACATTAAGCACGACAGACATAGACGAAAATTTATTCAAACCGGGTACCCATTTACATCTAACGGGCATCTCGATAGCCGTATCCAGCACCATGCGTGAAGCGACAAAACACGCCTTAAACCTAGCCAAAGAACAAGGTTGCAGCGTGTCTTTTGATACCAATTTGCGCCCTACTCTGTGGCCGGATCAAGCCACTATGGTGGCGACCATTAATGAGTTTGCCTTTGCCAGCGACATTGTTTTACCAGGCATAGAAGAGGGCAAAATCCTCGCGGGCAGCGACCAACCAGAAGTGATTGCGGACTTTTATCTTCAACATGGCGTCAAAACGGTTATCGTTAAACTCGGTAGCAAAGGCGCCTATTTCAAAACGAATAAGGGTGAATCAGGCACAGTGGCTGGCTTCCCTGTAGCAAAAGTGGTCGATACCGTGGGTGCCGGCGATAGTTTTGCCGTGGGGGTGATCTCGGCGTTGCTTGACGGTAAAACCATGAAGCAAGCTGCGCGTCGTGGTAATCTGTTAGGTTCTTTAACCGTACAAGTGCGTGGCGACAGCGAAGGCTTGCCAACGAGAGCCACATTAAACGAGCTAGAACAGGAGTCATAGGATGAAGAAGAAAATCATTTTATACCGAGATATTCCAGCACAAGAACGCCTGCGACTTGACGAGCAATTTAATGTCACCTTCTTTAATGGCATCAATGAAGACAACAAAGATGCCTTTAAAGCGGCTCTTGCCGATGCAGAGGGGTTAATTGGTTCCAGCACAGATATGAGCTCTGAGCTATTGGATCTTGCACCTAAGCTAAAAGCCGCATCAACGATTTCCGTCGGCACAGATCAGTACAATTTAGCGTATCTTGCCAAGCGCGATATTCCCTTAATGCATACACCAGGCGTACTGAACGAAACCACCGCCGATACTATGTTTACGCTCATCATGTGCACAGCACGACGCGCTGTTGAATTATCTAACATGGTCCGAGAAGGTCGCTGGAACAGTAACATTGGTGAGTCGCTTTACGGCACCGATGTACACGGTAAAACACTAGGCATCATTGGTATGGGACGCATTGGTTATGCGATTGCTAAGCGCGGGCATTTTGGTTTTGATATGAAGATTCAGTACAGCAACCGGAGTCGTAAACCAGATGCTGAACAAGACTTAAACGCTACTTATATGAACATGGAAGAACTGCTTCAAACGTCAGACTTCGTCTGTGTGATGACGCCGTTAACACCAGACACCGAACGATTAATTGGTGCAAAAGAATTCGCCATGATGAAGAAAAGCGCCATTTTCATCAATGGCTCCCGTGGCAAAGTGATCGACGAAGCAGCGCTTGTCGAGGCTTTAAGCAATGGCACCATTCGCGCGGCTGGGTTGGACGTCTTTGAAGTGGAACCATTACCGAGCGACTCGCCACTTTGCAAACTGGACAATGCAGTATTGTTTCCACACATAGGTTCGGCAACCGCCGAAACCCGTCTTGCGATGATTACCTGTGCCGTAGATAACTTAATCAATGCATTAAATGGCGACATCTCACAAAACTGCGCCAATCAACATTTGTTAAGCAGATAGCCTATTGGCTGTCTGTCTTAATCTTTTTCAAGACGCTTCCCCATCCCGATAACAGGCTCTACGCCATAGCCCAATGATTGATAGAATCGAATAACGGCTTCGTTAGAAGAGCGCACTTGCAGATTAATTTTCGGACAGCCTTTGGCTTTTATCCGTGCCTCCACAGCCTGCATTATCGCTTGGCCAAAGTCCTTTCTTTGGTACGACGGCTTTACCGCCAAATAATTAATCCAACCACGATGACCTTCGTAACCCCCCATCACAGTGGCAATAATCTCCTCTTCTATATAACCCACCAAAAATAAATCAGGATCTACTTTTCGCTTCCTATCAATGTCCTTCACCGGATCATTTTGTGGAACAACAAGGCCACAGGCATGCCATAGAGCAACCACCTGATCTTGGTCTGTCTTATCAAACACTCTAATTTTCATGCTCAATCTCTGCCTACTTATAATGGGACAAGGCTATTTTATTGCTGATTTTCGTCATAGAAACGTTTTTAGGCTAAAAGGACAATTTAGCCAAAGCATTCATTCTCAATTTCACCTTATATGAATAGCAATGGCTTGATCCAAATCAGCACTATAAAAATACCTAATGTTACTCTCTTGCTTATCAAAACCACCTATGGAAACGACTAACGTCGAGAGGGAAAACATGTCCAATCTACCTGTCTTTAAGAACGAAAAGAACCATCTATACTTACCATTTATGAGCAATTTTTATAATACATTCGCGCAACCATTTGGCTGGGCATTGTTTCGTATTATCATTGGCGGCATGTTGGTGATTGAAGGCTGGCCTAAAATAGTCGCGCCATTTGCTCAAGTTGGCTTTGTGGAAAACTTAGGCTTTTATCCCGGCTGGCTTTGGTCTCCTATGCTAGCTGGCATGCAGTTCTTTGGTGGTATGTTTCTTGTGGCTGGCTTGCTAACGCGCCCCATCGCTCTAGCCAATGCGGTCATGTTAGCCATCACCTTATGGTTCCACATTGCTCACCCTTATGGCGATGCGTTATTAACCCAAGCAGGCATAGAGGCACTGAACTCTGGCAGTGAGTTTTTCACTGCCAATGGCATAAAACGCTTAGCCGATGGCGGCGGGACCTTTCTTGCTTCAGTACAATTAAAAGCAGAACTTGCCTCTATTTTCTGGACGGCTGGCGCGTTGTTAATCGCCGCATTTGGTGGCGGTTATTTCTCGCTAGATCGCCTGCTTAAAAAACAATTCTAAAGTGGTATGACGACTATAAAAAGGAGCCTATTTCAACTTGGCTCCTTTTTATACAATACATTTTTCCGCCATCAAACCCACATCATAAAACCGAACGAATTCGAGAGAAACGGGCGGCGTCAATAATAGACCACAGATGAAAAACCGCACCAACTAGCCACATGAAAAACAGAATAACGGTCGCGCCCAAGGCATAACTCACCGCGGTTGCCACAAAAAAGAACAGCGCCATAAAGATTCGACCTTGGACCAATTGACCTAATCCGGGAATAAAAACATTACAAAGTGCCGCAATCACATTGCCGCCAGAACCTTGACCAGACATAAGTGCTCCTATCGTAAAACCACTAAAAAATTAAGAATAAGGACAAAACAGCCAAATGGAAAGCCTCTTCACTTAAGCAGCTGGCTAAAAGTATTGCGGTTGAACTTAAGTAAGTCGACTGTCTTTTTACTTACCACTTCACTTCTTTAAAGTTCCGTTTTTATATCCTGCTTCCCTAAAATACGTACAATTAAGATATGTTCCTTATCTAAACGGTAGTAAATCGAATGTGAGCCGTAAACACTACGGAAGTACCCTAAACGAATGTGATTAATGGCTGGGTACTGTTTTGGTTGATAAGCAATAGCATCAAAACGTTTTTTCATGCCAAGCTGATAATCTAATGCTTTGGACAGACCAAACTGTTCAATACCAAACTCGAAAATTGCCTCGAAGTCTTCAGCTGCCGCTTCTGATAGTTTATAAGCTATCATTTTCTCGGTGCTTATCCATCACGGTTTGGATAATCTCCTCTGGTGTTTTCAGGCTTAAGCCACTTTTTTCGCCAGCAATTAATGCAGAACGAAGCTCCTCGATACTATTTTCATTTTCTTTTTGACGCGCTTTACGAATGAGATCGTTAATGACATCACTACGACTGGAAAACTCTTTGCTGTCAATTTGAGACTGAAGCCATTCGGCATTAGGCTCTGTAATGGAAATACTGGCTCTGGTCATCTCAATACACCTCATGATGCAGTTATGATGTAATTTAGCATCATAACTAGAAAATAAACGCTCATCTAGACTTTCTTTCACCATCCTATCAAAAATATTCTTTCTTATTCTGATACGCCTGCTTGATATGCTCTATCAATAAACGAAGCTTTTCTGGCAAGTATTTTGTAAAAGGGTAAATGGCGTAAACCCCCAGCCGCCGCGGTTGGTAATCCGTCAAAATAGCGACCAGCTTGCCTTGCTGTAGATCTTCATACACGCAGCAGCGCGGCACATAGACAATCCCGAACCCCGCCAAAGCCGCCTTGCGCAATGCTTGGGCGTTATTCGTGGCGAAACTACCGCTAATTCGCACACTTTCTTCAATGCCATTTCGAGTAAAACGCCAATCAAACGAACCTTGGGCTTGGTAGGTATAGGCCAAACAATTATGGTCTTTCAGCGCCTCTAGATCATTGACTTCACCCTGTGTCTCAAGATAGCTTGGTGAGCAACAGACAATCCAATTGGACTGGATTAAAGGCTTAGCGATCAAACTAGAATCTTCCAACTTACCGGTGCGAATGGCCAGATCGAGTCCTTCTCCCACAAGATCGACAAAATCGTTTTCAAGGCGCATATCCACACTGATATTGGGATATTTTTGACAAAATTCGGCAATGGCTTCGGCCAGTAACAACTCACCGGAAATAGTCGGTACCGACATTTTAATCGTCCCCGTTAAACCTTGGCTAAAGGCTGACACAGAGGCAATCGCATCGCTGACTTGGCCTTCTATATTTTTCGCATGGACATACAAACTCTCCCCCGCTTCGGTCAAACTGAGCCGCCTTGTGGTGCGATGAATCAACTGCGCACCAAGGTCTTGTTCAAGCTTACTAATGCGTTTACTCAGTGCCGGTGTTGAAAGGCCAGCTAATTCGGCCGCTTTATTAAAAGATCCCGAGTCGGCAACATGAACGAACAGTGTTAGATCAGTAGCGTTCAACGATAAGGCTCCATTTCATTAAGTTGTTTTGAGAAAGAGTTTATTAGTTTATGTCGTATTTATCGCAAATAAAACTAAGACTATAGTGAACACATACAATAAAAGGAGCAAAAATCCATGCGTCTCAAAGATTGCCACAATTTCCAAGACTTTCGCACCTTAGCCAAAAAACGCCTGCCAGGGCCGATCTTCAATTATATTGACGGCGGTGCCGATGATGAGACAACTTATCGACGCAACACCGCGGCCTTTGAAACCTGTGACCTTGTGCCCAGCGTCCTGACTGGCGTAAAAGAAGTGGACTTATCTGTCACTGTGATGGGACAAAAGCTCGCGCTGCCCATATATTGCTCACCAACCGCATTACAACGCTTATTTCATCATGACGGTGAAAGAGCCGTTGCTGGTGCCGCGGAAAAATACGGCACCATGTTTGGGGTGTCATCCCTTGGCACCGTGAGCATGGAAGAGATCGCCAAGCAAACCACTACCCCTCAGGTCTATCAGTTTTACTTCCATAGAGACCGCGAACTGAACCGCGCCATGATGCAACGCGCCAAAGACTCTGGCATACAAGTGATGATGCTGACGGTGGATTCCATTACTGGCGGCAACCGAGAACGCGACCTTCGCACTGGCTTTGCAATCCCCTTTAAATTGAACCTAAAAGGCATAATGCAATTCGTTCTTAAGCCTATGTGGGGCATTAACTACGTGACTCATGAAAAATTCCGTTTGCCACAACTTGAAGAGCACATCGACATGGGTTCTGGCGCGACTTCCATTGGAGACTATTTTACCAACATGCTCGACCCATCGATGAACTGGGATGACGTGGCGGAAATGGTGAAATTCTGGGACGGCCAGTTCTGCTTAAAAGGCATCATGAGCCGAGAAGACGCCCGCAAAGCAGTAGAGATTGGCTGCACTGGCATCATCATTTCCAATCATGGCGGTCGCCAGCTTGATGGCTCCCGCAGCTCCTTCGATCAGCTCGCAGAAATCGTCGATGAAGTAGGTGACGAAATCGACGTGATATTCGACAGCGGCGTGCAACGCGGTACTCACGTGCTCAAAGCTTTATCTCTTGGCGCCAAAGCCGTCGGCATCGGCCGCATGTACTTGTATCCACTCGCCGCCGCTGGACAACCTGGTGTCGAACGCGCACTTGGACTGATGAAAGCCGAACTCGAACGGGACATGAAACTCATGGGCAAAACATCGATTGATCAACTCAATAGAGAAAACCTGCGATTTCGGTCTTAGTCTTCGACATATTAATTAATAGATTTGCTCTGCTACAACTAACGTGGAGCTAATCTTGGATCGATAGAAAACGCGACTCGTTGAGCAATCGATGTAAATTCTCGACATTGGGGGTGTCTCGGATTTAGTAACGCACAAAAGTCACCCGATATAACACTGGGCACCAATAAAACAAGGCTTTCAACATTCTCAAGCCATTCCGCCCCCATGTCAGCTAACTCTTGCGGTGCTGGATAATCTCTCCAATTTTCCGGTAGATCACTCTCTTGAAACGCCATAATCAACTCTTCTGGAACATCGATGGACAACATCGCGTACTGATCTAAGGCTTTTGCGTCAGTCAAATGCGCCACCGTTTCAAGTAGACAGACAGATTTTGATTCACCTAAATAAACGCAATCCAACCCTTTGGGGTTCCAGCGACCACCATAAGTTCTTGCGCCATAACCATCAAACGCAGTATCAGCAAACTCCATTTTGCACAAACGATAGAGCTTCATTAGATGATAACCCCATGTTTAATTCTACCGATAAGGTCTATCACCGCTTCTTGCCCTAACGGATATCTCGCGTAATCAGCAGGGCTTATACCACCGAGAGCAATGGCTGGTGTATTTAGCCAGTTTTCTGCCTTTTGTTTATCTTGATCAAACAAATTTAATGTGGCATCAATGATTCGAGCAGCGTTATAGACTTTGACGGCAGAAGCCCCCGTCCATTTTGTACGCGCTCTTGTGTGGCGGCTCAACGTCCCTCGGTCAATTCCTGCCGCTTTCATCACGGTGATCTGCTTGATTTGAGCTTGTTTTACAATGCGTCCAATAAAAGCAAAGTCAAACCCTTCTGCCAATTGATTTGACGCACTCACTGGATCATTAGACAGCGCCAATGCAGACAGAAGCCCTACTTTTTCTTTTTTACTAGGTTTAAACGCTCGAATTGTCATAGTGCCTCCGAATTATGTTGCAACTGCAACATTTATTGTAGCGATTGCATCAAAATACACAAGACACTCTCTTCTCTAATTATCCTATCGAGTCAAATTACCCTTACCCCAACCCTCATAAAGTTAACTTACATGTAAACATTCATTCTCGTAAAAGTTCACCTTAGTGTTAATATTTGGGTATGAGGAATTAAATTTTTACATCACGGAAGATGGCAAGTCGCCAATAGCAGACCTTATTTCGAGGAAAAAACATGAGTGATTTAAAAAAGTATTTAGCAGACCGCAAAGCGGTCAATAAAAATTTTAATGACGGTTACGACGAGGGTTATCAAGCCTTTAAATTTGGTGTATTGCTCAAAGAAGCGCGAAAAAGTGCAGGGTTAACACAAGATGAATTAGCGTTAAAACTGCATACTCAAAAAAGCGCCATCTCTCGTATTGAAAACCACTCTGATGATGTAAAGCTATCGACTCTTGAACGTTTCGCTACCGCTCTGGGGAAAAAATTAGAAATACGTTTGGTTTAATGTTTCCATCTACAAAACTATAAAAAAATCACATACAACGCCTCATGAAGAGTTCGCGCCATTGTCGGTGTGAGACGTTGTTAATAGTTTTTTACAGCCGAATTAAATTTAGCGAAAACTACAACTCCCCCACTAAATCCCGCCATTGCTGACGATACAGGTTCAGCAGTGGTTTTATTTGCGCATCACATAGAGCAAGGCTGAGACGGCCTTTTAGCTTTAAGCTTTTGTTAGACAGCAAGGCTGCGCCGCCGGAGGTGCCGGTGACATCGCGGGAGGCGTAAATTTCGTTTTGGCTGCGCATACAAGCCAATAAGGTGAGGAAGTTGAGGTTATTACTGAATGCCCCTTCGACAATCACGGTATCGCTGCTGTCCATCAGATCCAGACAATAATCCGTCATCAAGGCCACATACACATCCGCCAAAGCAGACTGCTGGGCGGAGGTTAATTCCACACCACGGTTAATAATGCGACCTTCGCAATGGGCAAATGGCCCGCCACCTTTGGCAAAGGCGGGTATCGCTAAAATACCGTGCTCAAGGATAAAGCTCACGTCGCTCAAGGTGGCTTTGCTGTCGCTGCGCAGTTGCTCCCATTCTCGTCCGCCCATAAAGCGAATCGTCGGTGTAGCGCGGCCAAGAGCATCCACATTAGCGAGCATGTCTTTGTCTTCTTGTAATGAATCCAGCTTGCCATTGATGGTGGCAATCACCGTCCAAGTGCCGCTAGACACCACAGTGAGTTTTTCCATCGGTTGCCCAATATAAGGCACCAACGAAGCGTTGGAATCGTGTATGCCGTTGAAAATAACACAACTCGGCGGCAAGCCAATTTCTCTGGCTAAGTCTGGCAAAATGGTGCCCAGTTTTGCGCCCGTTTCCATGACTTCGGGAAAGCGCTCCGCCCACTTTTGTTGCTCACAAAAAGTAGAAAACTGACAGCTGGTCGGATTCCACAGATCGGTGTGACAGCCTAACGAGGTCACCTCTGTCGCCTTGTTGCCACTGAGCTTATAACCCCAATATTGCGGATACAAAAGTAACGAGTCGACCTCAGAAAACTCATCAGGAAAGCGTTTTTGCTGCCAAAATAGTTGTGCGCCCAAATTTAATCCTTGTGGCAATCGAGGACTAAACGATTCACTAAAATCTGGGCGTGCAGCGTCGTATTCTTCTTTTGACTCAGACACACCATCGTATTCGTAATCCAAAATCGGCAAGGCGAGTTTGTCGCCCTTCATGCAGGCAATCGTCGCGCCATGCGTGGTAATCGCAATGCTGGCAATAAAATAGCGCTGAGCTAAATCGGTCAGCGTATCTTTGATCCATTGCCAAATAGAATCCACATCCACGTGAGGATATGGCTGCGCATCAATCACACCATTAACTCGTTTAGCGATCTGCAATAAGGCACCAGTTTGCCCATCCATCAGACAGATTTTAATGTTGGTTTTACCTATGTCTAACACCGCCACTACGCGTGTTTTATCAGGTTGCAACACATTAAAGCGAAACACTTCTTGCAAGGCATCGGCAACGGGCTCAAACGATGGGGTTTTGGTTTCCATGATGTCCGCCATGTATTCCCACCAGCGCTGCATGACAGGATGAGCGGCTAATGCTTTCGCATCCAGATCGTCTGCGTCAAAGGTGGCATACAGTCGGTTTGCGTTTCGATCACTCTCATTAGCATCCAAGTGAATATAATAATTGCGGATGCCATGTTGCTTAAGGTGCTCAGCAAGCTCTGGCCAGAGTTCATCATGACGTTTTTTGTATTCTTCTTCACAGCCTTTGTGTAAGTACATGACTGAGGCGTATCTCATAGCGCTTTTGCCTTTTTGCTTTTATTTTTATAGAGAGTAATGAGTATCGGTAGACTCACTACCGTGATCAGCATCACACCAACAATAATGGTCATCACAATGCCAGGAATATTCAACAAGCCCATGCCGAAGGTCACCAAGCCCATTAGAATCACCGCCAACACCACGCCACCAATGGTGCCGCTACCACCAAGAATGCTCACACCGCCCAATACCACCATAGTGATGATGCTTAGCTCCCACCCCGTAGCAATACTCGGACGTGTGCTGCCCAAACGTGACGTAAGCAACACTGAAGCAATACCAGACATCACACCAACTAGGGTAAACAAGATCAAACGATGTTTATTGACTTTAATACCTGAGTAATAAGACGCTGTGGGGTTATTACCTATCGCGTAGGTATAACGACCAAATTTAGTGCGATGCAATAGCCAATAAAACACCAAGCCAAAAAAGACAAATAGAACCAGTTCAAACGAGAATACCCAGTAAACGTAGCCCTGACCAAAAAACTCAAAACCAGCAGGATAATCACGTACCACCTGATCGCCCAATAAGACATAACTGATACCACGAAATAAACTCATGGTGCCGATTGTCACCACAATAGAGGGGATCTTAAAACCTGTTACCAAAGCACCATTAAACAAACCACAACCAGCGCCAACCAAAATACCAACGCACGCCACCACATACACGGGTGCGCCCATTTGCGCCACCAGTCCCATTAGCGTACTGGAAAGCGAAATAATCGCCGCCACGGAAATATCAATTTCCTTGGCAATAATCAGCATCGCCATCGGCAAAGCAATGAGGGCCTTTTCGGTAAAGTTAAAAGTCGCATCTGATAAATTCCAAGGGTCTAAAAAGTAAGGTGATAAATAGGAATTCATTACACACACCAAAACAATGATCAATATCAGCAAGCTTTCCCACCGGAAAAGCGCTTGTCGCTTACTGGTTAACAAAACATCTGGTGTGGCTGATTTTTTTATTATTGTGTCCATAAAAAGCCTCTTTCTCTTAATGTGATTGCGACGACGCGGAGCCAACTGGCTCCTCGGGCTTACGAAGAATAATCCGTGCTTTGTCTTTGTCGGACGAGGCGTTCGCTACCACAGCGATGATGATCACGACTCCAGAGATGGCCATTTGCCAAAAAGGCGATACGCCAATAATAGGCAAAGCGTTATTCACCACACCAATAAACAAGGCGCCAATCACACACCCCACCACGGTTCCCAAACCACCAACGATGCTAACACCGCCAATCACACACGCTGCGATCACTTGCAGCTCAAAGCCATTGGCGACATCCACGTAAGCCACGGCAAAACGCGATACCCACAAATAACCACACAACCCTGCCAAGGTACCGGATACTAAAAAAGCATAAAACTGCACCTTACCGACATTCACACCAGAATAAAAAGCCGCCATAGGATTGCCACCAGCCGAATAGAAGTTGCGCCCCCACACACTGAATTTCATCGCCCAAAAGGCCAATATAATGGTGATAATCGCCATCCAGGCTAATACCGGAATAGACAGAATTTCATATCGAGGCAAACCAATGAAGGCCTCACTCATTTGGTGAGAATTCACCCATGCGCCGTCTGACAACAAAAAGGTCGCACCGCGATAAATACTCATGGTGCCTAGGGTAATCACAATAGAAGGCACTTTTAATAACCAAACAAACAAGCCATTAATCGCCCCTAAAAATGCCCCAATCCCCAACGCGAGTAACATCAAAACAAACATATTCAAGGTCGGAAAATATTGATTCACCATGGCAACGACCATGCCGGTAAAAGCCACATTGGCCGCCACAGACAAATCAATACAACGGGTTAAAATCACCAGCATTTGGCCTAACGCCAACATGATCAAGATCGAGGTATCATTAAAAATACTGATGCTGTTAGACACACTAATGAAGTTCGGACTGATCGTGCCCACCGCCAAAAACATCGCCAGCACAATCATGCTCAAAATGCCTTCGCGGGAATAAATAAAACGTTTTAACATGTCACATTGCCTCCGGTCGCCAGAGAAACGACTTTTTCAGGTGTCGCATCAGACCGTGACAACTCACTGACAATCAAACCTTCGTTCATCACTAAGATTCGATCAGACATACCCATAATTTCAGGCAATTCCGATGACACCATGATGACGGCCAAACCAGAATCCACCAATTCAGACATAAACTCATGTACTGCGGCTTTTGATCCAATATCAATCCCCTTTGTTGGCTCGTCCAAGATAATGACTTTGGGGTTAGTCGCGAGCCATTTAGCAATCACCACTTTTTGCTGGTTACCACCGGATAGATTCATGACTTTCTCTTCCCAGCAAGAGGCTTTCACTTGTAAACGCTCACAATACTGGCGCGCTAACGACATCTCACTTTCTTGATCCAAATTACCGTGTTTCGCTAAACGGTCCATTTGCGGCAAACTGATGTTTTGATAAATGGGCAACTCCAACACAATCCCTTGCTTCTGACGTTCCTCTGGTACATAGACAATGCCATTTTCTATCGCGTCTTTTGGTGAGTGAATGATCACCTCTTTGCCATTCATTTTTACCGTGCCTGTCACGTGGTCCGTGGTGCCAAACAAAGCCTGCATCACCTCCGTTCTACCTGAACCCACCAGCCCATAGACACCAAGGATCTCGCCTTTTTTCAAACTAAAACTGATGTTAGCGAACTCCGTTGTGTGACATAGGTTACAGACTTCTAATAATGTCTCACCAATTTCTACGTCTTTTTTGGGATACGTGGCGGCTATGCTTCTCGCCACCATCATTTCCACCAGCTGACCTTCATTGGTGTCTTTGATAAAGCCTTCCCCCACATAACAACCATCACGAAACACGGTGTAACGATCTGCCAAGGCAAAAATTTCATCGAACTTATGGGTAATAAAGAGAATCGCTTTGCCTTGTTGCTTGAGTGTATTTACCAATTCATAAAGCTCATGAATTTCATGGTGAGACAGAGCGGCTGTAGGCTCGTCTAAAATCACCACTTTGGCGTCAACCGACAAAGCTCGCGCAATGCCAACCATGTGTTTTTGACCAATACTTAGCTCGCGTAAAATTTGATTGGGATCCATGTGGGCATTGATTGACGACAGAATTTCTTGTGACCTCATCTCCATCGCAGGCCAATCAATGGAAAAATGTTTGGTCATCGGGCCTTTTTTCATTGGGTAATTACCCAAAAAGATATTTTCCGCCACCGTCAGATCATCAAACAACACGGTCTCCTGATGAATCGCCGTGATACCTAAGGCATGGGAATCATGAGGGGAATGAAACTGCACAGGTTTGCCGTTAAAAATAATGTCCCCACCATCCGGTTGATAAATGCCAGTCATGGTTTTAACTAGAGTAGATTTGCCTGCGCCATTTTCACCAATTAACGCCGTCACTTGGCCGGGATATAGGTCTAAATTAACACCGTCCAGCGCTTTGACGCCTGGGAAAACCTTGCTTACCTTTTTTAAACTAAAAATTGCATTGTTCATAACGGCAGCTCTTATTGTTATTGATTCATTATGAAATTATTGAACGAGTGAACGCCCAACCTAACCCTCCCCTTCAAAAACACAAGAGGAGGGAACAAAAGCTCTTAGTACCTTTCCCTACTAAGGGAGGTTGGGAGGCGGTTAATAGCCACTAAAAAATGGAAGAGAATTCGTCGACGTTGGACTCATCATAAACAAAGGGTTTCGCCATGGCGCCGTCACCATTCTCATCCAATGTCAGTGTCCCCATGCGGCCCATTGGGACTTCAGTTTTTGTACCTTTGCCTTTAACAAGGTTGTAAGCCAACATAGTTGCTGAGTAACCAAGGTCTATTGGGTTCCAGATAGCAAAACTATGAATCGCACCACTGTGCACATGACCCGCTAATTCAGAAGGCAGACCCAAACCGGTCACATAGACTTTGCCCGTTAAGCCCAAATCACTTACGGCTTGTGCTGCCGCCAGAATGCCAACGGTAGTTGGTGCCACGATGACATCTAGATCGGGATGATTTTTGATCAAAGCGGTCGCTTCACGGAAGCTCTTATCCGCAAGGTCATCACCATAGACAGTATCGACAAGTTTTAGATTAGGGAATTGGCTAAGAGATTTTTTCATCTCACCAATCCAAATATTTTGGTTGGTTGAGGTTGGTGTTGCGCTCAGGATGGCAAACGTACCGGAGGTTTTGCCTTTGGCTTTAATGGCATCCGCAGCAAGCTGGACGTTCATTTCGCCAATTAGGCTGTTACTAGAAGGGTTTAAGTGAATTTGGCGGCCTTCTTTGCCAACACCAGAGTCCCAAGAAATCACTTTAATACCACGCTGTTGTGCTTTTTTCAAAGCAGGAACCAAGGCATCCGCGTCATTGGCAGACACGGCGATGGCATCAACACGCTGTGCAATCAATGAATTGATGATCTCAATCTGGCCTTCTGCTGTGGTTGATGTAGGGCCTGTGTAAATAATCTCTACGTCACCGAGCTCTTTCTTGGCTTCTTCTGCACCGCGGTACGCTGCTTCAAAAAAACCAATCCCCAAAGCCTTTACCAACAACGCGACGCGAACCTGCTCCGCGGCATAGGCACCAGAAGCAAACAAAGTGGCAGACGCCAACACACAAGCTGTGATGAGTTTATTTTTCATAATTATCTCCAAGAGCGCGCTCATCATCACACAACGAGATGTTGTCTTATCCGAGACGCGGTTTATTGTTTTTGTTTTTCCACTATGATCAAACGACACCCTGCCGACTTAATCACTTCTTTACTCTTGTTATCTATTCCATCGTCCGTAATGACGATGTCTATCTGCGACAAAGGACAAATGATCATACTTGATCGGTTTTGAAACTTTGTACTATCAACCAAAAGCACCCGCTGATCGGCTCGATTTATCAGTTTCATTACCGCTTGTACGATCTGAGGATCTGTCTCCATCACACCGTGAGAATTTACCCCGTATGCACCGATAAAAAGAATGTCAGCGTAAGTGTGATTAGCAATATCATTCGGGAACGGACTCAATATAATGTTCTGCTCCCGATGAATTTTGCCGCTCGGCACGGTCACGCTGCACTTGCTCTTTTTGATCAATTGATCGGCAATAGAGAAGGAGTTAGTCAGGACTTGTAGCTTTAAGCCACGCATGTACTCAGACATAGCCGATGTGGTTGTACCACCGCTGATCATGATCGACATATTGTCCGATAATAAATCCACTGCGGCTTTGGCTATACCTCGCTTTACATCCGTATTAATCGTCTGATTGACGGAGTAAGGTCGCCCCAACAAACTGGCATCAGACGGTGGATTGATGGCTTCCGCCCCACCCCGTACACGACGCAGTTTTCCCTCTTTGTCCAAAAAACCAATGTCTCTTCGTATTGTGGCTTCAGACGCACCTAATACATCCACTAAATGCGCTACTGTCACAATAGGTCGAGTCTCGACTTCTGACAGGATCACTCTGTGCCTTTCAATTTCGTGCATCGATCATCCTCGATATTCAATATAATTAATTTTCAATCATTATCAAGCACTATTAATCACAAACCATCGAAAAAGATAAAAAATGCTTGAAAATGATTATTTTTGTTTTAGTATGAAGGTTATCGATCATTCTAACCCGCTGGTTGTGCATAACAAAAATAAATTTAAGTCTTTATTAAATAGCCATGAAACAAAGTTTTACGCTATTAAATAGGCAATACTTGAGGTTAAACGATGTCTACTAACTTACTCCCTACTCTTTGGAATGACGCGGATGCGTCTCTTCTAAGTGAAGCTGAATTATTGCAATATCGATCAAACTTGCTTGGTTCTGACATGCGCGTTACCAACTACGGCGGCGGCAATACCTCAGCAAAACTGCAAATGAAGGACCCTCTCACGGGTGAAAAAACCACCGTATTATGGGTAAAAGGTTCTGGTGGCGATATTGGTTCAATGGGACTGGATGGCTTTTCCACTCTTTATATGGACAAATTGAATCAGCTTTTACCACTGTATCGCGGACTTGAGTTTGAAGATGAGATGGTCGCTTACCTTCCGCATTGTACTTACAATCTAAACTCCCGCGCCGCCAGCATCGATACGCCACTTCATGCCTATTTGCCTTATCTTCACGTCGATCATCTTCATCCAGATGCCGTGATCGCGATCGCAGCAAGCAAAAACAGCAAACAGCTCACACAAGACATTTTTAATGGCGAGATTGGCTGGCTTCCATGGCGTCGACCAGGTTTTCAGTTAGGCATGGATTTGCATAAAATCGCCACCGAAAATCCGCATTTAAAGGGCGTCGTACTGGAAAGCCATGGTCTTTTTACCTGGGCTAATGACAACAAAGACTGCTACCTCAACTCACTGAATATTATTAACAAAGCACAAACTTGGTTAGAAGAACAAAGTGCTGGCAAAGCCGCCTTTGGTGGTGAGCGATTTAACACATTACCGGACGACAAACGCCAACAAGTGGTTTCAAGCTTAATGCCACTGATTCGTGGTAAAACCAGCGAGAAACAACGTCAAATTGGTCACTTTAATGCGTCCGACGAAGTATTGCAGTTCGTTAACTCTAAAGATCTAGATCGTCTTGCAAAACTGGGTACCTCCTGCCCAGACCATTTCTTGCGCACTAAGATTCGCCCTTTTGTGGTCAATTACAATCCAGAAACTGACAACCTTGATGAAGTAATCGAATCATTGGACCAAAGCCTTGCAGAATACCGTGAAGATTACGCGGGTTACTACAACCGCTGCAAACGCGATAACAGCCCAGCAATGCGCGATCCAAATCCCGTCATTTACTTGATCCCAGGGGTGGGTATGCTGTCTTTTGCCAAAGACAAAGCCACCGCTCGTATTGCAGGGGAATTCTACGTAAACGCCATCAATGTCATGCGCGGCGCAGACAGCGTCAGCGAATACGTCGGCCTACCGGAGCAAGAAGCCTTCGACATTGAATATTGGCTATTAGAAGAAGCCAAACTGCAACGTATGCCAAAACCCAAATCCTTAGCGGGTCATATCGCCTTGGTTACTGGCGCGGCTGGCGGCATAGGCCTTGCTACCGCTAAACGTCTCGCTAAAGAAGGCGCCAACATCGTATTGATGGACATAGATGAAGACGCTCTGCAAACTGCTCAGGCGAATATGAACAGTGAGTTTGGCAAAGATTGCGCGTCTAGCATCAAAATGGATGTGACCAATGAAGACGATGTCATCCGCGCGGTGAAGCATTGCGCAGTGGCCTTTGGCGGTTTGGATATTGTTGTTTCCAACGCTGGTATAGCCTCTTCCGCGCCATTAGAAGAAACCTCTCTTGCTCTATGGAATAAAAACCAAAGCATCTTATCAACAGGTTACTTCCTGGTTGCTCGTGAAGCCTTTAGTCTGCTAAAACAACAGAACATGGGTGGCAACATGGTGTTTATCGCCAGTAAAAATGGCTTGGTTGCCAGCGCCAACGCCAGCGCCTATTGCGTCGCAAAAGCCGCTGAAATCCAGCTTGCTCGCTGCGTTGCCCTAGAAGGCGCACCGCTTGGCATTCGTTCAAACGTGGTTAACCCAGATGCGGTTTTACGTGGTTCAAAAATCTGGACTGGCAAATGGAAAGAAGAAAGAGCCAGTGCGTACAAACTGTCGACCGATGATTTAGAAGAACACTATCGCCAGCGCAGCATGCTGAAGCTAAATGTATTCCCTGAAGACATTGCGGAAGCCATTTACTTCTTTGCGTCAGAGGCCTCCTCTAAATCGACGGGAAATATTCTGAATGTCGATGCGGGTCACGCACCGTCGTTTACTCGCTAACGACGGTAGATATTTACTCAAAGACCTTTGCAGGCGCTATCGTCGTCGCAAAGGTCTCGATTAAAAGAACAATAAAAGGAATCACCATGAAACAACTCATTGATCAAAATTTGCTACAAGAGCAAAACGCCAAGCAAGAAGCCGCGGTCACTAGTGACTACCATGCACTGGCGAAAAAATTGGATCGCTCCGGCATCAAAATTGACACTATTTTAGAGCAAGCTAAGCAATTTACCGTCGCCGTTCCCTCTTGGGGAGTGGGCACAGGTGGTACGCGTTTCGCCCGTTTTCCAGGCAAAGGCGAGCCGCGCAATATCTTCGAAAAACTTGACGATTGTTCGGTTATTCAACAGCTATCACAAGCCACTCCAGCCGTTTCTCTGCATATTCCTTGGGACAGACCAAAAGATCCAAGCGAGCTACGCCAATACGCTGAGCAATACGGTTTGCATTTTGACGCAATGAATTCCAACACATTCCAAGATCAAATCGGTCAGGAAGAATCGTACAAATTCGGCAGTTTGACGCACACCAACAAAGCCGTGCGCGAACAAGCTATTGCTCATAATATCGACGTGGTGGAATTAGGCCAAAAGCTCGGATCAAAAGCCCTCACCGTTTGGGTGGGCGATGGCTCCAACTTCCCCGGCCAACAACACTTTAAAAACAGCTTCAGCAATTATTTAGACAGCATCAAAGCCGTTTACAACAGCCTGCCAGACGATTGGAACATGCTGCTGGAACACAAAATCTTTGAACCTGCTTTCTACTCAACTGTGATTCAAGACTGGGGCAGCAGCTACCTTGCGGCTAAAGAAACAGGCGAGCGTTGTTTGTCTCTCGTGGATTTGGGCCATCATGCGCCGAACGTCAACATCGAAATGATCGTCAGCCGTCTTGCGCAATTCGGCAAGCTGGGCGGATTCCATTTCAACGACAGTAAATACGGCGACGATGATTTGGACAGCGGCTCGATAAATCCTTATCAATTATTCCTAATTTTTAACGAATTAACCGATATACGCGCACAAGATCCGTCTTACCGTCCCTTCTACATGTTGGATCAATCCCACAACGTCACCGACCCAGTGGAAAGTTTGATGTACAGCGCAGCGGAAGTACAACGTGCTTTCGTGAAAAGCTTACTAGTCGATCGCAACGCGTTAACACAATACCAAGAAGCAAACGACGCCATGATGGCGCAAGCCAGCTTAAAACAAGCGTACAACATGGATGTAGAGCCCATATTGCAAATGGCGCGCTTACAGGCCGGCGGTGCCATCGATCCAGTGAGCTGTTACCGAGCAAGTGGCTATCGTGCCGCCGTCGCCAAGGCTCGTCCTGCAGATCCGAATAAAACGGGCTCTGGGATTGTCTAGTAAAGATAGACAAGTTTTGTAGGTCGCGGCTTTAGCCCGACAAAACGTAATTTATCGTGATGAGCTTGTTGTCGGCATACTTTTAAATGACATCTGAAGAGATTAAAAAATATAGCTTTAAAAGAGGCTATATTTTTTTGGCAAAATTAAATTTAGAAACAACGTTTTATTAAAAAAATACCATTTTAATAAAAATTTAAACTACTATTTCAGCTAGCGCTCTTATACTTTATATTCAGCTCAGTTATTAAAATAATAAAAGGATTGAAAATGCACACATTATTAAGTCAACCAACCTATGTCATGCCAAAGGCACGTACCATAGAACTGATCGAGCGACTCACCGACAATCTTATCAACATTGAAGATACTACTGGCGATTTTTTGCTGCGCCTTGAAGATGGTCGTGTCATCGATACCAAAGGCTGGGCTGGCTGGGAGTGGACTCATGGAATAGGTCTATATGGCTTGTTCAAATACTGGCAAACCACCAATGATCCCAAAACATTAAACATCATTCACGACTGGTTCGAGCAACGTCTTAGCGAAGGTACGCCCACCAAAAACATCAATACTGTCGCCCCCTTTTTAACGTTAGCGTGTTTGCATGAACGGACACCAAAAGAATCTTGGATTCCGTATCTAGAAGAATGGGCTGAATGGGTAATGTACGACATGCCACGCGTACAAGAAGGCGGCTTGCAGCACATCGTTTACAACAGCGTGAACCACAATCAAATGTGGGACGACACCTTAATGATGAGTGTTTTACCTCTCGCTAAAATCGGTAAATTGCTCAATAAGCCCGAATACGTCGAAGAAGCGAAATACCAGTTTTTGACCCACATTCAATACCTGATGGACACCCAAAGTGGTCTGTGGTTTCACGGTTGGACCTTTGAAGGCAACCACAACTTTGCCAAAGCCTTGTGGGCTCGCGGTAACAGCTGGATCACGATCGTCATTCCAGAATTCATCGAGCTATTAGATTTGACCGAGAACGACCCAATTCGTCGCTTCTTACTGTCTACGCTGGAACGACAAGTGAAAGCCCTGAGCGAACGGCAACACCGCGACGGCCTTTGGCACACCTTACTGAATGACAGCAGCACCTATCTAGAAGCTTCCGCGTCGGCCGGATTTGCCTATGGCATCTTAAAAGCCGTGCGTAAACGCTACCTATCAAAAGACTATTTGCCTGTGGCTGAAAAGGCCATCAAAGCCGTTTGTAACAACATAGACGAGCGAGGCGAACTGCAAAACACCTCGTTTGGTACCGCCATGGGTAACGATCTAGAGTATTACAAAAACATCAAAATCACCGCCATGCCTTATGGGCAAGCCATGGCGATTTTGTGTCTTAGCGAATATTTACGTCGCTACATCTAGCAATCCGCTAGAGAAAAAATGAACCCTCTATTTCTTAAAACGACAATAAAGATAAAAAGGATAAGAAAATGAAACTTAAACGCCTTAGTACCGCATTAACCCTTATTGGCTTGAGCATAACGTCTGTATCAGCCTACGCGGAAAATTTGCGCTTCGGTTATGCCAGCAACGCCACTCCAACCGTTGAAGCGATGAAAAAATTTGCTGAATTGGTCGATCAAAAAACCCAAGGCGATGTGACCATCACCTTCTTTCCTGACAGCCAACTCGGCGGAGAGCGGGAAATGGTCGAGTTACTGCAAGCGGGGTTGTTGGATATAACCAAGGTCAGTGGTGGCCTCATGGAAAGTTTCGCACCAGTGTACGGCGTTTTCTCTATGCCTTATTTATTTGACAGCCAAGCGCACTTTTACAAAGTCATGGACAATCAAGACATTACCACCCCTATTTATGAATCTTCAAAAGACCAAGGCATTTTAGGGTTAACCTATTACGACAGCGGCGCACGCAGCTTTTATACGTCCGAGAAAATCATCCGTAGTGTGGATGACCTTAAGGGTCTAAAAATCCGCGTTATGCAAAGTCCGACCTCCATTAAAATGGTCAAAATGTTGGGAGGCTCGCCTATCGCCATGGGGCAAGCCGACGTCTATTCGTCAATTCAACAAGGCGTATTAGACGGGGCGGAAAACAACGAATTTGCCTTAACCATTGCCCGTCATGCGGAAGTCGCTAAACATTTCTCCTACGACCTACACTCGCGGGTGCCAGATATACTTTTGATTTCTAGTGCAACCATGCAGCGTTTGAGCCCAAACCAGCAACAAGCCGTGCGAGAAGCCGCAAAAGAATCCACCGAGTTTCATAAACAAGCGTGGGCACAAGCCGTCAATGACGCCAAAGAAACCAGTGAAAAACAATTTGGTGTGACTTTTTATTATCCAGATATCAGCGAATTCCAAGCCGCCGTTCAGCCTATGTACGACGAGCTCAAATCTGAGCCTGAAAAATACCAAGTCTACGAAGCGATTCGCCAACAAGCGGAGCCAAAGTAATGCCAACCATAAGACGTTTCCTAGATATATTTTTAGGGACAAGCTGCTCACTCTTACTGCTCAGCATGGTCGGTGTACTGTGCTGGCAGGTGATCAGTCGCTACGTATTTAACGACCCTTCCACCTATACCGAAGAGTTGTTGCGACTGGGATTGGTCTGGTTGTCTCTGTTAGGAGCCGCTTATTCTGCTGGTCGTGGTTCCCATATGGCCATTGACCTACTGCGCGATCTTTCGCGCGGTAGGTTTCGCACATTCCTTAAGCTACTGGTGCCGATCAGTTTTATTATTTTTAGCGTCTACGTGCTGATCATCGGCGGCTTACATAGCATGCAAATTTCATCAAAACAGCTCACGGCGGTATTACAACTGCCGATGTCGAGTTTTTATGCAGCCTTACCCGTGTGCGGTGTGTTGTTGATTTTGTACGCTATTTTAAATTTGATTGATGTCATCAAAACGCCAGCCAATGAAGCGCCTGTAGACGACATCGAAAAATCACTCAATATGGGAGAATAAACATGGCAGGTGAAGCAAGCTTAGTGCTGATTATTACTTTTTCGATCCTGTCTCTTTTAGGATTGCCCTTGGCGATTGCCTTGGTAGCATCGTCGTTGGCTGCCGTCACCATGATGGTACCAGTCGACATGGCGCTGTTCACCTCAGCGCAAAAAATGGTGGCCAGCTTAGACAGCTTTTCCCTGTTAGCCGTGCCATTTTTTATTCTCTCTGGGGTGATTATGAACTCTGGCGGTATCGCCATACGCTTGGTCAATTTCGCCAAGCTGCTCGCAGGGCGTATTCCTGGTTCCTTAGCGCAAACCAACATCGCTGGTAACGTTTTATTTGGCTGTATTTCTGGATCGGCCATTGCCGCATCTACCTCAATTGGTAGCGTCATGGTGCCGATTCAAGCCAAAGAAGGCTATGACCGATCATTTGCAGCCGCGGTGAATATCGCTTCCGCCCCAACGGGCATGCTGGTGCCTCCGACGACAGCCTTTATCATTTATTCCTTGGTATCAGGTGGCACCTCCGTTGCGGCCTTGTTTTTAGGGGGTGCGGTCGCGGGTATTATTTGGGCCTTGGGCTTGGTATTAGTCACCGTCATTATTGCCAAAAAACGCCAATACCCTTTGTCGGACAGTGTGCCGTTTAGAGAAGCGATTAAGATCACCTTAGACGCCATTCCCAGCTTATTCCTTATCGTCTTTATCATTGGTGGGATTGTCATGGGCGTCGTCACACCAGTAGAAGCCTCTGGTATCGCGGTGATCTACACCATGGTCTTGGCGTTTTTCATCCACAAAACCACGCCACTTAAAGCACTGCCTAAGTTTCTAATCGAGACATCACACATTACGGGCACCATCATGTTGCTGTTAGCAGCATCGGCCACCTTGTCTTTCGCCATGGCCTTTACTGGTATTCCAGCCGCCATTTCTGCCTTGATTCTGGGTATATCCAATGACCCTATCATGGTCATGCTGATCATCAATATTTTATTACTGGTGATTGGCTGCTTTATGGACATTGGACCGGCGATCTTGATCTTCACGCCGATCTTATTACCGATTGCCATGAAAGTAGGCTACGACCCTGTGCACTTTGGCGTCGTTATGATCTTCAACCTCGCCATCGGCACGATTACACCACCTGTCGGGACCGGCTTATTCGTCGGTGCTACCGTGGCCAAAGTGAAAGTGGAAAAAGTCATCGTCGCCCTCGCCCCCTTCTACTTCGTGCTATTCAGCTTACTTGCCGTTATCTCCTACGTGCCAGTCATCACCTTGTATTTGCCATCATTATTTGGGCTTTGAATGGATAGTTTTGAATGAATAACTTTAGGGTTTAAAACAATTCATTGATTTAAAATCCGCATGAGAGTTGAATGGCTCCCATGCGGTTCTACTTTAATATTAGTAGTATTAACCGCTGATTTTTTTGTACAAGTATTTACGACACGTACTTTCATCCAGTCGTTTAAGTACAAAAGCCAACATCCCAATCACTGTCACGGCAAAGACCATCCGCCCCCAGAAAATGGTCATAAAGTCCGCGCCAATTAACAGAATCAGCAGGGTGTCTTCAATTAAGCTATGAAGTAGGTTGAGCAACATCATGGCGACAAAAATATCCCGTGGCGAAATGATCCCTCGCTTTGCTTCGTTAATAAGCAAGCCGCCACCAAAAGAAACACCTAGCGTGATGCCAACAATGGTTAAATTTGTGGCTTCTCGACTGATACCAAGCACAGACAAAATAGGCTTAAGCAATATTGCCATCAACTTTTCAATTCCGAGTAATTTCAACAAGCGTAAAAACGTCATTAGCGTAGCAATGATCACAAAGATCATCGCAAGACTTTTAAGCTGATCGATTGCCCAAGCGACATAGCTGGGATCACTCACTGGCGCATGTCGCCAAATCACTTTAGCAGGCGTATTTAACAGATCTCCGCCTTGGTATATTTGATGCAAAATCCACCCCATCAACAAACTGCCACCAAGGCGAATAACAAGCGTCGCCACTACACCAACGCCAGCTTTCTTAGCAACAGCGACTTCAATAGGGAGCGAATGAGCGAGTAACATCAAAGTACCAAGAATTGAGACTTGTGCGACCGTTAAATCGACATCTGTACTTATAAATACCACAAGTCCAGCGTACATATTGGTCACAAGCGTAGTTGCCCATACCAATCCCATTTCACTAGGCAAACCGACCAGCGACATAACTGGGCTCAACCATTGGCTTAATAACTCAATGCCACCAAACTCTTCAAAAACCTTGATCACGATGATCATCGGAATCATGATTTTATAAAGAGTCCATGTGATGCCTAAGATCTCCTTCCAAAGTCCATTCAACAAAAGCCCAACCCAATAGGATATTCGTTCATTCACGTCTCTTTCTCCAAAACAGTCTATGGAGGAAGTGTATTGAGTTAACAGGAAATATGCCGATCAATTTAATGATTGATAATGACAAATATTTTTAATATAAAAACCATTAAGAAATTTTCAAACACAAAAACATATCTTTGAGAAATTTATGGAATTAGACAAGATAGACAGAAAAATCCTCGCCATCTTGCAGAATAATAATCGCATCGCAAACGTGGAACTGGCCGAAGAAGTGGGCCTATCGCCACCAGCTTGCCATAAAAGAGTAAAACGACTGAGAGATGACAACATCATTGTGGGTGATGTTTCTCTTGTGAACCCAGAATTGAGCGGCAATAAACTGACATTACTGGTTTCTGTCGAAATGGAGCGAGATCGTAAAGATGTGTATGACGCCTTTAAACGCGTCATTAGCAAAGCGCCAGAAGTAAGACACTGTTATCAAATAACAGGCAACTATGATTTTATGATGGTCGTTACTGTGCCAGATATTCAAGCTTATGAAAGCTTTGTTGATCGGGTGCTGCACACAGAAGCCAACATCCGAAAATTCCAAACTTCTGTGTCACTTCGAACCGTGAAATCCTCAACTGAAATTCCTTTAAATGGATAATGACAACTTCACTATATTAGGTTTAATGCTTTATTAAGCGCTTGAGCAAGATACTTAGGTTCAACTGATGTGAGCGTGACAAAATCACATTGTTGAAATTCGCTGAATATTTTGATGGCTTCGACGAAAGCGTTAATAACTTGCTCATCATCAAATGTTTTTTCGCCCAGCTGCGACTCTAAATGCAAAGATTTGATTTCTAGGCGGCGTTCTTGTCGGTGGGCTTTGCAATCCATGCGCCCAATGAATTCACCACGAAACAATAACGGCAGGGAAAAATAGCCATATTGGCGTTTTGGCTCTGGTACGTAGCATTCGATCTGGTAATCGTATTGAAACAAGCTTTTGAGTCGATCACGCTGGATAACGCTGTTATCAAAGGGCGAAAGAATCAATAAACGCTTGTTGAGACTCGGCAAGCGAGCTTCTAACGCACCGGTTTCAATAAAGTATATCTCGCCATTGTTTAGTACGACTTGCTCTAACAAACCTTGTACCAAGCGCTCATTGACCAAAGCTTTCATGGCATTGCGCAGCTCTGTATTACGCCTTAGATACGTCAGGCCCTTCAAAGACACTAAACCATGACAACGCAGCTGTTGGTCAAGCATGTGTGTCACAAATTCGTCCAGACTGGGCATAAGGGTATTCACCTGATTCGGCAAAACCCGCTCGGTTAGATCATAATTTTTCTGAAAGCCAACGCGATCTTTCACCATCAAATCGCCTTCCATAAACAACTGTTCGAGTGCTTTTTTCGCAGGTTTCCAATCCCACCAGCCAGCACGATTACTGGTTTTGGTTTCGACATCACGTGAACGCAACGGCCCTTCTGCACGAATACGCGCTAATAATTCGGCCATGAGCTTTCGATCAGGGTGTTTATTCCAATGAGTTTGACCGCTTTTAATCGCTTGTTTATAAGGCAGGGAAAAACGAAAATCATCCATTGGTAGAAACGCCGCCGCGTGGGACCAATATTCAAAAATCCCCCCATCCATCAACATCTGATTCAGCATCGCTGGCTCAAACTTAGGTACTCTAGAATGCAACACATGATGGTGCGCCCGCTCCACCACAGAAATAGTATCTATCTGTACATAGCCTAAATGATTCACTGCCTGACGCGCCCCTGATAAACCGCGCCCAAAAGGCTGAGCCTGCAACAAGCCTTGCGATGCCAAAGCTAAACGACGAAGACGAGCCAAGTCTTTAGGAGACGTTAATTCCATCATAATGCAATGCCTTGTGTTGGGTATCCAATATTCGCAGACAGGGTCACTCTTTGCCACTGCCTCATCAATAAACATCAAGCACCAGTGGTAAAGAAAGGCCATGCGTTATATGATCATTTTCTAACCTTAGGGGAGTAGTCTCTCAGAACTTTCTGAGATAACCGTCAACAGTCTCCGAACAGCAGTTCGTGGCGGTTATGTCCTATCTGGATTGACAAGACTTAAGGCAAACGTTGCTCTCGGGGTGGGGAGTAGTGGTTGCCTTTGTCTATGCCACCCCGAGGATACCCATATGTATAAACCGCTTGAACGATCCCTAGCATTGGTCTCAATGTCTTCTCAGCTCATCGTATTTTCTGCTCTCTCTTTTCTTGGTTTCTTTTTAGGTAAGGTGACTCTATGACCCTCGCAATTCTCGCCATTATAGGTGGTTTTATTTTATTGGTTTGGAGTGCCGATCGCTTTGTCGAAGGCGCTGCTGCCACAGCAAAATACGCTGGGATGCCGCCATTACTCATTGGCATGGTCGTAGTTGGCTTTGGTACGTCTGCCCCTGAAATGGTGGTTTCCGCCATGGCAGCCTTGGACAACAATCCTGACTTAGCGTTAGGCAATGCCATAGGTTCCAATATTGTCAACACAGGGTTAATTCTTGGATTGACGGCCATTATTGCGCCTATTATTGTGCAATCCAACATAGTCCGAAAAGAAATCCCTCTGCTGTTATTAATCGGTTTACTGTTGGGCTATTTTCTTTGGGACGGCGCATTAACACGCTTTGAAGCCGTTCTGTTGTTAGTGGGGTTCTTCGCCCTCATTGGCTGGAGCATTTATTCCGCCATGAAAGGCAAAGGCGATGCACTAGAAGGCGAGATGGAACAAGAGCTGGTTGATCATGCTATGCCAATCAAAAAAGCCATTTTTTGGTTAATATTTGGCCTTGTAGTGTTGATCATAAGCTCTCGTATTCTCGTTTGGGGCGCGGTAAGTATTGCCCAAGCACTTGGTGTCAGTGACTTGATTATTGGTTTAACCATTATCGCACTGGGAACATCATTACCAGAATTGGCCGCCTCTATCATTGCCGTCAGAAAAGGCGAACATGATATTGCCATTGGTAACGTCGTTGGATCGAACATGTTTAATATACTGGCGGTCATTGGTATTGCAGGCATCATATCCCCCATGACGAACCTGACTGGAGAAGTTCTGTCACGGGACTGGTTGGTCATGATGGGGATGACTGTCGTCTTATTAGTTATGGCTTATGGCTTTCGTAAAACAGGCCGTATTAATCGCTTGGAAGGTGCCGGACTCTTGCTCGCTTTTTGCGCCTACAACCTCTGGCTCGTATCGTCCGTCATCGCTTAATAAAAGCGATGGCAATGGCTTTGAATAACCCGCATTAAACACAACGCTGTGTTTAATGCGTTTGAATCACAAGAGACTTTTATGAAAGAATCACTCATTCAGTTTTGGCAAAATAACTCAGAAACCATTATTGCGCTTGGTTACAACGTAATACTGGCCACCGTCATCTTAATCGCCAGTTCCATCATGGCAAAAGCAGTACGCAAAGCGATACAAAACACCAATTCAAAATTGAAAAAACTCGATGCCACTTTGATTCCTATTTTTTCAACGGTGGCCAGTTACGCCGTTTATCTTATCGGCGGCGTGTTTATTTTAGACATATTTGGGGTGAATACCGCCAGCCTTATTGCCCTCGTTGGTGCTGCTGGTCTAGCGATTGGCTTAGCATTAAAAGATACGTTAAGTAATATAGCGGCAGGCATAATGCTATTAATATTACGCCCATTTAATACCGGAGACTTTATCGAGTTTGGTGGAACGCAAGGTACGGTTCGAGAAATAAATCTCTTTACCTGCGTTTTAGAAACCGTTGACGGTTTGTACATAGCTTCGCCAAACAGCGTGCTGTGGGGGAACAACATTAAAAACTTTACCCGCAATGGAAAACGACGCATGGACATTATCGTCGGTATTTCATACTCAGACTCTATTGATGAAGGATTTGCGGTATTACAGAAGATTGCAGAGAACGAACCTAGACTACTCAGCACCCCTGCACCACAAATCATGGTCGCTTCCATGATGGACAGTGCCGTGAACATTCAGTTTAGAGCGTGGGCAAATAACGACGATTATTGGCCTACCTATTGGGATTTAAACAAACGTATTAAAGAATCCATCGAAGCCGCTGGATTGACGATTCCATTCCCACAAAGAACCTTACATCTCGTAGGAACGGATCCAATTTCTCTGAATAAAAACCGATAACACGACATAGAGCGCTTTAGCAAATAAGCCTAAAGCGCTCTATCCATAATACGAGTCACGCTCTTTCAATGGCGCAAACAATCGTCCCCGTTATGCGTTGTTCCCAGTTTTTTAAAATCACCGATCGATACTTCTGCATCACGTCCTCCGCAACAAAAGACGTAATGCCAATATGATCCAATAACGCGGTCATAACCGACTCAGCCGCTCGAACCGCGCCATCTTCACATTTCAGCGCTATGGCGAGTTTTAGCTCAGGAATCGCCGCGATATAAACCCCTTCCGCTCCTACTTTTAAAAAGACGCGCTTCTGTAAGATTCTCATCATATCGGTGCAATAACGATCGGTTCCCGCCACCATAAAAGGATGTTTCACCACAGCGTCATATAAGGTTTTACAGGCCTTTTGGCGCACTTCTGATAAGTTTTCAGGGCTCGCAAACTTCGCAAAGGCCAATGCAAGATTGGTCAGTGGCATAGCCCATGTTGGCGCAGAGCAACCATCTGGCGACCAAGGAGCAGAACTGTAATCGTACTCGCACATTTCTGCCATGGTATTCGAAATTTTTTGTTGTACGGGGTGATCAATGTCTATGTACCCCTGCGATGGAACACCAAGTAATTTTGCCAAACCTAACATACCGGCGTGCTTGCCGGAGCAATTATTATGCAATTGGTTCGGTTTTCTTCCCTCACCCGCTAAGGCATAACCGGCTTCTACACGCATTGGCCAATGACAGCCACATTCAAAATCAGACTCAGACAATACAAGCTTATCCAACATGCTTTGTACGGTATTCACATGCTCCGGCTCACCATTGTGAGACGCACAACAAATGGCAATTTCTTCATCCGTAAACGCAAATTGCTCCGCTCCCCCCATCTCGATAAAAGCCAACACCTGCATAGCCTTAATCGCACTACGAGGATACACCAATGCCTCTACATCGCCCCAAGACGCCATTACCTCGCCAGTACTTGAGACAATCACCGCCTTAATACTGTGTTCACTTTCTACGATACCACCACGTGTCACTTGGACAGAAAGAGGAGCATGCTGCATTAAATTATTCCTTTCATCGAAAATGGACATAAACCATTGTAAACAGAGTAAATTGGACCTAGGGATAAAAAAACGAATTAGATCCGCTCTTTCAATCGACTGGAGATGGGATGATTGTCTTTGAGTTGCAACAAATCCCACAAGTTGCCGTATAAGTCTTCAAACACGGCAACAGTGCCGTATTCTTGTTCTGCAGGTGGTCGAATAAAGTGAATGCCTTCGGCAACCATGCTTTCGTAGTCTCGCCAAAAGTCGTCCGTGTTTAAAAACAGGAAAACACGGCCACCTGCTTGATTGCCGATAAAGTCCATTTGTTCAGGTTTAGATGCTTTCGCCAACAATAAGGTCACCCCCTTTGAACCGGGTGGAGAAACCACTACCCAACGTTTGTCTTGCTCTGGCTGATAGGTATCTTCAAGCAGCTCGAATTTGAGTTTATTCACATAAAAATCAATAGCTTCGTCGTAGTCTCGAACCACCAAAGCAATATGAACAATGTCTTGTTTCATGCTTTTTCTACTCGTTCTGATCAATAAAAATAACAACCATTATTAATGCTAACAAGACGACATTAAAATGTCCCGTAGAGAATTAGATAAAAATTGAGGCGAAGTCAACCAATAACCTCAAATAAACACAATTTAATAAATAAGCAACTTAACCTATAAAATATCAATGTATTAGCAAACGTTAACAATGCCATTAGAAGACTTAATTATTTTTATAAAAATTATTGTGCCAATATTTATTTCACAAAAACAATCAAAATTAACGGATGGACTTATTATGGAAACCTCTAAAAAGACTAATGACTTATTTTCTAATAAAGAGTTACTACCTGCTATCACTCTACCTTTTTTATTTATAGTGCTGTGGAGTTCTGGCTATATCGGCGGTGCGATAGGACTTGATTACGCAGAACCTTTTACTATGACTTTATTTCGCTTTGGTAGTGCTGCTGCAATTCTGACGATTGTTTCTTTATTGATGAAAGCGCCTTGGCCTAAAGGTAAAAAATTTCTACACGTAGGAGTTGTTGGAGTGTTAATACAAGCCGTCCAATTCGGAGGACTTTACAGCGGTATGAATCTCGGCGTTCCTGCTGGAGTATCCGCATTAATCGTTGGAACTATGCCTATATTAACCGCTATTGGCGCTGGCTTTTTCCTTGGAGAGACCGTTACAAAAAAACAATGGGGTGGGCTATTACTAGGGATTTGTGGCGTCGCCCTAGTCGTTTCGGAAGGATTAAACTTTACGGACATTAATCCTATGGGATACTTCTTTGTAATCATCGCTTTACTTGGCATTACATCCGGAGCGTTATATCAGAAAAAATTCTGTCAATCTATGGATCTACGTAGTGGTGGAGCTATTCAATTAACGATTGCCGCTATGATTATGTGGCTACTCGCGTCTAACTTCGAAACAATGACAGTACAATGGAGCTTCGGGTTTATTGCCTCCACAGCTTGGCTAGCATTAATGAACTCCATCGGTGCCATTAGCTTGATGTATCTATTACTTCGTCGCGGAAAAGCATCCGCTGTCTCTAGCTTATTCTTTTTAATCCCTCCAACGACAGCCATAATGGCAACGCTAGTATTAGGTGACGATTTTGAATTGGTTGAAATGCTTGGATTTACCGTAGCTGTATCAGGGGTTTATCTAGCAACACACAGTAAACCTTAAGAATTAATTAAAACAACTTAAATCATACGTGTATAAAAAATAATTGAAGAGGAATGTAAAATGTGTGGAGCAAAAAAAATTAAAGGGTTAAATCATAGAGTTAAAATTGAAAGTAAATACCTATATAAAAACATACTTGTTAAGTGCGTCTATAATATCCGTAATAACAGGGTCTTTGCCATATGTCCTACTGTGTAAAACAACATCTACTTTAGGTAGTTTTGGTAAATTTGAACATTGAGGCTTTCCCTCATTTAAATAACCATCAATTTCACAACTGAGTAATGCTGAAATCCCAATTTTTGCTTCAATAGCGGCTTTTAAATCACCTATACTGGAAGCATTATAAACAACTTCCCATTGAATATTATGTGCCTCTAATGTTGATATCATCATAGTACGAAACATACATGGACCATCATAAAGGATAATAGGTAATGCTTTATGATCTTTTTTAGAGTATGTTTCTGGAGAAGATGCCCAGAAAACCTCAAATTGTCCAACCACTTTTTTACTATGAGCCCCCTGTTCACAAACCAATAATGCAATATCTAACATTCCATCATTTAAATCGGAAAATAATTTTTGGTTTAAACCGATTTTCACATCTAATTGAATGTTTGGCATTTTACTGCTAATTGAAAGTATCTTTGGTAAGTAAACATGGGATATATGTTCTGACAATCCTATAGAAATATAATTTTTTTCGACTTCTTTTCTAAAGTGATTAATAATCGCATCATTTGTTAACAGTATTTTAGATGCATACTCTAGCAACATTTCACCTGTAGGGGTAAGAACCAGCCCCCTACCCGCTCGGCTAAATAAAGTTGTATCAAGCATGCTTTCCAGCCGTTTTATATGTTGAGAAATCGCTGATTGAGTAAGATATAACGCCTTTGCAGCTTTAGAAACTCCCCCGTGCTCAACAACAGCGCTAAAGCTCCTTAATGTTACAATATCAATATTTTTTGACATTAACATTCTCCCTTAAAATTACACCAAGTCCTCATTACTATTTTTAACTAGTTACTATATTGAAAAATACTCTATTAATTTAATTTTTCTATTGAAGTTAAAAATTTTTGCCATTAAGACCTATGATGACACAAGATCAAAACTCTTTTCTATGAAGCACCTCTACCTTAATTTTCACGGCAGAAAAGTATTTTCAGAACGTTCAATATGAAAGAAGTAGTCTTGCTGAACAATGCCCTCTAACCAAAGCAATATACACAATGTTCTGCTTCATACTTTACATCTTCGTTTCAATAATAGGAATAACGAACACTATAATCATTGTATTGCTAAAAGTTGTGAGGAAGGGTTAACGCTCATTTACAAGCTTGGTTGCCAACAAAGATCAACCTATGCCGTATTAGGTGTCAAAGACTTCAGATAGGGCTAGGGCGGCAATGCAAAACCACTTAACTCAAAATAGCAGCAATTCGCTTGATATTGTTGACTAGGTTTGTGAAAAATGATGCTCAACCTCAACTCTAACTGTACCCCATAGATTAACTAGTCCCTTGCTCTCGAAGAAAACCTTTCCATGAGAATTCCCTGCATCAGTCTTCATTGACGCAAAATGTTGGTCGAAGTTTTCAACGTCGTATTTTTTTGAGCAGTAGTTCCGAAGCTCCTCAACGGTAACGTCATTTTCAGTTTCAAGCTCCAAAAAAGCTCGGATGATCCGACTATTTGCTTGTTCTGGTCTGCCCGCCCAAAGCCGTATGCGGCTTAACTTACTAAATTCACCGGTTTGCTGTGCGGTATTCAAATTATCTGAATCAATCAGCCCTGACTTAGGAGTAGTACTATCGTACTGCGTATGACAAGGCTGGCAAATGAACTTGAACGTCTCATGCACTGGTTCATGAGCCAAGAGAATTTTATCTTCCGCCTGTTTGATGTCGCATACGACGTATCCAGCACTATTGAGATATTCAGACAGGACCTTCTCAATAATTGCACGTCGTTCTCGACCATGTACATGAGCTGACTGCAGAATTGCCTGAGAACCGCACATTTCACAAGTTCCACCTCTACCTATTCTATGCAACCTAGTGAAGCTATTTATCAAGTTCCGGATTCGTGGTCCAACGAAGTTATGGAACTCTTGAATGCTTCCTTTGAATTCTGCCATGTACGATAACCTAACTATCATTGAAAGACTGGAAAACTGCGCAGCAGTTTGAAGGTTAAAAGGAATTAAACTAATGATTCTTAAATGTTTTTTATAAATCCTTTGCACTCAAAGGATAAGAAATACATTTTTTATATCGAACTCCAATTTTAGCCCAGTGGGCTCATCAAAATAAAAATGGCCATGCGAACCAGAAATAATACCACCAATCGAATCAGAGTTTATTTCTGATATTTCTACACACCAATCATTATTTGAAGTATCCCTGACAACAACGCATGTGCCAATTGAAACTCCTCCCTTGCTGAAATATTTCCCACTTCCAGCTTGTGGAATGCTTTCAAGATCAGCTACCTGTAATTCAATGGGCTTATTTTTAAGCATGATTTATCCATCTTCTTATAATTTTTTCATTATTATTCCAAGTTTCTATACATCCTGTCCATCTATCTGCTCGTATCTCAAAGCCCAACCTAGGTCCAAGATATTCATAGCAAAACAGCACATGTTAAAGCAGCCACCTACAGGTGAAAGCGGCGCTTTCAATGGCAGATTACGGTCGTTCCTCCCTCATACTGCCCTACAAGGGATGAAGACCGTCGCAGAAAGCGCAACTTATTTCTGTTTACACTGGGTGCGCGGGCAGTTTCCAAATCTCGTCAGCGTATTCTTGAATAGTACGATCTGATGAGAATTTCCCCATGCGGGCGGTGTTTAAAACGGCCATGCGTGCCCAGCGTGTTTTGTCTTGGTAGGCGTCTGACACTTGCTGTTGGCAGTCCATGTAGGCGCGGTAATCGGCCATGACTTTATAAGGGTCTCCTCCAGCGAGTAGGCTGTTTCGAATATCATCAAAGGCATGAGGATCGTTTGGCGAAAAATGACCTGAACACAGCCAATCTAGGGCGCCTTTTAGCTCTTCATCTTGTTGATAATACTGGTACGAATTATACCCTTTATGATCCAACGCCCTCACTTGATCGACGTTTAAGCCAAAAATAAAAATGTTGTCTGGCCCGACTTCTTCGAGTATTTCCACATTAGCGCCATCCATAGTACCAATGGTCACTGCGCCATTTAGGGCCAATTTCATGTTGCCGGTGCCAGACGCTTCTTTTCCTGCGGTAGATATTTGCTCAGACAAATCCGCTGCGGGGATAATATGCGATGCTAAAGACACACGATAATTGGGCAGAAAGACCACTTTCAATTTGCCCATAGTGCGCGGGTCGTTGTTAATAACCCTTGCCACACTATTAATGGCGTAAATAATATTTTTTGCTAACGCATAACCTGGTGCCGCTTTCGCACCAAAAATAAATACTCGTGGTACCATGTCCAATGCAGGGTTATTCAATAACCGATGGTATAAGGTCAGAATATTTAACAGGGTTAGATGCTGACGCTTGTATTCATGCAAGCATTTGATCTGCACATCAAACAAGGCAAATGGATCGACGTCTATGCCGCATTCTTTTTTAATGATATTGGCAAGATGCACTTTATTTTGATGTTTGACCGCCATGAAGTCGTCTAAAAAGGCGTTATCATCCAAGAAGCTTTCTAATTTACGCAAGCGCTCTAAATGCTTTGGCCAATCACTATCAATTCCATATCGTTCGAAAAGTTGTACCAATCCGGGATTACAACCTAATAACCAGCGACGAGGCGTGATGCCATTGGTTTTATTGGTAAATTTTCCCGGATAAAGCTGGTCAAAATGCGGGAAAAGTTCACTCTTCAGCAGTTGAGAATGCAGCGCCGCCACACCATTGACCTTATGGCTGGCAATCACCGCTAAATGCGCCATACGGATCATTTTATGCTCGCCTTCTTCAATGACAGACAAGGCACGGCATATATCATCGCGGCCCGGCCAGTGCTGAGCCACTTCACCCATAAAACGATGATTAATCTCATAGATAAGCTGCAGATGTCGCGGTAGCACTTTCTCAAATAGCCCAACACTCCATTTTTCGAGCGCTTCTGGCAATAAAGTGTGATTGGTGTAAGCAAAAGTACGTATAACAATATCCCAAGTGGTGTCCCAACCAAGGTGTTTGTCATCCAACAGTACTCGAGTCAATTCCACAATGGCGATGGCAGGATGCGTATCGTTCAATTGAATCACGGCTTTTTCAGGTAACTTTGTCCAATCCGAGTTCATTTTCTCAAATCGACGTAAAATATCGGCCAAAGAGCACGCCACAAAAAAGTACTGTTGTACCAAACGCAGCTCTTTACCGTTGGCATTTTGATCGTTGGGATACAATACTTTAGAAATTGTCTCGCCCATGGCCTTAGAACGAACCGCTTCAACATAGTCGCCTTTGTTAAACTCTTCTAAATCAAAATCTTCGGTGGAATGTGAAGACCATAAACGTAAGAAGTTCACGGTTTTGGTATCATAACCGGCGACTGGGATATCAAATGGCACCCCCATTACGCTACGAGTATCAACCCACACGGAGCGGCTATTACCAGCATTGTCATAAGCCGTTTCTACACGACCATAGTATTGAATGGTCTGTGAATATTCAGGACGAATGATGTCCCACGGCGTACCGTATTTAAGCCATGTATCCGGATGCTCTATTTGCTTACCCTGCAAGAATTCTTGTTTGAACAAACCAAATTCGTAATAAATGCCGTAACCAATTGCAGGCAAATCTAAAGTGGCTAACGAGTCTAAAAAGCAAGCGGCTAATCGGCCAAGTCCGCCATTGCCCAAGCCCATGTCCATCTCTTCGTCACAGATCTGTTCCCAATCCAAACCCAATTCTTCAATAGCTTGTTTCGCGGCGTCATATACACCGATATTATGGGCGTTATTGATCAACATACGCCCCATCAGATATTCCATCGATAAGTAATAAACACGGCGTACATTGTCGCGATTATGAGCGATTTGAGTTACCGACATGTCATCGGTAATACGATCACGAATGGCTAAAGATAAAGCCAACCACCAATCCCTCGCAGTGGCCTGTTGGGGCAAATGTACCAAAGTATAGCGCAGATGGTGCAGGATACTTTCTTTCATAGTTTGACGCGAAGCAACGCCATCAAAAGCATCATCGGAGATTATATTTGCCACTAGAGACATAGCCTACCACCTCATATTTCGTTAGATCATCAGTGTAACGCCTGAATTGAGACAATAAATGTTTTCTTTTAAAAAAGCGTCATGTGAAAAACTAAAATTTTACCAGCAATAAAAAACCAATCACCAAAAACAAGAAGAAAGACACGCCTTGCCAGAACATCACTGGGTTGCGTTGTATAAGTGGCGGTCGATTACGATCGAGGAAGATTTGATTTGGGTGATGCAAGTCGTAGATAAATTCAGAGACTTCTTCATAACGTTTTAACGGATTGATGTGTAAGGCTTTATGCAATGCATCGTCAATCCAAACGGGCAATTCAGAGTCTTCGGTAATCACACTACGGTAGGTTAGGCGACGTTGAGCGGTGATGCTTTTTGCTTGAGCAATTTTCGGGCTATAAGGGAATTGGTTGCCAGATAACATTTGGTAGGCAATGACGCCGAGAGCATAAATATCGGAGCGCTCAGAACCCGCATGACCAAGAAAGTATTCTGGTGCGGAATAGCGCATGGTGCCACGCAGAACCTCATCGTCTTTGGTGTTGCTCACACCTGCAATATGAGTAGAGCCAAAATCGATAATTTTCACTGTGCCGTGTTTATCTATCATGATGTTCGCTGGGCGAATATCTTGATGAATCATGCTTTTACGATGAAACGCCTGCAAGCCATTGGCGATCTGTGAAAGGATGTCGCGGATTTTTTCTAATGTCGGTTTGGGGTTATCTATCATCCATTGAGCAAGGGACTGTCCTTCGATGTATTCGGTTACCAAATACAGAAATTGTCGTTGCCGAGGCGTCTCCATCGCTTTCACTACATGAGGATTATTGAGGCGTTTGGCAATCCAATCTTCTAACATGAAGCTTTCCAAGTACGCGCTATCGTCGCTCAGTTCCGCTGAAGGCGTTTTTATCACCACATGTTCATGACTCTCCATATCCCGTGCCAAAAACACATGGCTGCGGCTGCTCACATAAAGAGAACGAAGTATCTCGTAGCCGTCAAATGCCATTCTTTCTCTTAATGGCGGCGGCACAGGTAATTGACAGACATTTTGCACTACCTCGTCCCATTGATAACTTGGCACCTCGTCAACACGGGCAATTTGCATACTCAAATTATCATCGCTGCCATTGCTCAGTGCTAGCGAGATAATATGCTCTGCGGCTTGGTCCACACTCTCAGACTCGGCAATACAGGTAATCATTTGCTCAGCCGTGACGAATTCATACACACCATCCGTCGCCATCACAAATATGTCGTCTTTGTTCATCGGTACGGTTTGATAATCCAATTCTAAAATCGGTTCTATGCCTAAGGCACGCGTCAAATAGCTCACATTAGTCGACACCACTCGACGATGGTCCTTTGTGAGTTGCTCAAATTTGCCATCGAGTAAGCGATAAATACGGCTGTCGCCTAAATGAAAAATATGCGCCGCATTTGCGCACAGAACAATGGCGGAAAAAGTACAAACATAACCTTTGTCTTTATCGAATCGGCCGGGGCCATTCTGGGTTTGAGAATACAGAGCGGCATTGATGGAGTGAATGACTTTTTCGCCAGATGTTTTCACCGACCACGCGTCCGAAGTGTGGTAAAAATCGTCTAAAAAACGCGTAGTAGCGAATTCACTAGCGACTTGGCTCACTGGGCTAGAACTGATGCCGTCGGCGATGACAAGAGCAATCCCCCTGGTGGTGAGCAGCGGTTCTATAGGGATCAGACTGCCCAAACTGTCTTGATTAATGGCTTTTTTGCCCCTATTGGTAGCGCGGCCAATACTTATTTCCAGTGCTTTCATCAAGATCCTTAAATACAAAAAACTCTGCAAGCATAAATACTCACAGAGTTTTGAAGTAAATACCTTATGCCAATTTACGCGACGCAGAAGTTCTTACATGCGTCAGATACAGTGGCAAACCGACCAACAATAGACCACCGGCTAAATTCCCCAACACCGTCGGAATTTCGTTCCAAATTAAATAGTCCGATACCGTAAATTCGCCCCCCATAATCATGGAAAAAGGGAACAAGAACATATTAACAATAGAGTGCTCAAAACCCATGTAAAAGAACAACATAACCGGCATCCACATAGCCGCCATTTTAGCGCCAGCTGAAGTCGAGATCATTGCGCCAACCACGCCCATAGACACCATCCAGTTACATAACATGCCACGAATGAAAATGGTAAACCAACCACCAGCGCCATGGGATTGATAGCCCAAAGTACGAGACTCACCAATTGAGCTCACTTTTGCGGCCAGTGCGCCACCGTCCGTCGCATAACCATAGGTCAAAATAAACGACATAAAAAACGCCGTGGTTAAAGCGCCTGCAAAGTTACCAATAAACACCAAGCCCCAATTACGCAGGACTTGCGCCGGAGTCACTCCCGGACGTTTATCCAGTAACGCCAAAGGCACTAAAGTAAACACGCCCGTTAGTAAATCAAACTTCATCAAATACAGCATAATGAAGCCCACTGGAAACAATACCGCCCCCAGCAATGGGCTTCCTGTTTGAGTGGCGACGGTAATCGCAAATACCGCCGCTAAACCAAGAATGGCGCCAGCCATAAAAGCACGGATAACAGTATCTTTTGTCGACATGTAGACTTTTTGCTCGCCCGCATCGACCATCTTAGTAACAAATTCGCTTGGTTCTATGTACGCCATTTTTACGCCCTCTTATTCTTTAAAATTACCTAAGATTCACTTTTGAAAAGAAATAATTACCAAGATTTATATGGCAAAAACTTCCCGTTCAGTGTCAAAATCACACGATCTCCTTTAGGGTTTTCTTCCTTATCGACCGTCATAGAAAAATCAATCGCACTCATGATGCCGTCGCCAAATTTCTCTTGAATTACTTCTTTCAATGTTGGTCCATAAACGCCTACCACTTCATACAGTCGATAAATCAAAGGATCTTGTGGAATCGCTTGATCCCAGGTTTTGGTTGGATACTCCATCAGCGCGGATTTTGCTTCGGCTGGTAAACCTAAAAAAGCCACCAGCTTATCAGCCACATCCGCTGAACAACTGTTCATACCTAAACAAGCCGAAGTGATCCAGACATCCGTCATACCAGTGGCTTGCGCGATAGACTCCCAACTGAGATTTTTTTCTTTTTTCATCGCAAAAATTGCTTCAGTGACATCAATTTTTTTCATTCACTTTCTCCTAAATATAGAGCCCTCAAACGAAATAGAGCGCATCAAAATACAGATCATTAGCGCGGCTAGAACCAAAAGATTCAGTAATCCATAGCAATATTTTTTTCGAACTTTATTTGCTTATGACAAGGCCAAATTCGGAGAATTAAATGGCTTTTTTAGAAAGAAAAAGAGAAGAGAGAAGAAAAGCGCACAGGCCACCCTCATCAGCAATCTCCTTTCTAAAGGAGCCTGACCGAGTGCTACTGATAAAACAGCAGCTGGCGACGATGCCAATAAGCAAACTGATCGACATTGATCAATTTGTTTTCCGTGCCCAAAACAACACAGAGACGCTTAGGTAACAGCAAGTATGGTGCCAAATAAATAAAGGCACCTGTGATACCCGCCTAAATACGCATAATACGATTGATTTACCTATTAAAAATATTTTCGACCACAACAAAATCCGTTTTTTTAAAATAAAAAAATACGGCGTAAACAAAGCCGTTCGCACCAAAAAAAAGCACCCTGATTGAATTAGGAACAAGATCCGAGCACGGATCTAAAAGACAAAAACCAACCCATTGATAGATTTCCCACAAAACCCAATTACCTATTTCTTCTATTTCAACATTTTGCTAATTTCAGAAAGAATCTTTCGTTTACTCAGTTAAAAACAGTAAGGTATGGTATATGGACAAAATTGATAAAAAAATTCTACGCTTATTACAACAAGATGGTCGACTCACCAATGCGGATTTAGCCGAACAGGTCAACGTGAGCCCAGCGACGTGTCATCGCCGTACCCATCAACTTTTTAAAGACGGTTACATCAGCGAAGTACGTGCAATCATTAATCCAGACAAAGTAGAGCGCAGCGCATTAGTCTTAGTCGGTGTGGTATTAGACAGATCCACACAAGAAAGCTTTGCTACCTTTGAGAACGCCATCGCTAAGCTGCCTTTTATTCTGGACTGTCACTTAGTCGCAGGCGATTTTGATTATTTTCTTAAAGTCCGAGTCAAAGACATGGCCGACTTTAATAAACTACACAGCGATCAATTATTGGCCTTGCCAAGCGTGCGGCAACTACGTACTTTTTTTGTGATGAAAGAAGTCAAAGACAACGTGGCACTGGCTTTTTAAATTGCCATGCCACATTAAGAATACGGCATTTAAAAAATACCCATTTCGTTTTAACAAGATTGGATAAAAAATGAACAAATAGTCATTGTCTACTAGTATTAGTAATCATCGCCCTCAACTCGGAGCAAAGTAATGACAATAAAAGTAAAAATATATTTAGGCGTATTATTGTTCGTTGTCATCGTGCTAGGTAATGCTATTTTAGGCATGCTATCGATCAGCAAATTAAACTCTGAAATCACTTTTATTACGGGTAACGCTTGGGATGCCGCTGACGGTGCGATGGAAGGCACTATTGGCATCCAATCACAAATCATTACCCTTGATGCCTTCATCAACAACGAAATGTCATTAACTGACGCCAGAAATAAGATGAAGGAAACCAATGCATTCACTCTTGAAGCCCTGGACAGAATGAAAAACTCAGGTTTAATAGGAACACAAGCCTTAACCACTCTGGACAATTATTTAGCAACCCTAGAAACCCTGAAAGGCAGAATACTGTCCGATAATACTGAGATCTCTACCGGCGCCGTTGCAGAATTTGATCAACACGTTGAAAAGCTACTAACCTTCCTTGAAAAGCTCGAAGAAGAAGGTGACAGCCAAGTCGAAATCAGAGCGGTGAACTTAGAAAATGTCATCAATACAGTAAAGCTCAATAATACAATCGGCTTAACCATTGTATTGATTCTGTCTGTTTTTATCGCTTTCGCTGCGAACCGTCTTATTATTCAACCTTTACGTCAAATGATAACAGTTTTAGAAAACCTCAATCGTGCTGACGGCAACTTAACCACTCGTCTTGATGCTTCTGGCAAAGACGAAATGGCCGAAGTCGCTAGAAACCTAAACGGGTTCATTGAACTGGTGCATTCAGTGATTAAGCAAGTTGCCAACACCGTCTCATCAACCCAAGGTTTTGCCACACAGATAGACAACGCTTTGCAACAAGTCGACAAAATGTCCAAACATCAACAGCGAGGCACAAAAGACATTGCCAACGCGGTGAATGTCATGACCAATTCGTTGAGCCAAGTGTCGGTTGATGCGAATAAGTGTGGTGACATGGCCATAGAAGCCAATACTAACTCTACCAAGGGGCAAAATAACCTGTCACAAACCCTTAAGTCCTTACACAACGTTGTCGACGAAATGGATAAAGCTTCTTCCGTGGTGTCTACCTTAGAAACAGACGGCCAAAACATTGGTAATATACTGGATGTCATTCGAGGCATTGCTGAGCAAACCAACCTATTGGCTCTTAATGCTGCTATTGAAGCCGCCCGTGCTGGGGAAACCGGTCGAGGCTTTGCCGTCGTCGCCGATGAAGTGCGCAACCTAGCCAACAGAACACATGAATCTACTCTGGAAATAGAAACCGCCGTGGAGCGTATTCAAAAAGGTTCTGCCGATGCAGCACAAGTCATGCGAACATCGCAGACACTCACAGAAAGCGTCTCGAAACAAGCACAAGAAACCATTGAAATGTTTACCACCATTATCGAATCTATCAACATTTTGAGCCATACCAACCAACAAATCTCTATCTCCATTCAGGAGCAAAACCAACAAGCTGATGAAATAGCAGAACAGATCAATGGCGTCACCAACACCGCATCATCCAATGTGGAATACACACAAACCGCCGTTGATATCAAAAACCGCCTGATCAATGATGTACAGCAGTTAAGCAAACTCGTGGACCGCTTTCGTATTTGATGGTGTGTTAAATCAATGCGAAATCCCTTCACAAACATACACATTGCAATAAAAAAGGCTTCCACCTGGAAGCCTTTTTGACAAGTTTAATAACTCATTAACCGTTAGCCATTACGATAAATATAGCTATAGCCGTTGATGGCAGGAACACCACCGAGATGAGCATAAAGTACTTTAGAACCTTCAGGGAAGAAGCCTTTTTGCGCTAAATCAATCAAACCTTGCATGGATTTCCCTTCATAAACAGGGTCTGTCATCATGCCTTCTAAACGTGCAACCAAACGAATCGCCTCATTGGTTTCGTGCGATGGCACACCATAGGCTGGATAAGCATAGTCTTCCTTAATCACGATATCATCTGCCGTCATTTCACGACCTAGCTCAACCAATTCGGCCGTATTTTTGGCAATCGCTAATACCTGATCTCGTGTTTGTTGAGGCGTTCCTGAGGCATCAATCCCAATCACATTTTGTGAGCGACCATCCGCAGCAAAACCAACCGCCATACCGGCATGAGTCGACCCAGTTACCGTACAAACCACAATATAATCGAACTTAAAGCCTAGCGCTTTCTCTTGCTCACGCACTTCTTCAGCAAACCCAACATAACCCAAACCACCGTATTTATGCACAGACGCTCCCGCTGGAATTGGGTATGGTTTACCGCCTTTGGCTTTTACGTCTTCAATAGCGTTTTTCCAACTCTCACGGATACCAATATCAAAACCATCGTTCACAAGATCGATTTCTGCGCCCATCACTCGGCTCATCAGAATGTTACCAACGCGGTCATACACAGCGTCTTCGAATGGCACCCAACTCTCCTGAACCAAACGACATTTCATACCTATTTTCGCAGCGGTCGCGGTGACCAAACGAGTATGGTTGGATTGCACACCACCGATACTCACCAAGGTATCCGCACCAGAAGCGATGGCATCAGGCACTATGTATTCCAATTTACGAAGCTTATTACCGCCTAGAGCGAGACCAGAGTTACAGTCTTCGCGTTTCGCATAGACCTCAATATTGCCTAGGTGATCAGACAGACGTTGTAGCTTTTCAATGGGGGTTGGTCCAAAGGTCAACGGATAACGCTCAAATTTTTTCAAGTTCATGATGGTCGTTCCTTTTCAGTGAAAATATATCGTTTTAACGACCACCAGATTAGCGAAACAATAATGAAATGTGCTTTCTAATATCGATTATTTTTGACTAAAAAAACCAATAAAATACTTTTTAATAATGAAAATATCGTATTTAAATCCAATAAAATGAAAGAGTCTTTCAAGACATAAAGCACAATAATAACGACAAATTAACCTACAGAAAATGGTAGTAGACATAGTCGTGTCCACAGGTTTTCTGTCGAGTTTTAGCGCATCAAGAGTTTTGGAGGGATCAGATTTTTGACGGCCTAAAGACCGACCTACAGGTAATTTGTTTTGGTTTGATGGGATTTCACTAAGGGTGGTAGCGCAATCCAACGTTGGAATGGCAACGCTGGATTTGAATTCATTTCGCTCAGGTAACAGCAAGTGCCCAAACTGGATCTGGAATCATCATAATAGCATCCACTTGCATCTCGGCATCCATAGGTAAGCCCTTTACCGAGACAACGGCCCTTGCAGGCAGCGGTGAATTCAGGTGTTTAATCATTTCCCTGTTGAATTCCGCGAGGTTCGACATGTCTTTTAAATAAAGAGTGAGTTTCACCACATGTTCAAGTGAACCACCAGAAGCCATTGCCACGACACTTAAGTTATGAAAAACCTGAGCCGTTTGTTCGGCAATCGAGCCTTGCAATAAGCTGTTGGATTCAACAACAAGAGGGATTTGCCCAGATAGAAATGCCCAGTTACCAGATTTTATCGCTTGTGAACAAACATCTGATTCAGAAGGTGCCAACTCAGTTTCAATTGGGTGAAGCATGATTTTTCTCCATTAGATTCAATCCTTTAGGGCAAAAGCAAAATACTCTTGGCAACCGCTTGAGTGCGAGGCACGAAGGTATCCAGCAAACAGAATTCTCCTTCGGTGTGCATTTTCGCCCCCACCGGCCCCGTTCCACACAAAGTCGGAACCCCCATCGACGAGGTAAAACCCGCATCGGAACAACCACCGGTAAATTCACCTTCAACTGAAAACCCCAATGACTCGGCTTGTATCTGATAATGCGCTAATAACGCAGCACTCATATTTGACTCAAACGGATGAAATGCTGATATCAAGCGCACTGAAGCCGTCACACCTTGAAGCCTGGACATATCAATAATGGCCTGAATCGCATCCATGGCATCGACCATTTGCTCTTTCGTGATGTAGCGTAAATCCAATTTCGCTTTGGCCTCAGCCGCGACTGTATTAGAAGACATACCACCACTGATCAAGCCAACATTGGTCGTGACTCCCGTTTCATAATCAGTCAATGCATGCAGCTCAGTGATGATAAGGGCCAAGCCCCCAATAGCGCTGGCACCGTCCGCATGATTCACACCAGAGTGAGCCGCCTTACCTTTGACAACAATCTCAAAGCTCGCCCCACCTTTTCGAGCCGACACCACATTGCCACTGATACGACCAGGTTCAGCATTGAATACCGCTTTTGCCCCCTTCACCATTTGCTGAATAACATGACGACCTTCTGGCGAACCAATTTCTTCATCGCCAGTAAATAAGCCAACAACCGGGTGAGGTAATTCATAGATATCAGAGTTATTCAACAAATACTGCAAGCCTCTTAGCACAAAACAATTCAATACCAAGCCAGACTTCATGTCCGCCACGCCTGGCCCAAACGCCGTCATCCCATCACGCGTAAAACCACGCGTTGCTACCGTACCTTTTGGAAAAACCGTATCCCGATGACCCATCAAAAAAATAGCAGGCTGTGGATTTTTTTTATCAAATCCAGAACCAATACGAGCCTCCAGCACATCACCTGAACTAACCGATTTATGCCAGCGACATTCAATACCATCAGCTTCCAGCCAAGACGCCATTAGATGTCCAGCCGCATCCACGCCTTCTTTGTCATAACTGTTTGAATCGGTATCCACTAATTCTTGCAGACACTGAATCATCTCGTCCTCTTGAGTGGCGAGCCAATCACAGAGTAAATCCGCATAAGGCGCAAGCCCGCTATTGTTGACCTTTTTTACTGTCGCTAATGTCATGTCGTTCTCCTTAACGTTTTGCCTGAATCGTGGCACCTTGTTCAGATAAATCCCAAAAAAGCCCTGTCATAATTTGCAAGGCCTCACGACACACCGGCGCTAATACGTGTTCATTTGGCGCATGTTGACTGCATGCAGGGTAAGAATGTGGCACCCAAACGGTGGGTAAATTCAGAATATTGGCAAATACATCGTTTGGTAACGAGCCGCCTAGATTAGGCAATAACACCGGCTTCTTGCCCGTTGTTTGTGCAAGAGAACCCAAAGCCCAATCTACCCAAGGATCTTCAGGGTCAAGGCGTGTCGCTTCCATCGTATGGCCGCTATCGGTGACTTCCACATCGCTAAAACCATGGTAATCAAGGTGGTCACGAATATGTTGTAAAAAGTGTTGGCTATCGCTTTCGACCACAAAACGCAGCTGACAATGGGCGCTAGCGTATCCGGGAATCGCATTGACAGGCATCTCTGGATTCCCTGTTTTGCACGCCAACATTTCTAACGTGTTCCAAGCAAAGACACGTTCGGCTGGCGTTAAATCTGGCTCGCCCCAATTAGGATCAATGACTGGGCTATTCGCCCCTTCGCCCACCGGAATGTCTTTTAAAGCAGCTCGGACAGATTCAGGCAAACGCGCCGGCAACAAACCTTTGACCAAAATTTTACCTTTGGCACCCACCATAGATGCCCAAGCATGGGCCAAGCGCGTACCAGCGTTGCTCAATAAACCGCCCCAATTACCAGAATGATGAGCACCATCGCGCAACAACACTTTCATATCAAAATTAAATCCGCCACGAGACCCAAGGAAAATCGTCGGATGCTCAGCACTTAATCGTGGCCCATCAGAGGCAATAAATAAATCCGCCGTCAGTTCCTCTTTATGAAGCTCGCACAGCTCAGCCAATCCGGGTGAACCTGCCTCTTCGCCCATTTCCAAAATCACTTTAACGTTGAAGCCCAGTTTGCCTTTTTTCGCATCAATAACCTGTTTCAAAGCCGCAAAATTAATGGTGTGCTGACCTTTGTTGTCCGCTGTTCCTCGACCATACCAACGGTCGCCATCCACCACGACTTTCCAAGGTGACAATCCTGCTCTCCATTGATCGTCATAACCGCGCACCACATCCCCATGACCATAAGTCAGCAGCGTTAGTTGAACTGGATCTTCGATTCGCTCCGCGATCAAAAATGGCCAAGAACCCGGTTGATTTGCTTCGGTCACTGGATTGGCAACAATGCGTGAATGAAAGCCCAAAGAAGCAAGCTCGGGCATAATAATGTCTTGCAAATAGGCGTGTAACTGATCAAAAGCGTCGTGATTTTGACTCTCACTGCGAACGCTAACACGCTGTTCTAACGCTGAAAAAAAAGCACCGGAGTCAAAGTAAAACTCCGCACCTTGAATAGTAGATTGGCGACTCATTTTTATTCCTTAAATAACGTTTACGAAGCTTGATTCCACGCGCTTGAATCCAACACATCAGGCAACCCCAAAGCCGGCTCCGGCGTTAAAACAGAAGACAACAAGGCTTGGGTATAAGGATGTTGCGCATTTTGGAAGATGTCTTCTCGGGTGCCCTGTTCGACAATTTTGCCGCGATACATCACCGCCACTCGATCCACCAAATGTTCCACCACGCCAAGGTTATGGCTGATAAACAAATACGTCAGTCCGAGCTCTTTTTTTAAATCCATCAATAGGTTAAGAATTTGCGCCTGCACCGAGACATCCAGTGCCGACGTTGGTTCATCACACACCAAGATGTTGGGTTTTAGAATCAAGGCTCGCGCTATCGCCACCCGTTGTCTCTGACCTCCTGACAATTGCCCGGGATAATTCTTTAACAAACGCTCAGGCAAACCTACCAAATCACAGATGTCTTTGACCGCTCTTTGCTGACTATTAGCGTCGCCAATTTTATGCAACTGCAAGGGCAAACGAATGATTTGTTCAATGGTTTTACGTGGATTCAAAGACGAATAAGGATCTTGAAAAATGGGCTGAAGCTGGCGCGACATAGACAAACGCGAGCTGGCTCCGCGCATTTTGTCATTAATTAAAACATCCCCATCTGTTGGCTCTAATAATCCCAAAATCATTTTCGCCAAGGTGCTTTTGCCACAACCAGATTCCCCCACCAAGCCCAAGGTTTCTCCAGGACGAATGCGCAATGAAATGCCGTCCACTGCTTTTAGTAATGTAGGCTCTTTAAAGGCGCCATTTTTAAGATGAAAATGACGGGACAAATTCGTTAACTCTAAAGCGTATTCTGCCATTACACCGCCTCCTGAAATGACGCCGTCGCAATCGGACAACGTACTTGATGGGCCGCTGAACCCAGATGATTTTCCAAGCTAGGTGAACGGTAACAACACTCACCAGTCGAGGCATTGCAACGGTTTTCAAACGCACAACCTTTTAGTTCACCAATCAAACTCGGCACTACGCCCGGAATAGACTCTAGATGACTGCCCGGTAAGGTTTTGCCAGGAATCGGAATGCAGTTAAGCAAGCCCTTGGTATAAGGATGTTGTGGATCAGCAAACAAATCTTGCGCGGAAGCGGTTTCCACCACTTGTCCGGCGTACATCACCGCCACGCGATCTGCGATGCGCGCCACCACACCAAGGTCATGAGTAATAAAAATAACGGCGGTGCCAAACTCCTGTTGCAGCTCACGAATCAATCGCAATATCTGCGCTTGAATCGTCACGTCCAATGCTGTGGTTGGCTCATCGGCAATGATCAAATCTGGCTCACACATTAACGCCATGGCGATCATCACCCGTTGACGCAAACCGCCCGATAATTGATGCGGATATTGATCTAAACGCTTTTCTGGATAAGGCACGCCAGCACGCTCCAATAAATACACTGCGCGTTTTTTGGCTTCGTCTTTGCTTACTTTTTTGTGTTTGATAATGCCTTCGCAAAGCTGATTACCCAAGGTATAAGAAGGATTCAGCGACGTCATTGGCTCTTGAAAAATCATCGACATGCGCATACCGCGTACTTGATTGCGTTCTTTTTTCGATAAAGACAATAGATCCATTCCGTCGAAGTGCATTGCCTCAGCGGTCACTTCTGCTCGCTTCGGCAATAAGCCCATCAGAGCCATAGACGTCATGGATTTACCACAACCAGATTCCCCTACAATGCAGAGCATTTCACCTTTATTTACCTGCAAATCGATACCACGCACCGCACGCAAATTGCCATTTGGCGTTGGCAGACTGACTTGTAAATTTTTCACGTCGAGTATTCGTTTCATCATGTCTCCTCTGGCCTCAATTCCGGCCTTCTGGTGCGTTCATATCACGCAAGCCATCGCCGACTAAGTTAATCGCCAATACCAACACCATCAGCGCAATACCGGGAATCGCAATGACCCAGGGTTTAAAAAACATATAAGCTTTACCTTCGGAGATCATTAATCCCCAAGAGGGCATTGGCGGCTGAACGCCCAAGCCTAAAAAGGACAAGGTCGCTTCTAGCAAGATGGCATGGGCCATCTCCAAGGTCATCACAACAATTAACGCACTTAATATATTGGGTAGTAATTCACGCACTAAAATATAAGTTGTTGATGCCCCCAACACTTTGGCCGATGCAATAAATTCAGCATCGCGCAATTGCTGAGTGGTGGAACGCGCTACCACAGCAAATCGATCCCACAACAACAAGCCCAATAAGATGATCACCATTTGTAAAGAGCCGCCGACTAAAGCCGACATAGCCAACGCCACAAGAACAACCGGCATGGCCAAACGCGTGGTAATAATGTAACTAATCACCGCATCGACTCGGCCACCGAAATAGCCTGCCAGCACACCCAATGTCGTGCCAATCAGCCCAGAAATAAGTGCTGCTGACAAACCAATCGTCAAGGAAATTCGCGCTCCGTAAAGCAAGCGACTTAGGTAATCTCGCCCCAATTTATCGGTGCCAAAAACATGTTCCCACGAGCCTTTTTCGTGCCAAACGGGTGGAATCATACGCTGTGAAATATTTTGTAAGTATGGATCATGGGGCGCCAGCCAAGGCGCTAAAATCGCCAGCACCACGATCAGTCCCAGAATAATCGACCCCATTAGCAAACCACGATGACCGAGAAAACGATTCATCATACGGCGCCACTCAGGAACAGCCGGTAATAAAAGCTGTTCTTTCGACAAGTTTGAACCAGTAGCATCGGACATAGTAAACACCTCAGCGGACACGCAAACGTGGATCAAGCATGGCGTTGATCACATCCGCTAGAAAAGTTAACAGGATATAAAACACCGCAATAATCAACACCACGGCTTGCACTACTGGATAGTCATTACGGGTAATCGCATCCCATCCGAGCTGGCCCAAACCTTTTAAAGAAAATACCGATTCGATGACCACAGACCCACCAAGCATAAAACCCAATTCAACCGCTGCTAAAGCCACAACAGGAATCACCGCATTGCGCAATGCGTGCTTAAAAATCACAGTGGATTCATTCAAACCTTTGGATCGAGCGGTGCGGATGTAATCGGAATTCAATACTTCTAACATGCCAGTACGCGTTAAACGCATCATGGCAGGCATGGCGTAATAACCCAGTGCAATGGCAGGCAAAACAAAGTGTTGCCAAGATTCATTACCACCCGCAGGCAACCATTGCAGATTCACAGCGAAGATCACAATAAGCGTAAGCGCAAACCAAAAACTTGGCATGGCTTGACCAATCACCGCGATGGTTAATGCCAAGCGGTCAATCCAAGTATCTTGTTTGATCGCAGCAATAACACCCAACGGAATCGCAATCACGGTGGCTAAGGCCAAAGCCAAAGCGCCTAAGGTTAGCGTCACGGGTAAGCGTTCACTGATCAGTCCCATCACCGTGTCTTGGAAATAATAGGAGCGTCCGAAATCCAATTGCACTGCTCCCCAAAGCCAATCAAAGTATTGATAGACCATGGGCTTATCCAAGCCAAAGTCGATACGAATTTGCTCAACTTGTGCAGCAGTAGACTCAGGGCCAGCAATCGAAATCGCTAAATCACCTGATAAATGCAACAACATAAAGCTCACAACCGAAACGGTGATTGCCACACTGAATGCCACCAGCAACCGACGAAATATAAATACCAACATAAAAAACTCCACAACCGTCTTTGAATCTTTGTTGCTAAAGAAGCCAACGACGTTTACCGCACTTGTGCAGTAAGCGTCTTACACATTACTTCCAGCTTGATTCGACAAAGCGCGGTAATTCATCAGGATAAGGTGTGAAGTTCAGTTCTTTACTAAAGGCATAGTTACTTGAATAAGAGAACATGGGTGCCCAATAAGCCGCTTCGGTAATTTTCTTAATCGCTTCGCTGTAATTATTCTTACGAATCTCTGGATCAACATTGGTATCAGCGGCATCAACCAAAGCAATCACCTCTTCGTCACGATTCATGTCATCCGCACCACCATTAAAATACACACTGGTCATGGCAGAGGCATCGTTCACCGAATAAGAACCCCATGTTTGAAATGCCAACGGAACATTTCCTGAACGTTGCTCTTTACGTAATGCTGCATAGGTCAACATGTGCATCTTAGAAGTAATGCCAACGGCTCGCAGGTTACCTAATACCGCTTCTGCCAAATCCATGTCTCGATAAGCATAAAAATCGGTTTCAAAACCATTTGGATAGCCCGCTTCTGCCAATAAGGCTTTGGCCTTAGCTGGGTCATAGTCAAACTTTTTCGCGGCCGACACGTCGCAACCAAATTGTGAAGGAAAACAAGGCGTATAAATGGCTCGACTTCCGCCTCGTACCAACTCGTTCGCCAGATCATCACGGTTAATAGCATGATTCACGGCTTCTCGAACCAGCTTATTTCGGAATGGTGAATCCTTTAACGCTTCGCTGCTGGTATCCATTGCCAAATAACCGACTCGCATGGTTTCTGAACTCACCACTTGCAAATTAGGCATCATCTTCATTTCATCCGCTTGGTCAGACGGCACACGCCACGTCCAATCCACCGCACCAGTCATCAACTGGGCAAGACGCGCATCAGGATCGGGAATGACTCTAAATTGAATTTTACCAATGGCTGGTTTCTTAATTGGACCACCTTCAAAGTAGCCTTCATAACGCTCTAGATTCGCCCCTTCACCACTCAATACTTCGGTAATCTTGTAAGGACCTGTACCAATTGGTGCTTTGGCATAGCCTTCAATACCAACAGAGTTAAAATATTTTTCAGGGTAAATCGGTGTCGGGCCAGACAAGTATTCTAGCGCCGCTGGGAAAGGCTGTTTCAACACCAAGCGTACTGTAAAATCATCAACCTTTTCTGCGCGCTCAATCCAGTCGACATTTTGACGTGTGACGATTTTAGACTCAGGCGATATCACATAATTAAAGGTGAAAGCCACGTCATCGGCACTAAACGCATCGCCATTTTGGAAGGTTACGCCTTGACGTAACGTAAACAACAAATGTGTAGGGTCCTCCCATTTCCAACTGGTTGCCAATAATGGCTTGTATTCACCCGTCTGAGTATCACGGTAAATTAACGTATCCCAAGCTAGATGAGACAAAATGATCCCTTCTCGCACATTGTTGTGATAAGGGCTAACATTTTCTGGTTCAAGCCCCACCGAGTACACCAAGGTATCATTCGCTTTATTCGCCAACGCTGGTGCAGCCAAGCCAAGCAAAGAACACGCTACCAGCGTACTGACCAGAGTTTTATGTGGAGCGCAGTTTAATACGGGTAATAGAGCAAACTTATTCTGACTGAATTTTTTCATCGTTTCGTTCCTTTTAAGCCCTTTTGATTTGATATTCACGCAATGCAACTTTCATTCACACTATGCAAAAACAACCCTTGCCACAATTAAAAAAAATGCAAAGAATCGTTGCCAAAAAAGCATGACTGTGGCGAAATAACAAAAACCATAAAATCCAATAAAAGTTACTAATAGTCGATAAAATGCAGGAAAAACACGATGAAAGCCGCATTACGCTTACAAGACACCGCTCTACGCTATTTTTTAGAAGTTGCTAGGTATGGTTCTATTAGTGAAGCATCTTTGCACCTAAATGTGGCAGCCAGCGCAATAAGTAGGCAGATAAATAGCCTAGAAGATATTCTTGGTACAACCCTGTTTGAACGCCGCCCTCGCGGCATGGAATTGAGTGCAGCGGGTGAAATGTTAGCCGTGTATGCACGTAAGAACGCACTAGAATCGGACAGAGTGGTGTCTGAAATAGCGGCATTGGAGGGATTGAACAGAGGCCATGTAAATATCTCCTGTTCGGAAGGTTTTGCAATGGAATTCTTGCCACGTAATATCGCGAGTTTTCGCAAACAGCATGAAGGCATTCATTTTCATATCAATGTCAGCTCGCCTGCGGAAGTATCTCGACGTGTTAGTCACGGCGATGCTGACATAGGTGTTACTTTAAATTTGTCTCCCGCTAAAGACATCCAAGTCGCTTATCGACAACCCTCACCCGTCGTTGCAGTTGTCCACCCAAACCATCCATTGGCAAACAAAAAAACCGTCACCCTTGCACAATTACAGCCCTATCCGATTGCCTTGCCAGAAGAAAACACAACCGTAAGACAACTGTTTGATATCTGTTGCAGTCGTTTGAATCTATTATTCGATCCTGTTTTAGTCTCCAACAACATGGCGACATTAAACCGCTTTACCACTTATGAAGGCGGTGTTCACCTTGCGGGGGAAATATCCATGCGCCATCAACTGGCTGCTAACGAACTGGTCGCTATCCCCATTCGTGACCGAGGCATGGACATACGCAACATTGAGGTGCAAACCCTTTCAGGCAGAACCTTACCCGCTGCCGTAAGAGTATTTTTAAATTACATGATTGAAAAAATGCAGCATGAAGAAAACATTGAAGACAGGCATTCAGCGCTTTCTTAAAAGCGCCGCTGCCCCTATTAAAATAAAAGCCAAAGAAAACAAACGCGCTTTAAGAAAGCAAGGTTTGGCCCTTTTGATAATAGGCTTGTCTTTCTTCTTCCGGCACCATGTCACCGCCTGTTGCCCACATAATATGCGTGGCTTGCGACATTTTATCGTCCAGTTGGTGAGCTGTTAGGTAATCATGTCCTTCTGTTAACACTCGCAGCATACCGCTTACACCCGCGGCGCCAGACGGTTCCACTGGAATATTTTCTACATCCACCAGCAAGGCCAAATGACGATACATATTGTCATCAGAAACCGTGTAAACACCGCTAAGCAATGAATCCATCATAGGGCCAACGAAAGCGGAAGGCCGACCAACCGCCAATCCATCGGCACAAGTTTGGTTATCTATGCCCAGCTCTTGTACCGAAATGCCATTATGTAAACCCGTTTCCATGCCTAATACCATGCAAGGGGAATGAGTCGGTTCGGCAAAAAAACAATGCACATAATCACCAAACACTTGCTTCAAACCAAAGGTAATGCCACCTGGCGCACCACCAACACCGCAAGGCAAATAGACAAACAAAGGATGGTCTTTATCAACTTTGACACCCTGCTCGACTAGCTGTTTTTGCAAACGTAACGCTGCCACGCTATAACCTAGAAATAACGACTTCGAATCTTCATCATCGATAAAATACGCGGTGTCCTTTTGCATGGCTTCTTGTCGTCCTTGCTCTACAGCAACACCATAATCCGCCGTATGTTCCACAACATTGACACCTTTACGTCTCAGCAAGGCCTTTTTCCATTCACGGGCATCAGACGACATATGAACCGTGACATCAAAGCCCAGTTTGGCACTCATAATGCCGATGCTTAAACCAAGATTTCCAGTTGAGCCAACAACAATCTGGTGTTGTGAAAACAAGCCTCGAAACAAGTCTGAATCAAATGTTCGATAATCATCACTGGTTTTTAATAAGCCATTGGCAAGTGCCAAACGTTCCGCATGCAACAAAACCTCATATATGCCACCGCGGGCCTTGATAGAGCCCGCAATCGGCAATTGATTGTCGCACTTCATCATTAAACGGCCGGGGATTTCTAGATTCATCGAATCCGACAACGCAATCTGCATAGCAGGAATCGCTTTTAATTCCGATTCGATGATACCGCTTGTCACTGCGGTTTCGGGAAAGACTTGCTCAAGATAAGGCGCAAAGCGCGTGAGTCGATCCGACGCATCAAGCATGTCTGACTTTTGCAGAGATAGCTTGGGTTGAATCTGATCAAAACGCACTTTTCTCGGATTGAACCAAGTGATTTCCTGCAACGCAATAAGCGACTGCACAACAGAATTAGAAATATAATCAGTCACTTACCTACTCCATAAAAAAAGCGCCTGTACATTAGAAGCCCATGAAACCATCCGCATTCTTCAATGCAGGCAAACCAGACAACATAGCAATATCAACCCTTGGACGCGCTAGATCGGGCGTTTTTTCTAACAAGGCTTCTAACGATTTAGCAAATGCCAAGGTGGATAAATCGTCGCCTCGTCGGCCAATAATCTGTAAACCAAACGGCATATTATTTTTGTCTCGGCCAACAGGCAAAGTCACAGACGGATGCCCTGTTAAAGTCGAGGCATACGCCATAGAAAGCCAGTGATAATAGCTTTGTGTCGACTTGCCATCAATCTTCTCAGGGTAAAGTTCATGCCAATCTCGCGGACTAATGGTTGTGGTTGGCGCAAGGATAAAGTCATATTCTTCGAAAAACATCTGCCACGCACGATACATGACGGTTTGTTTATTCAACGCACTCACCACATCTAATGCGCTGTATGACTCCCCCTCAGCAATGTTCATCAGAATATTCGGCCCCATTTGACCTGGGTATTTGTGAGATAAGTCACGGTGATGACCCGAAAAATTAAGCGCTCTTAGCACAGCAAAAATATGATCGGCATGGTCACAGCTGGGGTGAGCGTTGTCACATTGAGCGAATACGGTGCCAAACTTATCGATTTTTTCTTGGAAAGATTCCTTTATCAGGTTTTCCGTCATGGCAAAACCAAAGTCGTTGGTAAACGCCACTTTCGCGCTGCTCAAATCGAAGTCTGGCAAATGACGATAAGCATCGGCGTTATGCTGCCCAACGCCTTCCACTATAGAAACCCAAGGGTCTCGACGATCAGGGCGAATCATCTGCGATAACATCAAACCAACATCTTCGACAGAACGCGCCATGGGTCCATTGGTTGGCAAAGGAATTAGGCCTATCGGCCGACTGTGTCCCGGCACCACACCCGGGGACGGACGAAAACCCACCACACCACAAAAAGCCGCTGGGTTACGCAAACTGCCACCTGTATCGGATCCGGTGGCGAGAGATATCATGCCACACGCCAACGCCACCGCTGAACCACCAGACGATCCCGCCGCTGAACGTGTTACATCAAAGGGATTGGCGGTGGCACCATACACGGCATTGCGCGTATTACCCCCTGCGCTCCATTCTGGATTATTGGTTTTGCCTAATGGCAAGGCACCAGCCTGACGTAACTGTGCGACCATTGGGTCATCCGATGTGGCCATGTTATCTTTGTAAATTGTGCTACCGAACGTTGTTGGGAATCCCTTAAGGTCAACCATGTCTTTTACGCCCAGTGGCAAACCATGTAATGCCCCCAGCGACTTGCCTTTCTCGATGGCTTTTTGAGCTTGCTTTGCTTGGGCCATTAAATCGTCTGGATCACAAGCAACGATCGCGTTCACGGCATGATTCACTGCATCCATTCGTGTAATACAGCTTTGTGCTAGCTCCATCACAGACAACGACTTTTGCGCCATCAATCGACGCGCCTCAGCGGCATTTAAATCACACGCTTCCATCCATACCTTCTTAGTGAGTTATTCACATCATCATTAAAATAAAACGATGTTAAGCCTCAAAAAAACATCGAAAAAGCGGAATAATTCGAAGGTATCCATGCCTTTTAGGCAAGGCTGCTCACGCCATGGAAATAAGTAAAGTATCCCAGCCTTTTCCACCCAATGAGCCAAATAATTAAAAAAACAGTAAATCCCACCATAACAGCGCAGCCGTTTTCTTAAGGAACCTTAAGAAAACGCGCTTTTTGAACATCAAAACAAGCTTACGCTTTCTCAGAAAATAAAATATAACCACATGATTTAAATAGATTTTTATCTTTTAAAATCAGACTGATTATTTTTTATGAAAATTCATAAAAAATAATCAGTCATAAGGTTCCCTTAATGCTAAGCCTCTAATCTGAAGCTATATAAATTAAGGGGTATCCCATTATGCAGCCTTCAGATTCAGTACATACCAACCTTCAGCGGAACAAAGTCGCGACACCGACCATGCCCTATGAATTTGTTGCCGCCAGCATGGACGGTGGTACTCGGCGTGATTTAGAGAACTTCGTAAAAGACGGTTTTGCGAAAAAATATCAAGCAGATATCAATACGTTTATGCCCATTCTGCTTGGCATCAGGGCGCAAGGGCTAAGAGCCGTTATGGGGGTTCGCCGTGGTACTCAGCCATTGTTTGTCGAACAGTATTTGCCTATGTCGATTACCGAGAGCCTGCAAAAACACGGCATTTGGACAGAACGTACAAATGTAGCGGAATTGGGCAATCTGTACAGTCAAAACCAACGTTTTACCTTGCCATTGTTAATGACGGTGGTCATGGGGCTGTATCTGTCTGAGGTGAATTATTTGGTCTTTGCTGGCACAGATAAGGTACGTCAACTGCTTGGTAAGCTGAAATTACCACTGACGTTTTTAGCGGATGCCAACCCAGCCTTACTACAAGATGACGGAACGCAATGGGGCAGCTATTACGACAACAATCCCAAGGTCATGTTTTTGGACGTAAAAAAAGCCGTCGCTCTTGCCCTGCAACAGCCAGAACTGGAAGCCTTAATGGATCTGGTCCAAGCCAACTTTCAACATTTATTGCTACAGCTAAGGAACGCATAATGTGGTATTTCTCTTCACCTGAATGGGCCAATAAAATCGCCCTAATACAACAGGACAAACAGCTAACCTATCAAGAGCTAACCAATGCCGTGTCCACTCGTAAAAACTGGCTATTAGCACAGCAAGTGTCTCGTGTGGCGATCGCCATGGATAACACCATTGAGTGGGTGCTGTTTGATTTGGCCTGCCAAGCTGCAGAAATATGCTGCGTGCCAGTCCCCAGCTTTTTCAGTGCCCAACAGACCGCTCATTTGCTCAATGAAAGCGCCATTGAACTCATGCTGACACACACTAACAACCGTCTCGGCAACAGGAGCACACCAGCAAACCCAGACACAACAAACAGTCCATTTGATGGCGTGGATGTCACTCGTTTAACGGTGAATCATTCGCCCACTATTCCGGCTGGCACTCATAAAATCACCTTCACTTCAGGCACCACAGGGCAACCAAAAGGTGTTTGTTTGAGCAACGAAGCACAGCTCAATGTCGCCCGCTCGATTGCAGACGCCGTGGCGTTAGAAGAGGTTCGTCATTTATGTTTGCTCCCATTAGCGACCTTGCTTGAGAACATCGCGGGAGTGTATTCGCCGCTCTTGGTAGGCGGAACCATCATTCTAGCCAGCCAAGAAGAGCGTGGTTTTAGTGGCAGTCGTTTGACTCAGCCACAGCAGTTACTGACATTGATCAGCCAGCAGCAACCGACCAGTTTAATTTTGGTTCCAGAGTTACTTTCGCTGTTTGTGGGCGCTTGCTTGCAAGGCTGGAAACCGCCGACCTCTTTGCGATTTATCGCCGTTGGTGGCGGTAAAGTCGCAGCAGGTTTGGTGCAAAAAGCGCACGCTCTTGGTTTGCCTGTTTATCAAGGATACGGCTTGTCTGAATGCGCGTCTGTGGTGTCGTTAAATACGCCAGCGCAACAGGATCAGACCTCCGCAGGTGCTGTATTACCTCACAATCAACTACACATTGAGCAAGGCGAACTGGTGATCACCGGCAACCTTTTCCTTGGTTACCTCAATCAACCCGACAGTTTTTATCCACAAGAAGTACGCACTGGTGACTTGGTCAGCCTAAACAATAGCTTCTTAAGCATTGATGGCCGCCAGAAGAACATCATCATTAACTCGTTTGGTCGTAACTTATCACCAGAATGGGTAGAAGCCGAACTTATGGCAACGGGGTATTTCCGTGAAGCCTTAGTATTTGGTGACGCCCAACCTTATTGCGGCGCCTTACTTAGCCCTGCAGCGGCACATGTCACCGAAGAACAAATTCACCAGGTGGTTTCCATGGTGAATCAATACTTACCAGATTACGCCCGAGTTGGCACATGGCTGATGCTAGCACAACCATTAATGACGATTCCGGGCATGGTCACCGCCACAGGAAAACCGATTCGAGACAAAATCTTGGCACATTTTTCGGACCAAATTGAATCTCTCTACACAGACACACTTTCACCATTAAGCACTGCATCAGGAGCAACACTATGACTCTTTACCAACGCCTACAACAAGAAACCCTAGCTGAAAGACAGTACTTGGTGACCTCGCCTATTATTCAGCGTTGTTTCCATGGCCAAATTACCTTAACAAACTACGTCGATTTTTTGACGCAAGCTTATCACCACGTCAAACACACAGTGCCATTATTGATGGCGGTAGGCAGTCGTCTACCGGAAGAAAAAGAATGGTTACGAGAAGCCGTTGGTGAATACATTGAAGAAGAAATGGGCCATCAAGAATGGATCCTAAACGACATCGCTGCTTGCGGTGCCGATAAAGAAGCCGTTCGCAAAAGCCAACCCGCATCGGCAACAGAATTGATGGTTGCATACGCCTATGATGCGGTCAATCGTATTAATCCATTGCGCTTTTTTGGCATGGTGTTCGTGCTAGAAGGCACCAGCATTGCTTTGGCGGACAACGCCGCAGGACAGATCAAAAACAAACTCGACCTACCAGCGAATGCCTTTAGCTACTTGCGTTCACATGGCTCATTGGATCAAGAACACATCGTCTTTTTTGAAAATCTAATGAATAAAATTACCGACAAACACGAGCAAGATCAGATCATTCACAGCGCAAAAATGTTTTTTAAATTGTACGCCAATATTTTCCGTGAGCTAGACCATGAAACCGCTCAAGCCGATGCGGCATAGGAGAGACATGATGCAATGGCAACAACAAACCTGTTTATTAACGGGCGCGACGGGCGGCATAGGCCAAGCCATCGCGCAAGCCTTAGCCAACAAAGGTGTACGTTTGATTCTGCAAGGTCGAAGTGAATCGCGCTTACAAGCCCTCAGTCAGTCGCTGAATGGCGAGCATAAGATACTCATGGCGGACATCACCACCATAGAAGGCCGTGAAAAAATTTGCTTTGCGGCGGAATCCAACGCTATCAGTATGCTGATTAACAATGCAGGAGTTGGTCAGTTCTCTCTCTTAGAGGACACCGATGAAGCCTCCATTGTAGACACCTTAGAGACCAATTTATTGGCACCGATCTTACTGACTCAAGCGGTATTACCTTATTTGCAAAAACATCATATATCAGCGACGACACCGTCATACTTGGTGAATGTTGGCTCTGCATTTGGCAGCATTGGTTTCGCAGGACAATCTGTCTACTGCGCCAGCAAGTTTGGCCTACGTGGATTTACCGAAGCCCTATACCGCGAATTAGCAGATACGAATGTCCATGTGAGTTACTTTGCCCCACGAGCAACCGCCACCAGCATTAACAGCGATCAGGCCATGGCGATGAACAATGCACTAGGGAATCACGTCGATTCGCCAGAAAACGTTGCTCAAGCCTTAATTCAACAACTCGAAAAAGGTCATGCTAGGCAGTTTGTCGGCTTTCCAGAAACACTCTTTGTCAAAATTAACGGCGCTTTTCCACACATTGTGGACAAGGCTCTGTTTAAAAAACTTCCCATTATTAAACGCTTTTTACGTCCTGAAAAAGACGTCAAGCACACTGCACAAGAGGTATTATCATGAAATCATTCATCACGGCTGGCTTACTGACTTTCGGTTTAATTTCTTCTACTTGGGCGGCAGATACCTCGCGCCTATTAGAGATTCAACAACAATGGGCACACATTAATTACCAAATTGAAGGAGATGATGCCAAAGAAGCGGCCTTTAACGACCTTGCGATTAAAGCACAAGCTCTGGTTAACGCTGAACCAAACAACCCAGACGATCTGATTTGGCTGGGTATTATTCAATCCAGCACAGCAGGCGCAAAAGGCGGATTAGGCGCGTTATCCTTAGCAGAAGCCGCAAAAAAATCATTCGAATCCGCCATGAGTATCAACCCCAAAGCGTTATCGGGTTCTGCCATGACCAGTTTAGGGGTGCTGTACCATAAAGTACCCGGTTGGCCGATTGGGTTTGGGGACGACAAAAAAGCCAAAGAGCTCCTTGTGCAATCCTATAAACTGAACCCGACGGGCATCGACAGCAACTATTTTCTTGCGGAATTTTTATACGACGATGGTGATTATCAGGGCGCCAAACAACACCTAGACATCGCCAAAAAAGCCGCCCCAAGACCAGACCGTCCCATTGCCGATATGGGCCGCCATAAAGAAATCGAGGCATTGATGGCAAAAGTAAACCAACAATAAAAGCAACAACAGCAAAAGACATCATCTTGCCATGGCCGCCCAAAATCAAAGTGGGCGGCCTTTTTTATGGACATGAGTTTTATACTGACAAGCACTGACACCATGAACGGATAGCGTTATGCTATTGCCTAGCCTCTAGAAAGGAAAAACGCGCATGTCAGAACCCTTTAAGAATCTTTTTAATGACGCCTTGATACATAAAATGGCAGAAAATTTTCACCGTCATTGGACGGATTTCGATAAACAAGGGTTCATTGCCACAGCCAGCCATCAACTTGATGCTTTAGAGTTAAAAGCTCGCTCACAGCAAATCACCAGTGCCATGGGGCGTTATTTTCCTGAAAACTTTGAACTCGCTGGACAGATTTTACTTGCCTCCTTAGCGCCAGAATCCACAGAAGCGGCGCCGGAATCAGAAGAAAACGCAACGGAGAATGACGGTATTTCAGGTTGGGCCATTATGCCCATGGGCGATTATGTGGGGCTTCATGGCCTTCAACATCACGCTCTTTCTATGGCATTACTAAACGCAATGACGCGGCGCTTTACCGCTGAATTTAGCATCCGCTTTTTCTTACTGGCGACCCCAGAAGACACACTCAATACGCTCAAAAGCTGGCTCAACGACGACAACAAACATGTGCGACGTTTGATCTCTGAAGGCACTCGACCACGTTTGCCTTGGGCCATGCAGCTACCGACATTTATTCAAAATCCTGCACCGGTTATTGAACTGCTTGAAGCCCTAAAAGACGATCCTGAAGACTATGTACGCCGCTCGGTGGCCAACAATCTCAACGACATCGCTAAAGATCACCCTGATCTGGTCGCAAGCCTCGCAGAAAAGTGGATGCAAGGCGCCAATACAAATCGTCAAAAGCTAATTCGTCACGCGTGTCGAACCTTATTGAAACAGGGCAATACTAAAGTGCTGGCCGTCTTTGGTTATGGCCAACCCGCACTAAAGCAAATAGAACTGACCCTCACAGAGGAACAGGTTCAGCTGAATGAAGCACTGGAGTTTTCCCTCAACCTACACTCTGTCAGCGACCAAGATCAAACCTTAATGATTGACTATGTGATTCATCATCAAAAAAAGAACGGAAAAACAACGCCCAAAGTATTTAAATGGAAAAAAGCCATATTGCCCGCTGGGCAGTCTTTGACCATGAATAAAAAGCACCCCTTCAAAATCATCACTACACGAGTCTATTATGAAGGGCTACACGAGATAGAAATTCTTATTAATGGTCAATCCAGTGCCAAAAAACGCTTTTTTTTAGCCAAGGATTAACCCGCCATAACACGATTACGCCCAGCCCCTTTGGCTTCATAAAGCAAAATGTCGGCACGTTTTATAACACGAGTTTGATCATCAGTGTCTTGGTAATCGGTCACGCCAAGACTGATGGTAAAATGCGGGATGTCTGCTATTTTTAGCGTTTCTACACTATGACGTAATTGCTCCGCTAGCATCGCCGCCTCCGCCAAATGCGTGTCTTTTAGCAATATGGCAAACTCTTCGCCACCGACTCGACACAAAATATCGGTCTCTCTAAGGCGTTTTCGAAGGGTATTCACTAATAGCCTGAGCACGTTATCACCAACATCATGCCCCTGTGTGTCATTGATTTTTTTGAAATGATCAACATCTAACAAGATCACACTAAAATGATGCCCTCGATTGGCCAACGCCAATTCAGCTTTGACCTGTTCATCCCATTTGTGACGATTAAAAGCGCCTGTCAACTTGTCTCGTGTTGCCAGTTCGAGCAGCTGAGTTTCCACTTCGTCTCGATTATTCATTTCTGCCGAAAACTGCCGAACTAACGCTTTTAAATCTGTCTCTAACTCATCAAACTCATCCAAGCCCTTGTAGCGAATGAGGGAATTATCATGCTCAACGTCAATCGAGCGATGCAAAGAATCTATCTGCCCACGTAATGACCAAATACGTTTGCGAAAACTAATAATGATGTACAAGGTTAAATAGGTGCCAATGGCAAAAGCAGACAGACCTAAAATGACATTCATAGTCACAAAATGCCGTTCTTGATTTTCAACCGTTGCCGAGACATTCATGGTTAACTGGTCTATCTTTTTCAACAACTCATCAGCTTGTGTGTCTAATGCTTCATCTTGTTGTTCTAACTCAGCCCAAACGTTTGCAAAAGCTTGTTTCTCCTGGGCAAGAAAGGCGTCAGCAAGACGATCAAAGTTCATTCGATGCTGATGGAGCAAGTTAATTTGCTGCATCAGTGCTTGATGATCGATTAATTGAATTCTCACGCTGCCAAAGCCAAGCCCTGTGCGAAGTATCTCCGTCGCCTTATCCAATTGTGTGGCTAACTGGGCACTAAATTCATCAAACCCTTTTATGCTATTGGCGCGTAAAGAGGCATCCGTGAAAAAAGCGTCCCCCTGCTGGCGAATACTTTCCATCAATAAATGCTGTTTAAGTTGCAACATCTCCATGTCAGAAATCACTTCAGACAGGGGCACATCAATTTCAGCGACTTCATGCATTTCTGTGTAAATGCGCTGAGATTGATAAGCCGAATAGACAATCACCACAAATAAAAAGGATAAGAGGACAAATGACAAGCCACTAATTTTTCGTGTCATAGAAACATTTAACCAATGAAACATAAAAACTGAATACCTATCGTTAACTAAGAATGCGAAGAATTAACCCGCCACCACTCGATTGCGTCCAGCCCCTTTGGCTTCATAAAGCAGGATATCCGCGCGTTTTACAATACCGTTTTGGTCATCAAAATCTTGATACTCAGTAACGCCAAGACTAATAGTAAAAGCGGGGATATTTTTTTCATTCAGTGTCTCAATTTTTTTACGCAGCTGCTCGGCCAATGAATGGGCGTCACCAAGATGGGTGTCTCTTAGTAATACCGCAAACTCTTCGCCACCAACTCGAAACAACATATCCGTTTCACGCAGACGTCTTCGCAAGGTTTTCACCAAGAAGATCAGCACATTATCACCGACATCGTGACCATGGCTGTCGTTGATTGCTTTAAAATGATCCACATCCAGCAAGATCAAACTAAAATGATGGCCTCGATTCGCCAGCGCCAATTCATCTTTAATCTGCTCATCCCATTTATGGCGATTAAACGCACCGGTTAATTTGTCCCGTGTCGCCAACTCTATCAACTGAGTTTCCACTTCGTCGCGACTGTCTTTTTCCAATGAAAAGCGCGTCATGAGTATCTGCAGATCTTTTTCTAACTCATCTAATTCGTCCGTTCCCTTGTAGCGAAAGGAATCATCCGTTTCATTGGATGACATAGAACGATGAAGGGATTCTATTTGGCCGCGCAATGAGCCGACTTTACGACGAAAAGACAAAATCGTGTAGAGCGTCAAATACCCACCAATCGCGAAGGCAGAAAAACCTAACATAGCGTTTACAATCATAAAGTCACGCTCCTGCTTTTCCACCGTCGCGGCCACCTTCATCGTAAGCTGTTCAATATTCAAAAGCAGCTTTTCCGCTTCAGCGTCTAATAAATCGTCCTGCTTTTCCAGTTCATCCCAAGACCCAGCCTGTCGCTCTCTTCCTGTGTCTAAAAAATGCGAAAACGAGGCTTCGAAACTTATCCTATGACTATGCAACGTATTAATCTGTTTAATTAACGCTTGATGATCCGCCACATTAATACGAATACTGCCCAACGTCATACCAGAATGAATGATGCTAATACTCTTATCAAGCTGCGAAGAAAGACGCTGACTGAACGACTCAAACCCTTTAATACTGTCTTGCCTGAGCACGTCATTCGTCAAAAAGGCCTCTCCCTGCAGGCGAATCTTCTCCATCAACAAATGCTGCTTTAATTGCAGTATTTCAATATCCGCGATCACCTCAGACAAAGGAATGTCAATCTGAGCAACTTCTTGCATTTCTCTGTAGATTTTTTGTGTCTGATAATTTGAATAAACAATGACCACGAATAGAAACGACAAAAGAATGAAAGAAAGACTGCTGATTTTGCGTGTTGTTGAAACAGTTAACCAAGTAAACATAAGACATTCTTATTGACTGAGTTGAAAATAAAACGCGCCTGACCACCTTAACAAAAGTCGCCCCCTAAAACGCATCACCATTGAAGGCGTGATACGATCACTACGGTTACTAAATGGGCACCGCATTAACTCCGTAAATTGCCTCAATCAACCGCAGGTGACAGTGGCTTTGCTAAACGTTTTAACAACATAATAAGCACCACTAAAGCCCCTATCCCCAACAACGCTCCGGTGAAACCAACGCTGCCTAACCCCATATAATGAATTGCTTGACCGCCAACCAGAGCCCCCGCACCAATGCCTAAATTAATGATACCGGAATACAAAGACATAATAATATCAGCTGCGCTGTTGTCGACTTTTAACACTCTGATTTGCATGCTTAAACCAATAATCATGATAGAAGCGCCCCACAACAAGATACAACAAATCAGAAGTGATTCGCTTGGGGCAACAAAATACAAAGCGCTCATGCACACAGATGCCACCGTCACACTCGTGAGCAGCATTAAAGTATTGGCTTTATCGCCAAAATAGCTGAACAAGACACTGCCAAAAATACCCGCCATACCAAACAACAACAAAATCAAGGTAGTAAAGCCACCACTGACAGAACCGACGTCTCTCAAAAAGGGTTCAATGTAACTATAGGCTGTGTAATGGGCAGAAAAAATCATAAAGGTAAAAAAGTACATACCAAGCAGGATACGATTACTCAATACCTCTGGCACCTTACTGAGAGAGCCGGAAAACAAACTCGGCAAATTCGGTAACAACCGATACATAGCCAGCATAATGAACAACGCAATAACAGCAATCACGGCAAATGTCGTACGCCAATCCAGAAGCTGACCAATAATGCGTCCCGCAGGCACCCCCAGCACCATAGCCAAACCGGTTCCCGTCGCCAAAACACTTAACGCAAACGTGTGCTTTCCTTGTGGTGCCACTCGAATGGCAATCGACGCCGTAATCGACCAAAAAACCGCATGGGCAAACGCAATGCCAATACGACTCACTAACAGAACCGTGAAATTCCACGCCACAACAGACAAAATATGGCTCACAATAAACAAAGCAAACAGCCACATCAGTAACTTTTTACGCTCTACTCTGCGAGTCAGTAACATCATGGGCAAGGACATCAATGCCACAATCCAAGCATAAATGGTCAGCATCCATCCGACCTGAGCCGGCGCAATCGAAAAGCTATGCGCAATGTCGGACAATAATCCAACCGGAACAAATTCTGTGGTGTTGAAGATAAACGCACTGAAGCCAAGCACAAAAACGCGCAAGTACTGGACGCGGCGAGAAACCGTTTCCTCAGAAAGTGGGATAGATGTCATGATAACCTGCAGGAAAATGGGCGAGAAGTAATTGCATTATTGTCCACTTTTTTACGCTCTCCGAAATAGGTAAATATGAATGTTTATTGGATTTTAGTTGCTTATACACAAGAACGCATTATTTAAGACATCGCACGTTCATCCTCACGCCATTCACCATAGAAATATATTTTAAAAAATGACTAACAAAAAATAACAAGAACAGGAACTATTCCCATTATTATTTGTCAATTTATCTGTAAAATAGCAACCAATGCACATTGCTTAAATAAAAAGGAAACAATAATGACCAAGTTAGTAAAAACGACCTTAGCGTCTTCAATCCGCAAAGCCTCTACCGTATGTGCTGTTGTGGGCACCTCTATGTTGTCTTTGAGCAGTTTATCCGCTCATGCAGCTGGCGAAGTGAACGTTTACTCCGCACGTGCCGAAGCCTTGATCGCTCCGCTTTTAGACAACTTTTCTAAAGAAAATGACGTCAAAGTGAACCTAATCACAGGCGATGCTGATGCTTTATTAAGCCGTTTGCAATCAGAAGGCAGCGCAAGTCCAGCAGACGTATTTATTACGGTTGACGCAGGCCGTTTGTTCCGTGCAAAAGACGCCGGTGTACTACAAGCATTTGAAACAGAAAAGCTTAAAGACGTTGTACCAAGTCACCTACAAGACCGCGATGGCTACTGGTATGGTCTATCACAGCGCGCTCGAGTGTTTCTATACAATCCAGAAACCGTTAACCCAGCGGAGCTTTCTACTTACGAAGATTTAGCCGATCCAAAATGGAAAGGCAAAATTTGCATTCGTTCTTCTGGCAACATCTATAACCAATCCTTGGTGGCGTCCATGATCGACGCGCACGGCGAAGCCAAAACCTTGGAATGGATCAAAGGCTTAGTGGCGAACTTTGCTCGTCCACCAGCAGGCGGTGACACGGATCAGATTAAAGCCGCGGCCGCTGGCGTATGTGATATCGCAATCGCCAATACCTATTACTTTGGTCGTCTAGGCCAAAGCGATAAGCAAGAAGAGCGCGACGTCTACAACAAACTGGCTATGTTCTGGCCAAACCAAGGCGCTAATGACCGTGGCGTACATGTCAATGTCAGCGGCATTGGTATGACAGCTTCTGCGAAAAACAAAGAAAATGCCACTAAACTGGTGGAGTTTTTAACTAACCAACAAAGTCAAGAATGGTACGCTGAAGTGAACAACGAATACCCCGTTGTTGAAGGCATTGCGCCACCGAAAAACCTAGCCGTATTTGGTGAATTCAAAGCCGATCAAGTGTCTTTGAGCGTGCTGGGTGAAAACAATCGTCAAGCGGTTAAGTTAATGGACCAAGGTGGTTGGAAATAAGTTCATCCTTCCACAGTCTTAGCTAAAAAGAAGAGGCGTGATTACGCCTCTTCTTCCATCAAATTCCAAAACGCTTCTACCAGCGGATTTTTCAAACTTTTCTTCAATGTAAACAAGCCGATATCGTATGGCTCCAGCTCAGGCTGTACATCCAACACCTTAATTCGATCTACAAGCGGGCTGTTATCCAAGACGATTTTCGGCACTACGCCAATACCAAAGCCCAAACTCACCATGCTCACGATGGCTTCGTTACCGGTGACTTGCGCGTAAATACGCGGTGCAATGCCATGCTGTCTAAACCATTCATCCACACGAGTTCGAGACACCCCACTTTCCGATAGAATCATCGGAATGTTTGCCCACTCTTCCGCTGTAATGGGTGTGTGAGTAGGTACATTCGGCACTTGCTGCTCCAGTGGCGCAATGAACAATAAAGGCGAAATGGCAATAGGTTTGAACGCTAAACCACGAGGTAAGTTCGCTGGCCTCGCGGCAATAGTAATGTCTTCTTTACCATCCAAGATATGGGCGATGGCGTGTTCCGGATCACCGGTCCGCAATTTGATTTCTATCCCAGGATACGCAATGCGAAAGCGACGCAATAATTCATACAAAAAACTGTAACTGGCTGTCACCGAACCATAAAGACTGATTTCACCACTCAACTCTCCGGAATTGTCCGTTAGCTCATGTCGAATCAAATGCCACTGACGACTGGTATCGCGGGCGTATTTGAGAAATTTTTGCCCTTCTTTGGTCAATATCACCGTACGATTATCACGATGAAACAGCATTACCCCTAATTCCTCTTCCAAGTGACGAATATTGCGCGACAGAGCCGAAATGCTGATGTGGCACTCGTCGCTCGCACGACCAAAATTCAACGTCTCCGCCAAGGCGAGGAACTGCTTAAGTGTCTTTATATTCATGAAGAACTCTTCTTTTTATTGCGGCCAAACCATAATAAATCATGTTTGCATAAAATGGGACACTGTATTGCGAATATATCAATTTACGAAAAGGTTCTGCTACGTTAGATTAGTCCTACTTGCAGGACGCCATTAAAAGCATAGCTTGGCGGCTGTATCACTTTTTTATATCGGCTTTTTAATATCAGCGTGTTCTTATCGTTGATACATTAATCAAATCTATAGGATGTGTATAACATGGCTAACTACTTCAATACTTTGCCGCTACGTGAGCAACTAGCAGAACTCGCAAAATGTCGCTTCATGAACAGCTCTGAATTTGCAGACGGCGTAGAAGCGCTTAAAGGCAAAAAAATGGTGGTTATCGGTTGTGGTGCACAAGGCCTTAACCAAGGCTTGAACCTACGCGATTCTGGTCTAGATGTTTCTTACGCTTTACGCCCAGAGGCCATTGCGCAAAAACGTCAATCTTGGAAAAACGCCACAGAAAACGGCTTTGTTGTGGGTACTTACGAAGAGTTGATCCCAACGGCTGACGTTGTACTTAACTTAACACCAGATAAGCAACACACGCCTGTTGTTACTGCGGTTATGCCTCTGATGAAAGAAGGCGCTTGCCTATCTTACTCTCACGGTTTCAACATCGTAGAAGAAGGCATGAAAATTCGTGAAGATCTAACCGTCATCATGGTTGCTCCTAAGTGCCCAGGCTCTGAAGTTCGTGCTGAATACGTTCGTGGCTTCGGTGTTCCTACTTTGATCGCGGTTCACGAAGACAACGACCCTAAAGGCGAAGGTCTTGCGCTAGCAAAAGCGTACGCAGTGGGTACTGGCGGTCACAAAGCAGGCGTTCTAATGTCTTCTTTCATCGCAGAAGTAAAATCTGACCTAATGGGTGAGCAAACTATCCTTTGCGGTATGTTGCAAACAGGTTCTATCCTTTGCTTCGACAAAATGGTTGAAGAAGGCATCGACCCAGGTTATGCCTCTCGCTTGATCCAATACGGTTGGGAAACCATCACGGAAGCATTGAAATACGGCGGCGTTACCAACATGCTAGATCGTCTTTCTAACCCAGCTAAGATCAAAGCATTTGATCTTTCTGAAGAGCTAAAAGTGATCATGCGTCCTTTGTACAACAAACACCAAGACGACATCATCAGCGGTCACTTCTCTAAGACTATGATGGAAGACTGGGCGAACGACGATGTTAACTTGCTAAAATGGCGTGCAGAAACGGCTGAAACCAACTTCGAGAAAACACCGGCTGGCGATGTAAAAATTTCTGAACAAGAATTCTTCGACAACGGCATCTTGATGGTCGCTATGGTAAAAGCCGGCGTTGAGCTTGCTTTCGAAACCATGACTGCAGCGGGTATCATTGCAGAGTCTGCTTACTACGAGTCTCTACACGAAACACCATTGATCGCAAACACCATCGCTCGTAAGAAATTGTACGAAATGAACGCGACCATATCTGATACAGCAGAATACGGTTGCTACCTATACAACCACGCTTGCGTACCACTATTGGCTGACTTCATGAAAGGCATCAAAACCGACGTTATCGGTAAAGGGCTTTCTGTAGAAGACAATGGCGTTGACAACAAACGCTTGATCGAAGTTAACACAGCGCTACGCTCTCACCCAGTTGAAGCAGTAGGTGCGGTATTGCGCGGTCACATGGCGGACATGAAGAAGATTGTTTAATACGATTATTGCGCTCGCCAATACTTTGTTAAAAATAGACTCGAAATGCTCATTTATACTTATAAACTCTGCTTTCTCGTCTATTTTTGCCTCGTCTTGGCTTCGCTCATGACATCGTAATGTTTAATGTTTATTTAAAAAGCCGAGATTGTTTCTGTAAATAATCTCGGCTTTTTTGTCTCTACTGGTTCTAAAAAAAACATCAGGAAATACCATGGACAGCATCGGCTTAGACAATATTTACTTCGAAAAAGTAACGGTGAACTTTGATGATCGCTTTACCCTAAGCGAAATTGACTGGACCATTGAGCCCAACCAGCATTGGGTGATTACCGGTACAAACGGTGCGGGTAAGTCTGCTTTGGCGGCGGTGCTGGCAGGCGTAGGCGAAATCGAAAATGGCACAGTCATAGGCCTGCCCAAAAATGTGGGACTGGTGTCTTTTGAGGCCCAAGCCGAACTGATTGCCAAAGAACTAAAAAAAGACGATGCCGATATCATGGACGTGATTTCCCTTGGCACACCCGTTCATGAAATGATTTTCGATTATTGCCAAGACACGGCTCTCGCCCAAGCTCTGGTGGAAAAGTTCGGTTTAAGCACATTGCTCGACCGCGCCTTTCGCAAACTCTCTACAGGCGAAACTCGCAAGGTCATGTTGATTCGCGCCTTAGCGAACAGACCCGATTTACTGATACTAGACGAACCCTTTGATGGCTTAGATGTAGACACCCTTGCCATGCTGCAAGACCATCTTGCTTCCATCATAGACTCCACGCCTATGATCATGGTGCTCAATCGTTTTGATGAAATGCCAGCTTTTATCACGCATATTGCTTACGTTGATAAAGGTAAACTTACCCTTACGGTCGATAAAAGCGACGAAAACGCTTTCAATGAGCTTTATCAACTGCTGCATTTAAAAACCACCGACCTTAACGTACCGCAGGCCGATCCAGCCAACAAACTGCCAGCACTCGACCCCAGCCAGCCATTGGTCAGACTCAACCAAGCCACGATTAAATACGGCGATACGATCATTGTTGATAAGCTGGATTGGACCATAGAACGTGGCCAACATTGGCAACTCAGCGGCCCCAATGGCAGCGGCAAAACCGGCGTTTTGTCCTTGATCACTGGCGATCACCCACAATGCTATGTGAACGACATTTTCGTCTTTGGATTCCAACGCGGTAAGGGCGAAAGCATTTGGCAAATCAAACAATTTATCGGCTACGTTTCCACATCTTTGCAATGGGAATACCGCGTCAGCACCAGCTGTAAAAACGTCATTATTTCCGGCTTCTACGACAGCATCGGTATGTATAGCAAGTCTACCGACAACCAAAAGAAAATCGCCGACCAGTGGCTTACACTATTGGGCATGGAAGACCGCGCCGATCAGCCCTTTAACAAACTTTCCTACGGTGACCAGCGCTTACTGCTCATCGCCCGCGCCATGGTGAAACACCCACCACTCTTGATCCTAGACGAACCCTGCCTTGGTCTAGACGACATGAACCGCCAACTCGTCCTCGCTCTTATCGAGAAAATTTGTGAAGACAAAGAGACTACGGTTTTGTATGTTAATCATCATGCGGAAGACCAGATCAAAGGGATAGAGAACTACTTGGGATTGAAGAAAAACAACTAGCCTTTTCGACTTCCAGAAACACAAAAGCCAACTGAATGAGTTGGCTTTTGTGTTTTATTGCCAGCGCTTATTGTGCAAGACGCTCGATTTTACATAACCATTCATGGAAACCAAGACACATTTCTCGCATTTTAGGGATACCGATTTCAGCGGCTATGTTTGGTCCATGTGTCGTTTTTCTATATTTCGTATTGCTCAACAAACGTTTGGAGGGAGCTGTTTCTACAGAGTTATTGATCGTTTCTGGATTGCTATTAAACTCGGCTAAAACATTCTTGCACCACTGTTGGGCACCACTTTCATTTAACGCTCGCGCCATAGATTCAGGACAAGAAAATAAAAGACCTTCAAATTCATACATTTGAACATATGGAATAAGCTTAGGTTTCACACCTTCATGAACAGAATCCATAAGCCTTCGTTCTAAGGCTTCTTTAGTCTCGCCATCTAGTCTTTTTTTGAACCCATAAAAATCATACAGCGTAGTAACAAACTCAAAACTATTGGCAATCTTTTTCAACTCATTTTTAGCACGCTCGACATTCACATCTCCACCCATTGAGATCGGCGTCATATAAATACCTTTCGTTGCTAAATATTGCCCTAAAACCATTTTTACAAACCGTTCTTCCGTGGGGCCTTCGACTGATATCCCTATTCTTACCATTCAGGGCGCCCTCCAATAATATTTTTAGACCAAATATCTCCCATGGAGTAATCTTCTAACCAATCTTTTAGAGCCACCTCATCAACCCGTTTAAACGTTGATGCGCCTTTTTCCTGATCAACCACAATAAAGTCTTCTGGGTTAAACTGGTTAGCGAACGTAACAGATTGAGTCGAGCAAATAACTTGATTCTCTTTAGCCGTTGCTTTCACAATATCAGCTAGTACTTCTAAAGCTGCTGGGTGCAAACCCAACTCAGGTTCATCAAGAATAATCGTTTTGGGCCTCAATGACTTCGGCTGCAAGAACAAGGTTGCCATGCAAATAAAACGAGCAGTACCATCCGACAACTGATTCGCAGAAAAAGGCTCATCGTGATCTCGATGAATCCATCTTAACAATACTTTTTCTTCACCCTCATTACCGCGAGGCTCTAGATAAAAATCATGAAAATACGGTGCTACCGTTTTTATTGCATCAACAATATCTTGGTAACTACTTTGAAAACCTTTCGTTTTGGAGTTTTTCAACCGATACAAGAAAGAAGCTAAATTACCTGCATTTGAAAATAAAAAGTCTGAAGCTGACAGATCTGTAGCCTGCTTAAAAGATGCTGTGGGGCCTGTATCATGAAAATGATAAACAAGACAATCTTCAAGATAACGTCTTGTATAATTTCGAACTGCTGGACTTTTTGCTTCAGCTCCAAGAAGTAAACCACTTTCTCCTTTAGACCCTTTTATCTCAAACTTTTGACCAGAGGATGAAATAGTGCAGTATTCATTAATAAATACTAAATTATCATCATTTGATCCATGCTCAAAAATGGCATGATAGCCATTTATATTCGCCTTAACATTTATCTCTATTTGCGGCGTGGTCTTAGAACCAAAATGGAAGAATGCATTAGCAAAGCCGTTTTTTTCGACATAGGTTTGTAATTTTCCTTCTGACAAATTCCGCAGAAAAGTAAATAAGGATATAAAATTTGACTTGCCCGAGCCATTCGCTCCAATGACAATATTGATGGGCTCCATTTTCAAGTCCATCTCTTTGATCGATTTAAAACCTTTGATAGCAACACGCTCTAAATGTGTGCTCTGGTTATCCGTCATTCTACACCTACAAACTGTATTAAATACGGTCACAGTATACCAAGAGATCATGCCTGACACGATCCAATTGAGCTTGATCCAAAATTATAAGTCAGCGATGCTGACTGAGATACTTTTTTCATTAGCAGGCTCCTTCGCGAGAGCGAACAGTCTACCTCTACATATCACCTCACTTCATCTTAGCCAAACCAAGAAGCTAGCAAGCCGTATTTTTTAGCGATAGAATGAGAAAATCATTACTAATGAAACCTATAGGGAACACTGTGAACCATACTCTACGCTCACTCACTATTGCACTGGCTTGTGTCGCTAGTTTATCTGCTAATGCAGATCCAAAAACACCAGGCACTCATAAGGGCTATTCCACTATCGATATGACCACGGCGGGCATGCCGTCGGATGTGAAGATGATCTCTGTTGCAGACATTAAGCAAGAGCTTCAAGGCAAAGCGCCTTTTGCGGTGGGTTTTGATATCGATGATACGACTCTGTTTAGCACGCCAGTTTTTTATCGTGGCCAGCAAGAATTCTCGCCAAATGGTTATGCTTATTTAGAAAATCAAGATTTCTGGGATAAAGCAAACTGTGGTTGGGATGCCTTCAGTATGCCTAAGAACATTGCCAAAGAGCTCATTGCAATGCACCAAGAACGTGGTGACAGTATTTACTTCATCACAGGTCGCACTGGTTCTGATTGTAATTTCACGACAGAATATCTAAAAAAGACGTTTGATATCAAAGATATGAATGATGTCATTTTTGCGGGATCAAGCCGTACTGAATACACCAAAACTAAGTACATTAAAGACAATGGCATCAAAATTTATTATGGCGATGCCGATGGTGACATTATTTCAGCAAGAGATGCCGGCGCAGAAGGCATACGTGTGATGCGCGCGGCCAACTCTAGCTACACACCGATTCCAAAGAATGGCATCTATGGTGAACGAGTGCTAAAAGACTCTCAATATTAAATATTGATCCCATATTAAAGAAACTTGAAAGCCGCCATTCATGTAATGAGCGGCTTTTTCTTTCAAATTAATAGGTTAACAGCAAAGTATGCAAAAATGTGACTCTAGCCCTCTTCACTGTTGTTACGTTCTTCTGGTAAATCAGAAAAGTACTCCACAAACTCCAACTCTATGCCTGAAGGGTCAATGAAATACACATTTTTCCTATGAGGGTTTTCTCTTCCGCGATGAGATTCCTGAAAACCAGCGTCTCTTAATCGGTGAATAACCGCTTCGACATTATGGACCTCATAAGCAAAGTGAGCGACACCAAGTTGGTTACTCTTAATGTCTCGACTTTCTCCGGTGCCATTGTCATTAAAGGTGAGAAACTGATAATCATCACCAAAATGCACCCAATTACGCTGAACGCCGTACCAATCTGCCTGACCTTGGGCTCGAATACGCCAATGAGGAAAGGCAGCTTGATAAAAAGCCAAGGTAGTTTTCATGTCTTGCACGACTAAATTTACGTGTTCCAGTTTCATACTTCTTCTCCTTAATCGTCCTATGAAATATCACTATAAGACCTCAAGTTAAGTTGAGGTAAAGTAATTTCTTAGCACTTTTTAAGAAAAATCTGCTTCATAGCAGTACGACTAACACGCCACGATATTGTGTTATGCGTCGCCACCTCATGCCTAAACTAAATCCATCAAGATATCATCTGGTTGCAAACTTAATCGCGTTCTCTCTGGAAAGCCGCCAATGGCTTGAGCAATCCAATCCGCTGCGTTTGGAATGATTTCTACCAATTGAGGAAGATCATTGACGCATAAAAACTTGATGCCAGGATCGGTCGCTTTGCTAAGCAACGCCAACGTATCGCTGCTCGGTTGTCCCTTGCCGTGCCCGCTTGAAATATGAAGATGATCATTGGTTGGATTGATTTTGGCCGCTTTGTTCCGAATACAAGCATGATTATGCAGCCCCTGCGGTAGAAACTGCGCTAAGTTGCGAAATCGGTGACTTATGTTATGCAGGAACTCATCAGGATAACGGGCAAATAATTCAGCCATTATTGAGCGTCGAAAGGGATGCACAACATGTGCCGCAGAAAACAGTTTGGTGGCAGGATACGCCATAATTTGAGCCGCATTGATCTGCATAAAACAATGAAACTTCGCAGGGTCTTCACGCATATCATCACAACCAAGCACCTGACTGTAATCAACCCATTTGCCTCGCAGAACAGGAGTAAGGCCCTCAAAAACATCATCAGGACAGAGGGGTGCCGTTAAAAAAACATCGTCATTAAAGTATATAAATCGCTCGCTCAGCCCTTCTATCCGCCAGAGCATGCTCTCAATCGCCAAGGAATTGAAAGTCGGCAAAACCTGTGCGAAGCCATCAAAAATTTCCGCATGATAAACAAGATGAACCTTCGTCTTAATGCTTTCTGAGAGACTTGATAAATCAGGGCCATCTTCGTCCACAACGACCCAAATCTTACCTATCCAGGGTGCATGGTTTTCAATCGATTGAATACAGTACAAAATTTCATCGTTGCACATCCAACGATGTGGATTAGACGCATTTTCATGCAGCGGCAAAGATTCCAGCGCCATATATTTTTGTCTTTTTTGTTGATGTTTCGCAGCATTCCCATCGACCCAAGTGATAACAGCATCGATTGGGTCAAGCTCGCGCTCGATTGCATTACTTAGCATATCAGTATCCGTATACATTGATGATATTTTAGCTGATGCCACTACGGGTTCAGGCAGATCATCGAACGAGTCAATTCTAGGTGAGTCAGCTCTTCACTGAGATGACTTGATAGTGAGTCTATCTTTTCTCCAACTCTTTAGAAGGAGTAGATGTTTGTCTTAGGTGGCTTCTTCAACAGGATCTTTACTTCTTATGATGGGGTTTCTCTCGCTTTACAGTGAAGAAATACATAAAAACAGACGTTGGATCAGCTTACTTGCCTAGTCTATACATACGCTAATATACAGAAAATGGATCTATGAAGAGCGGTATTGGCACGCGATTCTGATTTCATGCATAAGTATTTTTCTAAACGCCATCAAGACGTGCCTTGTGAGATAAATCATCTTTTCTAATTGGATTAAATAATAGAAAATGAGACTGATTATTTTTATCGTGTAAGGAAATCAATAAATGGAATGGACTGATGTGTTTAAAGCGTTAAAAAACAAAGGTTATAAAACAAAATTCAATGATGCTCGTAATCAAATAACGATTGGGTCATGGAGAAATAATTACCGTTTTAAAATCCGCCGAAATGACGGTACAAGACATTTATGCTTAGAAAACTGCGCTGCCTCCCAATATTTAGCGGGGTTATGGACAGGCATTGCAATCATGCTAATGAACTTTCTGTCACGACAAAATGCTTCTTTAACCCTAGTTACCTGTACTTATGCCTTTATATTTTTTAGCTTTCTTTATATTCGTTATCTTGGTAAAAAAGAACGCCGCATCAAACAGGACTTAGACACTTTACTTTTTGAGCTGAACCTAGACGAGTACAAAGCGAATCAAACGCTTACTGATTCATAATGGCACATTAAACACCCGATAAAAGCCAACTCAACAGTTGGCTTTTATCGATCTACTTCACGCTCATAAATCAAATACGATTCAATAAATCGGTTTTCTTCGCATTGTATTCATTGTCTGAAATCGCGCCCATGTCTCGTAACTTGGCTAACTTTTCAATCAATTGAATCACCTCATCCACTGAGGCCGTATTCGTCACATTCTGAGCGCCTTGTACAGCTGGAGCTGGCGTATACGCTATGGGCGCTGGCGGTTCAACAAAGTTATTTTGCGGTGCAGGCATAGAAGAAGCAGAACTCCCGCCAGACACAACGGGTAAGGAGCTTACGAGAATGGTGCCGTATTGGCTGGAAAACGTCAGTAACGAATTTCCGCCCTGCTGCTGACTTATGCCACCAATGTTGTTGTCTAAGGTGTCATAAACCGTTACTTGACCATTCACTTCCACGGCCAAGCGGTTAGGGAAAATCGCGTAACGTGTGCTATTTTGCGCACCACTACTAAAAGGTTGACCAAGATCACCAGGCCACCATTGATTGCTTGAGAGTGAACCTTTGGGTAAGGGCATAAAGACTTGCATGCTCGCCAAGCCGTTGGTAAGTTCATTACACAAGTTATCCACCGTGGATTTCAAGCCATAATTAAACATGTCACCCACCATGGTCATACCACCACGCATCCACTGACCACCACCGCCCAACTCTGGACAATTGAATTGCGCCATGGATCCACTGCCATTATTCACGGCGATTAGCATGTGCATGACGGCATCAAAGCTTAGGTTGTAACGACGGGAAAGGGAATTAACGAGGTTTTGTCCATCTTGCGTTAAATTTTGCATTATTGAGCTCTCTTGGGGGGACGTAGAGCTGTTCTCTTTTTCTCGTCTGTGCAATACGCCAACATCGCCCAGCACACGGATAAAATAAAGAGGAGGTTGCAGCATCATGCTGGCCAACAGATTTCGTAAGTCACTACTCTAACACATTCCCACCTTACAAAACGGTGACAAACCGCAGAATAGACGCAAATAACGGTTTATTTTTTGAGCACATGTTTTGTACGACCATAAAAAAAGAGACAAGTCATCTAATCAACTTGTCTCTTTCACTTATAGAGAAGCGCTCTACTAACGGGTTATTTTTTTATTCAATAAGCCCATCAAAATCGGATGCATCATGACGCTCTTCCAATCTAGCACCGTCACCAAACGACTTATTGACAATCCGCCCACGCTGTACCGCTGGACGCTGCTCAATGGCTTTCGCCCAACGTAAAACGTGTTTATAACTGGCAACATCCAGAAACTCAGCGGCGTTATACAAATTACCTAACACCAAATTGCCATACCAAGGCCAAATCGCAATATCCGCGATAGAATATTCATCGCCAGCCATATAAGTATGCTCAGCCAAGTGCTTATCCAAGACATCTAACTGACGCTTAGTTTCCATGGTAAAACGGTCGATGGGGTATTGCATTTTAGTTGGCGCATAGGCATAAAAATGCCCAAAACCACCACCTAAATAAGGCGCAGAACCCATTTGCCAGAACAGCCAATTACGACATTCCGTTTTACTCGCATGGTCTTTTGGCACCAGCGCATCAAACTTTTCCGCCAAATATTGCAAAATAGAACCCGATTCAAACACACGAGTCGGTGGCGTCGTACTGTGATCCATTAGCGCTGGAATTTTGGAGTTCGGGTTAATATCAACAAAACCAGAACCAAACTGATTGCCCTCACCGATGTTTACCAAATACGCGTCGTATTCTGCCGCATCGATGCCCAAAGCCAACAATTCCTCCAACATAATAGTCACTTTTTGACCATTTGGTGTCGCTAAGGAATGCAATTGTAGTGAGTGCTTACCGACTGGCAAGACTTTCTCATGCGTAGCACCAGCAATAGGTCGGTTGATACTGGCAAATTTACCGCCACTTTCTGTATCCCATTGCCATACTTTTGGAGGAACGTACTCTTGATTCGATTTCGTCTCAGAACTCATAACAACTCCTACATAATTTTTCGACAAAAGAGCCAACGCTGTCAGTGTTAATGTTCAACAAACGCGCGCTCAATCACATAATCTCCTGGCACACCGATTTTTGGCGACTCGTTAAAGCCCAGCTCATCAAGCAGCGCTGACGTGTCTTTTAGCATACTCGGACTGCCGCAGATCATTACCCTATCATTCATGGGGCTAAGTTGCGGTAATCCAATGTCTTCGGCCAATTTCCCACTGCGAATCAAATCGGTCAAGCGACCTTGGTTACGAAACGGTTCACGTGTCACGGTTGGATAATAAATCAGCTTGTCACGAACTTGATCACCAAAAAATTCATTCTCAGGCAATACTTTCTCAATAAAATCCGCATAGGCCAATTCATTAATATGACGAACCCCATGAACCAAAACGATTTTTTCGTATTTTTCGTAAGCATCAAAATCTTGAATCACACTGAGAAATGGCGCCAAGCCAGTTCCCGTTGATAACAAATAAAGATGTTTTCCTGGCAGCAAATCCCGCGTCACCAAGGTACCAGTCGGTTTACGGCTCACCAAGATGTCATCACCAACCTGTAGATGCTGTAAACGCGAGGTAAGTGGACCATTAGGCACTTTAATACTGAAAAACTCTAAATGTTCTTCATAATTAGGACTCGCAATACTGTAAGCACGCATCAAAGGGCGAGTCTCGGTTTCCAAGCCAATCATCACAAACTGACCATTATCAAAACGTAAACTCGGATTACGCGTGGTCTTGAAGCTGAATAAACTGTCATTCCAGTGATGAACGCTCAAAACACGTTCCGTAACAAATGCGCTCATAACGACCCCATTCAAATTTAAAGAAACATTAACGATTGATAGACATACTATAAGACAAGCCTATATTTGTTTAATTGATTATTCAGATGTCTTTAATATGCTCAGCATATATAAAGAAACCACGCTAGACAAATCAATGAATAAGCACAGTGTGCCATGAAAATGGCTAAAAAATAGGCGATTAAATAGGAAGAATAGAGCATCATGACAATTAATCAGCACAAACTGTAAGAAAATGCTTCTTGGCGCGTCAAAGAAACCAATCAACAAAATAGTCGCCTGACTATTTTTGAACAAGCAGAGGGCTTTCAAAATGACAATGAAAAATACGCTCACTCGCACCTTAGGGTTGCTGGTTTTTGGTGGCGCTGCCAGCTTAAGTAGCATGCTGAACGCTGCGCCACAAACCATGGTGGTTGCTGGCGGATGCTTTTGGTGTGTGGAGTCCGACTTTGAATTAGTACAAGGTGTCAGTGATGTGGTTTCCGGCTACACAGGCGGCCACACTGAAAACCCAACCTATAAGAAAGTATCTGCAGGTGACACTGGACACTTTGAGGCCGTGGTTATTTATTTTGATGATGACATTGTCTCGCTCAACACCCTTGCCAATTATTATTGGAAAACCATAGATCCCACCGACGCAGAAGGCCAGTTCTGTGACAAAGGAGCCCCTTACAAAACCGCGATGTTTTATCAGAACGACCAACAAAAAGCGGTTTTTGAAGCCTCACTCGCCAATGTTAAAAAAACCAAACCGTTCAAAGACGATGTTGTGACGCAGATTCTTCCTGCAAAAACCTTTTACCCTGCAGAGGAATATCACCAAAGCTACTACACCAAAAACCCGATCCGTTATGCGTACTACCGCGCCAGCTGCGGACGCGACAACCGTATTGAACGCTTATGGGGCGAAGTGGCCAGTCACAAGTACCATTAAAGCGACGCACTCGAGCCCTTTCAATGCGTTGTATTCCACAAAAAAGATGCCAAACGACAGGCATCTTTTTTTATTTAAAGCCGCATAGCCTCTTTTATAAAACGAAAAACATCCCTCGCAAGTATCAGCAAAGTGTTTCTTACCTAGGTTTACCGCATAGAAAATGAAGCAAATAGGTAACTGACCGCAAAAACCTAGCCTTCGATCCCGTCATACGCCACATTAATAGTGCAACTCACGAAGTTCTCAAAAAGTAACTAAAAGGAGTTATAAAATGAAAAAGTTCATTCCCGTAATAGCAGGTAGCATCGCTTTAGCTTCTCTCAGTGGTGTAGCAAAAGCTGAAGAAATGTACGACAACAACAGCGGCCTTTACGTTGGTGGTAACTACGGTTACCTTAAAGTGGAAAGCGACGACGACTTTGATGACAACAACGATGTAGTACAGGGCATTGTCGGCTATCGTTTTAATTCTTTCCTTGCTCTAGAAGGCAGCTACATTGACTTTGGTAAGTATGGCGGCAGTGCCGCTAACGCCGAAACAGCCGGTTATACTGCCGCTTTGAAAGGGACCATTCCGATTACACAGACGGTTGAACTGTTTGCCAAAGCGGGTCAGCTCTGGCACGAAACCGACTACAACATTGCCTCAGTCAAAGGCAGCTCAGACGACAGAAGCTTGTTCGCCGGGGCTGGTGTGAACTTCAAAGTAACAGAAAACTTGCTCGTAAACGCACAATACACCTGGTATGACGTCGACTTGAATGCCGATAACGTCAACTCTGACTCCGAATTTGACACTGACTTCAAACAAGCCAGTGTGGGTGCAGAATACCGTTTCTAAAACAGACGTTTCCCTTAAGGGAAAGACTTAGCCCAGCGGTTAGGTCTTTCCTTTGTTTATGCTTATTTCTTAACCTGAAGATCTTTGACCCATCACCACTAAGCCTCTAGTATCTAAGGAAGAAGCGAACAAGTCCTCTTGTCTCAGCATGTGGATAAAAGCCTGTTATTCGAGGCGAGTACTGAATGTGAATAGTGGTTCTATTGTCGAGGTGCTCAACAAAGAATACAGGGTTTTAGACCATGCCCTTCGGGTCTTTCAGAGCTTACTATGAAAATCTTTGAAAGGTTCCTACATTGCTTCAGAGTCGTGCCTTCTTTGGCGTTTTCTCTGAAAGACTGAGGCTTAGTAGACTTATTCGCACCTTCCCTAAGTATCTCATTAATAAAAGATGTGAATTATGAACCCGATTCTTCAAGCTCAGTCCAACCATAAGTCTATTCGTCAGTACACAAACAAAACGATTGATGAATCCCTAATAAAACAATTGATCCAATGTGCACAAGGTGCTGCTTCTTCTAGCTTTATTCAGGCCTATTCTCTTGTCCAAGTGAGCAACCCAGAAAATCGCCAAAAAATTGCGACTCTAGCGGGCGGCCAAAAGTGGGTTGAATCAGCGGCGGAGTTTTTCGTCATTTGCGCAGATCTCACCCGTGTTGAATACTGCAGTTTAGAACAAGGCTTAGGCGTATTAGAAGGCAACGCAGAGCACTTTATCGCAGCCACAACAGACGCCACTTTTTTTGCCCAGAACCTCATGCTCGGTGCGGAATCAGTCGGTCTTGGTGCTGTGTTTATTGGTGGTATTCGAAATGACCCAGCGCAGGTCGCCGAGCTCTTAAACTTACCGAATCAAGTGTATCCGATATTTGGTCTTTGTCTCGGCTACCCTGATGCTCAGCCAGATTTAAAGCCCCGTCTACCGGTTGATGTGATTCTTCATAAAGACAGCTACGACAGCAGCCGTTGTGCGGACGATGTAAAAACCTACGATGCACAAATGCAGGCTTACTACCAAAACCGTGGCGACAATCAAAAAAGCAGCAACTGGTCAGAGCAAACCGCCGCTGCGGTACAAAAGAAAAAGCGCGAACACATGCTCCCCTTCTTGCAACAGCGTGGTTTCTTAAAACGCTAATAGTCAAGGCATAATCGTAAACTTAAAAAAAGAAAAAACATGACCAACACTGTACCGAATACTGTCTTTAAAACACGTGTTCGTTAACGAGGATCTAGGTGGACTAAACCTATTTGAATGAAAAGATTTGACCACTGCCAGCTCTTTCAACAATAAAAAAGTCGTTGTTTTTTCTTTACTTGGTGCCTTTCCCTCAACCTCTTATCTTCTAGGTTACGAAGAGCTTTACAAAACATTTAAAGCACAAGGTGTTGATACGGTAATCTGTGTCTCCGTAAACGATGCTTTTGTTATGTTGCAGTGAGGAAACGTCTTCCTATTACCTGACGGTAACGGCGATTTTATTCGTAAAATGAGCATGTTGGTTGACAACGGTGAAATCAAGAAAATGTTTGCTAATCAGGCTACCAAGACGATAAACCAAACGCCCCATTTGAAGTATCTGATGCAGACGCCATATTAAACTACCTAACGGCAAATTAATCTTATTTTTGCTATCCAACTCCCAAAAAAGGCATGTATGATATGTGCCCCCTTTTTCGTTTCAGAAAAAGTTTACGCCATACACGAAAAATAACACAATTATTGTCTTTTAGTTCTGCGCCATTCCACTACAATTAAAAATTTATAAATCTCAACAATGATAAAATAAGTGACTTACAGGACATGGCTGATGTTGGACTATTTTAGGAGTAAATCTATAATATTAGAGATAATATTATCGTCACTGGCTAAGCCTTCTTGGAAAAACCTTGTTGCTTTTATCGCCATTTCAGTATGTTTTTCTGTTTTTCTCCATAACTGGAGCGCATTACTCTCAGAAAAAGCCAAACTCAATACGTATGTCAAAAACATTTCCCATCGAGTCACGCAGTCCACGTTTCAGATGAAAACAGGGATATTTCTAGCCAATCAAATTGCTGCCCCTATTTGCTCCCACGAAGACATAAATGAACTGCGTACCATTTTATCTAACTATCACTATATCAGTGACTTAGGAAGAATAACCGAAGATAACCAGATACTTTGCAGTGCCATGTGGGGCAAACTGTTAGAACCGAAAAGCCTTCCAGAAAAAAGCATTCGAAGCTCAAGTTTTGAGAAATCATGGCCCTTCATCAGTGGGTTGTTTTCTAGCAATCAAATACGTGAAATATTCAGTACAGGAAACGCATTTGTGGTTGCTTCACCGGCCACTTACCTAGATATCGTCAGATATTCATCAAAGACGGGAAGCGTGTTATACACCAAAGAAACCAAACAAATTTATAGAATATTTGATGATATCACCATTCAGCAAGCGCAGAACCTCATCCATTCACCTACGCCAAAATTACCATTACTGACCACACCAAACAGTGTTTTGACCGTGACAAATTGCCCCAAAAGCTACGATTTTTGCGTAAGTGCGATTGATAGCAAAATCGGCATTTATGACATGGGGCTGTGGGACTGGATTAAAATGCTGTTCATCGGTAGCGCTATCGGCATTATCTTATCGTTTCTTGTCACCTTTTACATAGCCAATAGAAGAACCTTAATATATCGATTAAAATATGCCATAAAGATGAATGCCATTTACTCTTTATACCAGCCTAAAATACACCTTAAAACAGGGAAAATTGTCGGCGTGGAAGCCCTTGCCAGATGGGATGATAATGAACTTGGAAAAGTGTCGCCTGATCTGTTCATTAATGCCGCAGAATCACATAACATCATCACAGAGTTAACGAAGAACCTGATCATTAAGAACCTAAAACAAATCGCCCCTTTTTTAAAAAATGACACTCTGTTTTCTCTCAGCATCAACCTCACTGTAAAAGATCTGTCTGATCAAGATTTCCTAACCTTCATCGACAATGAAGTGAAACGCAATGGTATTAATAGCGAACAAATTATTTTTGAAGTGACAGAACGATCAGCCGCACAAAATAACGTTCTAAAAAATGCGACAAAAAACTTTTTACGTAAGGGATATAAAATATCATTAGATGACTTTGGCACTGGATTTTCTAATTTATCTTGGCTGACAACCTTTGAACCCAATGAAATTAAAATAGATAAAATGTTCGTTCAATCTATAGGAACCCAAACGGTTAGCCAAATTGCACTAAATGGTATTTTTCAATTAGTAGGAAGCCTAAATGTCAATCTCGTATTCGAAGGGATAGAATCCGTCAAAGAGGTAAATTATATTTTGCAGTTTTCACCTGATGCGATAGGTCAAGGCTGGCTATATTCGAAAGCCGTCGATATCGCAACACTCGACGAATTAATAAAATCCCAGCCCTACATGCAATCATCCTTCCTTAAAGACAAAAGGTAATACTAGGGAAGGTGCGAACAAGTCCTCTTGTCTCAGCATGTGGATAAAAGCCTGTTATTCGAGGCGAGTAGCGAATGTGAATAGTGGTTCTATTTTCGAGGTGCTCAACAAAGAATACAGGCTTTTAGACCATGCCCTTCGGGTCTTTCAGAGAAAACGCCACATGTCGTTGCGACTCTTTGAAAGGTACCTACATTCCTTCAGAGTCGCGCCTTATTTGACGATTTCTCTGAAAGACTGAGTCTTAGTAGACTTATTCGTACCTTCCCTAGAATTTAATGCAGTCTAAATCATAGCTCATTTTTTCAGAGCTTTTTTTAATGTCATCAATCAGTTCGGTGAGCGTCGCTAAAGAAGACAAAATATCGTCTATCGGCAAATCCTCTTGTCTCGTGGTTTCACGCAGTAGATCCGCCTTAGCATTAGCCACCTCTTCTAGCTGCTGCTGTACACTCACTAAGTGCCCTGCGAAAGACTCTAACGACGCTCGTTGCAGACAGAAAGACTCTAAAAGCTGCCCCACATCATCGCCAGACTGAGTGATCGACTGCTTTATTAGGTTAATATCGTTAGATAAATCGACCATAATACTGTTCGCTTTCGCAGAACCATTATTATCGATCACCGCTGCCACATCCGTATGTGGCTTAGAGACGCCTAAAAATTCAGCCAATTGCTGAATTTTCTTTTCTATTTCTTGTAATTTATCGGCATTAATATGAATGGATGCCTCTATTTTTTTAAACTCTTTCTCACTACTTTTATTGATTATTATATTATCTGCCACTCTGCTCGCGACCACATCCAAATAGTTTTCGCTTTTTGTTAATTCGGCATAAGCTTGATGGATTTGGTTTTTACTTTCCGCCAACACATTACTAATCTGTTTACTTTCTTGATAAAGTTCATCCGTGAGGTTTTTTACTTTTTTACCCACATCCATCAGTCCAATACTTTTTTCTGCAATAACGCCAGATTGATGACGCAACGACTCAAAGATACAGTGTATATATTGATAAAGATTTCCCAATAAAAACAATAAACTATGCTTTGGATAAGTGACATTTAGCGCCTGTTGCCCTCCCTCTTGATCAACTCTCTCAACCATCCTCATCACATTCTGAGGATCATCACCCAGCTGCTTAATAACACTGCGATAAAGCAACATGAGCCCGATGAAGGTCACTAAAAACAGTACGACTATTGCAAACAAAAACGAGAAAGCGAGTTTATTGGCTTCTACATTGAGCTCATCAACATACACTCCCATTCCTATCATCCATTTCCATTTTGGCAAAAGTGTCATGCCGTTGACTTTGACAAATAATGCATTGGTATTCGCTTTTTCACTTTCACCAACGACAAACATAAAGTCATGCTTTTCGAGGTACTCAATATACTTGGCATAGGAAGACTGAAAAACACCAATGACATTATCTTTAATATGAACACGAGCAATGCCATTTGCATCATTCGCCCACAAGAAATCATTGCCATCACGCACGGCAGAAAGGACACGGATAACATTTTTCTCCGCTTCTTCACGAGACATTTGATTCGTTTGTTCTAACTCTACGAAATGACTGACCTGACTCAATGAGAAAGTCAAAATAGACTGAATTTCATGTTTTCTTGACTCGATTAGGTGATTTTTTATTGTACTAAGCGCAAAGATATAGAAAAAAATCATGGTGATCACTAACACCGTAACGACCATACCCACTTTTATGGAAAGCTTCATACCTAATCACCCAAAGAGAATAGAACGGGACAAAACTACTATATATTTCAATGCAATAAAATATATATCTCAGCTTAAAGGAAATAAAAACCGCAAGAATAGACGATAAAAATCGGTCCCTACAATAAGCATTTTTATCACTAATAAAGACACAAAGGAGCGAACAGCGTCTTTATTAGACTAAAAATATGCTTGTAAACCCGCTCACAATTATTGCCAATAGCGCCGCTCTCTGGGAAAGATAAAAGATAACCTTTCAGCAATCACATCATTTAGAAAGTCGATTATGGGGCGATAGCGCCGAAAGTAACCCGTTAGACTCTCCTTCCATCACCTGCATAAGCAAGGCTGCGGTAGTAGGACCAAGCGTGAAGCCTTGATGCCCATGACCAAAGTGAAACCATAAACCTTTATGATTTGGTGCCTCGCCCACAAGTGGCAGCATGTCTGGCATACAAGGGCGCGTACCCATCCACTGCGGCTCTTTGACTTGCTCACCTAAGTCGATAATCTCATTTAATGCATCAGCACCGCGTTTTAACTGGCGTGTATCCAACTCTGAATTCATCGGCACCAAAGCCGCGCCTGTTGTGACTCTTAAACCTTTCACCATGGGAGCCGCCAGGACGCCATGTTCCACATCTAGAAAAGGACGTTGTAAAGAATTAGGCGCATTAAAATGCCCATGGTAACCACGCTTATAAACCATAGGAATGCGGTAACCAAAACGCTTTACTAACTCAGGAGACCAAGGCCCAAGCGCTATCACGACGTGTTCCGCATGAAGCTCACCATCACGGGTAAGAATTTTCCAGCCAGAAACGCTGTGTTGTAAGGTGTTAGCATCCCCAGTGACAAAGCGACCACCGCGTTTAACAAACAAATCGCAGTAGGCTTTGGTTAACGCTCCGGGAGAAGAACAACTCCAACTTTGCGTATAATGCACCGCACCAGCGGGTGTCTTCTTCAAGGCAGGTTCTTCTTGCTGGTAGCCTTTGCCATCAAAAATACGCGACGTGACGCCGTATTCCCTCATCACAAATTCGGCTTTCTTCACGGCTTTTTCAAACTCAGCGTCGTCTCGGTGTAACATGACAAGACCACAATGACGAATCAGATGCTCAGACCCAGACTCCCGAATCAAAGGATCATGATCTGCCGTAGACCGAAAAGTTAACTGCGCATGGACACGAGAAATTTTGGCGTGTTTTTCAGGAGAGGAATGGCGAAAGTACGACCACAAAGCCGGTGCCATTTGCAAAGCCCCGCTCAGTTTCCAAGTCACGTCATTGCTAATCTCAAAGGCATATTTGCATAAGGTCACCATGTCTCTCGGTAACGCATAAGGCTCTGCCGCCTCGACTTGAATCATCCCCGCATTGCCATAACTGGTTTCCAACCCCACCCCCGTGCGATCCACAATGGTTACCTGATGACCGCGAGCCTGCAACGCCAGCGCACTGCTTACTCCAACCATGCCAGCACCCAACACAAGAAACTCTGCCATATCCCTACCTCGACCACTTTCTAAAAAAATATTCAGCCCCATCACTATAGCAATATCCTGCATAGATGAGCCAATCGTCAATAGAGGGAATAACACACGCAAAAACAAAAAGGGCCGCGATGACTCACAGCCCTTTACTATCATCACACTAAGCGATGTTTGACTTAAGCTACCTTAGCATCCTTTTGTGATGAGCTTTCTTTTTGATGCTCAAGAACACTGCGAGAAGCCTTGTTAATGGCAATGCTTCTAGGTTTCATTGCCTCAGGTATCTCTTTTACCAAACTGATGGTAAGGAGCCCATTTTTTAACTCTGCATCGGTTACCTCAACATAATCGGCAAGATTGAACTTGCGTTCAAATGAACGGTTTGCAATGCCTTGATGGAGATACCTGTGCTCACCAGAATCCGCTTTATCACCGCGAATGGTCAACACATTCTTCTCCACTTTGATATCCAAATCGCTTTCATCAAAGCCCGCTAAGGCAAGCGAAATGGCATAACGGTTATCATCAACCACCTCGATATTATAAGGGGGATAACCTGCAGACACATTGTCTGTTGTTAACGCGCTATCGAGCAAAGAAGCTAAACGGTCAAAGCCAATGCTACTGCGATAAAGTGGACTAAGATCAATTGAGTTCATAATAAATCCTCCTAATTGAAGCAAAATACTAATCGTCAAAAGTAGTAACAGACACTCTCTTCATAGTCAGACGAACCTGTTACATCGCTAAAAATAGGATCCTTGCTGCCATTTTCAAGGGCTTTTTTTAGAAAAATTCTGTCTATAAAAATACACTTTATTTATAAAACAACGCTCAGCCGACCTAATCTTCCAACACACTCTTTTCCAAAAAACCTTGCTCGACCAATTGCGTCAAAAGCGCCTTAGTGCGTTCACGAAACATATCTCGCAATAGCCGAACCGTTGGCGTAATAGATTGACGACTTGGGCTAATTAACCAAAGCTCACCTTGCGGCGCTTTATAATGTGGCATCAACGACACAACTCGGCCAGCCAATAAATCATTGGCAATGTCCAACGAGGATTTAATCGCCACCCCTTTCCCTGCCACACACCAACGCCGAACCAAATCGCCATCATTGGCCGCACAATAGGCTTTGGGCTTAATTTTGTAGGATCGCTCTGACCCGGGTTCTTTGCATGAAAAGTGCCACGTATCGTTCAATATATTTTGTAATTGATAAAACAAACCTTGGTGATTCAGTAAGTCTTTAGGGTGTTCCGGCGTCCCCTGCAACTCAAGATAACGAGGGCTAGCCACCAGCAAACGCGGTACATTGCAAATTTTAAAACCGTATAAATTGGAATCGGCAGGTGGGCCATAGCGCAAAGCAACGTCCAGCGCATCGCGGTAAAAATCAACATTACTGTCGCTAATATGCACACGCAAAGTCACTTTGGGGTGCTGCATCATGAAATCATCCACCCAAGGAATGGCCATATTTCGACCCAAATCGGACGAAACCGCAAGGCGAATCTCACCACTAATAATGTCCAAATCATTGTGTATCGTCTGCTTGGCTTCCTCTAACATCGCAAGCGCCGCACGACATTGTGGCAAATAGCGTTCTCCCGCATTGGAAAGACGTAAATGACGCGTGGTGCGCACAAATAATTCTACGCCAAGTGATGCTTCAACTCGCTTCACCGCCGCACTGGCTGTCGCCATTTGCATATCTAAATGAACCGCTGCAGCCGTAATGCTGTGAAACTCAGCCACTTTTACCACAACACGAAGATCGTCAAGCTGCATAACTTAGCCTTTAATAGAAAACAACGTTCTTATTATCAAATATATTTTGATAATAACTCAATAAAAACACTGTTTTTCATTAAATAAAGTCTCGCTAATATAGGACTATCAAGACTCGCCAACGCAGTCTTTCAACTCAATAATGGAAAAAACGATGTCACACCCAATTGTTACTGACCTAGAAAAACGCTACACAGCAAAACAATACGACGCCACAAAACGCATTGCCCCTGCTGATCTCGACATCATCTACGAATCACTGCGCTTATCACCTTCTTCCATTAACTCACAACCATGGAAGTTCATCGTGATTGAAAGCGATGCCGCCAAAGAACGTTTTCACGACACCTTTGCCAACAAATTTCAGTTTAATCAAAAACACGCTAAAAGCGCTTCGCACATTGTATTGTTTGCACACAAAACCCACTACAAACGTGAAGACTACGCAAAAGTCGTCGACAAAGGCATTGCCGATGGTCGTACCAAACCAGAAAATAGAGAGCAAGCATTTGGCAGCTTCGCTTTTGCCGAACTCAACACCGATGAAAGTGGCAGCACCGCTCAATGGACCAAAGCACAGGCTTACATAGCTCTAGGTAACCTAATGCACACATTGGCTCGCCTCAACATTGATTCAACCCCAATGGAAGGCGTAGATGCCGAATTGATTGGCGAACTATTTCATAACGAGCTAGTGGGTTACCAATGCGACGTAGCACTCGCGATCGGTTATCACCACAAAGACGAAGACTACAACGCTGCGTTACCTAAATCCCGCCTCGCGTTGGAAGATGTCGTCACCGTATTGTAAGCAAACATCGCAATGGCGTGTGTTTTCGTAGGGCATCATGAACGAAGTGTAATTTGCCGGTTAATGCCGTTGGTTGAGATAAAATGATGTTGGTTTTTCGTAGGGCATCATGAGCGCAGCGTAATGTGCCGTTTCACGACGTTGGTTGGGAATGTCAGATTACGCCTCGTACCTCGTCTCATCTGACCTACGGGATGGGTTGGCGTAGATAATGTGGTTGGTGTTTTCGTAGGGCATCATGAACGAAGTGTAATGTGCCGTTTGATGATGCGGGTTGGGAATGTCAGATTACGCCTCGTGCCTCGTCTCATCTGACCTATGGGGGATACAGAGACAGTGCAGATATCACTGAAAAACGTCTTCTATTTTCTCAGCAAAAAACAATAGTTCAGACCATTCCAGTAGGGTTTCAGGATCGGCTTTTTCAATCTCGCCTCAGTTACGTCAACGCCGTATTTGCGTACCATCAGGCGCAGCATAATAGTCGCCTCACCCTACAGCATTCCCTTCTCAATTCCAAAACACTCTTCACTGGTTGCGTAAACTTCACCAAGAAAGCTCATCACGCTTTCCTTAATAATATTAACAATTCTTAATGAAAATCATTTTCATTTAATTTGATATATTTGTGATAATCATTCTCATAAAGGATTGCATATTAATAGGGAAGACTTAATTAATTGATGAGAAGAAACATGAAGAAAACGGCTTTTCCTACTCCCTTATCTCTCCTTGCTTTGTCTATTATGGCGGCCTCACCCGCCTTTTCTGCTGATACCCCAATACAAGAAAACCCATTAGGTACCATTACTGTTGAAGCGGATTCGCTCACCGAAGCGACCACTGAGCTGGGCAGCTCGGTTTCTAAAATCAAAAGTGACGATATTGAAAAAACATTAACTCGTAACCTAGACGACCTAGTACGCTATGAGCCAGGTGTCGAAGCGAGCCAAGATTCTCGTTTTGGTATCAGCAGTGTGAACATCCGCGGCTTAGATGGCGATCGAGTCAAAATCAGTGTCGATGGTGTCACCCAAGCCGATGCATACGGTCCTACCACCACCTACCTAAGAACAGGTCGAAATACCGTTGACATGGATTCATTGGAATCTGTTGACATTATTAAAGGTGGCGACGTAGTAGAAGGCAGTGGCGCTCTGGGTGGCGTGGTAAAATACACCACCAAAGAACCCAGTAGCTTTTTAGCGCCAGAAGGCAACGATACCAGTGCTTCCTTAAAGGCAGGCTACAAAAGTGCCTCAGACGAATACAGCCAAACTCTTACGACCGCGAACCGCACTGGTAAAGTAGAGTCCTTGCTGCTTTATACCCATCGTGATGGCCATGAAAACGAGAATCATCAAGGCGATGCAGGCTCTGATCAAACGGTTGGCGCAACACGCGCGTCGGTAGATCCGGCAGATACCGGATCAGACAACGTCCTCGCCAAAGTGCAGGTGCAAGTAAATGACACCAACCGTATTGGCGTTGTAGGAGAGTATTTCCACAGCACGACCGAATCCGACTTGTATTCAGAAAGTTCAGCGACAGACCAACAAAGCTCAGATGACAAAAGTGTCCGCCGCCGTCTTGGTTTCTTTCATGAAAATACCCAAGCCAATACCCTTTACGATCGCTTAAAATGGCAATTGGATTACCAAGACACCAAAACCACTAACATTACGAACAGAACATCGGGCAATCGCGTTGTAGACCGCTTTTATGATGAAGAAAATATCAGCCTCAAGGCGGATTTGGTCAAACAACTCGATGCGCATCAGCTTCGTTATGGGATGAATTACGACGATAAATCGTTAGAAAACCTCAATAAAAACACCGTCTCTGGCGTGACAACGGCCTCTCGTTTTTCGCCCATCGCCGACGCGGATATATTGGGCCTATATTTGGAAGACAGCTGGGCAGTGACAGACAAGCTCACTCTTGTACCTGCTATTCGCTACGATAATTACCAATACACCACCAAGGGCGACGAATACATCGAATCATGGGGCGACAATAAAAACGAAGCAGTGACCGCACAGCTTTCCGCTGATTTTGCTATCAATGACACCTACAGTGTTTTTGGTAAAACAGGCTCAGGCTTTAGAGCCCCAAATTTAGACGAACTCTATTATTACTTTGAAAACTCTGCGTCTTATGGCGCGTATAGAATCAAGCCGAATCCTGACCTAAAACCGGAAGAAAGCCTGTTTGTAGAAGCTGGCGTTCGAGCGCAAAATGCTTACGGCGCTGCCGAATTGGTCGCTTTTTATAACGACTATACCAACTTTATTGAACAGGTATCTTTAGGCACCTCTAGCACATACAGGTTGGGAGAATTTACCAACAAAAACCTTGCGCATGTGGTCATCAAAGGGGCAGAGATTAAGGGTAACATCGACCTATCTAAAAGCATTGACGTTCTTAATGACGGCTGGACACTCAATGGTGCGATTGCTTACGCCGAAGGCGATAACCTAGAAGACGATGAACCTCTCGATAGCATATCACCACTTAGCGCGGTGGTAGGTCTTGGCTACGACGCCCCTTCAGACCAATGGGGTGGCAAACTTAACCTAACATGGGCTTCTGGTAAGAAAAAATCGGATTTGACCAGCAGTAGCCAATGGCTCGCCACGTCCGACTATCACCTTGTTGATCTAACGGCCTATTACAAACCCACAGACAATCTTACTTTTAACGCGGGGCTGTTTAACCTCACCGATGAAAAGTATCTAAATTGGAATGACATCCGCAACATTACCAACACCAGCACGAATCTGGACCGCTATACCCGCGCAGGTCGTAACTTTGGTATTGACGCGACACTGTCTTTCTAAGCCTATTTTTACCTAACAGCATAGACCAAAAAACAGTGTGTTTTTGGCCTATGCTAACCCGTTAACGTTAAACGGAGCATCAAGATGTTTCAAACCACAGCCACAAGACCAAACACAGAGCATCCAGCCTATTCTCATTACCAAGCCACGATGGCCGCCGGCTCAACGCTACGCGCCAGAGAACTGGCCAAAGAACTAGGCATCACCGAAGGCGATCTCGTCGCATGCCGACAAAATATCGATACATGGCAGCTACGCGCCCCTTTTCACCTATTGCTAGCCGAACTAAAAAACGTCGGCGAAGTGATGACCATCACCCGCAACGACCAAGCTGTACACGAAACAACAGGTGTGTACCACAGCTTCCAGTTTGCTGAGGCCAGAAAAACCGGCCTAGTGTTATCAGACGCTATCGACTTGCGTCTTTTCATCGGCCAATGGCACAGTGGCTTTCATGTTGTAGAAAAGGGTCGCCATAGCCTGCAATTTTTCGACAAACATGGCCTCGCTGTGCATAAAATCTATCGAACAGACAACACGATTGCAGATAAGTGGGACGCTCTGATCGCGAAATATCGTGATGCATCGCCTATTATTCCCGTGTATTTGCCCACAGAAGAAGCGCCTGTTAGCGAGCCACCAGCAACGTTTGACCAAGCCAGCTTCGCAGACGATTGGGCGAATTTAAAAGACGTGCATGAATACCACGGCATGTTGAAAAAACATGGGCTTTCTCGCACTCAAGCCCTGTCGCTCATTGGCTCTCAATGGGCGACACCGCTAGCCCAAGACAGCCTTGCCTTTGTGCTCAAACTTGCGCAAGAAAGAACCGCAGACATCATGGTATTTGTTGGCAATCCTGGCTGCATCCAAATCTACTCAGGCCCCGTTCACAAGCTCTTAACCCAAGGGCCATGGTTCAATGTATTGGACCCGACATTCAACCTTCACCTAAGAACCGATCAAATTACCCAAGCTTGGGTCATAGAACGCCCCAGTGGTGATGGCGTCATCACGTCCATTGAAGCCTTTAACGCCAGTGGCGATTCTATCATCACATTATTTGGCAAACGTAAGCCAGGACAGCCAGAACTGACCCTATGGCGTGACATCGTTCAAGCGACCAAACAGCAGCACCCAAAGGAGCCTAGCCATGCATGCTAAGCCGCGTTTTTTCAAGGGACTCGTACTGGCATCGGTGATGGTGATATCAACGGGAGCAAACGCAGCACAACGCGTCGTCAGTATCGGTGGCACCGTCACCGAAATCGTCTATCTGTTAGGGGCAGAGTCTCAGCTTGTCGCCAGTGATACCAGCAGCATCTACCCAGAAGCGGCCAACCAGACACCCAAAGTCGGCTATCAGCGTACCTTATCGGCAGAAGGCGTGCTTAGCGTGCATCCAGATACTCTGTTGATAACACCCGCAGCAGGGCCAGCAAAAGTATTACAACAATTAAAAGACACCGGCATCAACTTGATCACCATAGAAGCACCGGATACCAAGCAAGGCATACTGGATAAAATCACCCAAGTCGCCAGCGCTTTACACCAAGAGGAAAAAGGCAAATATCTCGTTCAACAAATAGAACACGCATTTGAAGCATTAAGTACCCCCAAAGCATGGCATGAACAACGTCCACCACGCTTACTGTTCGTCTTGCAAATGGGCGGTGCGCCTATGGTGGCAGGCAAGAACACAGCACCAGACGCCTTGTTTACATTAGCAGGCGCGACAAACGCGGTAGGTACGCTAGACGGCTACAAAGCTCTCACGCCAGAAGCCATTTTATTGGCTCAACCAGACGCCATTGTCGTCACCCAACAAGGCCTCAGCCGCGCAGGCGAACAAGCCATCTGGGCACTGCCAGGAATGCTGGCCACACCTGCTGGCAAAGCCCAACGTATGCTGTCGTTGGATGCGTTACTCGCCCTTGGACTAGGCCCTAGAACGCCAGAAGCCATCCAGTCTCTTCAACAGCAGCTAGAAGAATGGGCACCATGAGACACACCCAATATTCGCATATTCCCTATCCGTTGCTGATCGTTATTTTGGCTATGGTAGGATTATTCGCCCTAACCCAAGGCGCCTATTCAATAAGCTGGAAAGAGGTACTCTTGTCGTCCATAAACGACATAGACAAGCAAATTCTCATGACAGTACGACTGCCAAGGTTACTCATGGCAATATTGGTAGGCGCGGCATTGGCCGTGTCTGGGGCGCTCATGCAGGCCCTGTTTCGTAATCCATTGGCGGATCCTGGATTACTGGGCGTGTCTTCAGGGGCATCGGTCTTTGTTGGTATCTTGATTGTTATCAACCCATTTTCAGGTGGCTTGCCCCTTTGGGCACAGTCTTATATGCAAAGCATAGCGGCCTTTCTTGGGGCCGTATTAACCTGCTGGCTGATCTTTCAATTGTCCAAACACAAAGGACAAGTCTCTGTCCTGCACCTGTTGCTGGCAGGCATTGCTATTAACGCATTATCGGGTTCTGCCACCGGCTTACTGACGTACTTGAGCAACGACGAGCAACTGCGCGCACTGACATTTTGGGCCATGGGCAACCTTGGTGGCGCACGATGGGAACAAGTCGCCGTTGTCGCCAGTATTTTACTACCGTTGCTTTGTTATGTGTGGCGTCAGTCGAAAAATCTGAATCTGCTGTTACTAGGGGAAGAAGAAGCCCGTTATCTTGGCTTGGATGTGGAAACGTTTAAAGTCAAACTCATTGCCATTGTGGCCTTATGCGTCGGCGTGACCGTCGCCTTCACTGGGTTAATTGGTTTTATTGGCCTCATGGTGCCACACTTGATTCGCATGATGTTTGGTGCCGACAACCGCATTGTCATTCCCTGCTCCGCGCTACTCGGTGCCAGCTTACTCACCAGCGCCGACACTCTGGCTAGGATTGCAGTCATTCCCGCCGAACTGCCCGTTGGCCTCGTCACCAGCTTACTTGGCGGACCCTTCTTTTTATGGCTACTGTTAAAAAATATTCGAGCAACTCACTCATGTTAACCGTCAACCAACTCTCTCTAATCCGATCTGGCAAACCGCTTTTGGATCAGGTGTCTTTGTCCATCAAACCCGGTCAACTCACCATCATACTGGGCCCAAATGGTGCGGGAAAATCCACTTTATTAAAATGTTGCTCAGGGGCGCTTCACGCCGACACAGGGTACATTCACCTAGAAGACAAACTACTCACCGACTGGTCATTAGCGGACTTAGCCAAAAAGCGTGCCGTGCTCACACAACAAATTCACATGCCTTTTACGCTTACCGTTAAAGAAGTGGTTTCATTGGGGCTCGCTCCATGGCGTTTATCCGATGATCAGGCAAACCATTTGATACACAACACACTTGTGGAAGTCGGCATGGCCGACGCTGAAGCACGCATCTACGCCAGCTTGTCCGGTGGTGAACAACAACGCATCCAACTTGCCCGAGTGCTAGTGCAAGTCTACGCGGACCCACACCCACAAGCAGCAAAATACCTACTGTTGGACGAACCCATTTCCGCCCTAGACCTACATCAACAACAACGGGTACTCAGACTCTTAAAAACACTCACCCAAAAAGGACTGGGCATACTCTGTATACTGCACGACATCAACCTAGCGGCACTCTACGGAGACAAGCTTGTCCTGCTGGAAAAAGGCAAAATCACCTTCGACAGCGAACCCAGCCAACTGGCCCAAGGAAAACAAATAGAAACCACCTACCAAGCCGATCTCATCCGCTTGTCACACCCAGACACCCAACTGCCACAATGGCAATTTAAACAATAACCCACCGTCATTCCCGCGAAGGCGGGACCCCATATCCCTTGTAGGTCAGATGAGCCGAGGCACGAGGCGTAATCTGACAGTTAACGATATACGTGATGCATACCGAAGCAGGCGCCAAACCTAGGTCAATGACAACCCCAAATTATGCCGCTTGGATGATGGCCATTAATCGATTTTGAAGACGCTCCATCATTTTCAAATGGCGCGGTAAATGAGAATAAATTTCTCGGGCATATTCTTCTCGATAAGTATGCGAGGTAAGGTTTCGATCATTAAGCATGCTTAACCAAGCTTGCTCATCATCAATCCACTCCAATTGAAAAGCAAACTGCAAAGACTTCTTAGGCGACAATGCATCAATTCCCTCGACGTCCAACAACATCTTCTTCAGCAACTTCCAACCCAGCTCAAAACAAAATTCAAAGCGTTGAATGGAACCATCAATGGCGAGAGGATTAGATTCATCTTCCGCCAATGCCTCTGAAAAACGCAACAAAGCCTTCGAAAAATAAGACATAGCATCATGCGTTTCTGTTTTCATATACCACAACCTTATTTTGATCAATTTTATGTCTAAACGCGCAGTCACCTAGATGATCGTACCGGACGACATCAATGCCTAAAAGCGTATCGGCCTCTTCTACAATATCCAATACTTTCTGCCATTGCTGAAAAGAAGCACTCGGGCAATTTATCGCAAGATCAATATCCGACTTAGGCCTTGCATCACCACGGGCTCTTGACCCAAATAAATAGACCGCCTCTACAAATGGCAGCGCAACTAACTTATGCCAAAAACCATATTCAGCGATATCTATCGGGAGATTTAACGTAGAAATACTCATATTTTATTACTTCAACCAAAAACAACTCATAGGCCAAAAATGTCGGTCTAGTATCTACCAGGAGATCAGCACGAGGCGTAATCTGACAGTTAACGATATACGTGATGCATACCAATGATCCTGTCACACATCATGGCCACAAAAACCAATTCACACGCAAAATCGAGCATTTCCTCACCCTACGCCACCTCTCTTGGTGACGCAATGCGTCGGCCTTCGTAGCGCGCTAATATCACCCGAAAACGCAGGATCAAAATCACCGCCAACAGGGTCAAACCCGCCCCCAAACCGATGTAAAACCCCCTCAAAGAAAGAGTCTCGGCCCAAGGACTGTAATGAGACAACCAGAACCCAAACGGAATACTCAAACCAAACAAAGACACCGCAAAGGCGATCATGGTAGAACGCGTATCACGAAACCCTCGCAAAGCACCGGTAAACACAGTCTGCAACATATCTGGAAATTGATAACACGAAGAGATCAACAAAATACTCGCCGCCAACGCCACCACTTGCGCATTATTGCTGTAAATATACGGAATCTGCTCGTGGAACAGCTGCGTGATCACAAAGCAGGTACTGACATAAGAAAGCCCCAACCACACAATCACCCGAATACGCTTTCTCACCCCATCAACGCCTTCTTTCGACATGGCCTTCGCCACCACAATCGCCGTTACCGCACTCATCGCCATCATAGGGGTAAACAAGAAAGACGTATAAGACATCACAATCTGCCCGCCGCCTAATGCCAAATCACCAAAAGACGAAATCAGCCACGTCATCGACGAAAACAGACCCACCTCAAAAGCAAAAGCAAAGCCCGCCGGCGCACCAACATTTAAAAGAATCGAAAATTTACGGGTGTAACGCCATACCAAGCGCGTAAAAAGAGGCGTTTTATTAAGAAAACGGTCATACACAAAAAACAACGCCACCGCCAAATACAAAGACAAGGCAGACGCCAACGCCGCGCCTTTTGCCCCCATTTCAGGGAAACCGAAATTGCCGAAAATGAGCACATAGTTAAACAAGATATTCAGTACTAAACCAAAGCTCGCCACAAACAAAGGAAAGCCCGGACGCCCTGCCGCTTCAAACAAATTCTTGTACGCGGTCATCAACGCCAACATAGGCAAAGCAGGGGCAAAAATATACAAATACGTCACAGAAACCTGTCTCGTCTCTTCTTCTGTGGCCATCAGTCCCGCAAAATACGGCAAAATCGTAATGGCAACTAAACTTGCCAACACCCCAAGCCCAACAGACAACCCCACCGCTTGCGACATATACAAATTAACCAACTTTGGCTGGCGACCATGCAAATGCCGCGTCACCAAAGGCGTAATGCCAAACGTTACCCCAATCAAAAAGCACCCAACCGGCAACCACAAGCTCGACGCCAAGCCAACCGCCGCCAAATGCAAAGCGCTGTAATGGCCCAACATAATGGTATCGACCACACTGATCGACAACTCCAATGTCATCGTCAACACCATAGGAAACAACAAATGCAACACTTCACTCAACACAGGAAAACGCTTAACCACAAACCACCACCGACTATCCATAGAAAACGCCAAAAAACGACCGAACAATTTACCACCGATCGCCATCCATTGCACCGTTGGTCAAGTTTATTTCGCTTTCCCACAAGGTAGGTCAGATGAGATGAGGAACGAAGCGTAATCCGACGTTTACCCTAGACACAACACACAACTTGTATTTACACCGCAATACCGAGAAAATGCCGCTCTTATTTTTATTATCAAACAATACCTGTCTAGGAAGACCACGCCCACATGACCATTATCGCCACACTCGGCCCATTACTTATCGCACTGCTCTTTGGCTACTGGGTTAATATCACACTCTTCACCCCTGCTCGTGTGGCAAAAGGACTCGAACAACTCGTCTATCTCATTCTAGGACTGATAGGTTTCAGTTTAGGGGCACTGGACAACCTTGCCGAAAAATTATTAATTGCCGGCTACCAAGCCTTGGTTCTTTTTATCCTCATTAGCGTCATCAGCTTAACAGGACTCTACCTAAGCGGCTTGCGCTTTGGCGGCACCCACGCACAGAGCCTTGCAAAAGGTCCCAGTGACAGCAAAACACATGCACTGATTGATGCACTAAAAACTCTAGCTTGGGTGATTGGTGGCGTCCTAGTCGGTATCGTTGGCAAAGATTGGCTAACGGGCGTCGACGAACTGGTAACAGGCTTACTCTACGTACTGCTGTTTCTGATTGGCTGTCAACTGCGTCAAGGCAACCACCGCCTGCGCAAACTCTTTTTAAACGTTCAAGGCGTCATCATCGCCCTCGTTACCATTTCCACCACCTTATTAGCAGGCTGGATTGGCAGCCTGATCCTAGGGCTTAGCTGGAACCAAGGACTCGCCGTGGTATCGGGCTTTGGTTGGTACAGCCTTTCTGGCATCCTTATTACGGGCTTAGGCGACCCCGTACTTGGCACAACGGCTTTCTTACTCGACCTAAGCCGAGAAATCCTTGCCCTTATGCTGATTCCTTTCTTAGCGCGCCTAAACAGCCACATGTCCGTCGGTTACTCCGGCGCCACTGCCATGGACTTCACTCTCCCCATGCTCGGCAAATTCCATGGTGCACAGATTGTTCCCGTCTGCATCGCCAGCGGCTTCATCATGAGCATACTCGTGCCCGTCCTAATTCCCTTATTTATGGGGATAAGTTAATGTAGGTCGGCCTTCAGGCCGTCAAAAGCTCAATCACACCAAACACAATCACCTGTAGGTCGGCCTTTAGGCCGTCAAAAAAGCATCCAGCCTTTGCAAACCCCTTGACGCGCTAAAGCACGACCTACAAAAAACCAATCCCCTGTAGGTCGGCCTTTAGGCCGTCAAAAAAGCATCCAGCCGTTACGAAACATCCTTGACGCGCTAAAGCACGACCTACAAAAACCTAACCCAATCACCTGTAGGTCGGCCTTTAGGCCGTCAAAAAGCATCCAGCCTTTGCAAACCCCTTGACGCGCTAAAGCACGACCTACAAAAAACCAATCCCCTGTAGGTCGGCCTTTAGGCCGTCAAAAAAGCATCCAGCCGTTACGAAACATCCTTGACGCGCTAAAGCACGACCTACAAAAACCTAACCCAATCACCTGTAGGTCGGCCTTTAGGCCGTCAAAAAGCATCCAGCCTTTGCAAACCCCTTGACGCGCTAAAGCACGACCTACAAAAAACCAATCCCCTGTAGGTCGGCCTTTAGGCCGTCAAAAAAGCATCCAGCCGTTACGAAACATCCTTGACGCGCTAAAGCACGACCTACAAAAACCTAACCCAATCACCTGTAGGTCGGCCTTTAGGCCGTCAAAAAGCATCCAGCCTTTGCAAACCCCTTGACGCGCTAAAGCACGACCTACAAAAAACCAATCCCCTGTAGGTCGGCCTTTAGGCCGTCAAAAAAGCATCCAGCCGTTACGAAACATCCTTGACGCGCTAAAGCACGACCTACAAAAAACCAATCCCCTGTAGGTCGGCCTTTAGGCCGTCAAAAAAGCATCCAGCCGTTACGAAACATTCTTGACGCGCTAAAGCACGACATCCAAGATCCCCAGCCTTATCAAAGTCAACAAATCGTAAAGACCCACGAATAAACAAAGCGGCTTTAGCAAACACTGTCATGCTTGTGTAAAAGCGATTGTCTCGCCAAATAACAGAGGATTACTCTCTTTGAACGTCTTGTGCTTTGCGGAACCGTTCTTGAAATGAAACGAGATCTTTTAGAACTCAAACAAAGTGTGCAGGTGAAGGGGTCACTTTGGTAACGTGAGAACATATAAATTGGCGTAAGCAGCCCATTTTATGTTAGAACACTTACGTTAAACAGAAATGACGGATATGATTTTGCAAAGCACAAGGCGTATATCATTGTTCCTGCTTTGTTTTCGCCCCATGAAATGTTAGTCAAAGATAAGCAAATCAAATTCCGCCTGAACGCTTTACATCACTGAGTGATAAATCAACAAACAATGGAACACCTTTCCTTATGAAAAAAATAGTTATGAAAAAAACGCTTATTGCCGCGCTGGTTATGTCTTCCGTTTCTTTTGCGTACGCAGACAACAGTGCAGTTAAACTCGAATCGAAAGAACAACGCCTTGGCTACAGCATAGGCACCATGTTTGGTTCACGCATGTCACAAGACTTTTCTGACCTAGACATAAAAACCTTCATGGCAGGCTTCCAAGACGCCTTTGCTGGCAAGGAAGGCAAAATGACCATGGATGAAGTCACGCAAACCATCCAAAGCTACCAGCAAGAACAGATGGCAAAAGCACAGCTTGAAGAAGAAAAAGCCGCTGAAGAAGCCAAAGCAGCATCAGCCGCGTGGTTGAAAGAAAAAGAAGCCGAAAAAGGCGTCAAGAAAACAGAATCTGGCTTATTGTATAAAGTCGTCACCGAAGGCAAAGGTGACAAGCCAAACGCTAACGACACCGTCGAAGTGGACTACGAAGGCAGCCTAATTGACGGTACCGTATTCGACAGTTCTTACCAACGTGGCGAGTCCATCTCTTTCCCTCTAAATGGCGTCATCGCAGGCTGGACAGAAGGCCTACAACTCATGACACCAGGCTCTAAATACGAACTTTATATTCCAGCAGACCTAGCCTACGGCCCTGGTGGAACTGGCCCTATTCCACCGAATGCGGCACTGAAATTTGTGGTAGAACTACACAAAGTTGTGAACGAAGAAAGCAGCACAGAAGCGGCAAAATAAAATATTTGCCATAAATCTCAGATACAAAAATGGCCATCGAACGATGGCCATTTTTTTGCTCACATCTTTGTTTCGTTGTAAGCCTATAAAACTCAGACCTAGATTATCGCGCCAATTCTTTTCGTTCGGCCCAACGAACCGCAGCCCAGAAATACACAATAGGAAACGCATACATCATTACGCCAATATTGTGGCTAAACATTACCTGTGACAAACCAAAATCCATATAACACATCGGAACTAGAGCACCTGCTATAGCATAGGCTCGTATGTTCCAATTATCAGGATACTGACGCATTTTTTTCAGGAAAAGTTGAAGTGGAATCAAGTAAACAGCCAGAAGAAAAATAAAACCAATAATTCCAGTTAACCCTAATGCATTAATAAATTCATTGTGAGCATGACTATGTGTTAACACTTTAGCAGACACCGCGCCTTCAGCAATAAGTTTCTCCTTTACAGCAACGCTACCATACTCTCCAACACCAACAAGAGGTGACTCCGCAAACATACTTAGAGCGGCTTTCCACATTTCAAATCTCAGCCCTACAGAAGAATCCTTATCAACACCTTGATCGTATTCCACAACATCATGAACAGCCTGGCCCACTCGGTCTTTTATGCCAGTTTGAGGAATTAAAACAGCAATAAAAACCAGTAAAATTGAGACTATACAGACTCCCCATACAAGCTTTTTCCCCAATAAAAAGCGACTTTGCCATAGTAAGAAAAAACCAATCAAAGGCAGAGCTACCCAGCCACCACGGGAAGCAGATAACACGGATGCTCCAATACCGCACAAACCTCCTAGAATAGCTAGCATCAACCAAACATAACGTTTATTGGATAAAAAATAGGTTGCAGATGCAAAACTGATTAAGCCAAGCATCATACCAATATTACCGAACATGATAGGATGCTCACTACCGTTGGCACGACTCAAACCTAGTACTTTTCGCTCATAAATCGCCAAAACAAAAGCAGCAATCGCCCCAATAACCGTACCAAACCACAATAAATTCTCCCTACCCGCAGACCTCAAAAGTAACAACAAAACAGGGAGAGCTAAGATAAAACGTGAAGGCCTATCAAGTTCTCGCGTATGCCATCCGTCGAGATACACAAAACCAAACATAGCGCAAGCATACAGTGCAAATACATAAAAAAGCATCTTATCTTCTTTGTGTAGCTCAAGCCATCTGGGCTTTAAGAAAAATAATCCGAACGATAGAAGAAAAATAATCGTTGTACCAACACTATAGCCATTAGGAGCTGCAATAGATAAAGCAAAAGTCAACGCGGCAAGAAACCACACTAAAATACTAAAAGTGGTGTTTAACATATGTAAAAAATCCCTTACAAGGTATCATGATGGGTAGAACAACACCGTATTTGAAATACGCACAACATTACAATTAATCTTTAACCATTTACTGCTATCATACACCGAATATAAGCTCTTGATTATACCTAATATGCAAGATGAGGAAAAAGTGAAAAAAGGCCTAACACTAAAAGAACACAGTGCTTCCATCGGCATCAGCCACAGAGCACTAGATATACTTTGTTTATTTGCCACTGGATTGCTTAGTTATTGGTTGCGTTTTTCACACTTTGACCTAAACATTGCCTACAAAAATGTCTTACTGTTAGGTGTCATTATTGGTGCCACACTACTCTCAATCTTTGGCGGCTACCGCGCGTGGCGTGGATCTTCCTTTACCAGTGAAATAAAATGCGTAGTCAGTGCCACTTTCGGTACCTTTCTACTGCTCGTATTGAGTGCCTTTGCGACACAAACATCTGAGCTTTACTCCAGAATCTGGGTCGCTACCTGGCTTGCATCATCGACTTTTTTTATCATTGGCTATCGTCTCATACTAAGACAAAGCCTAGGGGCGCTAAGAGCAAAGGGTTATAACATACGTCGAGTACTCATCATCGGTGATGGCGAGCTTGGACAAAATGTCGCTAACAAACTTATCCAAAATCCGTCCATGGGCCTTCTGGTAAAAGGCTTTATATCCAAGGCAAACCAAAGTCCCATAAAAGATATTCCAGTGGTGGGCAGCTTAGAAGAAATAGATCAGCTAGTGCGTGATTTACACATAGACCAAGTATGGATCGCTCTTCCAATGAGCGAGGTAGCACAAATGGAAAAGGCACAAACCGCCCTAGCAACCAGCGCAGTCACCATTCGCATGGTACCAGATATATTTGGTTTTCAACTACTCAACCACTCAGTGACAGAAGTCGCTGGATTGCCAGTGATTAACCTATCAACATCGCACATGCTAGAAGGCAAAAACCGTTTTTTAAAGTCCGTTGAAGACAAACTGCTATCCAGCCTTATTTTACTCTGTATCAGCCCTATCATGATCACTTTAGCAATAGGGGTAAAACTGTCTTCACCAGGACCTATTTTTTATCGGCAGGAAAGAGTGAGTTGGAATGGACGCTCATTTAATATGCTTAAGTTTCGCTCAATGTCCGTAGACAGCGAAAAAGATGGCATAAAGTGGGGAGGGGCAACCAGTATGTCTGTCACCAAGTTTGGTGCTTTTATTCGTAAAACCAGTTTGGATGAGCTACCACAGTTTATAAATGTGCTATTGGGTGATATGTCTATCGTTGGACCACGCCCAGAAAGAACCGTTTTTGTCGATCAATTTAAACATGAAATCCCAGGTTATATGCAAAAACACATGGTAAAAGCAGGCATTACAGGCTGGGCACAAGTAAACGGTTGGCGTGGCGACACAGACCTTAAGAAACGTATAGAATGTGACTTATACTACATAGAACATTGGTCGATTTGGTTTGACCTTAGAATTATATTCCTAACCTTTTGGAAAGGTTTTATCCATAAAAACGCCGCATAATGCGGCGTTTTTTTAGCGAGTAGAATCAGCTTTTTTCCAAATTGTAATTTTTTTGCCACGAAGGGACAAATAGATACCTATAAAACAAGCAAGATTTGTCATAACAAAATATAACAAAATATCGCCAACCTTTCCTAAGACATTCAACTTCTCGTTCTTGTAACAAAGCCATAAATAAAAATATCCGAATAACTGCAAAAAAAATAAAGCACAGCCAAGCAGTGAAGAAAACATCCAAACAGCAGACGACAAAAACATCACAAACATAGGTAAAAAAGAAAACCAACGTATTACCTTGTGCGAATACATCTTGAAGAGATTAAAAATGGAAAAAGAAGCATGAATTTCTTTCTTAAGATGGCGATATGTATTAAATGAACGATTACTAATTCTCACTTTACGAGAAAACTCTTCAGTACTTTTTTCAGCACCTTTTTCATAGGCACAAATATCGGCAGAATAAGCTAAACGATAACCTTGGCAAATAGCTCCAACTGAAGTCGAAAAATCATCTAGAATACCAGTATCAAGAGGACGATAAAGTATTCTTCTAATGGCAAAAATAGAGCCATCTGCTCCCATCATGGAACCAGTATCAGATTCACATTGCTTAATAAACTCTTCGTAACGCCAATACAAACCGTTAGAAAATGCAGACCCATTAACATCTTCATTAATGTAGTTAAGCTGACCAGCCACACAACCGATACCTGAATCTAAAAATACCTCAGCAATACGAGAAAGTGCGTCCTCTCTCAAATAAACGTTTGCATCAGAGAATACAACTAAATCACTGCCTAATGTTGGCATAAGAGTATTAATAGCATGCGTTTTTCCCTTTCCATCGAAGACTTGAAAGATTCCAACAAGATCAGGGTTCATTGCTTTCACTTTTGAAGCAATGTCAAAGGTTCTATCTGTTGATGTATCATCAAGAACAATAATTTTTAATTTATCCTTTGGATAATCCAGTTCCAGATGGTTCAGAAGTTTACTTTCGATAACGGTTTCTTCATTATGCGCAGGGATGACAATGGTAATCGATGGTAAATTTTCATTCACCAATATAGTTTGACTTCTTTTATACTTCCGATTCACTTTCGATAAAAAGGAGATCAAAGCAGGATAACCAATATAAATATAAATCAGACAAAGAAAACTCGAAAAAAATAAAAAAAACATAATCAACCCACTAAAAAAAGCTATCTTTTTTAAAGAATAAATCAGCAAAAAAACTCATCTACCTTATTATCTGTCAATATATTAGACCATTCGTATTCAGATGAAACAACATCTAATCTTTCAACCAAATAATCATAATTAGTTCTTGCATAGTTAAAAGCTCTAATTATATCTTTCGGATCATCACGCTTAAAAATAAGATCATGAAAGTTATGTTTTCTTAGAAACTGTGCATTTTCACCTACATCTGAAGCAATAAAGACAACTCTATAGGCTAAAAAAGTATATAAAACTCCCGATTGAGTTGCAGCTTTATAGGGTAAAATAAATATGGCACGTTTATTAAAAATAGCTATTAATTTCTCTTCATTTATATATTCATCAAAAATATGAAAGTCTTCATATTTTTCCATTTCATTTTTCAGCTTATTAAGACTTGTACTCCAACGACCATAGATACCAAATTCAAAACCTAACGATTTTAGGGTTAATAATATATCGATTCCTTTATAGGACTCGACTCTCCCCCAAAAAATAACATCGTAATGGTATTCATTTCTTTCTTTCTTTTGAAAAAAATAGTCGCCAAAATACATATTCCCATGCTGAACAACAATATTTTTATCATTTTCAAAGTAATTATCAGAAAATCGTTTTTTAGTATATTCACTAACAAATATATTTTTCCTCGAAATCTTAGACAATATATAGTAAGTAAGCTTTCGCCTCCCTTTAAAACCATGAGGAACATCATTATGAATAGTAAATATTACTTTATCTCTTAAAAGAATAAAAAAAATAAATTCAAATGGAAAAAAAATTGACCATTGAAAGTTTATAACATCGTACCTCCCCCTATTAGAATATATTTTTAAAAGCATTTTTAAATACGAAAAAATACCGAAAAAAACATTAGCACTAGAGCTTGGCGAAATTTTATAAGAATATACATTATCACTATAGGCATTCAAATCTTCGAAAAAAACCGGATAGTCTTTACCCATTGAACAAAAAAAATCAATTCCCATTTTTTTCGAAAGACATTTTATATAGCTAGTATCATAAGGTAAGGTATAAGAAGAAGGATCAACTATCGCTATTTTTTTCATTATACACCAAATTTAAAATATCAACATTTACTATTTGAAGATCAGTGAGAAAGTGAATCATCGAAATATCCTTATACTCTTAAGTTTTTTTCTTTCACCAGAAAAAGATACTCCTGTTACTTTCGCCTTTTCAACTTTTAATACCTTACCAGCTTCAAAACGACCATGTACAATAGATCCTGCTGCGACAACAACATTTTTACCTATAAAAGTGTTCGGTAGTACAATAACCCGATTCGCAAGCCAGCAGCCATCTTCAACTATGACTTTTCCGCTTCTCGCCTCATGCCCAGAACTCTTAGGATTATGCTCTAATGACCAAATATTAACTTGAGGTGCAATATCTACATTGGAACCAATATAAACACCATCTCCTCTACCATCCAGTATTGAGTCGAAATTTATATTAGAGTACTCCCCAATGTGAATACCTCTAATATCTAGAATTTTAACACCTAAACCAATAACCGCCTTCCTACTAATTTTATTGCCACTCAAAAAACAATAAAAAAACATTCTCACCTTACGAGAGGGCACTTTATTTAAAATATGATTAATAAAATAAAACAGAATACCTTTTAATAATTCCTTCATTTAAACCCCAACTTAGATTTAAGAAGCCTCAATTTAGGTTTAACAAACTTAGAATTCAAGGCAATTGCAATTTTAAGATAATAGAAAAAATAAACTTTAAATCCATGAAATGGATAGGATGCCCGAATATACTCTCTATACCCCCTAAATCTATGTCTATCACTTACACCACCATCTCGCTGTACCGCAATAATATCGGGGATTTTCTTTATTTTGGCAACGGACTTTGCTCTGATCAATAAGTCTACATCCATCGCAATACTATACTTTTCAGAATACAATCCAATTTCTTTGTAAATATTCCGACTTAAGAAACTAGAACAATGGGAAAAGGGTACAGACATCGCCCAACTTATATTGTTGTCTTTTTTATCAAGTACGAAACCATCAGCAGTAAGTTTCTTAGTCTTTCCATATACGATTTCATTTTCTTTTAAATCCAATTTTAAGGATAATTTTTCCAGAACATCGTCATTAAAATAAAAATCATCTGCATTTAAGATTGCTATATAATCACCAAAAGATGCTCTAACCCCTTTATTAAAGGCATCACTTATTCCATTATCTTTTTCAGACACCCAGTAATCAATAGCATATTCGTACTTTCTAATAATATCCAAAGTACCATCGGTAGAGCCACCGTCTATGATGATGTATTCAACGTTATCATAAGATTGATTAATGACGCTTAAAATCGTTTCTTCCAGATGTTTTTCACCATTAAAAACTATAGTAATAACTGTAATTAAAGGTAGATCATAGCAACCATCTTTAACACAACCGTTCTTACGAAGACCACCTTCTCCTTGACGAGCATGACCTTCAGAAAGAAATAAAGCTGTTTCAAATTTATCATCTGTTTTTTTTAACTGATTAATTAACTCTGCTCTCTGATTAAAATCATTTTTAATCAGTCTACGAGTAGTACTATGGTTTGGGTTTAGAACAAAAATATCACCCATTTTATCTTCTTCTAATAAATCTGAACTCATGCTTTCTTACCAGGATCAAGTATACTTTTGTATAGTCCAATATATTTTTTTGCTACTACTTGGCTATCAAATTCGCATAAAACTTTATCTCTAGCATTTTGGCATACTTCTTCATAATTTTTTGCATTCAATACCCATTCAATGCCTTTAGCTAGATCTGCAGTATCGAAAGGCTTAGCTAGGTAGCCTGTTTTTTGGTGTTCTATCAAATCGCCATTCCCCCCTATATCAAAACCTACTGCAGGTGTAGCGCAAGACAATGATTCCATAATGGCATTTGATAAATTCTCTTGTAAACTAGGGACGACCATCACATCTGCCGCACTGTATAATATTCGTAAGCTAACATCATCATTTAACTCCCCAAGATAATGAACTTTCTGCTTAAAGTTGGGGGGGCGCTCTGGTTTGCGAGAACCAAACACAACAAGTTCTACATGAGTATTTAATAATGATAAAGAATCTGCTAATTCTTTAAAACCCTTACGTGGATCACTAGTAGCACCCATTGCACCAAAAAGAACCAGTTTCTTATTTGAAGGTAAATTAAATAAATCTCTTGCATGCCCTTTATTGAAGGGAGAATAGGCCTTAGTATCAATTGGATTAGGTAAATTGACATGTACTTTATCACCTAATAACGAGCTGTTCTTAGAACAATCGTGTAACCATTTACTCAAACCAACAACTGTTATATTTTTAATTTTTCTGTATGCTTTATTTTTTCGTGAAAAAACTTTAGCTTGATGATGTAATCTGGGCTCAGAAGATAGACCGTAATCATTAATATCAAATTTAGGATCATAATGATAGCCATCGGTAAATGGCCACATATCATGAAGAGACCAAACAATAGGCGCTTTTATACGAATCAGGTCTTCAGTGCGCATCATTCCTGCATTGACCCAGTGCAAATGTACAACATCAGGATTTATGTCATTAATACGATCAACAACATCAGAAAAAGGCAGCCAGTTTAAGCTAAATAAAGTTTTAGAGCGGTTTTTATAACGAAACAATGGCAAACTGTCTAGCGAAGGGCGAAGTTTACTCAAAGTTTTTTTAATCTTTGTGTTGGGACCAATAACTGTATAATCATCAGATGATTTAGACTGTACCAACATTGCACTGTCCACACTTTCAGCCAATAAAGCCTGATGCAACCTATAGGCAGCTCGAGCCGCGCCACCTTGAACATCCAATGTATTTACAATCAAAATTTTCATTTGCTTTTATATTTCCGATAAATTTTACGCACTAAATTATAAGTAGATGTTTTATTTAGAATGTAAAAAATAATTTTCTTAGATTCTCTTTTAAGTAATATTTTTTTATATAAAATTATTTGCCTGTACTTAGCAATGTAAAAACGGAAAAGTTTTCGTTCCATTATCGATTTCATAATTTCACAATCATTGACATCTTTCGCCTCACCTCTATTTCTTTTAAAATCAAAGGTTTGATTAAACGAAAAAAACTTAAAACCTAAATATTCAAAATAATAATTAGGATTATAAATAAGTTGAACTTTATCTATTTTATGAAATTCCAATTGACTATCATGAGGTTCAATAATTTCATTATATTCATCTAAGATATAAAAATCATTAGCAATATAATCTACATCTTTTGGATCACGTAATCCATAAACCCCCAAAGTCATACTTCCACCCAAAACAAAATCTTGATTTATACCTGAAACCTTATTTTTTTCTCCGAGTTTTTTTAGTGTTTCGTGAACTTTTCTGATTTTATATGGTTTTGCATGGTTTAAAAAATGAAGCCCATTTTCATTAAAAATTAGTTTAGAAATTCTTATTGCTTCTTCTTTTGTATCAGTTATATGAATTGAGCTAAATCCTATACCATTTATCGCTCTCACTTTTTTCTTTAAAGCCTGCACTTGCTCTAAACTATCAGACTGAAACATAATTACTGTTAAGGGTTTAAAATCAGTAAAACACTCAAATAACTTCTGATGCGCACCAGGAAAGTTATTGCTTTCACTGCCGATCCAATCCATATGTTTATATAGCTCAACAAGTAAATTAAGACCTCCCTGCGAGTTAAGCTCTATTTTCTTTTTATATACAACCTTACTAAAAAGTTGCTCTACAGCATTATAGTTTTCTCTTCCGGATGGCCATAAAAAAGCAAGATATGTATTTTCAGAATATTCAGAAAATTTAATTGCACCGATATCAAGAATTTCTGAAGGCACATTTCTTTCATAAAAATACATATAATTAGGTGAAACCTCAGGTAAATTGGTTTCAATACATGCTACATCCTTATTCAAATAAATTGCAGACGAAACTCTGTGAGCCCCATTAACTATGGTTCCATTTAAAGAAAGTGGTATTAATGTAATAGCACTATCAAAGCCATTTAATTCAATATTTAAAAATGTATCACAAAAGCTTTTAACGTATATATCAAAAGTTTTTTTATTTTCATTCCCAAACTCTTCAAATGAACCAAGTGTTTGTGATCGTATATCATGAAAATATATATTACGTGCAATACTTGGCGCTTTGTTTTTTAGCTCAAGGTAAGCCAATTTCAAAGCGAGATCAAATCTATTATATGTTAAAAGCTCTACTGCTCTCATTGTCTTCTTAAGATATTCAGTATCATCTAGACTTTCTATTAAAAAATCCTCTACTAAACCATTAACTTCATTTAAATGTAAAAACTCTTTAATCATTTTACAATTCCAAAAAAACCCTTTGTTTTTTGCATAGCCATTTCGATTTGACTCCTATCAACAAAATCATATAGATAACCAGCAATAAACCAACTTAATAATGTAGCGAATGCAGCGCCTTCACCACCATAATCGGGTATTAAATATAAATTAAGTAAAACATTACTACACATTCCAGCAAAATTCCTGAAAAATACTTTTTGTGTTTTCCCTTCATTAGTTAAAAACTTACCAGAAACAACCGTTAAAAAAACAAAAACACTTGCCCATACATGAATCTTAAGTATATTTGATGACTGCGTAAACTCTTCACCAAACAAAACAAAAACAAACCAATCACTTAAAAAAGTCAAGGGCAAAGAAATCAAAATTGCAAGCCATATCATAAGAGTATAAAAACGCTGCATTCGAAGCTTATAAAGATCATTACTTATTTTTTTTGCGTTAATAATTGCAGGAAATAATGATGCGGAAATCAATACGGGAATAAAATAAAGAGCTTCACTTAATCTAACTGCAGCAGAGTATATACCCACCTCATATTCCCCTAGCATCTCCTTAATCATAATTTGGTCGATACGCATATAGATCATAACTACAATGGCGGAGAACATCAGTGGCCACGAGTCTTTTAATAACTGCTTGGCGATATTCAAATCAAATCGTTTATAAAATGACGGATTTTTTCTAATTCTATATGCAAAAAAGTAACTAATGGCAATACTTAGCGTATCAAAGGCTGTCACTACAACAAACCAAACTAAATCAGATTGTGAGATTACTAAGTAAATCTTTATACAAGAAGAAATGACTAATTGAATAACCTTACAAATAGATATTATTTTAGCTAAAACTTGCGATTGAAAATAAAATTCGACCACTTCAAAACTTTGAAATACCAATCCAGTTGCAATAATAAATATAAATAAGTTCGTTGTTGCATCATTAGAGGTGAAAGGCACAATGAGCGCCATTAACCCCATAACAACAAAAGCACCAATTACCTTCAGCCAAAAGGCCGTACCTAGATATACATCACGCTTTTCTGGCTCATTGATGAGCTGGCGGACCATGATACCGTCCAAACCAAGCTTAGCAATACCTGCAAAGATTGCAGTAAAAGCCAATGCATAGCTGAATAAACCAAATTGCTCTGGTCCTAAGTAACGAGCTACCCATATACCAACAAACAGTCCAGCAAGAATGCGTAAAAATTGTTCTGCCATCATCCAGCTAGTATTTTTTAGATACTTTAAAAAGCCTTGGTGATGTCGCAATGCCAATACCTTAGCTAACACGGCAACCCCTCTTGTTAAAATCATCAGCAATTAGTATCAGCACCTAACATCTGCTTGATTATCTAAAAACCACGCATAGCTTTTGGTTAAGCCTTGCTCCAAGCCAATCGTCGATTTCCAACCTAACCTTTCCAAACGAGATACATCCATGAGCTTCCTTGGCGCACCATCCGGCTTACTGGCATCCCATTCGATCTTTCCTTGGTAACCCACCACTTTAGCAACCGTTTCTGTCAGTTCTTTGATCGTGCAATCAATACCACTGCCCACGTTAATATGAGATAACATCGGCTGTGTTTCTCTCTGATAAGTGGCATCGTCTAAATTCATCACAAAAATAGATGCCGCGGCCATATCATCAACATACAAAAACTCGCGCAAGGGCGTCCCAGTTCCCCAGGCATTTACCATCGGGGCATTGGCCTCCTTTGCTTCATGAAAGCGGCGAATTAAAGCTGGGATCACATGGCTGTTTTCTGGATGGAAGTTATCACCTGGCCCATAAAGATTTGTCGGCATCACACTGCGATAATCACGACCGTATTGTCGGTTATAACTTTCACACAGCTTGATTCCCGCGATTTTGGCAATGGCATAAGGTTCGTTCGTCGGCTCTAATGTTGCAGTCAATAGAGCATCCTCACGCATAGGCTGCTCAGCCAACTTAGGATAAATACAAGAAGACCCTAAAAAGAGCAGTTTTTGTACATTATGCAAATGAGCTGCATGTATGATGTTCGCTTCAATCATGAGGTTCTGATAAATGAAGTCCGCAGGGTAAGTGTTGTTCGCATGTATACCACCTACTTTCGCCGCCGCCAAATACACCTGATCAATCGACTGTTCAGCAAAAAAGTTCTGTACCGCTTGCTGGTTCGTTAAATCCAATTCAGTACGGTCAGCGGTAATAATCTCGTTATTAGGGTCTTGAGACAGTTGGCGCACCAAAGCGCTGCCAACCATACCATTGTGTCCCGCAACAAAAATACGCTGCTTAATCATTAGCGCGCTTCCTCGACAGACACAGAGACATCATGACCGTGCGATTTCAAGAAGGCATGTCGTTGCGCTACTTTTAAGTCTTCCGATACCATCTCTGCACACATTTCTTGTACTGTGATTTCCGGTGTCCAGCCAAGTTTCTGTTTCGCTTTGCTTGGATCACCCAATAAGGTTTCCACTTCCGCAGGACGGAAATAGCGTGGATCAATCTGCACCACGACATCGCCGACTTTCAACGCTGGCGCTTTATCGCCTTCGATAGCCGTTACAATGGCTTTCTCATCTACGCCCTGGCCTTCAAATTTTAACGTAATACCCAATTCTTTCGCAGACCATTCAATGAACTGGCGTACGGAATATTGCACACCTGTTGCGATAACAAAGTCCTCTGGCTGATCTTGTTGCAACATCATCCACTGCATGCGCACATAGTCTTTCGCATGGCCCCAATCACGTAATGCGTCCATGTTCCCCATATGCAAACACTTCTCTAAGCCTTGCGCAATGTTCGCCAAACCACGGGTAATCTTACGAGTCACAAAGGTTTCACCACGACGCGGTGATTCATGGTTAAATAAAATGCCGTTACACGCATACATTCCATAGGATTCACGGTAGTTCACCACGATCCAATAGGCGTACATTTTCGCCACAGCGTATGGAGAGCGCGGGTAGAAAGGCGTGGTTTCTTTTTGCGGCGTTTCTTGCACTAAGCCGTATAACTCTGAAGTAGACGCTTGATAAAACTTAGTAGTTTTTTCCAAACCAAGTAGACGAATCGCTTCCAATAAACGCAATGTACCCATTGCATCTACATCCGCTGTGTACTCAGGGGATTCAAACGACACCGCTACATGAGACTGAGCGCCTAAGTTGTACACTTCATCTGGCTTCACTTCTTGCAAAATGCGCGTCAAATTAGAAGAATCCGTCAAATCACCGTAATGAAGAATAAAACTCGCATTGTCCACATGTGGATCTTGGTAAATATGATCCACTCGTTGAGTATTAAAAGAAGAAGCACGGCGTTTGATACCATGTACTTCATACCCTTTTACCAACAAAAACTCCGCTAGGTAAGAACCGTCTTGGCCTGTTACACCGGTGATAAGGGCTTTCTTTTTCATTGAAACTCCATGCTTCTACAAGGTAGTAATTAAAATATAGTTAAAAATTAGTAAACAGTTTATGCCCAAGCATACAGGATACCACACTCACAGATCTCACCCGATCACCACTCTCAGCATAACACCTCAATTCAGGTGCATTACCAGACGGTCTTAAGTGAACAATGTCCCCGTTGTTTAGCGTCATACGAAGTCCATCGGTTTCATCAATTGAAACAACTTCTAGCGCCTCACCGTCTTGCTTTACTACCGATAAAAGCTCAGCTTGTTTCGCCTTGTTCGTTTTAATATCGGCAATAAGCTGTTTACTGACATCTGTTGGAATGTCTTTGATTCGATCGCTGGCGGTATAACGCTGCGGGAAGCCATTGGTTAATTGACTGACGGAACAAGCTTGCTCAAACGACATAGCCAATACAATTAAAGCGGGTAATACGGAGTCTCGCGTTGGTAAAGCATGTAATACTTGATTATTAACAACAAAATCAGCACCAACCAAAAAACCGCCATTGGCTTCATAACCAACGACTCTGGCATCTTGCGATTGTTGCAGCAAATCTTCCATACCAGCGATGACATAAGGCGAGCCAATTCTAGTTCTCAGCGAGATCCGTTCAGGGCTTTGCAATTTGCCTCTCAACTCAAGAACCGTATTCACATTTACGGGTGCCGCCACGTGAGTGGCTTGTAAATAATCAGCACAGAGCACACCCAGAATATCACCGCGTAACCACTCACCTTTTTCATTAGCAATAAGCGGACGATCACCATCACCGTCTGTGGATATAATGGCATCCAGCTTATAGTCTTTAGACCAATTCAAGCCTTTCTGTACATCTTCTTCCGATACCGCCTCGGTATCGATAGGCACAAACGTCTCAGTACGTTCTAACGAAATAACGTCGGCACCAAAATGCGCTAATAACGCTTTAATCACATCACGCGCCACACTGGAATGCTCGTACACACCAATACGTTTGCCTGAAAGCATATTCGACGGGAAAAGCGAGGTATAACGCTGTTTAAAAAGCTTAACAGCAGAATGATCAACGACAGGCAACGCCAACTGAGCCGCTTGCTCAGCGACAGATTTAGGCACAGCAACCGTCCCCTCCATAATAGAGGTCTCGTCTGCTTTACTGATTTCGCCATCTGGACGATAAAACTTAATACCGTTGCGATCAAAAGGAATATGACTGCCCGTGATCATCACCGCTGGCATGCTATTTTGCATAGCATAAAACGCCAAAGCAGGCGTAGGCAAAGCCCCACAAAACACAAGCTGCGCACCAAAGGACTCAACGGCCAGTAAACACGCTTTAGCAATCTCTGGGCTACTAGGACGTAAATCCATCCCAATGGCCACACGAGACGACGTCGGGCACACCTCTTGAAGGAAAGAGCGCACAAACGCAAAACAAAGCGCCGGCGTTAAATCCTTAACCAAACCACGCACACCGCTCGTGCCAAAGGCCACACCCAACTCAGTGCTAAGTTGTTTTACCTGCACAGCATTTGTACTCATTTTATCAACCCTTGCTCAGCGATCATTTTATCAACGGCCATTGTTTTAACGACCATAGCGGTCACTGAAACGCACAATGTCGTCTTCGCCCAAATAACTACCCGACTGCACTTCCACTAGCTCCAGAGGAATCTTGCCAGGATTTTCTAAGGCATGCACCACACCCACCGGAATGTAAGTCGATTCGTTTTCGGTGAGCAGAATTTCACGATCACCGTTTTGCACCTTCGCCGTACCAGACACCACCACCCAATGCTCTGCACGATGATGATGCATCTGCACACTTAACTTCTCGCCGGGCTTGACCATGATACGTTTTACTTGATGACGATGACCAAGATCGACTGTTTGGTAGGTTCCCCAAGGGCGATGCACGGTGGTGTGATACATATGCTCTTCACGACCTTCGGCTTGGATGCGTTTCACAATCTTCTTCACATCTTGGGCGTTGTTTTTATCCATTACCAACACCGCATCAGCCGTCTCGACAATCACCAAATCACGCACCCCCACCGCGGCAACCAAACGCGACTCAGAACGGATAAGGCAGTCAGTAGAACCTTCTGCCATGACATCGCCTAGCAGGACATTATTGTCAGCGTCTTTATCTGCGTAATCGTACAACGCATCCCAAGCCCCAATGTCACTCCAATCCCCCGCATAAGGCACGACTTTCGCTTTTTTCGTCGGCTCCATCACCGCGAAATCAATCGACTCTTCAGGGCATTGTGCAAACAACTCTGCATCGATACGCACAAAGTCCAAATCTTCCGAACGCTCTTGGTAGGCTTGGCTCACCGTTTGGAAAATATCCCCCCGATGCAATGCCAATTCATCCAAAAACGCCTTAGCACGGAACAAAAACATCCCGCTGTTCCACAGGTAGTCACCAGAATCTAAATAGGCCTGAGCCTTTTCAAGATTCGGTTTCTCGACAAACTCTGCGACCGCATAATCTTCACCGGCGCGAATGTAACCATAACCCGTTTCAGGACGTGTAGGCTGCACCCCAAAAGTCACCAAGGCATTTTCATTCGCCAACATAACTGCCTGCTGAATCGTCGCTTCAAAGGCCGCCACATCTCTAATCACATGATCCGCAGGCAACACCAACAATAACGCCTCATTTCCATGACAACGCTGCGCTTCCAACGCCGCCAAGGCAATCGCCGGTGCGGTATTACGACCTTTAGGCTCCAACACAATACTCGCGTCTTTCACCTTCAAAGCCTGCAACTGCTGAGCAATCAAAAAGCGATGATCCTCATTGCACACCACAATAGGCGACACCACATCCAAAGCCGCCGTTCTCAACATCGTCTGCTGTAAAAGACTGTATTCGGTATCCGTTAAAGGCAGGCATTGCTTAGGAAAATGCTCACGCGATAACGGCCAAAGACGACTACCTACACCACCAGATAAAATGACAGGAATGATTTTCAAAACAGATCCTTCGCATATGACAAAATAATCCTATCAGTCTAACAAAACTTAGGAGCAAGAAATATAAAAATGCAGAAATAAAGGACAAACACAAAACCAACACGAATCAAATGTTGAACGGCCTTTAGACCGTCAAAAAAACGGTCACACCAAACCCACCCAAATGTAGGTCGACCTTCAGGCCGTCAAAAGCCCAACCACACAAAACCCAATCGCATGTAGGTCGGCCTTCAGG
>NZ_QGOK01000012.1 GCF_003259175.1 Marinomonas shanghaiensis | reverse complement strand
TGAGGCGGTAACGCCTCACCCTACTCGATGTGCGCATGGGTGGCTCTCTAGGGTGATGTTGTCTGATGCACGGAGTGTAGGGAGGGAAAATTAAGGTTTTCTTAACCTTTTTTTGTTTGCGATGTTTTTCTGATCTTTCTGGAGCATGATCCTAAAATGCTTGTCGTGTTTCCTATATAATGTGCGCTATTTCGTTGTTGACGATTCATTTTGTTCAGGCTTTTCTCTGTCAGAAAGGCTTTTTATTAGGTAAAACGGCACTTTATGTTTAACGCATCTTCTACTCGTCTAAATAAATACATCAGCGAAAGCGGTATCTGCTCTCGAAGGGACGCTGACCGCTTTATTGAACAAGGTAATGTGTTCATCAATGGCAAGCGTGCCTCGGTGGGTGATCAAGTGGTAGCCGGTGACACTGTGCGGGTAAATGGGCAGATCATTGAGCCCCAAGACGCGGATGATTTTGTTTTTATTGCGTTGAATAAGCCTGTTGGGATTGTCAGTACCACGGAGAGTTCGGAGAAGAATAATATTGTCGATTTTGTGAGCCATGGAGTACGTATTTTTCCGATTGGTCGTTTGGACAAAGACTCTCAAGGCTTGATCTTTTTGACCAATAACGGCGATCTGGTTAATAAGGTATTACGAGCGGGTAATAACCACGAGAAAGAATACTTGGTCACGGTGAATAAGCCTATTACCGATGATTTTATTGCGGGTTTGGCGGGTGGTGTGCCTATTTTGGGGACCATGACCAAGAAGTGCCCAGTGACCAAGATATCCCCGAATGTGTTTAACATTACCTTGGTGCAAGGTTTGAATCGACAAATTCGCCGTATGTGTGAACATTTTGGTTACGAGGTAATGAAGTTAGAACGTACTCGCATCATGAACGTAAGCCTTAAAGGGTTACCGGTTGGTGAATGGCGTGACCTGACACAAAAAGAGTTGTCTGTTTTGTTAAAATCGGTTGAAGATTCTTCTTCAGAAGCCAATGCGCCAGCAAAAAAATCCCGTAATGCACCGCGTAAAAATGCTCGCCCTAATACACCATCTAAGCCTACGACTGCCACAAAAGGCAACACCAAATACCCTAAGGATGATTCTAGAAAGCCTGCGGGCTCTAAAAGCAAAGACAGACGTCCTTTTGGTGATGCTAAAAAGCCTGCAACGAGTGGTGCTGGAGGCAGTAAGCGACCGAATGGGAAGCCTGGTGGATCACCTAAAAACAGTGGTAAGCCTGCTTCAAATGGTAAGCGTCCATCGAATGGTCGTGGCCCTCAAAAATCATCACGTCCGTAGTCGTTAGTCGTATCCATAGTGGTTGATTGATGCTGGCAATAAAAAAGCCCTAACATATGTTAGGGCTTAGATGACTCGAATAAAACGCCACCATGACAAGATGATGACTGGCGGGAAACGTTAATTACCGGATGTATTGGTTGTGGATTTTTTTGTTGCCTTCGCTGCTTTCTTTTCTTTTGGTGTTAAAAGTGGTTTCTTTTTGGTCTCTTTTTTACTGTCTTGACTTTTACTCATGATATCCACCATTAGCCATTACATATAACCTTAGTCGATTGGCATCAACTGAAGGGCTGCTACGAACGTTGGAACAACAATTGTCACGTAGTAAGTTAAGTATGTGCTTATTATCGAACAAGTAAAGGGGGATATTTCGTTTTTGAGTAAAAATATTTTCGGGCAATGCAGGGGCGGGTTAATGCTTCGTTGTTGGCTGATGCGTGCTTTTTCTGGGCCTTGTTTTTTGTCTATGGTGCAGGCTTATAAGGGAATATTAAGGATTTTCACAAAAATGTCTTTTGGTTATTTGTAAAAGACAAGGCAAGTTTTTATGCTGCTGTCTGGTTTTAAAAACAGTGGGTGGAATCATGCAAATGATGAATAAGGTGTTCCAATTTTTGGTGTTGAGTTTGGTTGTGTTTACCTTGACGGCGTGCGTTATGCTACCGGGTGGACCTCATGGTGGTGGTCATGGCGGTGGTCATGGTGGGCCGGGTAATGGTGGTCCGACAATGCGTCATTAAGAGTTGATTGTTAGGCAACTTCCTAGGGCGTTTATTCTAGTGATATGCTTTAATTAGCTGTTTTTGTACCTTGTCTTATTTTTATCTGGTAAAACCTATGCATCCCATTGCGTTGAGTGTTTCTTTATTAATTTGTAGCAATATTTTTATGACTTTTGCTTGGTATGCTCATTTGAAAGAGTTGAACAACAAGCCTTGGATCATTGCCGCTTTGATAAGCTGGGGTATTGCTCTGTTTGAGTACCTGTTGCAGGTACCTGCCAATCGTATCGGTTATACGGCACTGAATGTTGGGCAGTTAAAAATCATGCAAGAGGTGATCACATTAATGGTATTTGTGCCATTTTCTGTTTATTACCTAAAAGAACCATTAAAACTTGATTATTTGTGGGCGGGGTTGTGTCTCGTGGGCGCGGTGTATTTTGCGTTTCGTAGCAAGTTTAGTGTCTAACGTCAAAAATCGAGGGCTATGTAGATGAAGATTGAAACCGAGCGCTTGAGAAGAATAGCGCTTTCGTTTCGTCTGTTGAGACTTTCAGTTCTCATTGACAAGGTGGTTTGACGGTATTCACCCAAGGTTCTAACGTTCATTCTGAATGGGTTACTTTGTGGTGAATATCTTTAATAGCTTGATTATGATCAGTGTTCTCGTGTTAGATGGTTTTTTACGTCCTTTTATTGGAGTGCTCGATTGAGTCGCGGTGTTGATATGAGCCATTTTGTGTTTTATGAAAATGTGACGGCTTGTGAAGAATGTGATTTTATCAATCCAATCCCACCTTTAAAGAGTGGTGAACGTTTTCGATGTCAACATTGTGGTCATGTGTTAGTTAGTGTGCACAGACACGCTGCTGGAAGAATTATCGCGGCCGGTCTGTCGTCGCTGTTAATGTTGGCACTAGCGATGAGCTTTCCTTTTCTTGGCTTTTCGACGAATGGTATTGAACGTACGGTGACCTTGTTTCATACCTTGAGTGTGTTGCTTGGCCAAGGTCATTTGCTGTTAGGGGTTATTATTAGCCTCGCTTTGTTTGTGTTTCCGTTAGTGTATCTTTTCTCTATTTTATTTCTGGTTTGGTCTTTTCAGCATAAGCATGTATTGAATTTTGCTCAGCGTTACTGTGTGCGTTGGATTGTTGTGATTCAGCCATGGCTAATGGTGGATGTGTTTCTTGTGGGTATTCTGGTTGCGCTGGTTAAGATGAACAGCTTGGCGGATATTTCATTTGAACTGTCTTTTTGGGCTTTTTGCGGTTATGTCATCTTGTTGCTGAAAACAGAGAGTTTGGTCGATAAGCGATGGCTATGGAATAAAGTCGCTGGAAAAGCCGATGATCAGCCTGTTGTCACAGGAACAGCGAAGGAGCAGGGGGTGATAGGGTGTCATTTCTGTGGTGCGACTTTAGCAGCGCACAAACGTCACTGTAATCGTTGTGGTCATTCTGTCTACAGTCGTCGCCCAAAGAGCTTAAGTTCAACGGCTGCTTTGCTGGTGGCGTCTGTTGTGATTTATATCCCTGCAAATGTCTTTCCTATCATGCAAACCACTTTTTTAGGAAATACGGAACCATCAACTATCATGGGTGGAGTGTTGTTGCTTTGGTCCTTAGGTTCTTATCCTGTTGCCCTGATTATTTTGCTGGCGAGTGTGGTGATTCCTCTTGCGAAAGTGTTGTCGCTGAGCTGGCTTTGCTGGCAGTGTCATTTTCCGAGCAAGCGATTAACGGAACAAAAAATCAAGCTGTACCGTATTACGGAGTTTGTAGGGCGTTGGTCAATGATTGATGTGTTTGTGGTGGCTATTTTGACCAGTATGGTACAAATGGGCAATTTTATGTCGATTTTACCGGGGACTGCGGTGTTGTCATTTACGGCGATGGTTGTTTTGACCATGTTGGCAGCGATGACGTTTGATCCACGGTTACTATGGGATAAAGACGAGGCACGCACTGTGTCTGTTTCTGAGAGGAGAGAAGAGTGAGAGGGCCCATTAAACAGATCGAGAATATGCGACAAGTTCGGTTTAATTCTATTTGGTTGGTGCCTTTGATCGCGCTTTTGGTGGCGGCTTGGATGCTCTATCAAAATTGGTCAACGCAAGGTCCTGTTATTACGCTTATTGCTTCAAATGCAGAAGGTTTGGAGATGGGCAAGACGAAGCTCAAATCCCGTAACGTGGACGTTGGAAGGGTGATCGATATTCGCCTTAGTGAGGATTATGAAAGTGCGGTTATTAAAGTACGCATGAATCATGGTACTGAGCAAATGTTGCGCGATGATGCGAAATTTTGGGTCGTAAAACCGCGAATCGGTAAAGAAGGGGTGAGTGGATTAGGGACCTTGCTGTCGGGTGCCTATATTGATATGACGCCAGGAGTAAAAGGACGGCAGCAGACGGACTTTACCATATTGAACCAGCCGCCACTGTCTACCGAAAACGAGGGCGTGCGGCTTATGTTGTCGAGTACGGAAGGCTCTAAGTTGGATGTGGGTGCCTTGGTGCATTTTCGTGGTTACGAAGTGGGTTACGTCGAGAAAGTAGGTTTTGATTCCGATAAAGGCGCGATCACTTATCGTATTGTCATTCGCTCGCCATATGATGCGTTGATAAACAGCGACGTGCAATTCTGGATGACGCCAGGACTTTCATTGAAGAGTTCGGCCAGTGGTTTTGAGGTTCGTCTCGATTCTTTAGAAACGTTTTTAGCGGGCGGTATTTCATTTGGTTTACCTGTTGGTCGCCCGCCTGGAGCGCCTGTTGCTGACATGACACAGTTTCGTTTGTTTTCGAGCAAAGAAAGCGCGAACAATAATGTCTACGATGAGTTTATCAACTATGTCTTTTTGTTTGACAGCAACGTAAGCGGTCTGGTTCCAGGGGCTGCGGTGGAGTTTCGAGGTGTGCGTATAGGGACTGTGTTGGATGTGCCTTTTAATGGCATATCAATGGATGCATTGACGTCTTTGGATACTCCCTTGATTCCCGTTAGAGCGCGTATTGAGCCTCAGCGTTTAAATGCAGCCAGTACTTCTGGTGAGATGTCTTTACAAAAATGGAATGAACTCATTGAAGAGCGTATTAATAAAGGTTTACGTGCGTCGTTAAAAATTGGCAACTATTTGAACGCAGCAAAAGTCATTAACATAGATTTTGTTGAGAATCCGTCACCGATAACGCGAAAAGAGTTTGAGGGGTATCAGATTTTTCCAACAGCGCCAGATGCTTTTGCCAATATAGAGACCAAGGTCGTGACGATTTTGGATAATTTGTCGCAAGTGCCATTAGACAGTACGTTTAAGCAGCTTGGTCATACCTTGCAAGAAACGAATGAAACACTACGTCAATTACAAGCGCTCAGTAAAAGTGTTAGCCAGTTGCTCGATAAATCAGAAACTCAGCAGTTACCGGCTGACTTGGTGTCTACGATTAATGAGCTAAACTTGACCTTACAAAGTTATCAGGCGAATGGTCAGATTGGCCGACCATTAAAAGAAAATATGGAGTCGCTAGGACGCGCATTAAATGAGTTGCAGCCTTTGCTTCGTCAAGTGCGAGAAAATCCGAATACGTTGATTTTTGATAGTAAGCCTCGTGTAGATGTTCAACCAAAAGCGGCGAAATAGTGTAGGAATAGAAGGCATATGAGAATGGTTAAGCGTGTTTTGTTGTTAGTGGTCCTAAGTGGGATATTGGCCGCCTGTGCCACACCGACAGTCCCCAGCAATGAATATTTGTTAATGGATAATGGACTACAAAAAGGACAGATTCACCCGACAAAAGAGAGTGCAGTAAGGCTTATGCCTATTGTGGTTGCTCATTATCTAGCCGGAAATGAGATTGTCTTGGTCACCGAGAGTGGAGAGGTCTATCGTTCGCAGAATAACTTGTGGGCGGAGTCTTTATCGAGTCAATTAACCCGTCTGACTCAACAGCGCTTTGAGAAGGTGTTGCCTAATATTACATGGTTTGGTGGTCAACGTTTTCCCGCTAGTGCAACCGCTTTATTAAATATTGAAGTGGATAATTTTTACGCAGATTTAAATGGCATTATCCATATATCAGGGCGCTGGCAGGTTATTTCAGCCTCAGGTGAGCTGTCGGCTTCGAACACCTTTAATGTTAAGACTGAGCTGCAGTCAGATGGCTATGGCAGTATGGTGAAAGCACTTTCGAGAAGCTGGTTTGACCAAGTACTTAACCCAATGGTGCAAGAGATTGCTCAAGTCTTGCAGGAATAAATCATCCTCAAAAGATGACGTGAAAAACGTCATCTTTTGAGTCAGTCAATTTACTCTGTTGCGCAATATGCCGAAATAGCGGCAATGTGTTCTGGTCCAATTCCGCAGCATCCGCCGATCAAGGTGGCGCCGTCTTTTTGCCATTGTTTTACCCAAGCGAGATACGCAGGCGGTGTCAAATCCGCGCGGAGTTCGTCTAGTCCATCATTCGCAGTGGCGTTTTTGGGTTGGGGTGGGAACGCATTGGCATAGGCGCCGATTTGTATAGACGATGCATTCAACGAGGCTAAGGTTTTTTGCGTGACTTGAATGGCTTCGCCAATGATTTCGGGCTGGCTGCAATTAAACAAAATAGCACTTACTCCAATTGCCTGCATCGCTTTCACCGCTTCAACGACGGTTTCACCGGAGCGCAATAGAGGCTCTGTAGTCGGCTCTGAATCTTCAAGCGTAAAAGATACCCAGAACGGTTTTTTATCAACATCGATTTTATCCACGAGCGCTTTTACTCGAGTGACTTCATCGATGAGGCTTTGAGTTTCAGATAACCAAAGGTCTACGTAAGGAGTCAAAGACTCGATCAGAGGGACAGCGAGTTCTTCAACACGATCCGCTTGATAAAGATCAGCGCGATAGGAGCCAAACAAAGGCGCTAGGGATCCAGCGACTTGAGTATCAGTGCCACTTTCGTCAGCCGCTTCGCGGGCAACTTTACCTGAAAGTACCGCGAGTGCTCGCCCCTGTTCTTTAAAAACGTCTTCACCGATATGAAAGGGCACTAGAGCATAGCTATTGGTGGTGATGACTCGTGAGCCACTGGCAATATAAGACTGATGCACTTCTTTTACTATATTGGGTGCTTCCATCATTGCCAACGCTGACCATTCTGGTTGTTTAAAAGGGGCACCACGGCGTTCAAGTTCTCGGCCCATGCCGCCATCGAGAATGGTAAATGAAGTCATAACAATCCTATCCTATTTTAAAGTATGGCGTGATTTTAGACGGATTTTTTAAGTATTCAATGGCAAATTGGCATACAGAGGTTAATTGAGAGCGTATCTGTAGATGGCCGTTATTTATTATTAATAATAAAAGCGTTCATATGTTTGACGACGTCCATAGGGCGTGTCATGTGCAAACAATGTCCTTTTGCTTCTATGATTTGCAGTTGGGCATTTTGCAAATGGCGTTGTGTGTATTCTCCTACACTAACAGCAACCAATGAATCGTCTGAGCTTTGTAATATCAGACAGGGGTGGTGGATGTCGGGCAGTAAAGATCGATAGTCAGAGAAAAAAGTGGCCTGCGCAAAAGGCTTCGAGTAAGTAACATCGGTAGAGCAAAAACTGTTGAGTAGCTCATGTACCAAGACATCGTCTTCATTTGAGCTTGTGCCAATGGGGGATAAGTCTGTGCCCATGACAATCGGGGCTAGATAGTTTCCCCAGCCAATGTAATCCTTATCCATCAACTGAATAAGCCCTTCTAAATCTTGTTTCTCAAAACCGCCTTGGTATTCTGTGCCAATGTTTAAAAAGCAAGGAGAGGGGCAAACAGCGATAAGGTGTGAGAAAAGTTCAGGGCGTTGTTTCGCCGCAATCCAACCTATAGTGCTGCTGACCGAATGGCCAACAAAAATGATGTTCTTAAGATTTAGGGTGTCGCAGATTTCAATAATGTCGAGGGCATAACCTTCTAAATGCTCATAGCGATCTTTTTGGTAGGCTGAAAAGTCAGAATTACCACTGCCAACGTAATCAAACAAGACGATTTGATATTTTTCTTCTAGATAAGGAAGCATGAAACGCCACAGGGTTTGATTGCACCCGAAACCGTGCGCCAGCATCATGGTTTGTTCACCTTTGCCAGAGAGCTTGACATTATTACGTTGCAATATGTGGTTTGATTTAGGTGACATTAGGGGTTTTCTTCCTAGTTGAACGGCGATTGAAAACATACACCATGGTAGATTTCAGCGATTGCTATAACGGTATTTTATAATGGTTTCGTAAGCCTATTTGTGATCTAGAGCAAGGTTTGCAACATCAGAATGAAAAAAGCCAACACTGGGTTGGCTTTTTTCATGGCTGCCTTGTTCGCAGACGATTATTTAGTCTTTTCTTTCGCGGCTAGGATACTCTTCTGAATCAAAGGCGAAATAGTGAGGCCCTGTACTATGATGGAGAATATCACCACGACATAAGTAATGATAACGATGATGTCGTGCAGATCCATACCTTCAATCATCATTTTATTGGTTGGAATAGCCGCCGCCATTGCCAAAGCTAAACCGCCTCGTAAACCGCCCCATGTCAGAATTTTAACAGAATGTTTGTCATATTGACGGTAGCGTTTGAAGATCAGGTATGGGCTACCGACACTGATAAAACGAGCCAGCAGCACGACAGGCACCATGACTAAGCCCAAACCAATGATTTCCCATGTGAGCGGCATAGTAACGATCAGCATACCTATGATGAGGAAAAGCAATGCGTTTAAAAAGCTGTCTGTTGCATGCCAAAAGTCTTTCACATAGCGCGTACCATCTGGTCCGCTTCGTTTTGATGCTTTTGCACGAGTGATGTTGCCAAGAAGAATACCGCTGGTCACCATGGCAAGTGCGCCGGATATTTCCCAAATATTCGCCAACGCAAAGCCGGCAGAGGGAATCGTGAGTGTGACCAATAGACGGGTATTAATGTCTTTGCAATTGATAATAACAAAGTGGCCCACCAAGGCGATGACGAGACCAAACACAATGCCGCCAATGGCGTCGACTAAAAAGAGCTCAGCGACTTCTTGGAAGCTGGCTTCTGTGCCGTAAAAGGCAACGGCAAAGATGGTGGTAAAAATGACCAAGCCGACACCGTCATTAAACAATGATTCACCTTCTACTTGAATCGAAATACCTTGTGGTGCACTCATTTGCTTGATAATAGCTAATACAGCAATCGGGTCAGTAGGGCTAATCAAAGCGCCAAACAGCAAGCAGTAGATAAGCGGTACTGGGAAGCTAAGTAAAGCAAACACGTAATAGCTTAGATAACCAACAATAAAAGTCGACGCTAAAGTGGAAAATAACACTAAGATAGTGATTTCCCAGCGCTGTCTTTTTAGAGCGGCAAGATCGATTTCCAATGCCCCTGCAAATAATAGAAAGCCTAGCATGCCTTTTAATAATAGCTGATTAAAGTCTATATCAGAAACCACTTGAGTGATGAACACAGCGGTTTCATCACCGAGCATTTTAACCGCCAGAATCAGCAGTAAAGAAATCACCACAGACCCTGTGGTAATGGCGATTGTTGTTTGCATTTTGAGTATATATTGGTTGGTAAAAGCGATAAAAACCGCTAGTGCCGAGAGAAAGCAGATGAGATACCAAGCGTTCATTCGAGAACCTTAACATTATCAATAGGATTGAAAACCATAAAAGGGCGCACGGGGGATGCTGGGGCTGTATGTTATCCCTAGAATTTGTCTCTGTCACTGCTTCACTGTATAAAAACTAGCCCTCAATAGAGCGTTTTTTTATAAAAAAAGAAATTTTATTTCAAAAAACAACTTTCAAGTACATTTTAGGCTTTTTTATGTAGGAAAATTACCACATAAAACCCTTTGCTTTGTGCGTTTTTTGAATGTATTGAGCGAAAAAATTATGCCGTTTTTTGGGTAACTTTCTTATATTCTGTTTATATGGAAAACAATAATTATTAACACTATAAGGAAGTCAACCATGCATTCGTTTTTGTACAAACCTAGCTTACTGGCAATCGCTCTCGGCGGTCTTACTGTCTATAGCGGTCTCACGAACGCGGCGTCAGTTGTTCACACCTCATCGTTGAGTGAAGCTAAGCCCTCTGTTCTGTCGACCCGTTGTGAAGGGCTTTCTTCGCTTTTGGTTGCAAGCGACACAGTGATAGATTCAATTGAAACTGTGCTGAAAGGTGCTTTGAAACAGGGTGACAACGATATAGAAGAGCATTGTTTGGTGAAAGGTAAAATGCATGGACGAATCGGTGAAGTCGATGGCAAGCCCTATGCTATTGGTTTCGAATTACGTTTACCAAAAGCGTGGAATGGGCGGTTTTTATACCAAGCAAATGGTGGTTTAGATGGTGCAGTCAGAACGGCGGATGGCGCTTTGGGAGGGGGTCCATTAACGGGGGCCTTATTACAGGGTTTTGCGGTTATTAGTTCCGATGCGGGCCATGATAAACCATTACCAACGTTTGCGTATGACCCACAAGCACGACTCGATTATGGTTATCAGGCGGTGGCTAAGTTAACGCCGATGGCTAAAACAGTCATTAACCAAGTTTATGGCAAAGGGCCTGATCGCAGTTATTTTGCGGGTTGCTCTAATGGTGGTCGACACGCCATGATCGCGGCAACACGATATGCCGATGAATATGATGGCATTTTAGTTGGTGCGCCAGGCTATCGCTTACCACTTGCCGCGGTGGCTAGCATTGCGGGGGCTCATGTGTATGCATCGGTTCCAAATACCAATAAAGCGGATTTGCAAACCGCTTTTACACTGACAGAACGCACCACTGTTTCAAACGCTATTTTGGCTAAATGCGATGCGCTTGATGGTGTTAAAGATGACATGATACAAGACTTTAAAGCGTGTCAAACGGCTTTTAGTATTCAAACCGACGTGGCTACTTGCGATAGCGAACGTGACGGTATGTGTCTTACACAGCCCCAGAAAGACGCAGTTGAGCGTATTTTTAAAGGCGTGACGACGAGTGATGGAAAACGTGTTTACTCTCCTTTCCCTTATGATGTTGGCATCAATAATAGTGACCAAATGGTGTGGGAATATTCGTCACCGATTGAGCGAGACTCAGGGGCGGTGGCAATGATTTTTAATACGCCGCCAGTTGAATTAAAAGACTACAGTATTCGCCATTTCAATGGCGCGGATTTTGTTTGGAATGCCAATATTGACGACTTGGTGGCAAACGTAGATAGCACAACCGCGGTTTATAAGGAATCTGCGATGTCTTTTATGACACCACCCGTACCTGAAGATATGTCTACTTTGCGAAACAAGGGCGGCAAAATCATGGTGTATCATGGTGTGTCAGATGCCATTTTTTCTGTTCAAGATACAGAGGCTTGGTATCAAGCCTTAAATGCTGAAAATAATGGACATGCCGGCGATTTCGCTCAATTCTATCCTGTACCTGGTATGGGGCATTGTCGCGGCGGACAGTCGACAGACCAGTTCGATATGTTGACGCCCTTGGTGGCATGGGTGGAAAAGGGAGAGAAACCACAGCAGGTTATTGCTACAGCGCGAGGCGAAGGCAATCCGGGTGGTGTAAACGAAGAGTTACCCGTTTCATGGAGTGCAACGCGAACGCGTCCATTGTGTCCTTATCCTAGTGTTGCCACTTATGATGGCAAAGGGAACATTGAAAGTGCCAACAGTTTTGTTTGTGCGATACCTAATCGCTAGCAAGATTGTTGCCTGTTGCCTACAAATAAGAGGGGAATGACGTTCCCCTCTTATTATATATTGCTCGTGATTTACTGGTTTTTTTCATAAACTTCGTTGGACGTCGCAACATCAAGAAACATTGTATTTGTGACCCTATCTCTAGTAATAGTCATATCCCTTATTTTTTCAAAGTTTGTAAACTCTTTTCAACACAGGGTATTTTGTCGCTTTTAGGTGGTAATTTACTTACAAAACCTAACCAATTGGTTTGTTGTTGATGAAGCAGAGGCCGAAGGAGAGTATAATCCGCGGCATTTACACTATATGAGATCTTTGCACGACTGCCGCACTCGTCAATACTTTGTGAAAAACAAACTCGAAATGCTCATTTATACCTCATGAGTATGGCTTTTGCGTCCTGCGACGCCATATCACTCACATCCATGTAAGTGTCCGCTTTCTCGTTTATTTTTGCCTCGTATTGCCTCTCCTTGTGACATCGTGAAAAGGTCTCAATATGAAATTTAGTGACATCTTTTAGGAGTATATTTATGGCAACACCTTCCCAGCATGATTTGCGTAATGATTTTCGAGCATTATTAGCAAGCGGCAAGTGCTATTACACCGCTTCTACATTTGATCCTATGTCGGCTCGTATTGCTGCAGATCTTGGCTTTGAAGTAGGGATTTTAGGTGGCTCTGTTGCATCTTTACAAGTTTTGGCAGCTCCTGATTTTGCATTGATTACGTTGAGTGAGTTTACGGAACAAGCAACTCGAATTGGGCGCGTTGCGCGTTTGCCAATAATTGCGGACGCGGATCATGGCTATGGTAATGCGCTTAACGTCATGCGAACCATCGTGGAACTTGAACGCGCTGGCGTGGCAGCATTAACCATTGAAGATACTTTGTTGCCTGCAAAATACGGTCATAAATCGACAGACTTGATCCCAGTGGAAGAAGCGGTTGGTAAATTAAAAGCGGCTCTAGAAGCTCGTATCGATCCTATAATGAGCATTATTGCACGTACGAATGCGGGTCAGTTGACAACGGAAGAAACCATTGCACGCGTCAAAGCGTATCAGGCAGTTGGGGTTGATGGTATCTGTATGGTTGGTATTCGTGACTTTGCGCATTTAGAAGAAATTAGCCAACATATTTCTATTCCAATCATGCTGGTGGCTTACGACAATCCAGAATTACGTGATCGTGAGCGTTTGGCGGCCAACGGTGTACGGATAGTGGTAAATGGTCATGCTGCGTATTTTGCGGCGATTAAAGCCACTTATGATTGCTTGCGTGAGCAGCGTGGTATTGCGGAAGGTACTTTGAATGCTTCTGAGCTTTCTACCCGTTATTCTACACTAGAAGAAAACCGTGTATGGGCGAATAAGTATATGGATGTCCAAGAGTAATGTTTCTCTGCTGACCGGCATCTAGCACACAACACAAAAAAGCCAACGTCTGTTGGCTTTTTTGTGTTGCTTAAATAGATAACTATTAGCCAAGTTGTGCTAATTGCTCATAAGTATTGCGTAACCAGACTTTCATGCGTTGACGTTCGGCGATGTTCATGATGCTTTTATCGTTTGCCACCGCCCAAAAACTGCTGTTATTGAAATCAATTTTTTGTGTCAGTTTGCTTTGTAGTTTTGGTAACTCGATGATCAAGGCCTCTCGGCTTATCGCTTTTTTGAACGTTTCTGATTTTTGAAAGCGAGTAAAATCAGTGCCTCGACCGAGGTTTTGTACCACGACAAAGTCCACAGAGGGTTGCGTGTAGCGGTCGAGTAAATCGTCAAGCAATGTCACAGAGTCAGCGCCATCGTCCATCACATGCCATAGACAAACTTGGTAGCCCATTTCATCCAGTAAACCAAATACATCGGTTTCTTCAATCCATTTTCCTAATGGCTGTGCCGCTTGAGCGGCTAGGTCAATAATCAAATCACGGTCAGGGTATTCTTCAATAGCGGCTAACATGCCGTCCAAACTGTCTTCTTCGCCAATTAAAATAGGGGAGGCGAATTCATTGTAAAAACGTGAAAAAGTACCGTGAGAGGCGTCGCAGTCAAATCCTAAAAAAGGCTGATCATTATCGATATAATATTGTGCCAATACGCGTGCGGTCATGGATTTGCCTACACCGCCTTTTTCACCACCAACAAAATGTACCTTACCCATCTAGATTTCCTCATCTAAGCTTAATGTCACCATGTTTAAAGGGGGGTTCCGAACGCCCCAAGGACACTGTATCAATATTTATTCAAAAAGCATGATACTTTCATGACAAAGTAACAGAAAAAAGAATAAACGGGTGAGCAGTATGGAGAATTTAGCGCTTTTCTAGGTACCTGATGTGAATAGATGCTAGTCTAAAAGATTATGCTATACACAATATAAGGATCATTTTATGGAAATTTTAGCTTTTTTGTTTATTGGTGCATTAGCGGGTTGGTTAGCGGGTCAGTTTGTAAAAGGCGCTGGTTTTGGTTTGGTCGGTAATATTGTTATTGGTGTTGTCGGGTCTTTTGTTGGTGGCTTTACGTTCCAGCTTTTAGGTTTGTATTCTGGTAGTTTTTTAGGGTCGCTTGTCACCGCAACCGTGGGGGCCATTATCCTGCTGTATGTGGTTCGCTTGGCGAAGTCTTAACGTCAAGGAGACAATAAAACAGCCCAACTTTTTGGGGTGGGCTGTTTATTGATTTCATATTCCGTCGTGGGTTGTTAAATCAGTTCTAACTCTTCCATGATACGACGAATTGTCGCTTTTGTGCTGTCTTGCAAAGGAACCATGGGCAAGCGGCACTCTTCTGTACACAGACCTAACAACGACATGGCGTATTTTGGGCCTGTAGGATTGGGTTCAATGAAAAGGGCGGTGTGCAACGCAAATAGCTTGTCTTGCAAGTGGGCAGCTTCTACATATTTTCCTTCTCGACACAGGCGTTGTAATTCCACGATTTGTTTGGGAGCAACGTTTGATGTCACTGAAATACAACCATTGCCGCCGCCAACGTTATAAGCCACTGTGGTAATGTCGTCACCACTTAAGAAATTAAAAGGTTTGTTGATTAGGGCGCGTTCACGAATAGGTCGTGTTAAATCACCGGTTGCATCTTTAACGCCAATGATTCTGGGTAATTCAGCCAGGCGAGCCATGGTTGCCACTTCTAAGCCAACAACGGAGCGTGGTGGAATGTTGTAAAGAATGATAGGAAGTTTGCTGTTGTCATGGACATATTTGAAGTGTTCGTACAAGCCCGCTTGATTAGGACGGTTGTAGTATCCCGCTACATGCAGCGTTGCATCTGCCCCGGCTTGATAGGCAAATTCTGAATAATTCACCGCTTCGACTGGGTTGTTTGAGCCAGCACCCGCTAGCACTGGAACGGCTTTGTTGGTTTCTTGTACGGTAATTTCAATGACGCGTTTATGTTCGTGCTCGCTTAATGTGGGAGATTCCCCTGTGGTACCAACAGGCACGAGACCATTGATACCTTGGTCAATTTGCCAGCGCACGATGTTGCGCAAGGCGTCTTCATCTAGCTGACCGTTACGAAAAGGAGTGACTAATGCTGTGATTGCGCCGTAAAACATACTGTTGCCTCATTTAGGCCGGTATGCATTCTGCTGAAAAGAGAGATAGACCGTCAGCGAGAATGCTGCCGGGGAGTTGTTTGTATCTTATTTCCACACGTCAGCGCCGCAAAGCTTTTTAGCTTTACGTTTATCGCCGTTGCGTTTGTTTAAGACATTGTTATTCATAAAATAATCTGAATTCTTAATATAGGTGGTTTTTCTATGCTGACCTTTTTTTTGCTAAAGGTCAATACGTCCTCTTCTTTTTATTAGGGGGCGTGATGTGAGCAACGATGTGCTAGGGAGTGAGGGCATTGAATCCCAGTAGCGGTATCAGTTGGTCTTGATATGACCTATGGTGATTTTTTTCGGCAACAAAAAAACGCTCGGACTGGGGCAGATACCCAATGGCGAGAAAATGCCTATTGGGAGGGCCGTCATCGAGCGTTTTTATTGTCATGGAACGCGTTTATTTTTTAAAAATAAACGCTTCCGTTTCCAGTAATTTACTGGTCCAAAGTTCATACGCCTTGTGGTTCAAGTGCAATTTGTCGCCTTCGAAAAGATTGTCTTTTATTTCTCCCTTTCGATCTAATAGCGTCGAAAACAAATCCAAGTATTGCGTGTTAGGGCGCGTTTTTGCCAATCTGATTAATTGCTCATTGGCTTTCTCTATGGTTTTGCGCATTTTTAAGCGAACAGGGCTGCATTTTATGCTAATGAGCGTGACGGGAATGCCAGGTAAATGACGATCTATTTTTTGCAATAGCTCAATATAAAGGTCAACCACTTTATTGCTGTCACAATGATTGCCTATGTCATTATCGCCAGCATAAATCACCATTGAGCGTGGTTTGTGGGGCAAGATGATACGTTCAAAATAATACACACACGCTTCGAGAGTTGCACCACCAAAGCCAAGGTTTATACCATCCTTATCGCGGAAGTGATGGGCAAAATCATTCCATAAACGCATGGTAGAGGAACCATAAAACGCCACAGGCCGCTCTTTGTATTTTTGATAGGCTAGGTGGAACTCAAGCTCTCGAACATCAGATTCGAATTCAATGTCAATCTGATTTAAGCTCATTACATTAGAGCGATAACCGTTCTTACCACTGAAAATCGGGTATTGGCGTATTTCTCTTGATAGCTCAACGGCTTCTTCAACATACCCTTTGTATTCTTCTTGATAGGCCATCAGGAATTGATTTAAGGCCGCTTTATCTTTGTAGTCTACTCGGCTAGACAGTTTAAACGCAGGTTTGATAATCACGGTGTACAGATTATGATCCGCTCGTTTATCAAAGTTCGCCACAACGATAGGCACAATCCATGGTTCGTCAGAACCCATAGAACCGGCGAGTTCAAAAGCATGTGGTAAAAAAGTACCGGGCGATTGATGTGTGCCAAAGCTCTGGCCTTCTGGCGATATCATGAGTGGAAAGTTTTGCTGTAAGGTCTGCTGCGATTGTTTAATGAAGGTATCATATTCTGGCGTGTCTTTAGCAAGGTTGTCCCAACTGTTGATAAAAATATTGCCAAATCGACCGTAAAAATCATCACGCCAAAACTCACTTTCTTTACTGCGGCGCACAACGCGTTGCCCTGAAATACCATATTCTTTATCTATGATCATAGCACTGATAAATTGCGCGTCCATAGAAAAGCGGAAACCATTAGGAAGTCGGTTTGTCGGGGAACCTAGTAGGTGGTTATAAATAAATAAAGAACCTGCTTTTTTCGGTAAATTTTCTAGCCCTTTGATCACATAGGGGACTTGCTGAAAAGCTTGTTTAAACAACTCTGTTCCTAAACGTCTCGCATCCAGAGCTGGTGTGTCTTTGGGCAAATTATTGATGGTGTCATAGACATTTTGCAGATGACGGTAAAAAGCGTTTTCGCGTTGTAGGTCTTTTAGAATATCCAAGCACATGCCGGAAATAGTACGTTCTAGTACGCAGCCAAAATGCAGGCATTTGTAGAGGACTCCAAAGGCTTCATCTGTGGTAATGGCACTTTTCAAGAGTTCGCTGACTTTATACAAAGGCGAACTAACGGGTAATAGCGCTGCATTTTGCTCGATGACATTGCTAACCGCGAGCACTTCATCATTGGCTATTTGAGAAAGATAACGCATTCGAGCAGCGAGCAGGTGGGCACCAATTAACCAAATAAGGCGGTAGAGGTATTTCACCGAAAATTTGGGGCTATCTTGAAACATCTCTAACAAATCTTCTCTTTTAATGCGTAAGATGCTGCTGTCTCGAGAAGATATAATGGAGGTGCGGTTTTTCATGCTGCCATTTTGTGTCGCCCATGCCAGAACAGTGCCTGCTCGGGCGATTGTCCGCGTGGTTATAATGTCACCCGACTCTGTCTGATAGCTAATCACAACTTTGCCTTTGATGAGCAAGTATAAGCCATCAGCGAGTTGATCTTGTTGGCTAATAATATCGCCTTGGTGAGCCAGCAAGATCGCAGACTTTTTCGCCAAGGTATGTATCTCTGCTTGCGTAAAGGTTTCACAAAACGGTGCATAATTGAGCAGGCTGATGGCATCTTTTAGCGCATGTGTTTGGGTTTCAGAATCAATTAACGGGCGTGTTTCTTCAAACGCCAAGGATTCATTCGAGAAAAAAGGGCGCGTTTGGTTTTGAATATCAGCGAGAACAGGTAGAGATTCTTGATATACAAATTGCAGAAATGTGTTCGCAAAGGTCAAATTGTTGTCGAGAATTTTTTGTAGTTCAATAATAGGCCAAAAGAGTAAAGTGGAGGATTTGGTTGCAGTGAATGTTGTGGCGTAGCGCGATGGGTGTCGAAATGCTGACCAGCCAATTGGAGAGAGTGGGTTGTGTATCAATCCAACATTATAAGACTTACCTGTATCTTGCAGTGGTACGGAAATCGCCACTTCGCCTTCTATAAGAAAATAGAGATGTTGACCAATTTCGAACTGTTTGGCGAGAATTTCACCGGCTTTAAGTGTTTTAACGTTCGCCATACCAATCATGGCGGCGGTGAGTTCAGCGTCCACATTCTCCATAAAGGGGAAGGCTTGTACTTGTTTTGTTACGTCCATCTTTCGTTCCTCAAATCTGTATTGCCCTAATTAGGACGTTTGATCGTGACCGTTTCACCTAGAAGCGCATAATCATTGCCACCTAGTCGTGAAAGGGGGTTGAGCTTTTTGTTATCAATAACAAGGTGATTATCCATTTGCGTCACAATGTCATCATCAAGATATAAATCTATAATTTCCAGATAAATGGCATTAAACGATGAGTTGCCTAGTGCGTGTATGTCGAATAATTTACAGTGAAGCGCGACTTTTGCTTGTGCGATACGCGGCAATGTTTTAGTAAAATCGGTTAGTGATAATCCGGTTCTGGGTAATTCAGATTCACCATAAGATAAGGTTGCGGCACTCTCGTTAACGGCGTTCATGACATCCCCACTTGGAATATGCAAAACACATTCCTTTTCTCTTTGCAGGTTGAACTTGGTGTCTTTGCTTACTTCCGCGCTTTTGTTACCAATAGACACCATAAGAAGAGCTGGATCTGATGAAACGGGAGCAAAATAAGAAAACGGGGCAAGATTAAAACTGTCGTTTTCATTCTTTGTCATGATCCACGCAATGGGGCGTGGTGTAATAGTTTGAGTGATCAGGTGATAGCGCTGACTGCCGCTGAGTTGATCAAACTGGAAACGCATAAACTTCCCCGTGGTTATGAAACATTCCTTGTTAAATTACTACAAATTGCATTCCATTGTGAATCTTTGAATGGAAACTTATGAAATTTATTGTAACAACGAGAATATCAATACGGACGAAGAGATGAGCCAGTTCAATAGGAAGTGAAGGCCCATCCTTGCTAGCAGTGTGTCGTATGCACCTTTAATAGGCTTCGATGATGCTATTAAAGGCAATTACCACACGATCTTTATCACCAAAATAGGGTAATGCAGAATGTTTTAGGTATGAGGGAAAGATAATGACTTGACCTTCTGTTGGCGTAAAGTCCCAAACACCGTGACCACCAAGGTAAGCGGTACCTGGGTCGGCGTAATGTTCTGCGTTGACTCTAGGGTCATAAAAGCGATTCAGTCCACCGTTGCCTTCGATGTGAGCGTCACCTGGCTCTAAATAGTAGATGCCGCACCAAGAACAATTTGGGTGAGAGTGTGCGTCATGGTAGCCGCCTTTTTGCGTTACATGGTACCAAGACTCGATAATATGCGCGTCGGCTTCCATGTCTTCGGGCCAAAAGGCGTGGTTGACGGAAGCGGCAATCTCGAGAATAAGTTCTTCTAAAGCACGCTTTGCTTCCATTACATTGGCGTCAGCCAAATCCAGAAAATCCAACGTGCTTTCGTGTAAGGCGTATTTCGCCTTAGGGGCGATTTGACTTTCAATGGCGGTTGTTTGAGTGGCTTTTTGTTGGTAAACCGCTGCAAGCAACGCCTCTTTTAGAAAGTCGTGGTCTGGCATTTGCGTGACAAAGAGCGGTGTACTCCAGACCGTGAGTTCTTCGATAATGGCGTTATTGATCATGGCGTGGTACCTACAAAAAAAGGGCGGAATAAAGAGGGTTGTTAAGCTGGAATATCCAGTTCTGTCATCGTAGGCTTGTAGCCACAAAACATCATGACAAGATTGCGAAAACCGGTTTCACTGTCCGGTCCTTCTAATCCTTTAATACTTTTATCCAATAATGCTAGATAGTTTTGCATATAGGGTAGGGTGATTTTGTTGTGTCGAGATAGGGCGCTTTCATAAAAAGGCACGCGTTTGTCCCAGATTTTTTCTGTCTGACAGGCTTGCCGAAAACTAGAAGATTGCATAGTTTGCAGTAGATTTGCCAAGGTCTGAATTTCTCGATTGAACAACCAAAGAATAATACTGGCTTCGACGCCTTCTGCAACGAGTTGACTGAGACAGTGCATGGCGCCCTTGGTATTTCCCATCAATAAGCGATCACTTAAATCATAAATAGAGTAACGGCTACTGTCTGCGACGGATTCAATCACTTTCTCTGCGTCAATTTTGGCACCTTGTCCATGCAATAATGCCAGCTTTTCTAATTCCTGAGACAGGGCCAGTAGGTTACCTTCTCCACGCTCACAGATAATACTGGCAGCGTCGCGTGTTAGCGATAGATCAAGTGACTGCGCTCGTTGTTGTACCCATGCTGGTAATCGACTGGCATCAATCGGCCAAATTTGTACAAATACTCCTTGGTTTTCCAGTTGAGAGAACCATTTTGCCTTTTGCGAGCGAGCGTCGATTTTTGGAAGAGTTAATAAGATAACATTGTCTTCACTGAGAGACTGGCCTAATTGCGTTAAGGCCTTACTGTGTTTTTCACTCATTTTGTCTATTTGAATGTCAAACATACGGCGATTAGAAAACAGTGATAGGCTTTGGTTTTCGTTAATGACGTCTTGCCAATCAAATTGTGCATCTGCCACAAAACGTAGCCGTTCGTCTATTTGATGAAATTGAGCGGCTTTGCGAATCTGGTCGGCGGCTTCTTGACACAATAAAACCTCGTCGCCAGAAATAATATAAATGGGTAGGAGGTTTTTTTTGAGCTGCTGTTCTAGTTGCTCAGGACGTATTTTCATTTTATTAACCTAACCAGGTTGCCAACTAGAATGGCGCATAATTTAGATCGTAAATTAGCTGCCGAGCAAGGTCTTCATTCAGGCTTTCTTCTTGTGCTTGGTTATAAGACATCTTAGCGCTTTCTTCCGCGTTTTGATTGGTAAGTGTTTTCGCTGTCGTAATGGTGCGTGGTCCATATACGGATTTTCCATCCGCTTGGCGAATGAAGTAAGCACTGCTTAGACGACGTTGAATCTGCGATACATCATTGTTTCCATCGCGAGCCAATTCAGTATCTGCCGTCGTGATTGAATTGATTTTTAAATTTAGCGTTTCTTTTGTCGCTTTGTTTTTGTCTAGAATCACAATGCCTGCTTTGCTTAATTCAATGCGCAGTGCTCTATCAAAACTGTCTGATCCGCTTTCAGAAGTGAGGGTTAATACTTTGAGTTGGCTTGGAACACTCCCATTGCCTCGAAGATGAAAGCCACAAGCGACAATACTCATGGTGAGCAAGGCTAATAAAAATAAGCGAGTGATGTGTGTTAATGAGACTGTCATGTTCTTGATCCCTGAAATCGTGTGAAAGAATAAGGGATGGTCATGCCATCCCTTATTATGCTTGGATTAATTGGCCACAATATTGACCAAGCGGCCTGGAACGACAATGACTTTACGAACTGTTTTGCCTTCAAGGTATTTAACAACACTTGGATGAGCAAGCGCTTCGGCTTCAATCGTTTTGTCATCGGCGCTGGCAGATACCGTCAGTTCGGCACGTTTTTTACCTAGTACTTGCACCACAATGGTCAATTCGTCTTTTACCAAGGCTTCTTCGTCTAGTGCTGGCCATGGTGTGTTAACGATATTGTCACTATGACCTAGCTCGCTCCATAATTGATGGGCAATGTGAGGAACGATAGGGGAGAGTAGCAACGTCGCCGCTTCCAAAGCTTCTTGCGTGACAGCAAGGCCCAATTCAGATGTGTCTTCGAATTTACTGATGTCGTTACAAAGCTCCATTACAGCGGCAATGGCGGTATTGAAGGTTTGGCGACGTTCGATATCGTCAGTGACTTTCTGAATGGTTTCATGGGCTTTACGGCGTAACGCTTTTTGTGCGCCATTGAGTGCCGCAATGTCCAGAGAACCCACTTTGCCGGCATTGGTGTGACGGTAACACAATGCCCACAAACGGCGTAGGAAACGTGATGCACCATCTACTCCGGCATCATTCCATTCGAGAGACTGCTCTGGTGGCGCACTGAACATCATAAACAGGCGAACCGTATCAGCGCCGTATTTCTCAATCATTTCTTGAGGGTCGACTGTGTTGCCTTTTGACTTAGACATCTTAGTGCCGTCTTTGTTTACCATGCCTTGCGTCAGTAGACGTTTGAATGGTTCGTCAGAGTTCACCAGACCAGCATCACGAAGCAACTTATGGAAGAAGCGTGAGTACAATAGGTGAAGGATCGCATGCTCCACACCACCAACGTATTGGTCAACAGGAAGCCAGTAGTTCGCTTCTTCGGTTAACATGGCATCCGTAGAGTCTGGGCAGCAGTAACGGGCAAAGTACCAAGACGACTCCATGAAAGTATCGAAGGTATCGGTTTCGCGTTCCGCTTCTTCGCCATTAAACATAACAGATGAGAAACTAGGGTTGTTTTTGATCGGTGAATTCACACCGTCCATGATCACATCCGTTGGAAGTACGACAGGCAGTTGGTCTTTTGGCACAGGCACAACCGAACCGTCTTTTAGGTTAATAGTAGGGATAGGAGTCCCCCAGTAACGCTGACGGCTAACACCCCAATCGCGTAGTCGGTAGTTTACTTTCACTTCACCTAAATTGCGTTCTGTCATCCAAGTGGCAATCGCATCGAAAGCTTCTTTGAAGGCCAAACCATCGAATTCGCCAGAGTTACACAGAATGCCTTTCTCAGTGAAAGCAGCTTTTTCTAGGTCAACGATTTCGTCGTTAGCAGGCTGAACGACCTGTTTGATGGCTAAGTTGTATTTTTTCGCGAATTCAAAGTCGCGTTGGTCGTGAGCAGGTACCGACATGACGGCACCTGAACCGTAATCCATTAATACGAAGTTGGCTGCGTAAACAGGAACCGCTTCGCCTGTGATTGGATGGATTGCTTTAAAGCCCGTATCCATGCCTTTTTTCTCAACGGTTGCCATGTCGGCTTCCGTCGTCGACATTTTTTTGCTCTCTTCAATGAAGGTCGCTAAGTCTGCATTTTTTGCCGATGCTTCCAAAGAAAGAGGGTGTTGAGTGGCCACCGCAACATAGGTCACACCCATGATGGTATCTGGACGAGTGGTGTAAACAGATAGACGTTCTTCTTTGCCTTCTACCGCAAAGCTGAGCTCTAGACCTTCAGAGCGGCCAATCCAGTTACGCTGCATGGCTTTTACTTTTTCTGGCCAGCCGTCAAGCGTATCTAGGTCAGTCAATAATTCTTCAGCGTAAGCGGTTATACGGATAAACCATTGAGAGATTTCTTTCTTTTCTACGGTCGTACCGCAACGCCAGCAGCAGCCTTCTTCTACCTGTTCATTTGCTAAGACCGTTTGGTCTTCTGGACACCAGTTTACCGCTGCGGTTTTTTTGTAGGCCAAGCCCTTTTCTACTAATTGGGTGAAGAACCATTGTTCCCATTTGTAATATTCTGGTGTGCAGGTAGCGATCTCGCGGTCCCAGTCATAACCAAAACCAAGTTCTTTCAGTTGGCCTTTCATGTAGGCAATGTTTTCGGTTGTCCATTTTGCTGGTGCGGTTTTGTGTTTGATGGCCGCGTTCTCAGCAGGAAGACCGAAAGCATCCCAACCCATTGGTTGCAATACGTTTTTGCCTTGCATGCGTTGGTAGCGAGAAATAACATCGCCGATTGTATAGTTACGTACGTGACCCATATGCAGGCGGCCACTTGGGTAAGGGAACATAGACAGGCAGTAGAACTTCTCTTTGTTGGAGTCCGCGACAGCTTTGAAGACTTTGTTTTCGTCCCAAAAAGATTGAGCAGCTTGTTCGATTTGCTGCGGATTATATTGCTCTTGCATAATGTATTCTTATCCCGTGATCGACGTAAGGTTGGTAGACCTGTATTCTCTTTATTGTAAAGAGGGGCGTTATTATAGCGATATAGCACAAGATACCAGTGCTTTTGCTAACAGAGTCTGAAAATATCCGCTATTTTATAGAGATGACGCCCTAATTAGAAGCTGCATAGAGAAGGAGTTATGAAATCTATGAAAAAAGATCCATTAAAAAGCGAAACCGATTCTAATTTAGTTGAAGAAGCGCGCAAAACCTTGCTTGGCGCTAAAGACTGGTTTTTGGAAGACGTCGCACTAATGAAAGCCTATTGGCATGACAAAATGGGCTATACCGAAGCTTGGATAGACGCAAATTGGCATTATGTGCTTGATGAAGGGCACGAATTGGTTGAGGAGCTAGATGAAAAAGAAGATGCTGCTTTGTTATGGTTAATCAATCATGTCAATAATAACCCTGTGCCACTGGAAGAGTGTCATGTTGTTGGTGCTATGGTTGATCCAGGGACTTATCACTGCATGTCGTGTGGGCATGACAATGTCATTGAAACCAAGCAAGCTTTGATGCCCTGTGAAATCTGTCATTATGGTTTGATGTCGACCCATGATGATCAGACTCATAAAACGGAGTAGTTCATTGTTCTTCGTTCCCACGCTCGGTCTCTGTTCCTGACTCGACTCTACCACCTACATCCCTGTAGGTGTCCTGCGTGGTAATGCATATGAGCCTTGGTATTCAATTCACTTGCGCCTGTTTCGCAAGCTCAACGCGTCAGCGTGAATCAAATTCCAAGGTTCATTTCTGTCTCCCTCGTTCCCACGCTCCAGCGTGGTAATGCATAGCATGAACCTTGGTATTCAGTTCTTAAAATAAAAAATACTTGTGCCTGTTTTGCAAGCTCAACGCGTCAGCGTGAATCAAATTCCAAGGTTCATTTCTTTCTCCCTCGTTCCCACGCTCCAGCGTGGTAATGTATATGAGCCTTCCCTCGTTCCCACGCTCCAGCGTGGTAATGCATATACTTGTGCCTGTTTCGCAAGATCCAAGCGTCAGCATGAATCAAATTCCAAGGTTCATTTCTTTATTGGTTATCTGTTTTACGGTTTAGAATTAAGCCATTTAAATAGGTAAAGACTAGGCAAATGCCAAGTAGCAATAGTGTTGGCCAATAGCCCCATTGCACATAAGGTGTATTGCCTGTAAAGGCTTTGGCCTCAGCGGTGAGCGTGGTTCTTTCAAATTGTGGTGCCTGAGCGACCACTTCACCTTTCTCGTTAATAAATGCCGTTATTCCTGTGTTGGTTGCGCGAATGACATAGCGGCCCGCTTCTTTTGCTCTAAATTGCGCAATTTGCAAATGCTGCCAAGGGCCAAAAGAGGTGCCAAACCAGCCATCGTTACTGATCGTAATTAAGAAATCGCTGTCTCTTACCATGCGCCTTACTTGTTCCGCGTAAACAATTTCATAGCAAATAAAGGGAGCGATTCCCCATTCGCCAACTTGCAGTACTGGCTGGTTTTCATCGCCTGATTTAAAGCTCGACATTGGCATACCAAACACATCTAGGATTGGGCCTATGTATTCTGCAAAAGGGATGTATTCTCCGAAAGGAACCAATCTGCGTTTGTAATAAAGCCCAAAACCATTACCAGTGGCCCAGATGGCATTGTAGTAATTTTGCTTGTCGGCACTGACGTCTGGAATGCCTGTAATGAGCGTGGTGTTACTGTCTTCTAGCTCTTTGCTGAAAGCGGCAAAATAAGGTTTTATTTGAGGGTAGGTATAGGTGATAGCGGTTTCAGGCCAGACGATCAGTTCACTGTCTAAATGCTCAATGGTTGTTTGTTGATAATAAGCAAGAGATTGTGCCGCGGTTTGTGTTAACCACTTTTCATCTTGTTTGACATTGCCTTGAATGAGCGTGGTCTTGAGTGTGCCTGTCTGTTGCACCCATGATACAGGTGAATAGTTTAGAAAAGCGGCTCCGCCCCAGCAAATGATCAGTGTGACAATCAACGCAAGTTGATTTTTAGCTTTCAGCAATACACTGGCGGTTACACAAGACGTGAGGATGACACATGCACTCGTTAGCCAAATACCGCCAATGGGTAAAAGCTCAAACAACCAGGTGTTTTCAATGGCATAGCCAGGCAGTAACCAAGGGAAGCCAGTAAAGAGCGAACTTCTAGCCAATTCACCCCCTAACAAACTCAGTGTGACTAAAAGGCTGGCTGGCAGTAGGGGGAAGCGTTGAATCAGTGCCCAAGACAGCCAAGCGGAAAAGCCCCAGAATGCGCAAAGTAATGCAACAAACCCAAAGGTGATCGCGCCAGCAATGATGCTACCAACTTGACCATATTCGGCAATACTGACATAAACCCAAGAAACGCCTGCGCCAAAAAAGCCTAATCCGACAGCGTTGCCTCGCCAGAAAGCCGCTTTTGAGCTGGTGCTGGTAAAAATCAATAGGCCAAAGACAGCTATACTGATGAAATAGCCGGGCCAAAAATGGAATGGCGAAAAACTTGTTACGCCTATTGCGCCAGCTATGACGGCAATCAAGCCAACGACAAGGGGCGGAAGCTGAGACAGTTTTGCGCTTAAACGAGGCTCCCACCCCGTTTTAATATTGGTAAAGTCGGGGTGGGGCATGGTCATATCAATCTGATGAGTTAGTGTTTAAATTGGGTTTGGTTACTTGAATGGTCTTGATGCGACGGCCATCTGATTTAACCACGCGAAAATGAAAGTCATTAAAAGATAACTCTTCATCACGGAGTGGAACGTGGCCAAACTGTTGTACCAGTATGCCACCAATCGTGTCGAACTCTTCTTCATTGAGTTCAACTTTGAAGAATTCATTAAAGTCTTCTACTGGACAGAGAGCTGGCACTAGGTATACGCCTGGCACAGTGGTGACTTGTATGCCTTCGTCATCTAATTTGTCTGTTTCGTCTTCGATTTCGCCGACAATTTGTTCCAGTACGTCTTCAATGGTCACAAGGCCCGAAACGCTGCCGTATTCGTCTAGTACTAATGCCATGTGATAGCGCTTGGTGCGAAAATCATTTAGCAGTACGTTGAGGCGTTTACTTTCAGGAATAAAATTCGCTGGGCGTAAGCGCGCTAAAATGTCTTCTATGGTAACAACGCTCTCTTTGAATAATAAAGGCAGCAAGTCTTTAGCCAGTAAAACACCGAGAATTTCATCGGAGTCTTCGCCAACAACAGGGAATCTAGAATGAGAGGATTCTATTATCTTACGAATGGATGTTTTTGGGTCATCTTCGGACTTAATAACCACCATCTGAGACGGTGGAATCATAATGTCACGTGCTTGTACTTCAGACACTTCTAGCGCACCTTCAACAATAGTGAAGGCATCACGATCTATAATATCGGATTTTACGGCGGCTTCTAGAAGTTTAACGATATCGCCACGGCTACGTGGCTCATCATTAAATGCTTGGGTTAAACGTTCAAACCAAGATTTTTGTTGATCGTTGGATAAGCTCGATCGGTCATCACTCATTAGGGTATTAGCTCACTCTTTAATCAAATAAGGGTCGGAAATAGATAGGGACGCGAGTAACTCGGTTTCTATCGATTCCATTTCATCTGCTTCATCGTCATTTATATGATCATAGCCGCGTAAATGCAAGATCCCGTGAATGGTCATATGCGCCCAATGATGCAGCAATGGTTTTTTTTGTTCTTCTGCTTCTTCTGCCACAATCTGTGCGCAAATTACCAAATCGCCCAATAGTGGCAGTTCGAGACCGGGTGGTGCCTCGAATGGGAAGGACAACACATTGGTTGGTTTGTCTTTGCCGCGATATTCGTGATTCAGCGCATGACTTTCTTCTTCGTCAACAATCCGAATGGTGACTTCAAATTCTTCATCTGAATCGGGTAAGGCTTTTTCAACCCACAGTCTAAAGTCGGCTTCGCTGGGTAAGTGGGCCGTGTCTTCTGTGGCAATTTGTAGGTCAAGTTCTAAATACGCCATTATTTGCTACCTGCAGACTGTTCTGCTTGTGCGGTTAAACGAGCTTCAGAGCGTGCTTTTTTTTCCGCTTCGACTTCAACATCAAACTTGTCATAGGCTTCGACAATGCGTTGCACCAACGGATGACGAACCACGTCAGACGAGCTAAATAAGGTCATGCTAATGCCGCTTACGTCTTTTAATACATGCATCGCCTGAGCCAGACCTGATGTGGTGCCACGAGGTAGATCGACTTGTGTGGTATCGCCTGTTATCACAGCTGTTGAGCCAAAGCCAATTCGCGTCAGAAACATTTTCATCTGTTCGCGGGTGGTGTTTTGGCTTTCATCAAGAATGATGAAGGCATTGTTTAAGGTGCGACCACGCATAAAGGCAAGCGGTGCTATCTCAATGACATTTTTTTCGATCAATTTATCCACTAACTCAAAGCCAAGCATCTCGTATAGGGCATCATAAAGTGGACGAAGGTATGGATCGATCTTTTGTGATAAATCACCCGGTAAAAAGCCCAGTTTTTCCCCTGCTTCAACCGCAGGGCGAACGAGCATGATACGTTCAACTCGATCCGCTTCTAAGGCTTCAACGGCGCAAGCAACGGCTAAATAGGTTTTGCCTGTACCAGCGGGTCCGATGCCAAAGTTAATATCGTGTTTGCGAATTTGCTTGACGTAGCCTTGCTGGTTTTTGCCTTTTGGTTTGATAAACGCTTTGCGGGTTTTGATCACCAGCTGATCCGCGTTCTCTCTCTTCTTCTCCGTGAGCGACTCAATCGCTGACTCTTGCAAATAGAGATGAATGGTTTCAGGCGTGATGTCGTTACTCGCTAATGCTTCTCGGTATAAGTTCTGAAGTAGCGTTTTTGTGGCGGCTACGTGTTCAGAATTTTCACCAGAAATGTCAAAGAGTTCGGCACGATATTTAATGGTCACATCAAGTCTTTTTTCGATTAACTTGATGTTCTCGTCGAGTTGTCCACATAGCCCAACCAAAGCATTGGCTTCGGCAGGGACTAAACGGATTTGCTGAGTTGTCTGTGTGGTTTCCAAGAGTTACCTTTGTGATTAAAGTACGCTTTTATTGTAGTACAAAGTCGGAGTCGAGTTCAGAGCTGACCAATTCACCTAATAGCGAATTAGGGTAAGCGTCTGTGATAACAACATCTGCGAATTTACCAATGAGCTGAGGATCGAAGGCGCGGAAGTTTACAATCCGATTATTTTCGGTTCGACCTTGAAGTTGTCCAGGATCACGTGGTGAATAACCACTGACCAGAATGCGCTGTACCTCGCCGACCATTGACAAACTAATGTCATAAGCTTGTTGGCTGATACGACGTTGTAAAATAGCAAGGCGTTCTTTTTTTACGTCTTCCGGTGTGTCGTCTTCTAAATTAGAGGCCGGTGTGCCTGGGCGCTGGCTGTACACAAAGCTGAATGAGTGATCAAAGCCGATTTCTTGAATCAGGTTCATGGTATCAATGAAGTCGTCATCGGTTTCACCTGGAAAGCCAATAATAAAGTCAGAAGATAAGCTGATACCTGGTCGAGCTTCTTTGATGCGGTTGATCTTATCAATATAGTATTGACGATCATGGCCGCGCTTCATCGCGCTGAGTATGTTGTCAGCACCACTTTGTACTGGCAAATGCAAATGACTCACCAATTTACGTTCGTGGCGGAAAGCCTCAATTAAGCTATCGCTAAATTCCACTGGGTGAGACGTGGTAAAACGAATACGCTCGACACCATCGATCTGTGCCACTGCATGAATGATGTCTGCAAGATCCGCTTCGTCACCTTCGGCCGTGTCACCACGATAGGCATTCACGTTTTGACCGAGTAGGTGGATCTCACGCACGCCTTGTTCGGCAAGCTGCATCACTTCTTTCAATATGCTATCGAAAGGACGGCTGACTTCCTCGCCACGAGTGTAAGGCACGACACAAAAAGTGCAGTATTTACTGCAGCCTTCCATAATCGATACAAACGCTTCTGCCCCCTCAACACGAGGAGCAGGTAAGTGGTCAAATTTTTCGATTTCAGGAAACGTAACATCCGTAATCGGAATGTGTTTTCCCGCTGCATTGACCATTTCAGGTAGCTTATGCAGTGTTTGAGGCCCAAAAATCATATCCACATGTTTGGCGCGTTTTCGAATAGCGTCACCTTCTTGGCTTGCTACGCAACCACCCACACCGATTACAAGGTTCGGGTTTTTCTGTTTCAGTTTTTTCCAGCGTCCTAATTGGTGGTAGACCTTGTCTTGGGCCTTTTCACGAATCGAACAGGTGTTAAGCAGCAAAACGTCTGCTTCTTCTGCATTGTCTGTGAGTTCCATATCATGGCTCTCGCCAAGTAAATCTGCCATACGAGAGGAATCGTATTCGTTCATTTGACAGCCATGAGTTTGGATAAAAAGTTTTTTTGCCATGTAACGTATTAACCTAAAATGTGTTCGTCTAATCGACTTTGCATCTATTATATTGGGCTTTGCTCTCGAATCACAGGGGTGTTCTCAATTCCCTTTCATTTTAAGTAAAAAGTAGGTCGAAATAGCCACTTCTTTTTCCTACTGGAGCTTTTGCTTAAGACCCGTCACAATAGACCTACAATTTACAATTCAGTATGGATGTGTTTTGAACGTATTTTCTCGTTTTTTTCTTTCGTCTTTGCTCTTAAGTGGTGCGGTTCAGGCCAATGATACGGTATCCAATGCAAACGACGCACCCAATTTCGCTTTTGGTTTGGGGTATGGGCTTTTAGATCAAAAATCGTTATTGAATATTGATTTTAAAGTGAATATTCCTATCAGTGAGCATTTTTCCACGCAGGTACTGTTGAATAGTAATTATTTGATAACCGGTTCATCAAAAGACAGTTTTGCGCAATCCGAGTTTTCATCAAACTGGTTCCTGCATAACGATTATGGCAGGCTGGGCTTGGGGATAGGAATTTCCGAGTTAGAACCCTTAGATGATGAACAAGAAAGTGAGCGTGATGTCATTGCTCAGTTTATCGGTGAAGTTTTCTTGCGGGATTTTTCTTTGACGACGAATTACATTTCGACAGAAACGACACTGAGCAATATCACCAGTTCTCGTATTGGCTTAAGCTACTATATTAACGAGGATCTTCGTGCCTCTTTGTACCGAGAAAAATACAATGTGAATGATGTAGGTTGGCGTGTTGAAACCCATTTTCAGCCTAAAAAATATCGGCAAGTGGGTAGCCTAGGTGTTATCGCAAGAACAGGACAAGACTACGATTATTTGGGTGTGGTTGTGCAGTATTACTTCGACTACGCGGTCTCTTTAAAGCAACGGGAACGTGAATTTCATTAATGTGTGCCTATTGGTTTTGATCAACACTCCATATGGTCCATTTAGGCAACAAAATCTCGGTTGTTGCTTTGAATGGGGTGACGATCTTAATGGTAACACGACGATTCTTTTGTCTGCCTTCTAGGGTACGGTTTGACGCAATAGGATGCGCCTCTCCGTGGCCTAGTGTCTTTAGTCTTTCTTCTGGAATGTCATATTCCGTGCGGAGAATCTCGGCCACCTTATTGGCTCGTGCGGTTGATAATAGGGTGTTCTGGCGCTGACTTCCTGTACTGTCTGTATAGCCTTCTATAAGCGCTAGGGCGTCAGGGTTGTCTCGCAGTTGCTGCCCTATGTTTTTTAACAGTAAGCGGTACTCTTGGTTCATGTTGTCACGATTCATTTTAAAGTGAATGGTCACATCCAGATTTTTGTTCAGCAAAGGTTTGACAATTTCACCACTGACTCGACGATTAAGTAATCGATCAGTTTCTGTTTCATTGGACGCTATGGGGCGATTTGGGCCGTAACCAAAGGCTCTAATGCGATCTGGTGAAATATCGAAAACAGAGGTTAATGCATGTGCAATGGCGTGGGCGCGTTTTTGAGACAGAGTAAGATTGAATGATTCTGTGCCAATATTATCTGTATGGCCTTCGATTAGGACCAGCGTCTCTGGGTTGTCTTGTAAAAGCGAAGCAAGTGTGTGAAGTGATGAATGGAATTCGTTTTTCAGTTGGTAGCGGCCTACCTCAAATTGCGCTGCAAAGTTAAAGCGAAAATATTCCAGTTCAGTGAGTGGGCAGCCATCATTATTGACCTCTGTCCCACGCGGCGTATTTGCACATAAATCTCTGACATCAATAACACCATCTTTGTCTGAGTCTTTTAATGACTCAACTAACGTCGGATACAATATCTGCCCTGTCGCTAGGCTGCTACTGAAAGCGAAAAAAATGATAGCGGTTCGTGTCATGGGCGAAATCATTTTTATTGTTCTTTTTGCATGATGTACGTTCCTTCCAATCATGCATTAGCGGAGAACTTACTGTCGGTGGTAAGTCGTTATTCAGCCCGCTAATGGATGTTTATGTTTTTAACATAGTGGTAATGTATTCCCATTCATTTTTTGTGATTGGCATGACGGAAAGGCGGCTGCCTTTCTTGGTTAATAACATATCGGCCAGTACAGGGCTTTGCTTTAATGTTGTTAAGGTTAAAATGGAAGACCATTTCTCAACAAACGCTACGTCAACCATTACCCATTTAGGATCCGTTTCTGAAGACTTGCTGTCAAAGTAGTCGCTGTTTGGGTCCCAGCTGGTGTGATCTGGGTAAGCCTCTTTATCTATTCGGGCAATGCCAGCAATACCTGGAGGAGAGCAGCTTGAGTGGTAAAAAAACACCAAATCGTCCTGCTTCATTTCCTTCATGAAGTTTCGAGCTTGGTAATTTCTAACACCATCCCAAGGCGATACTTTTAAACGTTTCAGATCGTCTATTGAAAACGTATCTGGTTCTGATTTCATTAACCAGTAATTTGGCATGGAGACCTCGACAGCGCCACGAAAAATACTACACAAAGAAACACTCTATGTGTTCATGCTTACAATAAATCTATCTACAATAAGAAGAGTGATACCTGAGACTACAGAATGATGTAATTGGCCTCAATATTTTTTTAGGCTAACCGTTCCTTGTAATGGAAGAAAAGAATGAGCCACTTTGCTTGTAAAGCGTTTTCAGCGTTAGAGAAAGAGCTCAAGGATGATTTGTTAGAGTGCTATGTAGAGGCACAGCAAGAAATTGAAGAAACCATCAATAGTATTGAAGGGGATGGTTTTTCATTTGATAAATTAGATAAGCTCTTTCGTTCCTTGCACAGCATGAAGGGCAACTGTTCGGTATGTTTTCTTGATCCCTTAGTGGGCGTGCTTCACAAGCTTGAAGAAATCGTTGATGGCATGCGTGGCGGATACATTCAATACCACCCTTACTTGGGGGAATTGATTATTGTCGTTATTGAAAAAGTGTACGATTTGTTACAGCAGATTTATCGCTCACATGTTGCTGAAAGTGCCTTACGGGATGAGTTGCAGCAGGGGCTTGATAAAATTTATGCGGAAGAAGACGACAGTAAGCGACCAGAAATGGCGGCGGCATTACTGAATAAGAGTCATCAAATAGTCGAGGCCGCGAAAGAAGAGCCAGTCGCGACGACGTCGGTGATAGTGAAAGTTGACTTCACAGAAGAACAAAAACATGACATAGAGCTCTTTATTGGATTTAGTCAAAAACTTAACCGTTTGCTGGGTTATTCTTCTGAGCGCAGTGAGCGTATTTTGAAGCTTTGCCAGTTAATTAATGTTGAATGTAAAAAGCCCGTCGATCGTGCGCAACTGAGTGCGGCTGCTTACATGCATAACATGGGCATGGCGGTTATTTTAAACTGTAAGGACGACGAGGAAGCAAAACGTCAAGCAGAGCATAACCATCCAATGGTTGGTGCCAAGCTATTGGCCAAACACAAAGGATGGGAGGAGGCGGTTGAAATGGTAAAAGCCCATAAAGAACGGTTCGACGGAACGGGCTTCCCAGAAGGTTTGGTTGGTTCATTGATCCCGCAGGGCGCCTTTATTTTATCTATGGCCGTCATGTTTATTGATGCCGTATGGGGGAAATCGGGCAGCGAATACAATAAAAGCGCTATGCGTGCTGTGCAGATGGTGAATTTTGAAAGTGGTAAAGGTTTCCCACCGCATCTGATTGAATCGTTTAACGCTGCCATTCGTAAAGTACTCGTTGCTAAGAGCAAATAATAAAAGACAGTAGCCTTATCTCAGTGACTCTTGCTAGCATGGCTCTCTTGTAAAAAATTAAGTTGTTTGATTTATGAAGGCCGCTTCGTTACCTCTTGTTTTTCATCCCCATTACAGTATTCCTTTTCCAGCAGGGCACCGTTTTCCTATGGCAAAGTTTGGTCTGTTGGCAGAGGTGTTAAGAAAACTGGGTATTTTAACGGACGAAAACGAACACACACCCGCGCCGTTATCACTCAACGTATTAATGGCAGCGCATGATAGAGAGTATGTGCAGCGTTTTATTCGTGGAGAGCTGAGTAAAAAAGAAGAAAAAGACATTGGGCTGCCTTGGTCTGAGTGGCTAGTTGAACGAACTCTTCGTGCTGTCTCTGGCACCATACTGACCAGCGAATTGGCCTGGCAACATGGTTTGGCTTGTCACCTTGCTGGTGGCACGCATCATGCTCATCCTTCCTATGGATCTGGTTTTTGCATCTTTAATGATTTAGCTGTCGCAGCGCTCGCCATGATAGCGTCGGGTCGAGCCAAGAAAGTTCTGATCTTAGACTGTGATGTACACCAAGGCGACGGCACGGTTGCTTTCTTTAAAGACAGAAGTGACATTGTTCCAGTTTCTTGGCATTGTGAAGAAAACTACCCGCCAGTCAAACAAACCGACGGCATTAATATTGCCATCCCTAAAGGCGCCAACGACCAAGAATACTTAGCCATTCTGAAAGGCACCTTGCCTGCAATACTTTCCGAGCATCAACCTGACTTTGTCTTCTACGACGCGGGTGTCGACGTCCATCAAGACGACCGGCTTGGCTATGTTAATTTAACGGATCAAGGTATTTTAGATCGAGATAAATACGTTATCGAAACCTGTGTCGGCCTTAAACTTCCCACTGCTTGCGTCATCGGCGGTGGTTACGACAGACAGGAAGATAGAGTTGCATGGCGACATAGTTTGCTGCACCAAGCCGCGAATCAGGTTTGGCAGGAATATTTTTTGAACGACACCCATACATTATGGTAGCAGCAAATGCGTAAAACAAAACGTCGCCCAGTTAGCGTTGGTGAAATGCTTAAAATTGAGTTTCTAGAACCGATGAACATTACCTCCAAAGCGTTGGCAGATGCCATGGGCGTGCATCGTAATACCATCAGCAGCCTTATTAATGGTGGTGTGTTAACCGTACCAATCGCAATAAAGCTAGCAGCTGCCTTTGGCAATACACCAGAGTTTTGGTTAAACATTCAACACGTCGTCGATCTTTGGGATACACGAAACCGCTATCAAGAGGAGGCGAAACAGGTAAAGCCTTTGGTGGTGGGTAAGAAAGACGGATTGTATGCATAACAAATTATACATTTATCCCTTATATCTAGTTTTGTAGCCCTTGATATGAAAAGTGTGATTCGTTAATCCAGAAGGCCAGTCTAACGACTCAGTCTTCGTTTGTTTACGGTCAACCGCTTTGATAATGGCTATATCAATAGGCTTACTTTCTTTACTTATCCTGCTGTTCAGTCAGAGTAATGGTTTTTTGATACATGCTCATAATGGGTGCCCTTAACAAAGTAGAAGTATGACAATATCACACCAATTTGCTTGGGTTATAAGGCTAATCCTTGGTTTGATTAGCTTCTAAAGATAGCTGTTTTGCTAGCACTTGACTTTAATGTATATGATGGCAATATACATAAATGATTAATTGGAAACAAGTTACCGGTTTTGACTGGGACGCTGGAAATGAAAGAAAAAGTGTTGAAAAGCATTCTGTTAGCCGCTTTGAGGCTGAACAAGTGTTTTTTAACCAGCCTTTGTTGATTTTGGCAGACCCTAAACATAGCCAAGGTGAAGAGCGTTATCATGTGCTCGGAAAGACAAATGAAACAAGGCTGCTGCATATTACTTTTACCCTTCGCTCTGCTGAGACGTTAATACGTGTTATTTCAGCTCGTGACATGCACCGGAAAGAGAGGAAGATTTATGAGTAAAACTAAAAAAATACCTAATTTTAAGACTGAAGCTGAAGAAAGAGAATTTTGGGAAATTCATGACTCCAGTGATTATATTGACTGGAAAAATGCTCACTCTGTCTCAATGTCAAATTTAAAACCGTCAACAAAAACCATATCACTCAGACTTCCAGAAGGCTTATTAGAGAGCATCAAAATAGAAGCTAATAAGCTTGATATGCCCTACCAATCATTAATTAAAGTTTGGCTTGCTGATGATGTTAAACATAGCCGTAACGCTTAAAGGTGTAAACGCGCAGTCTTGGAGCTGCAAAGCAGCGGAGAAATTGCCGCTGTGCAGCCAATTGTTATGACGGTTACTCACTTATCTTGCTGTTTAGTCAGAGTGATGGTTTTTTGATACATGCCCATAGTGGCTACTTCCAGTAAAGTAGGGTATGGCAATATCAAACTGCTTGATAGACTTGAACCTAGATCAGTACAGTGATTGCTGTTGGGTGGGTTGTTAACTATCAATTGGATCTTTGCCGCCAATGGCATGGTGAGGGGTAGCAGCCCAATGCTTGGGTTCTTGGTGTGGGTAAAGTTTTTCTACAACTTCATCAATTGCTAACCAACCCGGAGCACCATCTGCGGTATATTTTTCTTTATATTGGTCGAGGTTCACGCAATATCCTTGAGACAATTAACGCCTGAGCTCAGGTGTGTTTGAGGCGAGGCGTGCTTTTGCGACAGTAAAAGTGCGTGGCGAGTCAAACGTCACCTGCAGCGATTTGTTCGGCGGCTTTGCTCCGCACCTAATCATCATCAAACTCCTTCGGACGCCAGCCACTCAAATATTTGTCGACTAGCTCAACTAAAACCCTGTCGACCTCCGTCGTTGCAGCCTTCAATGCATCGATTCTTTGCCTCAGCGTTCCCTCATCGCCGTATATCTTGACTAAGCCTTCCCAATGAAGGCGCGGCTTTCTAACTACAGCACGACTCCCCATTGCCTGGCTTTTCACCTCGCTCTTCGCTGATTTCAGCAGTGCAAGCGTAATTTCGGGGAGGTCTGGCACCGAGATCGTTGGCTCGTCTTCGTTGGCATCATCTATTGCCAGCCCGAGCACTCTGATCAAATCCACTTCCTGAGAAAGCAGCGCCTGATCCGCGTCCCTTACTTCGGCTCGCCACTCCCGCTCAAGCACCTTTGCTGCCTCTTCGGTTACCAATTTGTGACCAGCGCCGTCCCGATGGCCAACGATGGTTATCAAATCCAGCTTTGGAGAAAGCAGCGAAACCTGGGGAAGAATTTCGCGCACAGCTGCCTCAACCGCTGCAGGCCCATCTAGTGATCTCACTAATCGGTAAACGACTCTCGTTACCGTCATTCGCGCCCCAAAATCGAATATTCCACGCTGAACGTCTGGAATGGTCGGCTGCAAATTCAATAGAACTACTGAACCGGGGACTACATGCTCAAGCGTATATTTCTCCTCGTACGCTTCAAGCATAGATATTACCTCGCGGAGTTGCTCCACCGGGAGATCGCCGAGAAATTCGCTAAAGGCACCTTTATCTGCTAATTTGGACCACGCAATTTCAGCACTAGAAAATGCTTGCAGGCGCTCACCAACCACACGCTCAAGGTAGAGGCGAAGGATGTCTTCATGGGCGATTCGCCGGTTCACGAGCCATCCGTTCCTCCAGTCGCCGCCGTAGTGAGACCCTCCAATGTGCCGTTGCGCGGCAGGGAACAAATGCTCAATCAAGCTCCTAACAACCTGTTGATGATTGCCAGCTGACTCAATTAGCACATCAATCTGCTCTTTCAAATGCTCCGGCTCCCGCCCCCTACCGAAATCGCTGGATGTTGTGGTCAGGCCTGCCATTGATGAATGGAGCCGAGCAAAGACGTCTGGAAGGAAGACCCGAATGGCTTCAAGTGCCAAGGCATCAACCAATGCGACTTGCCCTCCTAGGTCGCGCACGGCCCCATGGATTGCTGCAGCGAATCGCCTGACATCGCGCATATTTCGAATTAGTGGCCTGATGATCTCCATGAATACATCTGGCCATACATTGGAATCGAAATCTCCTGGCTTTTCGATACCGACCAGCGCCCCATCGATACCTGTAAATATTTGAGAATTAAGTACATCGAAGGGGACTGCCGGAAGATCGACTCCAATCTGCAGAATTTTTTCTAGGTAATCTCGCCCAGGTATACCTTGCTCACCGAGAGCTTGCTCAACGCGAACGCGGTCAAACGCCAACAGGTAGACAATATTGGGGAAATTTGCCGTGAGCCGAACTAACTTGAACACATCACGAATTTCGGGCGTCGTCAGCCGATCGATGTCATCCAGAACCACAACGATGGGCGCGGGTATATCCGTTAGTGCTCGGGTTACTTTAGCGCGCCGTCCCCCTGCGCCTTCTTTTTTACTCTGAAGCAATTTAGCCAGGATTCCGGTCGCTTTGTGTCCGCGTTCGATCCACGGGCCAACGAATGGCAGCCATCCGAGACCTGAGAACGCTTCTCCATACTCTTCTATCAATCCACCAATTTCCGCAAAACCAGGCCGCAGTTTTAGTTGTGCTGTTACCTCGACAAAGAAGGCCTGGACTAACTGATCGGCACCACTAAACATCCAAGGGTTGAAATCGAGAACTGCAATCCCATCATCCTCTAGATTCCTGCGCGCCAAATTGATGAAAGAAGTTTTGCCGGAACCCCACGGCCCTAGGACGCCTACGACCAATCCATTTCGTGCATCGATAGCTTGTATCTGGTCTGCAAAAGAATGCGCTATCGCTGTTCTATTGAGGGCGTCATCACTTTCGCTAGTAATAGGGTTGTCTGCGGCGATGGTCGTCTGCCGCCTAGGCTCACGATTTTCGACCTTGGTTAAGGGAGTTGGCCTCTCAGGTGGAGAGTGTTTACAGTAAAAAATTTGCTTGAACCAATTCATGTGCCGCCCTTAGCCGCCGAACATTTTAATAGTGCGCTTGCGCATCTACACTGTTTTTAATTTCCATATAAATCCCTATAAAAAACTGATTCAATGGCACTTTTTAATCTTTCCCACAGGCTGGTTAGTTGGAAATCCGAGCGTGCGGGTTTGCACATTTATTCACAGCCTGTTATTTCGTCTGCCAATATTCTTATCCATTGATACTAAAGGTCTTTCTGGATTGCTGCCAGTGCAAACGGGCTAAATTATGATTATTTATTACACAAACCAAGCGAAAAATTGGCAATCGTAAAAATAGACTGTATATCTGTCTAGTTTCTTATTTTAGCGATTCACAAGGCACAAGTGACGTGTAGATGGATTCTGCGGATTATGAAAGCTTCGCTTCCATCGTCAGATTACGCCTCGTTCCTCGTCTCATCTGACCTACGGTCTTTGGTTTCCATCACTGAATTCACTGTGCAGTCAGTTCGGCGCGACGAGAATTTTATCAGGACACACATGTTAAAAACCTTGTAAATACTGACTTTCTAAAGTGCGTGTCTTATGAACGGTCCGCGAAAGCCACGTACCAAAGTAAGAAGTTTGATGAGATTAGGTGTGCATGTTAAGGCCGCAGTTGCATGTGGCATTACCAGCAAAGGGTCATGGCGCAGTGCTAAAACTCCGAGGATCAATCAGGCTTTATCGCTTGCTTACTTAAAATCCGAAGAGCTTTATTCGTTGCGTGATGGTTGGATCGCGCTTCATTATCCTAAATGAAACGCCCTGTGCGGAGCCGCATGCAGGGTGTTGTGGGAGCTGGAGGTTAGAGACCTCCGGCTACCCGATTATGTGTTTAATTGTATCCCAAAGCCAAATTCAGCCAACTTCCTAGCATTTTCATCTAACCTAAACATATTTCCGTGACGAGTGGCTACACCAAGCGAAAATAATAACCCTTCATGTGGAGCGGCAGAAGGAATACTTCTATAAAGCTTGTTTTCATTACCATCTAAGAAAGCTGGTAAACACCTCAACGCAGCTATCGATCCTGATTCAACTATCAGTGCCAAAGTGTTGAATTCTTCAAGATTAATTGAACCTCGAGCAACAGCCACGAGAGAATTTCCTAATAGTTCTGATTTGAGTGAGCCAAATGAATTTACGATTACATGAAATATCACCTCAGTCGACTCTTCGGACAGCTCAGTGTTTAACGTAATTTTCTGTAAAAGTAACTCAGCCTCGCCTGAATCAAGGCAGCTTACTGCTTTTATAAAGGCTGCATAGTTTCTTTTTAATAGATTCAGTTTGTAAGTGTCTGCAATATTCAATATTTTAACTGCATGCTCGACCAATGGAATATTGCTCCAGGCATCATTGTCGACGGCTAAATCAATCAAAGCCTCTCCATAACTCGCAACATGCTCCTTAGCATCTTTAATTGTAGAAACTATTACTTCTAGCACCACTGATTACTCCATTAAACACATAACGTCGCAATCACGCGCTTGTCGCGTGCATTGCCTTGTTATCTTTTCTCGCCGTCGTCTGTTTTTATGACGCCATTCTTGAATATTGAAGTCTTTGCTCCTCGCTGCAGATACTCTATGACCCCTACCAACTCTTTCGACAGATCTATTTCTATTGGTTGATCATGAGGCTTGCCTATCTCATACACTAACCTAAAAGCGCGCATCTTGAGGCGAAGGCCGTTGTAGAGAAGATACGCTTCTTCGAACTCGGCTAGATCTTCAAACTCGCCATGATCCAAGTCACCCTTTGGGCCGAGACGGCTTGTCATCTCGTGAAGCGAGTACTTCTGACTGCGAGCGGCGTCTTCGATGACAATTTCATCGGTACGGCCGGTCATGTTAAGCGCTTTCGACACATCGATGTTGGTATTTTGTTTGACCCAATCGCCATCTATAGTCGGCGCAAAATTCTTTATCCTAGCGGCTGCCTGTATATGCATGTTTATACGCACCGTCCTAATAAGGGGTGTTCCGTCCAAGCTTGTCCAGTCGGATTCGTTCTGCTCCCTGACGATTAGAAGGTCTATTCTATTTTGTCGAGCTTTCTGTATAGCGCCTGATTGATAGCCTCTCTTTGTAGCAAAAAGCGCCCGGAGATCTGGAAAATCTCTAATTTTACCTATTAGGGCATCAATCTTTTCAACGCTAACCGTGGACTTGTAATCCTTGCACTCAATCACCGTTTTATATGTCACGCCAGCCAGCTCGTACTCCCAATACAAGTCAAACTCACGTGCCACTCCGCAGTTATCGATCAACTTCTTGTTTCTCTCGACCTGAATGTTTTTCTGTGCGGTTATATCTTCCGCACGCAAGAGTGCCTCATGAAGTCGTCCAACAAATTCTTCGTATGCTCTACCGTCTTTCATCAGGTCTCCGTAATGGTTTGACATCAAGATAACGTTTACGGCTGGGGCGAGGTACGAGTCCCAAGCCCGTTCTTGTTAGAAAGCTCGAGCAACAAGCTTTCTGCAAATGATTTTGATTGAAGAAAACACTCTGAGAAATCGTCTGGTAAAACTCGAACACGCTCACCAATATCTTCTTTACAGGATGTTTCAGATTTATACTTTTCGTCAACAATACCATTTCTATGCGCTATGACATTCCTAAGTTTGTAAAGCTGATAAAATCCAGAGCTTCTTAACTTTTGAGTAGAATTAACATCACGTCCGAATATATTAGAGTATGCAGCTAACATGGCACTCAAATTACTGCATGGATTAATATCCAAAGCTATATCACCTAATTTATCATAAAGATGAAAGTCATGGCTTTTAAGGTGTTCAAATGATATTTGCTTTTTGTTCCAATATGGTGAGGTATCTGGACTCTCAAAAAAAGAAATAGCCTTCTCTAAATCGGAGTTCAACGTAACTTTAATAGCATCTCGAATAAGGCTTTCAGTAGCGCTCCAGACAATAACAACACTTTGCCTAAGAGTCGCGAGGTTTGATCCGCTTATAACAGGGTCGTTTGCAAACTGTTCGAGTATTGATATTGTTTTTTCTATAAGATCATCACCCAACTCTTCATTTTCTATCGCACTTTTTGTCTTCAGCGATGCCTCATTATTGATACGATGTTTGTCTTCTGAATAGCCATGCTCAAGGCCATCAGCATATGCCAACATTAGGTTTCTATCATGAAGTCTATTTGCACTTTCCAGTATTTGACCATGCAGTGTTAGCTTAAAAGAGGATCGAACCACAGAGATTACTTCTTCCATATTCGAAATATAAGCAGAAAACACATCTGCAATCTCGTGGTTTTTCAATTGGTCAAGATCAAAGTCTTCAAAAGAATGCTCTTTCTTAACTTTTAAGTAAAAATTGCTTTGCTTCATGATTTATTTCTAACATTTTAATAGTGCGCATGCGCATCTACACTGTTTTTAATTTCCATATAAATCCTTATAAAAAACTGATTCTATGGCACTTTTTAATCTTTCCCACAGGCTGGTTAGTTGGAAATCCGAGCGTGCGGGTTTACACATTTATTCACAGCCTGTTATTTCGTCTGCCAATATTCTTATCCATTGATACTAAAGGTCTTTCTGGATTGCTGCCAGTGCAAACGGGTTAAATTATGATTATTATTTACACAAACCAAGCGAAAAATTGGCAATCGTAAAAACAGACTGTATATCTGTATAGTTTCTTATTTTAGCGATTCAGAAGGCACAAGCGACGTGTAGATGGATTCAGCGGATTATGAAAGCTTCGCTTCCATCGTCAGATTACGCCTCGTTCCTCGTCTCATCTGACCTACGGTCTTTGGTTCCCATCACTGAATTCACTATGCAGGCAGTTCGGCGCGACGAGAATTTTATCAGGACACACATGTTAAAAACCTTGTAAATACTGACTTTCTAAAGTGCGTGTCTTATGAACGGTCGATTTTTCCCACAGGCTGGTTAGTTGGAAATCCGAGCGTGCGGGTTTACACATTTATTCACAGCCTGTTATTTCGTCTGCCAATATTCTTATCCATTGATACTAAAGGTCTTTCTGGATTGCTGCCAGTTCAAACAGGCAAAATTATGATTATTTATTACACAAACCAAGCGAAAAATTGGCAATCGTAAAAATAGACTGTCTATCTGTCTATCTGTCTATCTGTCTATCTGTCTATCTGTCTATCTGTCTATCTGTCTATCTGTCTATCTGTCTATCTGTCTATCTGTCTATCTGTCTATCTGTCTATCTGTCTATCTGTCTATCTGTCTATCTGTCTATCTGTCTATCTGTCTATCTGTCTATCTGTCTATCTGTCTATCTGTCTATCTGTCTATCTGTCTATCTGTCTATCTGTCTATCTGTCTATCTGTCTATCTGTCTATCTGTCTATCTGTCTATCTGTCTATCTGTCTATCTGTCTATCTGTCTATCTGTCTATCTGTCTATCTGTCTATCTGTCTATCTGTCTATCTGTCTATCTGTCTATCTGTCTATCTGTCTATCTGTCTATCTGTCTATCTGTCTATCTGTCTATCTGTCTATCTGTCTATCTGTCTATCTGTCTATCTGTCTATCTGTCTATCTGTCTATCTGTCTATCTGTCTATCTGTCTATCTGTCTATCTGTCTATCTGTCTATCTGTCTAACTGTCTATCTGTCTATCTGTCTATCTGTCTATCTGTCTATCTGTCTATCTGTCTATCTGTCTATCTGTCTATCTGTCTATCTGTCTAGTTTCTTATTTTAGCGATTCAAAAGGCACAAGCGACGTGTAGATAGATTCTGCGGATTATGGAAGCTTCGCTTCCATCGTCAGATTACGCCTCGTTCCTCGTCTCATCAGACCTACGGTCTTCGGTTTCCATCACTGAATTCACTATGCAGTCAGTTCGGCGCGACGAAGTTGCGCGACTTTATGGCGTTTCACTAAAGATAATTTTAAACAGGATGAATGATACGTTTGGGCTGAAAGTCCGATAAAAAAGTTACCCGCCCAGCGGGGCGGAATAAAGATTGGGAATACAAAGTGTTTGAATGGAACTTAAAGAAAAGAACTAAAAAGGACAAGCCGCGACAAAAGCAATCCATGCTTTGGTAAACGGATGCCTGAACTCGAGCCGATAGGCGTGCAGTAGCAAGCGAGGGTCGTGTTGATATTCTGGATCGTAGAATTCGTCACCAATGATCGAGTGTCCTAGGCTTTGCATGTGGACGCGGAGTTGGTGGGAACGACCAGTAAAGGGCACGAGTCGAACACGGGTGGTGTTGTCTTCGTAAGTTATTTTTTCCCAGTAAGTGACGGAATCTTTGCTCCATTCGTCGGTGCAGATGATTTGTCTTGGTCGGTTGGGCCAGTCACAGCGAAGGGGTTTCCGTACTTCGCCTTTTTCACCCAAAAGATGACCGCGCAGTAAAGCGCGGTATTCTTTTTGCACTTCTCGTTCACGAAAATGCGCGTACATGCGTTTCTGACATTCGTGGGTTTTCGCCACGAGGATTAAGCCTGAGGTGGCTTCATCCAAGCGGTGAATTGCAAAGGCTTGACCAAATAAACATTCTGCTCGATGCAAGATAGAATCGAGCTTATCTGCGCCACGTCCGGGCACAGATAAGCAGTTAGCAGGTTTGTTTATCACAGCAAACCATTCGTCTTCGTATATTATCTCTAAGCGAGATGGCTCTAAACTCGGCATGACATCCTGCACAGGACGTTATTCCGGTTTCGTTGTTAAGATGATACGAATGGCATCCAAGCGGATTTGGTGTTCGTCGATGCGAGTCAAACCTTCTTGCATGTTGATTTCAAGCCGTTCGATGTCTTCGTCACGAATGGTGTCGTTGAAGGCTTTTAATTCCACTAGACGTTCGATTTCATTCTGGCAGCGATGCTGGTAAGACGTTTTTGCGGCCTGAACGATAGGGCGTGCTTGGTCTTGGGCGTTTAGCTGGTGAGCTTGCAGCACTTCGATCAAGGTTTTGCGTAAGGCCGCTACCCATTGTTCAGCAACGCGATTTGGTACGCCTTTCAGTTTTTCTGCCCACTTGTCGGCGGTAAATTGCTGATGGAGGAATTTGCCGTTTGAGTCAGACAATTGCCACATGGGGGTCATTGGCAGAGATTGCGCCAATTTCAAACGTGGGTGTGCCGTCGCTTCGATGACAAACATACTTTCCACCAACACGGTGCCTTCAGGCAATGCAGCGATTGGCAAGATAGCCGAAGTAAGCTTGCCTGAGTCAAAGCCTTGAACTTCGTCCATCAGCATGGTGATTAACGGGTGTTCCCAGGTGGCGAAGGCTACGTCTTCACGTTGGCTGGCTTGGCGGCGATCAAGCATGAGCATTTTGCCTTCTTCTTCGATGCCTGGAAGGGCTTCGAGCATCATGTCGGTAGAAGGGCGGATGAACCAAGCCGCGCGATCTGGATCGTCATTAATGCAATCTGCGTAGATGTTGAAGGCGTGAGTCACTTGCTCAATATAATGATGCAGACCTTTTGTGGCTTGATGGTTAATCTGATCAATCAATGCACGAGCTTGTTCAGGACGGCATGAGCTCATTTCCAGTAGGCGGTTACGGCCTTCTTCCATCTGCTTGAGTAACGCTTCATGATAGATATTCGCTTCTTTTAGCAGATCTGTGTCGTCGTCTTGGCCATGTAAGTAGGCGTGTAAGCTGTCGCCAAAGGCTTCTTCGACTTTATCGCCAGAGCCTGTAGTGCGACAAAAGGCATTAAGAGCGTGGTGATACCAGTGGAACAGGCGTTCTTGTACGCTTTGCTTAATGTAGGGCACATGAATTTGTACGTCGTTTAATTGTCCTAGACGATCAAGACGACCAATGCGTTGCTCTAGCAAGTCTGGGTGTTCTGGCAGGTCATACATGACGATGTGGTGGCTGAACTGGAAGTTACGGCCTTCACTGCCGATCTCTGAACACACGAGGATTTGTGCTCCGTCTTCGTCGGCAAAGTAAGCCGCTGCACGGTCACGGTGAATCAATGGCATTTGTTCGTGGAAATCGGCGCTTTGGAAGCCTGCAAAAGTCAGCTGGTCATTGAGCCATTGTGCCATGTCCGCGGTATGACAAATGACGAGAACCTTGTCTGCCTGGCATTCGAGGAATTCTTTTAACCATACCCAACGTGGATCTTTTTCCCACAGGCCATCAGCCACTTCTGTTTCTGGCTGTACATGGTGGTTAGCCGATGCAAAGTGTTCGTTATTCTCCAGTGGATAAGAATGCAGGTAACGATCAGGAAAGCCTCCTACCGCTGCGCGGGTGTTGCGGAACATCTCACGGCCTGTGCCATGGCGGTCGATTAACCAGCTGATGGCTTCTTTTGCGGCTTGGGTTTGCTCAGCACCGGTTTTGGTGGTGAGTGTCTGGAACCATTCTTTGGCGCTTACTTCTTTTAGGTAGGTGCCAAAAGCAGCCTGCCAATCCAGTGCTTCTGGTGCGCTGTTTTCTTGGCTAAAAGGCAGCAATGCTTCGGCCAATTCAGCGGCTTGTTTAAAGGCTTGCTGTTGTGCTTGATAATGCTCGAAGTCATGATAATGATCGGCATCCAAGAGCTGTAAGCGAGAGAAATGCTCGCGTTCACCGGTTTGCTCTGGTGTTGCGCTCAACAGTAACAGAGATTCTGTTTTCGCGGCTAAGCGAGCCACAACTTGATAGCCAATGCTAGGTGTTTCTGGATGCCAAGCAAGGTGATGTGCTTCATCGACAATGACCATATCCCATTCTGCATCGAGCATGTGCTGAGTGGCTTTCGGATGTTGGCTCGCCCAATCGATTGGCGAGATAACGAAAGGCTGCTGTTCGAATGGGTTGTCGTCACCTTCCATGAAGTCTTCGTACACAGATTCATTAATCAGTGAGAAAGGCTGGTGGAAACGGCGTAGCATCTCAACCAACCATTGATGTTGCAGATTGGTTGGTGTCAGTATCAGCACGCGTTTGCAAAGGCCATTTAGTAGGCGTTGATGCAAGATTAAGCCAGCTTCTAGGGTTTTCCCCATGCCCACTTCGTCACATAAAAGCGCGCGCGCTTTTGGGCGATTGGCGATGTCATGTGCCAGATAAATCTGGTGTGGCAAGAGTTCGGCTTTTAAGCCCATCAAACCACGTACTGGCGAGGCGGCGTTGGCTGCTTGGTGCTCAAGGGTATGACGACGTAGGTCAAACCACATGCGACGAGCAGGCGACAATGCCAATAACGAATCGAGCTCGTTTTTGTCGTTACGTGGAAACTGAATAACCGACTCTTCTAACCAATCGTCGTCTTCGCTGATACGGTATTCGATCAGGTCGTTAATTTCTTCTACTTCCAATACGGTAAAGGTTTCATCTTGGAAGTGCAGTTGATCGCCGACAGTGAGAGTGCGTCGAACAAGACTGGTCTGGTCATTTGAGTATTGACGATCTGCTTCCGCGTCAGGGAAGTGCAAGGTAAAAGACTTGTTCTGTGTGTCTACTATCATGCCTACGCCGAGATCAGGCTCGTTGCGGCTACTCCATCTTTGTCCAGTTTGGTACATAGTTATGCGTTGTCCGGTTCAATTAAAGTTAAACTGCCTTGGCATAAATCCGTCAATGTGACTTTATGCTCAGGCCAAGTACGTTCAATAACAGCAAGGTCAATCACGATGCTGTCACTGTAGGTTTTGTTGGTGATTTCTATATCGCTCTGTTCTAGCCAATATTCAACCTTACCTAATAAAGGGTAGGCGATTTTTAACTGGATGGGGCGGCGTGGGTACACATTTTCATATTCTGTTTGCGAAAGCGCTTCTTGCACGGCTTGGCTATATGCCCTAACTAAGCCGCCAGCACCGAGTTTTACCCCACCAAAAAAGCGTGTCACCACCACAGTGGTTTCGCCAAAATTGGAATGCTGCAACACATTGAGCATGGGTTTTCCTGCCGTGCCTTTGGGTTCGCCATCGTCACTTTGGTCCCACAAATGCGCGTTATTCGGCATGCCAGCAATAAACGCCCAACAATGATGGTTTGCATCAGGGAAACGCTGACGGGTCTCTTCGATAAAAGCCTTGGCCGCGTCACGACCGTTCGTCCGACAAACCGTCGTAATGAATTGACTGTTTTTTATTTCTAGATCAAAGCGTTGCGTGTGTGTTGGGCTTAGGTAGTAATCCATGTAAACTTATCGAAACCTTAGCATGACCGCTGTGCGCGCCAATACAGTGTTAAAAATAGACTCGTTTTGCCTTTGTTCGCGACGTCATGTAAAGACCTCACTTTGTTAAAAAACCTTTTATTAGCGAGTTTTAATTCATATGACAGATTGGCTTTCGCAATCAGTTTGGGTGTTATCGGGCTTTTGTATCGGCGCGATTCTTCTATCTGGTATTGCTGGCGCTATTGTACAGGCTATGCGCCGCCAGTGGCAGATCACACACGAAAAAATGCAGCAACAAAATGAAGAATTACAGCGTCTTTTGCAGCAATCGAAAGATCAGATTCATTATTTGGAAAAAGAGTCCCTAACGTTGGAGCAACAATTTGCCGCCGCGCAAAGTGTGTGGCAGGAAAAAGAAGCCTTTTATCGCGAGCAAAAAAAGCAAAATACGATTGAATTTAAGCAAATGGCCCATGACATCATGAGTCAGCAAGGCCAACAATTGGCGAAAGAAAATGAGCGTCAGCTAGGCTCCTTGCTAACGCCACTGGGTTCGCAAATCCAAAAGTTTCAGGAAAGTGTGGAAAAGAGTTATCAAGAAGAAGCTCGCGAGCGTTTTTCTCTGGTGAAAGAAATAAAAGGGTTGCAGCTACTGAATCAGAAAATCAGCGACGATGCGGTGAGTCTGACCCATGCTTTAAAGGGGCAAAATAAACTGCAGGGCGGTTGGGGCGAGGTGATTTTAGAGCGAATATTAGAACGCTCAGGACTAGAAAAGGGCCGTGAGTATGAGACGCAAGCTTCTTATCAAACAGCGGAAGGTCGACGTTTGCAGCCGGATGTGGTGATTCATTTACCGGAAGGTAAGCAAGTAATTGTTGACTCAAAGATGGTGTTGATCAGTTACTTGGCTTATATGGAAGCAGAGACAGAAGAAGATAAAAACCGTGCATTGAAACAGCATCTAGACGCTGTACGTCGTCATATGAAAGAGTTAAGCGCCAAGTCGTATCATGATTTGCCCGGCGTGACGTCGTTGGATTTTGTGTTGTTGTTTATTCCCATTGAAGCCGCTTTTGGTTTGGCCTTACAAGGCGATAATGGTTTGTTCAGCGAAGCGTTTGAGCACAATATCATTATCGTCGGCCCGTCTAATTTATTGGCAACCCTACGCACCATTCAAAATATTTGGCGCAATGAAAAACAGAGTCAAAATGCCATTGAGATTGCCCGCCAAGCGGGGGCCATGTACGATAAATTTTCGAGCTTTGTTCAAGATATGGATGACATCGGCAGCAAATTGGATGCGGTCAGCCGAACGCACGATGCCGCCTTGAAAAAACTTACGGCAGGGCGAGGAAATCTCGTCGCCAGAGCGGAAAAACTTAAATTAATGGGCGCGAAGACCAGTAAGGCGCTGCCAGTGGAGTATCTCAATGACGATGTTTTTACCGACGAACCGAACGAGTAATTGAATTTTTTCGTGTTTCATCACTCGTCGTTTTTGGCGTAAATTGTAGGTCGTGCCTTTAGGCCGACAAAAAAGCCCTCAACACAAAAACAAAACCTTCTTCACGAGAAATGACGTTTTGTCGTACTAAAGCGCGCCCCAAAAAGCTCATAACGACATTTTAGGCCTTGTCGGGATAAATCCCGACCTACAAAAAAACATAGCTGATTAATTTTCTTAATTATTCTGGGAAAACCCAAAGCACAGTGGCCTTATTTATGTAGTTGGTGGTTTGCAGTTCCTGAAGAATTCTAGTGGTCAGTTTTTGCAAGTCTGTGCCTTCTGGAATCTTGGCTGAATTGGCGATGATTTCCAAATCAAGACGATTGTCTAGGTAGTGCAATCGAGTGTTAGGGATGTCCACATAGGCGGTATGTTGGCGCAGCAAAAAGCCCAAATCGGCCAGTATCTGATGTCGTGCAGGCAGTTTTAAATGCGGTGGCTTACCGGATTCATGGAGGAAGCTTTCCGTTTGGATCTTGTCGTCTGTGTCAATATGTACCATGACATCTTGTACTTGCGGGTGGGCTTTTTTGATGGTGTAGGCAACCAGATCCCCAAGGTAATGGCCTTCACTGACGCTGGCATGGCTTGGTACATGGATGTGCATATCTAGGTAGATTTTCCCTGCCATGGATCTTGCTCTGACATCATGAGGCGCCATGACATGCTTTAGGCCATTAGCAGTGTCTTTGATTTGTGCAATCAGCTTTGGATCAGGGGCCGTGTCCACGAGCTCCGCTAAGTTTTCCCAGACCATGATGATGGCCATTTTACCGATCAGAAGGGCAACCACAATCGACGCTACTCTATCGGCCCAGCCGTAGCCAAAATACACACCGATTAAACCAATAAGCACGGCGACAGAGGACAGTGCATCGCTGCGGCTATGCCATGCGTTGGCGACCAGCATTTTGCTACCAATTTCATCGCCGGCTTTTTTGGTGTAATGAAAGATGGCTTCTTTGATGACAATGGTTGCGATCAGGGCGGCAAGACCATACCAAGTTAATTGCGCTTGGGAAGCCGATGCCGTAATGGATTCGTAGGCGATACCAAGCGCGACAATAATCAAAACCATGCCAAGAAAGACGGTGGTGAGTGTTTCAAAACGCAGGTGGCCATAAGGGTGATTTTCATCAGGCCCTTGACGAGAGTTTGCAGAAGCAAAGTAGACAAAGACATCGGTGACTAAGTCGGATAAAGAGTGAATACCATCCGCGATTAAGGCTTGTGATTGAGAAAAATACCCAGCTACTATTTTGGCTAGGCCGAGTAGGGCGTCCCACACGGCGCCGACAAGGGTAACTCTTATGGCTATGTCTTGTTCTTGCTGTTGTTTTGTCATGAGGCTTTTTGACCTGTTGGAAAGATTGAAATACTAGGCTGGCTTAACATAATGCATCTTAGCCAATTTGTCTTACGTTTCGATTAAGCGGTTAAGCTTAAGTGGGAATTAATCTTAGATTTAAGTGATATTTTTATTGATTTTTTCTTTGCTAATAAGAACAAATTATGTGTGTTCAAATTGGTGCATTTTGAGGCTTTATGGCAAGAACGCCTTGTAGCCTAGCTTACCCAATGTTCTCCCCAACCTTATCCACGATATCTGTGGAAAAGGTTGGCGAGCAAAGAAAGTACGGGGTTTTAGTTGATTTCAAACCACAAACAGTAAGAGGTGAAAAACTCTCTCATGGTCAATGACATTAGAGAAAAGTTGGCGTCCATATCGGATAAACCACCACCTTGTGAATCATTAAAAGCCGCTTCTTTTAAGGCATCGTCAAATTTGATTTTACGCAATGTCAGATCATCATGGAGAACGAAACTGAGTTTGTCGGTCCAACGAAGCCCTAGGTTTTTAACCGCCATGCCTTGTTGTAAGTGGCGAGTCACATCTTCAGACAATGGCTCTAAAGACTTAAATCGAATGGTGGCTTTGTCTTCAGACGAATCTTGTATCTCACACTCGTCACCGGTTTCTAGGCTGGCTGGGACTTCATTTTTGACTAACCAATCTGTCATTAATGACGAGGGCGACACTTGCGCCTGTAGAGGTGTCATGGGGAAGCTGCCAAGCGTGGTTTGTAAATGTTTAAAAAGCAGCTCTGTCATGCTGGCGTTGGTGCTGTTGAGAACCAGAATTTTGGCTTGTAGATCAATATATGCCCAAATATCGGTGCGTTTTGAAAACGCTTTTGGACGAAGCGTGAAAACCAGCTCGTCTTTCATGTCGGATTTTTCTTTACGACCGACTTTACGACCTTCAATTAATTCGATCTCAGCCACTTTGGCTTCCAGTTCTTCACGAACCACGGCAGACGGTAAGACCTTTTCTTCTTTGCCTGCGCGGAACAGCAAACAACGGTCACTGGCAAGACTCCATTGCTCGCTGTTGCGGATAAGCGGTAACCAGCCGAAAGAGAACTCTTCCTGAGAGCCACATTCTTTTAATGGGAACTCGGGGATCTTATCGATCAATTCATTCGTATCTAGTGATTCGGTGTCTTTTAATTGGAAAATTTGGGCGTTCTTGAACCACATAATTAGTCTCTCACGGCTTCTTTAAAGTGTTTTCGGCAAACGGACAAGTAACGGTCATTGCCGCCGATTTCTACTTGTGCGCCTTCTTTAACAGGGATTCCTTGTGCATTGAGTCGAATCACCATGGTGGCTTTGCTACCACAATGACACACAGTTTTTAATTCAATGAGTTTGTCTGACCAAGCGAGTAATGACTTACTGCCTTCAAATAGCTCGCCTTGGAAATCGGTTCGAATGCCAAACGCCAAAACAGGAATGCGTAAGGTATCGACGATCTCAGTAAGGTCGTACACTTGTTCTTTGGTTAAAAACTGCGCTTCATCAATCAATATGCAGCTTAATGGCTGACTTTGGTGTTCTTCTTTCACTAGCGCTAGGAGGTTAGTGCCATTGTCAAATACGCTGGCATTGGCCGATATGCCAATACGAGAGGCGATTTGTCCTGTTTCAAATCGGTCGTCTATTGAGGCTGTAAGGAGTAAAACTCGCATGCCCCGCTCTCGATAATTGTGAGCGGATTGCAATAGAACGGTGGATTTGCCAGCGTTCATTGCCGAGTAGTAAAAGTACAGTTTAGCCATATCAGGTCTGTTTGTTAGGTCATTGGTGAATTTGGCCAACTAGTATAGCAAATCACTATTGTGAATGAGAGCGCTTTGTAAGAAGACTGTGACTGTCTTATTCTGCACTTGTTGTCGTGCTCACGGGTTTCGCAGATTTTTTAGGCGATTTAATGGCTTTTGATTTGGCAAGGCTTTTATTGATTTGTAAGGTTAGCCATTCGGCACGTTTGATCCCATTCAGTTCACATAGCTCATCTAATTTATCAATAATGTCTTGTTCAACAATCAATTCTAATCGTTTTAATCCCTGAGCTTTCTCTTTTTCTCGCTGAGCACGTTTGTTCAGCTTGAGCTGGTCTTTTCGGGTCAGAGGTTGCGTTCGAGGGCGGCCTGGAGACTTGCCAAATAAGTCGATAGTGTTCCGATCGGAAGACGCTTTTGCCATGATTGATGTAATTCGTATTAATGTGGAAGGGGGATTTTATATAAAAAAAGCCAGCAACAAAACGCGATTTTCGCATTTTGTTGCTGGCTTTGTTATTTACTTTTGTGCGGTTTGTTTATCGGCTTGCTGTTGTGCCACTTGGTTGGTAGCAATGAAGTCCAACAGTATTTCAGAAGCCTCTTTTGCATAGGTGTCTTCTTCGATTGGTACTATGTCTTCAACCGATGTGAGCAGTTCTAAGCCAAGTGCTTTGCGACGCGTATTTTCTCGTTCAAGTTCTCTTTTTTTGCCTTCTTCTCGTTGCTGTATTCGAGTGCTCTCTTTTAAAGATACGGTTTTATAGCTTTCTGCTAGGGATTTAAATTCACTGATTTGATCGTTTATTGCCACAAAGTTAGGATCTTTTGCCATTCTGGCTTCGTGGCGTGGTTCTAAAATAGGCAAGTAAGCTGGTATGTTCCAATACACAGGGTAACGAGTTTCATGAATTTTGTCCCATGGCAGTGGGTTGTCTAGAGCGCTTTCACCTATGGTGTCTTTATCGATAAGAGAAGGGAAAGGAATGTCAGGCATTACGCCTTTATGTTGAGTGCTTTCACCAGACACGCGGTAAAACTTCGCTTGTGTGATTTTTAGCTGGCCTTTATCCAGTTCTTGCAATACTTGTACTGTGCCTTTACCAAAAGTTTGGTCGCCAAGAATGAGGGCGCGTCCGTAGTCTTGTAGTGCACCGGCAACGATCTCTGATGCAGAGGCGCTCATACGGTTCACTAAAACCGCCATCGGCCCACTGTAAGCAATCGCTGTGTCAGTATCTCCTAAAGGCGTAACACGCCCGCTTTGATCCCGTATTTGTACTGTTGGACCGGAGGGAATAAACAGTCCGGTTAAGGCGTTGGCTTCCTGCAAAGAGCCGCCGCCATTGTTTCTTAGATCCAGAATCAGTGCAGAAATGCCTTCTTCACGTAATTCATCAATCAATTGCTTGGTGTCTCTGGTAGAGCTTTTGTAGTTTTTGTCGCCAGCTTGAATCGCGGCGAAGTCAGAATAAAAGGTAGGCAGGGTAATAACGCCCACTTTGTATTTTTCACCGTCACGCTCAATTTCGACAATTTCTTTTTTAGCAGATTGGTCTTCTAGTTTCACTTTTTTGCGAACAATGCTGATGCGTTTGCTGGTTTGAGTGTCACCTTTGCTTGGCGTCACTTCCAAGATAACCGTTGTGTCTCTTTCGCCACGAATCATATCCACTACGTCGTCAAGGCGCATTCCCACGACATCTATCATGGGTTTTCCCTCTTGTCCAACGGCAATAATGCGGTCGTTAGGGGATAAATCGCTTTGTGTCGCTGCTGGTCCACCAGGAACAAGGCGCACGACTTTAGTGTAGTCATCGTCCATTTGTAAGACAGCACCAATGCCTTCTAAAGACAAGCTCATGTTGATGTTAAAGGTTTCGGAAGCACGTGGGGCAAAGTAGTTGCTATGAGGGTCAAGTGCCGCAGTGATTGAGTTTGCGAAAATTTGGTAAACGTCAGTGGCATTGGTTTGATCCACTTGTTTGAGCTGATTTTTATAGCGACGTTCGATGGTGGAAATGATCTTTTCTTCATTTTCGCCATTTAGTTTGAGCGTCAGGGCGCGGTTTTTAAGACGTTTACGCCAGTAATCGTCTAACTCGGCTTGAGTGGTTGCCCATTTTTGCGCTTCTGGGTCGACATTGAGTGACTCATCGACCTCGTAATCAAAGCTCTTTACTATGTTTGGTAAATTCTTTTGGATATGATCGAGTCTAGTCTCCAAACGTTTCAGATAGAGGTTGTAGATTGTGTAGGCAACTTGCGTATCACCATTTCTAAGTGCATCGTCGAAGCTATAGCGGTATTGAGATAGCTCATCGATATCGCTTTGTAAAAAGAAGCTCTTACTCGGATCTAGGGCGTCAATATAGTAGTCGAACGCTTTGGCTGAAATGGCATCGTCAATGTGAGGTCTGTTATAATGTATGCCCTCTATCATTTCAACGAGTTCTTTGGAGACTTTGTCGTATTCATGAGGAGGTTGTAGCTCCTGATAAGCCGACGCCGATGTTGATGCAAAGGTGTAGCCGATTAGAAGGCAAAGCAAAAGGCGTTTATAGTTCATCCGGTATGGGCTCTCTCTGTCTGTTTTATACGTCACTGGTAAAATCATATTAGACACTGAGCTGTAAGGCTAGTCTAAGTATTAAAAAGTCACTTTTTTAAAGCAATTGTGCTTATAGGATATTATGGAATTTTCAAATTTTAATGACGCTTTATTGTCATTTCTTAGATCTTCTCCCACTCCTTTTCATGCGACAGATAGTATGCGTAATGCCTTGTTAGAAGAAGGCTTCGTTGAGTTGTTGGAAGAAGACAACTGGGTCATCGAAGAGGGCGGGCGATATTTTGTAACGCGCAATGGTTCTTCTCTCATTGCGTTTACGACACCACAGCTTAGTTTTAGTCAAAATGGTTGGCGCATGATAGGTGCTCATACCGATAGCCCATGTTTAAAGCTGAAGCCTAACGCACAGGTAGATCGTTTTGGTTATCATCAGCTGGGGGTTGAAGTTTATGGTGGTGTTTTGCTTCATACTTGGTTGGATCGTGATTTATCGATTGCGGGACGTGTCACCCTAAAAACGCAGAACGGTGAGATTGTCAGTCGTTTGGTGGATTTCAAAGACCCGATTGCGGTTGTTCCGAATCTGGCCATTCATTTGAATCGTCAAGCGAATGAAGGTTTCTCTGTTAATCCTCAAGAAGAAATTTTGCCGATTTTATGTGGCGCAGAAAATGAATTCGATTTGCATACCTTGTTAAAATCTCAGTTGCAAAAGCAACATGCTAATTTGGAAATTGATGCGATTTTGGATTTCGAATTAAGCTTGTATGATACCCAGCCTGCGGCTTTGGTAGGCTTGCACAAAGAGTATATTTGTTCTGCAAGATTGGATAACTTACTGAGCTGTTATGTCGGCCTGCAAGCGTTACTGAGCTCGGGCTTACAGCGCCCAAGTCTGTTAATTTGTACGGATCATGAGGAGATTGGCAGCTTGTCAGCATGCGGTGCCAATGGCCCGTTCCTAGACGATGTTCTACGTCGTTTAACACCTAATCCAGAGCTGTATGTGCAAGCTATTCAGCGTTCTATGTTGGTGTCTGCCGATAATGCGCATGGTTTACATCCTAACTATGCACACAAACACGACAAGAATCATGCGCCAGCCATTAACAAAGGCGCTGTGATTAAAGTTAATGCCAATCAACGCTATGCAACCAACAGTGAAACAGCCAGTATTTATCGTGATATTGCTGCGGAAGAAAACTATGAGGTTCAGTGTTTTGTTGTGCGCAGTGATATGGCGTGTGGCAGCACGATCGGACCTATTACCTCGGGTGAAATTGGTGTTCCAACAATTGATATTGGATTACCCACCTTTGGTATGCATTCGATTCGTGAATTAGCGGGGAGTCGTGATGCGTATGGTTTGTACAAAGTATTAACGCGATTCACGCAGCGAGAAAAGTTAATCACTCGTTAATATCCGTCGTGATAGGCAAATAAAAAAGCCGCATTTTTTTGCGGCTTTTCTTTGCCATGTCCGTAACATTAGTTTTTAGCGATTAACCACTTGTCTAACTCTTTGATCTTATCTTCAGTAAGATCTCCTGTTGCTTCGAGTAGACTGAGTTTTTTTACCACAAAATTATAACGGTACTGTTCATAGGTGTTTTGAGCATTGAACAGGTTAGATTGTGCGTCAAGCAACTCAACAAGGTTTCGTGTACCAACATCGTAACCTGCCGTCGTGGCTTCAAGTGCACTCGTACGCGAGCGAATTAACTGCTGTTGTGCTTCGATTTGAGCAACCGCTGTTTGCAGCTCAAGGTAAAGGCTACGAATATTCAGCTCAATGGTTTGCAATGAGCTGGCTCTTTGCTCTGTTGACGATTCTGCTTGCGCAACGGCTTGTCTTACTGAGGCATCAATAGCGCCACCTTGGTAAAGCGGGATGCTTACACCTAGACCAATCGAAGAAGTGTTGGTGGCACCGTCTTGCATTGAGGTTGGAGCACTGCTGTAGTTATTGTCAGAGCGTGATAGTGAGCCAGTAATCGAGACTGTTGGGGTGCGACCATTGGCTTTCTGGATGTTAACGTTGTTCTCAGCACTGGCAACAGAGAGGTTTAAAATGCGCAGCTCTTTGTTGTCACGGTGTGCTTTTGCGATCAAAGAATCCACTGTCATAGTCGGGTCAAGACGAATAGGGTAATCTTTTGACAGTTGAGGAATGCTTTGAATTTCTCGACCGGTTCTTTGGTAAAGTGCTTTTTGTGCATAAGACACATCAGAACGAGCACTTAGCTCTGTTACCCGAACAGAGTCGTATTCCGCTTGAGCATCTTGTAAGTCGGTAATAGAGGCCAATCCTACTTCGTATTGCTTCTTGGCGCGGTCTAGTTGGCTTGCGGTGCTTTTCACGAGAGCTTCAGTTGTTTGCAACGTTGACTGTGCGATGAGCAGATTGAAGTATTCTGTTAATGTCGTTAACGCTAAATCTTCTTCGGTGTTATCAAAGCTAATGCCAGCACTTTCGTAGCTGAGCTCAACCGCATCTACCGCGTAACCCAGAGCGGGTGAATAGATAGGGTAGTTCATGTCTAATGATATGCCATTACTTTGGTTACTGTAATCGCTTGAAGGGCCGTCTATTTTACTGTAACCAAGATTGCCGCTAAAACTGATGTTAGGGTACAGGTTACCCTTGGTGACAGTAACGCTTTCATTTTCAGCGCGGTAAGTCGCGGCGGCTGCTCTTAAGCCAGGATCGTGTTGCTTAGCGAGCTTGTATACTTCGTAAATGCTTTCTGCATGAGCAGTCGTACTACTTAGGACGGCTGCAGCGATGAGTGATGATATAATATGCTTTTTCATAGATCTCTGTGGGCTCGTAGTATGAAATATAGTTATAATACTACCTCAAGTTTTTCACTTGTGGCAGTGCCATTCTCGCTATATCTATTATGACTATTGACCATATCATAACGAAATATTTTAAATAGGCCTTCAATGTGGAAAATTGATGCAAGAGCCGAGGGTTTTCGGCTCAATACGGGCGCTTGGTTACCATTAATTTTTTAATTCGATTTTATACGTTACGGTTTTTTTCGAGTGGGCTTTTATTTTTCCCTTAATAATAAGGCTGCTTGCCGTCAATTTTGTCGCTTCATCGCCTTCCAATACTTCAATAATGCCATTGATGTTTTGCTCTATCGCATAGTCTTGATCTTGGTTTGATAGGTTATCAATCGTGGCCTGCCAAGTTTGCGAAGCGGGCAGCTTTTGCGAAGAGGCACTTATTAAGGTGAGAGATCCTGTTATGTCTTGGCTTTTATTCGTAACAACGTTAATAGGGTAGTTCGCTCTTACCGTATTTAAAAAGACGGTATTGCTTGGGATCAGTAAATTTCCACGTTTTTGGAAGGTTCGGTATTCACCAGGCAGCCCGTCATTTTTGAATGAGAAGCTTAAATTGTTATAAAAATTTAGCTCAATGTTACCTGAACTGTTTTCATGGGTGTAAAGGCTGGCTGTGTGGGTTTGTTTTTCTACTTTACTGGTGCTGCTTGGTAAAGGAATAAGGGCATTTGAATACGGGGCCATTTGAATGGCTTTGTTGCCAAGAGGATAACTTATTTCATTGTCTTGGTAGTCCATTGAGGATTGATCCGCGCTCATGGCCAAGGCGTTTCGTTCTGCTTTGAATAAACGGTTTGGCGCATTTCTCGCGTAATGAAGGAGGCTATCTTGCAGCGTGATTGTCTCGCTTGACTGGTTATGTAAGAGTGCTTGCTGGGAAACGCTTACGTTGTTACCTTCAAAAATGAGGCTAAGTTGAGGGGTCCAAGACAGCTGATTGGTCTGATAGCTAACCTGTAAATCCGTCTTTGCTGAAGGAGTAGAGTCCACTTTCTCTAGTGGAATGAGATAGAAATCGTCCAGTGGCAGAGTGGTGGGTCGCTCATCGATCAAGATTAAAAAAGTACGCTTGTCTTGCTCAATTCGAGTCAGCATCCCAGTGTAGCTTAAGTCTCTTTGTTTGTGTTCCACTCTTACTTTTTGACCAATTTCATCGAACCACTGGGAATCAAGATTGTTTTGTAAGTGAGTGATGGGAGGGAAGTTTTGCTGTAATGGCAGCAACGTACCTGGATTTGGCTGAAAGCTTAACTGTGAACTGTTTTCTACGATTTGACTGTTATCCAGTCCAATCACGGCATTGATGGGGGAAGCAAACGTCAGTGGTGCGACTGTGCTTAACAGAATACCAACGCAGAAATAAGCGGATTGTTTCATAATAGCGTCCTTCTTGCTTGTTAATGTGTACGACAATTGACCTGGCACTCATTGCGACTGTGGACTGTAAATCGGTATAGAAGTCTCTCGTTGTCGTGATGCGTCTTTGTACATGATATCCTAATTAGACGATTTAACAGCAATGCAATGTAGTAAAAATAAGGGCTTAGGGTGGAGAAAAAATTACTCATAATTGACGGTTTGAATTTAATCAGACGTCTCTATGCCGCGTTGGAATCTGAACAGGATTCGGTTCGAAGGGTTGAACGCACCCAAAGCATTGCCGTTGAGGCCTTGGCGAAATTAACACATCAGTTTCAGCCATCCTATGCCGTGGTGGTTTTTGACTCAAATGGTAAAACGTGGCGCCACAGGGTGTATCCAGATTATAAATTGGGGCGTGTCCCTATGGATGACAGTCTTTTGGAGTCTTTGCCTGACTTTGCGCGCGTCTTTCGTTTTAATCACTTGCCTTGTTTGAGAATGGAAGGTTGGGAAGCCGATGATTTGATTGCTACCTTGGCCGTCAAAGCAGCAAGCCATAATATAAAGTCCTACATAGTATCTACTGATAAAGGTTTCACCCAGTTGTTGGATGATGAGCGTGTATTACAGTACGATTATTTTGCTAAGTTGGGGTATGACAAAGTTTGGGTGCCTGGAAAGTATGGCGTTGAACCTCATCAATTAGTGGATTATTGGGCCTTGGTTGGCGATACCACCAATCGCATTCCGGGTATTAAAGGTATCGGCCCCAAAACCGCGTTAACCATCATGCATTCATTTCCTACAATAGAAGAAATTTATGCCAACCTATCGTTTTTTTCAGAGCGTATTCAGTCTCTTTTAGCTGGTGGGTATGAGCAATGTTTGCAATCTCGGTCTTTGGTTGCTTTAAAAACCGATGTGGATATTGGGGTGCGTCTTTCGCAACTTCGCTATCACCCACGTAAAGTTGAGTGAATATCAAACATCTAAGCAGAAAAGATGGCTTGGGCCTCTTACCCGCAAGGGGTGAGCAGCTTATAATAAGGGCATTTCAGGCAACGGATAAATGAGAGTTTTATGTCAGAGGTAAGAACACGTATTGCGCCCTCACCAACAGGTGATCCACATGTTGGTACAGCTTATATCGCATTATTTAATATGGCATTTGCCCGTAAAATGGGTGGTAAGTTCATTCTACGCATAGAAGATACGGACCAGACGCGTAGCACGCCAGAATCTGAAAAAATGATTTTGGATGCGTTGCGTTGGTTAGGGCTTGATTGGGCAGAAGGTCCTGATGTTGGCGGACCATATGGTCCTTATCGTCAAAGTGAGCGTGGTCATATTTATGGTCAATATGCTCAAGAATTGATTGAGAAAGGTCATGCGTTTTATGCATTTGAGACAACGGAAGAATTGGATCAGATGCGTATTGAGCAAAAAGAACAAGGTTTGCCACAAAAATACGATGGCCGCGCTTTGGCGCTGACACCAGAAGAAGTACAGGCAAAGCTTGATGCTGGAATTCCTTATGTGATTCGCATGAAAGTACCAGAAGAGGGTACTTGTGTTGTTCAAGATATGCTTCGTGGTGAAATCGAAATTGATTGGGCACAAGTGGATATGCAGGTTTTGCTGAAAGCAGATGGCATGCCGACTTACCATTTGGCAAACGTGGTTGACGATCATTTGATGAAAATTACCCACGTTATTCGTGGTGAGGAATGGATTAACTCGGCACCTAAGCATATTTTATTGTATCAATACTTTGGTTGGGATATGCCGACCTTATGTCATATGCCTTTGTTGCGTAACCCAGATAAATCTAAGTTATCAAAGCGCAAAAACCCAACCAGTATTCTCTACTATCAACGTATGGGATACATGGCAGAAGCGGTAATTAACTATCTGGGTCGTATGGGATGGTCCATGCCAGATGAGCGCGAAAAGTTCACATTGGATGACATGGTTGAGCATTTTGATATCCAGCGTGTTTCTTTGGGCGGGCCAGTTTTTGACGTTGAGAAGTTGAGCTGGCTGAATGGTATGTGGATTCGTGAGAACTTAACGTCAGAAAGCTTTGCACAAAAATACGTTGAATGGGCGCTGAATCCTGAATACTTGATGAAGATTTTACCGCTGGTGATACCGCGAGTTGAAACCTTCTCTGACGTTGCTGATGTGGCTGGTTTTTTCCTGAAAGGGTTGTTGCCTATCACAAAAGAAGATTTTTCTACCATTAAAATGGAAGAAGACACGCTGCGTAGAGCAATGCAATTTGCTTTGTGGCGTTTGGAAGCGTTGAGTAAATGGGAAAAAGACGAAATCTTCAATGAAATGAAAACATTAGCGCAAGCGATGGACATCAAGCCGAAAGACTTTTTTGCACCATTGTTTGTTGCTATTTCCGGTACTACCGCGTCTGTGTCAGTTTTTGATTCGATGGCGATTTTAGGCTCTGACATTTCTCGTGCACGTATGCGTACTGCGGTCAATGTTCTAGGTGGGCCTTCTAAGAAAGAAGCAAAGCGTTGGGAAAAAGAGTTTTCTGAGTTGTAAGGAGCCGTGTCTTTTACGGATATCAAGAGCAATAAAGAATAAAAAAACCGGCCATAAGCCGGTTTTTTTATGATGTATTTACTGTTTAAACTAGCGAGTGGTAAAAACGCTGGTCTTCTTGTCTAAGCTACTGACTTGATTGTGAATATCACGAGTATTGCCTTCAATGCTAGTGATGTAGCTATTGTCTCGTTGAAGTTGTTGAGCGATCTTGTCCATTTCTTCGCTCATATGAACGGCTGTTTTGGCCACTTCTTGAATGGATCGTGCCATATCAATTGAGGACGCCGAACTTGTCTGAGCGTTTCGCTCAATTTCACGAATAGCCAACTCCGCTTTTTCACTAAACTCTTCAATCGAATGTAGACTTTCTTGACCGCTGTGCATGGTTTCAATCGCTGTTTGAGTAGACGATTGAATCGTGCTAACGATGTCTGTGATTTTAGCTGTTGCATCAACGGTTTTTTCTGCAAGTGAGCGTACTTCGTCTGCCACAACAGAGAAACCACGACCAGCTTCACCTGCTCGAGCGGCTTCAATAGCAGCATTCAGTGCAAGAAGATTGGTTTGGTTTGCTAGATCGTTGATCATTCCTATTACATTATCAATGTCTTTTGACAATTGACCAAGTTCGTTTAATTGCTCACTGGTCTTGTTGACGACGTTGATGGTGCTTGAGAGGTTAGACAGTGCCCCTTTAATGGTTTCAGCGCCTACTTTAGCCGATTCATAAGTGTTTTGTGATTGGCTGCTTAGGTCTTCTGTCGTGCTAGAAATGCTTGAAATCGTGGTTGATATCTCTTCTGTCGCTGCCGCCAGAGAATTGGTCTGTTCGCTGACAGAGCGGTTACTTTGCGCAATATTGCTAACAGAGATATTTAACTCAGAAACCATGTTATTGACGCCTTGTGTTGTCGTTACAACCTCGCCAATAACGGAACCGAGTCCATTGGTCATCTCGTTTACTGAGCTACACAGCGAATCAAATTCATCATTACGCTTGTTATTAACGTGTAAGCGAGCGGTTAAATCCCCGCTTTTCACTTTACCAAGATCTCTAATGATCTGATTGAGCGTTTTATTAACGCTGCTGCCTATGCCCATCATCATAAGGGCAGCAACAATAGCCACCACAATGCTTACAACGATCAGACTAATGCTGGCTTGTTGAGAGTTAGCAGAAGCTTGTTGGCGGGCTTCTATTACCGCACTTTGCATGTATTCCACAGCCGCTAAGCGAGTCTGACTGAAGTTTTCTTTGCTCGCGACAAATTGTGATTGTAAGTTTTTAAGTTGCTGGTTTTCTTTGTCGAAGTTTTCGACAGCAGTGAAATATTGGTTAATGACGTCACCAAAGCGCTCCTCTAAACCAAAATTGGTAACGCGCTTATAGAACTTGTCATAGCGGTCCATAAAAGCGGCTTTGTTGTCCGCAACAGGTTCAAAAATAAAATTCTTTTCGGCTTCTCGTACGGGCAAGAATTCTTGTTTTACTAGACTAAGAAAAGAAATCTCTTCGGTGACCTTTTCACCAAGCTGAGAAATTTCGCCTTTTAGTCCAGAAGAGCCATTAAAACCGACTTTTTGTCTTTGATTAACCAACAGTTTTAAAGCCGCATTATAGTTTGTCAAAGACTCTGTAATATTGCTCAAATTCTTTTGTGCTTCAGGGTCTTCTCTTAAAAGCTCTGTGTCTTCACTAAGCGTTGCCATGAAATTTTCATTGTTAGCGTTAAGCTGTTCAAGAAAAGCGGCATAGGTACTGTTATCGATACTGGATAGCGTCTCATATTCATCCATTAAGGTAATAATGAGAGAGGATAGGTCTTTGTCTACTTTTGTGAGGCGCTCAAATTTTGCAGAAGAGGTTTCTTGAACATTCAATCCTTGTAAAGCAACAGCAGTTACAACAACGAATCCAAGAATAGCTGCGATGAGCAAAGAGAGTAACTTGGTACGAAAACTAAGATTTGCCAACATATTATATCCTGCATTTTTTATTATAGATTGAACCGATAGGCATCCAGGCACAAATCAGTACGCTTTTATTGTTTTATGGCCTAGCCTATCTAAAACGTTACAAATGTTTACGTAAGCATTCTATTTCTACTATGGCCTTATTTGCAATTAAATGACACAAAAATATGGTACTTATCTATATCATTGCAGCGAATTGATAGATCTGCAAGTTAGGCTTTGTTAAGAAAGGTATAAACAGAATGTTTTTGCTTACCTGTTTTTTAAAAATCATGAGGGCTTAACCATATCTCTACTTGTCGATTGCCAAGATAGGTTACTTTCCCTTGATAACGCGCTATGCCGCTGGAGCTAAATTCAAACTTATAGCTTCTTCTTACTTTAATCTGACCTTGTGACCAGATTGGTCGCCATTCAGCTCCCGCTACGCTGTCATCAAGTAATTGCAGGTTTAATGATTCACAGTGTTTTTTCGTGCTTATCAGTGCCTGTTCTCGAATCGACGTGTTTCGCCACCATGCATAGATACCGACGGAGAGAATAAGAACAATAACAATATCAGAAAGTTGTAGGTTCATAGATGCCAATGCTAACTTAATAAAAGTGATAGCATCATAACGAATTGTTGTTAGGAAAAGAAATACGTGGCTACCTCCAAGCAGGAGAGAAAGGAGAGGTAGCCACGTTCTTCACGCAATGTAGAGCAAGTCTCATAATTATCGCATTGAAAATAAGCTAAATTTGGGCATTCGGGGCAGCGAATGTGTGGGAACCAAATTTGAGTCGTTTGCTTAAATTCAATGGCCAGTCAGGTGATAATTTATGCGGCTTCTACTGCTCTCTCTGCGTAAAGTTGAATAACCCACTGCTCAATTCGCTGGTCAGTGAGTTCAAATTGTTGGTCTTCATCAATCGCTAAACCGATAAAGTGTTCTTTGTTGTGCACACAAGCTCGTGAGGCTTCAAACTCATAGCCCTCTGTAGACCATTGGCCAATAAAGGTTGCACCTGTTGGCAATAGTTTCTCGTATAGCCATCCCATGGCATCGACAAAGTAATCACCATAACCAAACTGATCGCCCAATCCATACAAGGCAATAACCGTGTCATCTAGTGTTAAACCAGCTAGATCATCGCCAATGTCTTCCCAGTCAGATTGAATGCCACCAAAATCCCACGTTGGGATGCCGAGAATGAGCATGGAATACTGTTCAAGTTGGCTTAGCTCTACGTCTTTAATGTTAAATAAATCGACTTGCTCGCCAAGCTCTTCCCATTGTTTGGCTATTTTATGGCCAACTTCTTCGGTGTTGTTTGTGTCTGTGCCGTAAATAAGGGCTATGGATGAATGTGCCATGGTGTTCCTATTACTAATGGATTTGTCCGTACTGGTGACTACTGACACCAAAGTGTTGAATAAACGCTGCTTCAAATTGGTCTTCTGAAAAGCCACTTTGGGCAACAATAAAGGGTTTTGCTGAGGGATCTTGTCTCAATTTAGCGGCCGCAGACTTTATGCGGCTGCGAGTGCAGTAGATCTCAATAGATTGCCCAACGATAAGATTGAAACCAATTGCTAAGGCCTCAGTGTTAAGTCCAACTTGTTGTGCTAAATGCTGGATATTCAGTGCATCATGTTGGGGCGTTTCTATTAAATTTTGTGCATGGAATAACTTTCTTTGGCAGTCTTCACATTGCGATAAATGATTGAGCATTTGCAGTTGCTCAATGAGTGTGAAGATGAGTGCATAAAGGTGGCCTGCAAGGCTTATTGAGTGACCTTTGTGAGCGAGAATAGGTTCGATTAAGCTGCGTGTTCTTCCTGTCACCGGTAGTTGAATCGTGGCATTTTCATTGCCTAGCTTGTCACGCATGTTGGTAAAATGTTGGATAATCTGTTCTTCTGTTTCGCCCAAAACGGCGGCTAAGTGCGCAGGGCTGATGCGTGCTTGCAGTAGACTGTACTGTTCGTCTTTAGCGATATAAAAATGACCACTAATGGGTCGTGCTTGATACGCGATCTGTACCGAGTTTATGTCTTGGGCGCTTTTTATCGGTCCGTTTCCTAAAAATGAAAAATACAGTCCTGATTGCGCTTCTTCCTGGATAGATAGATCGGTGTTGCTACTCAAGTGCTGGTTTAACCAGTGCAAATTAGGAAGAAGGGCGAGCGCTTGCTTATGACCGGATAGCCACTGTGCTACGTCTTCTTGGATGTTTCCAGTCGTGTCATACACATCGCGCATGCTGATTTGCATCGTATGTTGCCTCTAATCTGATAATGGTTATCATTAAAGAGTTTTTTGTCTTGTGATGCAAGTGATTCTCATTAAATATTTTATATGAGAATCACTTTATTAATATTTTTCTATGATGGAGTGAGATTGGATCGTATGGGCTTTGCCGGTTAGTCTAAATAGTCCGCACGGTTTAGCCCGTATTTTTGCATTTTTTGATTTAAGGTTCGGCGCGGTAATTGAAGCTGTTCTAAGACCAGCTGAATATTGCCTTTTTGCTGTCGTATGCTGGCTTCAATGAGACTGCGTTCGAATTCTTGGACTTTTACGCTGAGAGGGAGCGGTGTGATGGTGTCGATATCATCTTGAGCTTGATAGCCCGCTAAAATTTTTGCCACGCTAGTGTTGGGTTCTAGCGCATAACGTAGCGCGACGTTTCGCAGCTCGCGTACGTTACCAGGCCAGCCATAAAGTGTCAGTGTTTCGTGATCTATTGGGCTAAGTTGTTTAAAATCCTTCCCACGTTCTTTTACCGCTATACGGCAAAAGTGCTCAAATAACAGGGGAATATCTGAGCCACGATGGCGCAAGTCAGGTAAATGTATCTGTGAGACGTTTAAGCGAAAAAATAAGTCTTGTCGAAAGTCGGCTAATGTTTGTAAGTCATTTTTCGCCGCTGCCACAACTCTTAGGTCAATTTGAATGATTTTATTGCTACCGACCCGTTCGAGTTGATTTTCTTGTAGGACACGCAGCAGTTTTATTTGCATGGGCAATGGCATGCTTTCGATTTCATCTAAAAACAAGGTACCGCCACTGGCGTGTTCGAGTTTACCAATTCGTTGTTTGTTGGCGCTGGTAAATGCACCTGCTTCATGGCCGAACAGTTCACTTTCAAATAAATCTGCCGGAATGGCAGCACAGTTTATCGCCACAAAGGGTTGGTTGTTTCTAGGGCTACAATCATGAAGGGCTTTTGCGACTAATTCTTTTCCGCAGCCTGTTTTACCATACACAATAACGTGTGTGTCCATACTGGCAAAAGTGCGAATTTGCTGTCTAACACGGACGATTTGTTCATTTTGCCCTATGATAATTTCTTCTAAACCATGAAGATCGCCAAGGTATTGAGATTGATTGGCATGTTGACGTTGCACACTTCTTAGCTGAATCGCCTTTTCGACCGTTTTTAACAATCTGTTGGGATCAAAGGGTTTTTCAAGAAAATCAAACGCACCATCGCGCAAGGCATTCACTGCTGTGTCTACGTCACCGTGGCCGGTGATAAGGATAAAAGGTATTTCAGGCTCTTTGGCTAGGCAATCTGCCATAAGTGTTAAGCCATCGATCGGTGTCATGCGAATATCGCTGACTATGATGCAAGGTAAGCCGCTATGAAACTGGTCAATGAGCGCCTGAGCTTGATGGAACTCTGTTACCACATAATCAGACAGACGAAGCCATTGTGCTGTAGTTGAACGAACAATCTCGTCATCATCCAACAGCCAAATTTCAATTTTATTATTGGGGATACGGTTTTCCATATTAAGCCTTTAGCAGTGTTAAGTGGAAGACCAGCTGCGATTCATCGTTGTGGTTCGCTGTCAGTGTTCCGTTCATATCTTTGGCTAAGTTTGCACTGATGGCAAGTCCAAGCCCTAAACCTTTGCCAATTGGTTTGGTGGTAAAGAAGGGTTCGAAAATATGAGACAGTTTGGTTTTTTCTATGCCTGGACCATTGTCCTGATAACAAAGGGTTACTTTGTCATGCTGTACTTGTAAAGATATTCGAATACGAGGAGTGATTTTAAGTTCAGAGCAAGCTTGTATTGAATTACTGATGAGATTTGCAAATATTCTCTCTAGTCTGGTGGGCTCCGCCATCACTGTGTCGGTGTTGTTAAGCGTGATGTGCCAATCAATGTCTTGTGCGTCATCACCAAGGCTTGCTATGGCTTTGCTGATAGAGTCTTTAATAGAGGTTGGTGCAAGTTGTTCAGGTCTTCGATACGCGAGCACTTTTAATTCGCTGGTGAGCTTTTGCATTCTGACGACGAGGGACTCTAAATCAATAAGTGTCCTCAGTGCTTGCTCTGCTTGTTGACGTTTTAACAACAGTTCTGCTGTGTAAACCAGTGTTCTGATACCCGTGAGTGGTTGGTTGAGTTCATGTGCTATTGCCGTTGACATCTGCCCTATGGCCGCCAGCTTTTCTGTTCTTAACAATTCCTTTTGTGCCACTTCTAGGGCTTTTGTTCTTTCCAATACTCGCTCTTCCAGACGGGTGTTGGCCTCCAGTAAATTCAGCTCTGCTTTTTTGCGTTTACTAATGTCGAGTAAAGTAACCAGATAGCCTTGTGAACCGCTCCACTTCAAAGAAGAAACAGACAAAAGTGCGGGAAAAAACAGGCCGTTGTCTTTTTGTAAAACCACTTCTTGCTCTAGCAAGTTACTTTTTTGTGTGTTGTTTAATTCGTGGTTTTTTAGCGATTTTAAAAAAGATAAAGCGGTTTGATTGTCTGGGCAATCGGGTAAAAACTCGTAGAGATAATGTGTATTAAGTTGTGTTCTTTGGCCAAAATAGCGTATTCCCATTGGGTTAACGAAGGATATTTCACCGTGTTTTGTCAGTTGCAAGAGTCCTACGTGTGTGTTTTCAATCAAAACGCGTTGCTGTTGGGCGCTGTTTGCTATGAGAATTTCGTTTTCAAGTTTGGAGGCAATTTTCAAGGCGCGTTCACGACGATAAAGCCAGAAAAGAAAAATTAACGCAAAGACGCCTAGGCTGATAAAAGCAATGTTTTGTGCTTTTTTATGAATGCCTTTGAGATTAGATAAATAGTGGATTTGCCATTTAAGGTCATCGAGAGTGACATTTTGCAGCAAGTAGTTTTCATCTTTTAGGTGGTAAACTTTAGAACGGGTGTTGTTGAAAAACTCAATGTCTGTGTGATTGTCTAGCCAGTTGCTGACTAAAAGGCCATTCAATTTGCTGGCTAAAAATAGCAGGCTGTTTTGGTCTGTCATCACCACCAGATCGTCTAAAAGGTTCCAGCGTTCAATCAAATTGCTGACATTAATCCGAACCGCAACAGCACCCGCTAATCCGGCAGCGGTGTAAACAGGCGCCAGTACAAGGTGGGCCGATTTGGAGTGTGTAGGGCTGTAACCCGAAACAAGTATGTATTCGCCTTGTTGCTCTTTTAATACATTAGTGAGATTTTCTTTGCTGAAGTAGTCGTCTAAGTCAAAGTTAGGTGACTGTTCACTCGAAACAAGCAGATCGCCTTGGGCTGAAAGAATAAACCAATCCTGTGTCTTAGATACATGTGTTAAGTCTTCTAATTGGCGCTGTAGTCTCTGTGTGAGTGCTTTGTCTTTAGGGTTATTCATAAAACTTAGCAAGGTGGGATTGTCCGCTAAAGCATAAGGCAATATATGGTAGTTTTTTAGTTCGTTACGAAGCTCAATCACATAACTGAGGAGTTGGTCTTGTCCCTGCGAATGCTTGTCAATAATCAGTACCTGATAGGCGACGCTGTTGACGAGAAAAAACAGCGCCGTTAATAGGGTGCACCCAAACGACAGAAAAAAGAGACGATGTTTACGGAACTGTGAAATCAAAAAAATCTCGCTGGCTTTTTATTATGGTTTTGTTTTTTTACATAATATTGATAATGGCCATGATTTTGTAAAGCGCTTAGTGAATTAGATTAGACCAAAGCTTCTTAGCAAAGTCACCCCTATGCTGGTACTAAGCAAGGAGGCGATGGTTGTAATAACAATAATGTTTGCAGCCAGCGCTGAGTTACCCTTCATAGCGCGAACCATAATGTAACTCGCAGAGGCGGTTGGAGCGGATGACATTAAAAAAAGTACCCCGAGCTCCATGCCGCGATAACCTAATAAATAGCCCCCAAAAGTCAGTGCAAAAGGAATAAATAGTAGTTTTCCTATTGAAGCCACGATGGCGCCCTTCATGCCATTTTTTAATGAACTAAAATTCAGTGATGCGCCAGCGCAAAGTAAGGCCAAGGGTAAGGTCATTTGTGCAAAATAATCACCGGCCTTGTATAGGGTAGAAGGCAGGGACAAGCCTGTCATAGAGGCAGCAAAAGCCGCTAAAATGGCAATGATGAGCGGATTTTTGGCTATTCCTTTTAAAATGCTGGTCGCGTTGGGGTTTGTCCCCAAGGCACGGCTCAAACCGATTACGGACAATATATTGAACAATATGGTGACGCCACCTAAATACACGGACGCCACGGCAAAAACGTCATTGCCGTAGGCATTGATACAATAAGCTAAACCAATAATGCCCATATTAGAGCGAAAAGCACCTTGAACTAAAACAGCACGCTCCGCTTTGTCAGGAAACCAAATAGACAGTACCAGTTCGAGTGCTATGTAGGTAAGAGTGACGGCCCCTAGGGCATAAAGAACCAAAGACAGATCGGTATTGCTGGTTAAGTTTGTTTTGGAAATGCTGATAAAAAGTAGGGCAGGGAGCGTGACGTTGAACACTAATTTTGAGGCAACATCAATGAAGTTGTCATTGATGATACGTATCCGGTAAAGGATAACTCCTAACACCAATATTAAAAATATTGGCATGGTAATGGAGAAGGAAAATACCAGTACGTCTAAAAAGTTGTTCAACGCCATTCCTTAGAGCTGAGAAATCAATCGTTGTTTTCGAAGCGATAGCCTGCGCCATACACTGAATGGATCACATTTAGTTCTGGAGCCACAGCGGAAATCTTTTTGCGCAATTTCTTAATATGGCTGTCTATGGTGCGATCACTTACAACACGGCTGTCAGCATAGATGCTTTTCATGATGAGGTCTCGACCAAAAACGCGACCAGGTTCTTTGATCAATAGTTGTAGTAGCTGAAACTCAACTGTTGTCAGATCAATTAAATCGCCTTTGTAAGTCGCACGCAAACGATCAACATCTAGATCAAAGCCATCTGTTCGTGGTGATTCTGCCTGATCTAATTCAACGCGGCGCAAGTTCGCTTTCACGCGTGCAACGATTTCGCGAGGGCTAAATGGTTTGCATACGTAATCATCGGCGCCCATTTCTAGGCCAATCAAACGGTCAATTTCTTCTGCTTTTGCCGTTACCATGATGATAGGAACGCCACTGAACTGGCGTACTTGCTTGCATATCTCAACACCATCTAAGCCTGGAAGCATTAAATCCAGTAGAATAATATCAACTTGATTGTTCTTGATGTAATTAACCGCGATGTCTCCACGATCAAGGTGATGATGCTCATAGCCCGCTTGATCTAAATAGGCCGCCATGAGTTCTGCGAGTTTTGGTTCATCTTCAATAATCAGTACTTTGCTCATAATGTTATTCGTTCCTATTCATTTTAAGAGACTAGTTTAAAGGGAATTCTATTCTTATTCCTAAGCCACCGTCTGGGGAGTGATAAGCACTGATCGTACCCTGATGCCCATCGACAATATTAGAGCAAATAGCAAGGCCCAAACCTCTGCCTCCTGTTGCCCTGTTTCTGGAGTTTTCGACACGGAAAAACTGTTCAAAAATCTTGTCTTTATCATTATCATCAACGCCTGGAGCGGTATCTTCAAAAAGGATAATGGCTTTTTTATTCTTTTTGGATAGCTTAATAGTAAGCTTCCCTGGTGCGTTGGTGTATTTTAATGAGTTATTCATCAAATTCGCAAAAAGCTGATGCAATCGGTCCGAATCACCATTCATAACAATAGGGCTTTTTTGCGAATATTCAAACGCTAATTCTAAGCCAGCCTCATTAAAGGGGAGTGTCATGGATTGAACTGTCTGTTCAATAATCTCGTTTAACGACGTATCTTCCATTTGATAGCTTAAATTTCCCATATCATGCATGGATAATTGATTTAAGTCATCTATTAGGCGCGCGATATGCAGCGTTTCTTGCTGTAACGAAGCAAGGCTTTCGGGCGTGACTTTGATGATGCCGTCTTGCATCGCCTCAATTTCACCTCGCAGGATCGCCACTGGTGTTCTTAACTCATGGGCGGTATCGGCAACCCAACGCTTACGGGCTTCCCTAGTATGTTCTAAAGTGCACGCCAAGTTATTGAAGTCACAGCTTAGTTTTGCCAGTTCGTCAGAGCCTTTCACGGTAATGCGCGTATCAAACTTTCCTGCTGCCAGCTTTTTGGTTGCCTGCTGCATGGATGTAATGGGTCGACTTAGCCATTGTGCTAAAGGCCATGTGAGCAAAGCTGCAATGGCGAGCATAAAGGCGGATATGAGCAAAAACGCCTCACCCTGTTGGCGCACGAATCGTAATGTTTGATCTTGTACAAGCTCTCTAATGGAGCGTAATCCCACATAGCCTACGATCTTTTTATTAACCTTAACAGCATGTGTTTCGGCATCAGTGAAGCGTACTTTGCCAATGATGGGTTTTTGTTGGCTGTCAAACAAAAGAAAACGTTGGCGATAATATTGTGATGGATAAATGAGATCCAAATTAGGCGTGCTTGGTGGGGGGATGAGGTCACGCAAATTATCGAGTTTGGCTTGATGCCACTCATTTTCCATGCGGCTCTCTTGGACTAAGAAATACCAATCATCGTAGTAGATATAGAGATTGGCGGTTCGGTTTGCCATTTGCTCTAAAAAGTCACGATCTCGCTCTGTTGCGTAGGACACAAATCCTCGGTCAAAACTCCATTGAAATACCTGCCACATAGAAACAATGAGTAAAATATTACTCAAAACAAAGACGGCAAATAATTTATGGCGAATCTTTAACCCTTTGGTAATGGTCATGGTTGGGGCTTAAATCCTTTGATGTCCTGCTTCGGGAGGTTGAACAGGAAATTTAAAAAAACGACAGTTTGTCACTCGTATTGAACTCATTTATCAGTGAATCTAATCGTCTGTTTACTATACAGTTTTTGAGTGAAAGCTGGCTACTTAGTTCGAGTGTAAATAATGAGGATTTCCAATCAAGGGTTTCCTTTAGTATTATGCGTCAATTTTGTATTTTTGAGTCTATCTATGCCTGTTTTTGCTGCGTTAAAAGGGTCTGCTTCATTCATCTTAATCGTTATGAATACGTTGATTTGTTTTGTGCCCGTCATGGTGTTGGCCCTATTGAAATGTGTGTTGCCGTTTGTCGCGGTGCGTGCATTACTCAATGTGGTGTTGGATCGCATCGCGACATTTTGGATTGGCGTTAATAACATCAATCAGCGTTGTTTAGGGCGTTCGAAGGTTGATGTGTCTGGGGCGCGAGATTTTGTCTTGAATGACTGGTACATGGTTACGGCCAATCACCAGTCTTGGGTTGATATTCTTGTTTTGCAGCGACTTTTTAATCGCCGTATTCCGTTTCTTAAATTCTTTTTAAAACGTGAGCTTATTTGGGTGCCTTTTATCGGTTTGGCTTGGTGGGCACTAGAGTTTCCTTTTATGAAACGTTACAGCCCTGCTTTGTTAAAAAAACGGCCTGAACTGAAGGGAAAAGACATTGAAGTAACGAAAAGAGCGTGTGATAAATTCCAGCACTTTCCTGTCTCTATTATGAATTTTCTAGAAGGGACTCGATTTACAGGGGAAAAACATCATCAACAATCCAGTCACTATAAACACCTTCTTATGCCTAAAGCTGGCGGTTTGTCCTTTGCGTTAAACGCCATGGATGGAAAGTTACATAAATTGATTGATGTCACCATCGTTTACCCAAATGGCATTCCGAGCTTTTTTGATTACCTTTGTGGCAAGGTGAAGGTAATCAAGGTGCATATCAGGATGATGCCGATTGACAGTGCTTTGCTGGGTGACTATCAAAACGACGCAGAGTATAGAGCGTCTTTTCAGCAATGGGTAAATGATCTTTGGCAACAAAAAGATCAACAGTTTGAGCGTTTAATGCAGTCTGGTGGCAATGATTGTGACTGACGAGATACCCTTGTTCGCAGAGTATTGCTCTCTTGGTGTGTGGTTAGTGACTGGAGTTATGCGGTTATCTTGCTTGTAAGCTGTCCATATCGATTCAGTTTTTTGCTTTGGTGCAATTTTGTGAGGGTTGGGCTGGCTTTTTATCGTATTTATGCTTGGCTAGCAGTTCCTTCTTTTTGGGTGACACGTTAGAATCTTACTTTTAAGACTTTATAAAATAGGAATATGTAATGGGCAGAGCCTTTCAAAACCGCAAAGAGTCCATGGCAAAAACGTCTGACCAAAAAGCCAAGGTTTACAGTAAGTACGGCCGTGAGATTTATGTTTGTGCAAAATCCGGTGGTATTGATCCTAATGGCAATTTGGCACTGCGTTCACTGATTGATCGTGCAAAAAAAGATCAGGTGCCAACTCACGTTATCGACAAAGCGATTGATAAGGCGAAAGGTGGTGGTGGCGAAGATTTCGACACAGCTCGCTACGAAGGTTTTGGTCCAGGTAATACTATGGTTATCGTGGATTGCTTGTCTGATAACCCAAACCGTACTTTTGGTGATGTGCGCACGTGCTTCAACAAAGTGAAGTGCAAAATTGGCAGCCAAGGCAGTGTCAGTCATATGTTTGACCACAGCGCCATTTTTGTTTTTGCCGGTAAAGATGAAGAGGCTGTTTTAGAAGCCTTAATGTTAGCTGATGTGGATGTGACGGACATTGAGCTAGAAGACGGTAAAGTGACAGTTTTTGCACCTCATACTGATTACAGTAAAGCAAAAACGGCGTTGACCGATGCGTTTGGCGATATCGAATTTGAGGTCGATGAAATTCAGTTCGTCGCGCAAAATATGACAGAAATCCAAGGTGAAGAAGTGGAGCAGTTTGACCGTTTCTTGGATCTTTTGAATGATTTGGACGATGTTCAGCGCGTTTATCATAACGCTGAATACTAACATCAAAGGCCTTGGTGGTGTTTTCTGCCAAGGCTTTTTGTTTCCTGTCCCTTATAGATGTTGATGAACAATGACTAAGCCAAAACCTCAGCTTAAATCCCCTTGTGTTAATGTTTGCCTTCTTGATGATGAAGATGTTTGTGTTGGTTGTTATCGAACCGGTAAAGAAATCAGTCAATGGGGTAGTATGAACAAAGCCTCACAGCAGGCGGTGATGAAAAAAGTTCGTGAGCGGGAAGCCAAAAGTCATTTTGTTTCTGGCTAGTGCGTTGAGCTCTTAGTCTTGTTCCGCTCCATTTTTGTTTTTCAGTTCTATCCATTGCGACATGTATTGCGTGCTTTTTAGGCTGTGGTGTCGCAGCATTAACCCCAAGAAATGTTTTTTCCTTAAGCTGTCCTTCAGTTGAACCTGCAGTGTTAATCGATTGATTAATTTTGGCTCCCACTCCTCTGCTTGATAGCGAGCTTGTAGAATTCTGTTGCCATTTTGTTGCATCAGTAGCCAGCTTTCTTTGTCTTCATAGAGGGAAACAGCAGCGTCGACAAAGGTGTCTATATCATCCGTTATCACTCCGTTCCATGGGAATGCGCCATTCATGGCTTCTGCGCCAATGGTTGTAGTTATGCTTGGTGTGCCCATTTGCATAGCTTCCACCAATTTGCCTTTAATACCTGCGCCAAAGCGTAATGGAGCTAAGCAAAGTCGCGCTTGTTGCATGACTTTTTGAGCGTTTTCAGCCCAGCCTTTTATCAGGAAACCTTCTTTTGCATTGTGTAGTTGGGTGGCTTTTGGCGGAGGATAGGCGCCATAAATATGCATTTCAGCGTGGGGGAGGCGTTTGCGAATCTTTGGCCATATGTCTGTTTTTAGCTGTAATACGGCGTCCCAGTTTGGTGCGTGGCGAAAATTGCCAATACTGATGAAGTGCTGACGCTCTTCAAAGCTTGGTAAGGTGTCGGTGTGTTGTGGTGCGGGTAGCATAAAGGGTAGGTGAAATACGTGAGTTTCTGGTACGTGAAATTCATCGATTAACAATTTTGTCTCGACTTCGGAAATCATCAAGGTTAAATCGCAACGATGAATGGCTGCGATTTCACGAATGCCATGATCATTGTAAAGAGCTTCTATGACAAACGGTCTATTTTGCTTAATCGCATCGTGTCTAGCTTGTCTTAATGAATGAAGATCCTCTGTATTAAGAACACGTAGCGAGTCTGGACTGAATTTCTCCACGCGCCAACCAAATTGCTCTTCCATCATGAAGCGATCAAATATCACAACATCGGGTTTTTTATTTGAAATGTAGGTGTTAAATGAGGCTTTATTGAGTTCTATGTGCTCGGCGTCGATGCCTAGTTGAGACAAGTCAGCCATGTGTTCCGTTTGTTGGGCTGGGCTTGCAAACGATATTTGCCATTGCTGTTTATAAAAGCAGTTGATCAGTTGCATCATTCTGCTGCCTGCAGCAGAGGAGTTGGGTTCAGGCCAGACGTAGCCAATAATAAGTAGATGCACGGTGATTTCTTGAGACCTCTGTGAGCTTTTGATTCTGTATTTTTACGAGAATCAGGACATATTCGTCTGGCTATTGTATCATGGCGCACAGATTTGTCTTGCCTGCCTCGTTTGTAGGGATTGTCAGGCAAGACGTAAGCAAAACATGACGTTGAGAAGATATTATGATCATAAAACCAAAGATTCGCGGATTTATTTGTACAACAACACATCCAGTTGGTTGTGAGCAAAACGTAAGAGAGCAAATTGCTTTTACTAAAAGCAAAGGGGCAATTGAAAACGGTCCTAAAAAAGTACTCGTAATCGGTGCATCAAGTGGTTATGGCTTGTCTTCTCGTATTGCAGCGGCTTTCGGTTCTGGCGCGGCGACTATTGGCGTTTTCTTTGAAAAGCCAGGAACGGATAAGAAACCTGGAACAGCGGGTTGGTATAACTCCGCGGCTTTCGACAAGGTGGCTAAAGAAGAAGGTCTTTATGCTAAAAGTATCAATGGTGATGCTTTCTCTAATGAAGCGCGTGACACGGTTATCGATTTGATTAAGCAGGATCTTGGTCAAGTGGATATGGTGGTTTACTCTCTTGCTTCTCCCGTTCGTAAAATGCCGGATACTGGTGAAGTGGTTCGTTCAGTGCTTAAGCCGATTGGTCAGCCGTATCGCTCTACAGCTATTGATACGAATAAAGATGTGATCATTGAAGCGGAAATTGAGCCTGCAACAGAAGAAGAAGTGGCTGCGACAACCACGGTAATGGGTGGTCAAGACTGGGAACTTTGGATGTCGGCTTTGCAAGAGGCGGGTGTTTTAGCTGAAGGTGCTCGTACCGTTGCTTATTCTTATATTGGCTCTGACATTACTTGGCCGATTTATTGGCATGGTGCGTTAGGCAAGGCGAAAGAAGATTTAGATCGTGCTTCAGCGGCTATTGATGCTCAGTTATCTAAGATTGGTGGTGGCGCGAACGTGGCGGTGTTGAAGTCTGTTGTGACTCAGGCCTCTTCTGCTATTCCTGTTATGCCTTTGTATTTGGCGATGGTATTCAAAGTCATGCGTGAGAAAGGTATCCATGAAGGTTGTATGGATCAGATTTATCGCATGTTCTCAGAGCGTTTGTACAATAATCATAATCCAGCAGAATTGACAGATGATAAAAATCGTCTTCGTTTGGATGATTGGGAGTTGCGTGAAGACGTTCAGCAGGCTTGTCGTGAGCTTTGGCCGCAAGTGAATGATGCTAATTTGTTTGCGGAAACGGATTATCAACTTTATAAAGACGAATTTTTGAAGCTGTTTGGTTTTGGCTTGGGCGGTGTCGACTATGATGCGGATGTCAATCCAGAAGTGGACTTTGATGTTGTGACACTATAAGTGTCTTAGGTCTTGTGCGGTAAAAACTAAAAAGGAGCTTTTGGCTCCTTTTTTTATAGCTTGTAATCTCCTATAGTGAAGGAGATTGGGTTTCGGGGTGTGTATGAAATATTCAATAGCATTGTTGTGTGCTGTTTCTTTAGTCGCAAATGCTCAGACAATCGAGCGTCAGCCAGTGGATATCATTTATGGCAATCAAGTGATTCGTACTCAACATCAAGTGGTTGTGAGTTCGAAAGAAGAGGTGGCCGTGATTCCTGCTGAAAAGGCTATTGGGACCTTGGGGCCAAATGTGGTGATAACAGCAGATGGTCAGGGGTTGTCCTATTTGGAAGAGAATGCGATCGCTGAACGTGAGCAAGCTATCTATGATGAAGTAAATAAGCGAACCGAAGAGGCGCCTTTTACCGTTTTGTTTACCGGAAATATTCCCGAAGAGATTCAAGAAAAGCGTCTTCGTATGATGCCTGAAATCGGCATTTTCGGTGATCAAGTTGAGCCGAAAGTGCAGCCCGAGGATAACTCGGCACCCAATGCAGGCGATTTTTCTCCTATCGGTAAGGGGGTCTCTTCAGGTCAGCCTAATGTGCCAGATCAGAGCAATGGTGCAAAAAGTGCACCTGCAACGGACAAGGAGAGACTTGAGCAATTAATCGGTGGTTAATTGTTCGGGTGAGGTTTCTATCCAGCCATATTGTGAGGTCAGTTCTGCGGGAAAGGCCTGGTTGTGAATGATAATTCTGCTGATACTGGGTGATGAAAGTTTGTTTTCGAGAAAATCCATGAAGTCTGCTCTGTCTATGGCTTCTAACGCGTCTATCCACGCTGTCTTTGTTTGAAAATCTGGTGAAGGTTTGGCAATTTGATGCCATTCTTCCAGAGCGTTATCGCTTAGATTTTTGGCTGTCATGTTAAGTTCGTCTAATAGCGCGGTTTTTGTGAAACTAAACTCTTCCGCCGTTAGAGTTTTGAGCTGTTTTTCCTCTTCTTTTAAAAAATCTTCAATCGCGTGGATGATCGTTACCGTGTTCTGATTAGGGGATTGCACCAATAGACCTAAAATGGGTGTATTTCGAGCGCTTAGATCTTGTGTTCCAACGATGTAGCCAAGTTGCTTTTGGGTTCTAAGTTCCTGATAAAATCGACTGTTAATGAGTTTTCTCAGTAGGGCGAAGTAGACTTTTTCTGTGATGGCTTTGCTCGATGCATCTTGGCTCGTATCTATCAATGTGTATAACACCACATTATCACTGCTGGTTGAGGTAAATGAGTAGTGCATTTTTTGATTGGCTGGAATGTTTTTGCTTTGGATTTCTACTGGGTCTTTTGGGGTGAGTCGTCCAACAAAGCGTTCATGTAGAGAGTGAGCGAGCGCTTGAGTTTGCTCTTTAGTGACGTTGCCTGTGCTGTAGCCAACGAGGTCAAAGCTTGCGCGAGCGTCTTTTATGTATTCCTCTAGGTCCTTAAACGATAGTTCTGTGAGTGTGCTTTCAAGTTGCTCTGTCGTGAAACTGTCTTTCGTTATGAGCGTGCTGAGCGCACTGTAGGCATTGCCGTAGGCTTGTCTGCTTTTTTGATTGGCAAGGTCTTTGGTTAGTTGGGTTTTTATTTGATCAAAGCGTTCTGTGCTTGGGCGAAATAAGAAAATTTGGTCGATCAGCCAGGTGGCGTAGGTATTTTGTTTATCTGAGTAGCCGCTGGTGCGTAAAGTGACGCCATTGGCATGAGGGTAAAATTGGTAGCCTAGCCCAGCAACATAAGGTGAGTAGGTAAGCTCGCTTATGCTGTCGTTATAAAGTCGACTCCATAGTTGATTTAATAAAGCATTTTTTGGGGTGTTGGCTGCGTGGCTGAATCGTATCGCCATGAAGTTCATGGCGGTAGGTTTGCCAAAGCTTGGGTCGGATTTGTGCCAAAAAGTAAAGCCTGGTTGCTGAAAAACGCTATATGGTGTGGTGTCTGTTTCGTCAACTAAGTCTAGATTTTCTGGTATGAAACGGTTTTTCTCAGGTAGGCTGACGTGGGTGTTTTTCACCGATAGGCGGATAAAATCTAAAAACAAAGTGCTGAAATTATTGTTGCTGTATGTGCTTTGATACCAAGGTTCAATTTGCCATATCGGCTTTTGTTTTGCCCAATGCTCAGGGAAGGTTCTGTTGGTGACAACCTGCACTAATAGATTGTTTGTATCGAGTTGTTTTAGGAGCTGGCGAACGTGTTGGTTATCCGCTGCTTTTTCGATACGAAAGCTGCTTAAAATGTCAGTGGCAGGGACTTTTAGCAGTTTTGCAGAGAGTGTGCGAGCGAGGCTTTGAGGAGGAGTGTAGTTTTGATTGTTGTACATAAGTTGGCTGAGTTGTACTCCTTCTTGTTGGTACATGGGATTGATTGGTGTCGACTGTAACAGTCCAATGGTGGCGAAAATGCGTTGCGCTACCGTGTCTATATTTTCCAGGCCGTGATTTGTTAGGTGTGCTGTAATGGTGAAAAAAGCGTTATCTCCATAGTCTGGGCTAACGCCTGCTGAAAGGCTGTTTATTAGCCCATCTGCTTTGAGTGATGCATACAGAGACCCCTCATTTTCGTTGCCTAGGATGTATGATATATAGCGTGTGGGGCGGGTTTTATAGTTGTTGTCTTGGGCATCAATTTGGTATTGGAAAGACAGTGTATTGCTATCGATTAGGGGTTTGACAAACTGCAGCTGTGGCTGACCCGTGGTAAGCAGTGCTGGGTAAGTGTGTTTTGTTGGTGCCTGCTTGCTAGGTATGTCGGAAAAGTAGCGCTTTGCGAAAGTGGCCATCTCTTCGTGGGGGAGGTTAGTGATCAGCACAAGCGCCATATTTTCACTGAAATAGTATTCCTTATACAGTGATAAAAGCTGTTGTCTTAATGAGTTCTCAGGTCTGTCTTTCAATGTGTCGAGATTGCCGACGGAAAACCCACTGTACGGATGATTGTTATTCAATAGGGTTTTAAAAGCTTGGTTATTGCGACGACTTTCGTCTTTCAGTTTGGCTTTGTACTCAGAGTCAACGGCGTTTTTCTCTCTTTGTGTTAAGGATTCGCTAAACAGAGGTGTGGTGAAAAATTGTGAAAATCTATCCAGCGCACCTTCGTATGCTGAAGGTTTAATATCGAAAAAATAGTTTGTGGTGTCTGAGCTGGTGTAAGCGTTATTTGAGCCACCATGGGTGTTTACATAGGATTGATAGTCCCCAGGTTCTGGGTATTTTTCGGTGCCAAGAAACAGCATATGCTCTAAAAAATGTGCCAGGCCTTGTTGATCTTTTGGGTCTTGAAAACTACCAACGTTGACCGCCAGTGAGGCGGAAAAGCGTTCTGCTTGTGGGTCGTTAACCAACAAGACTTTGAGGTGGTTGGGTAGGGTGATCAGTCGATAGTCGTTTTGGTCTGTTAGGCTTTTGTTGGGGATCTGAATCATATGCATTGCTGCTGAAGGGGGGTAGGGAGCGCCGTTATTGGCTGTGTTTATTTCGTCGTTAACGGGTTTTGCATAGTGTGTTGTGCTTGGCATTATCGGGTTGCTTATGTCTGGCTGATGGTGGTTTTCTGTTGGGATAGAGTGGCTTGCTTGAATCGAAAAAGAAGCAAGTAAAAGAATAAGTGCAAAATAGTGAGTGATTTTTTTAATGGTGTTTGTCATGGCCTCAGATTACTGAAGCCTGCGGTGAGATGCAATGGACAAGTTTTCTGTCCATTGCCAAAAAAGAGTGTTTTATTGGGCGTCTAAGGATTGGCCGTTTATATGAAGGCTGTCATTGCCCATTAAATAAAGATAAAGCGGCATGATATCCTCCGCGCTAGGAAGTGTTTGAGGGTCTTCGTCTGGGTAGGCATTGGCTCTCATGTTGGTTCTTGTTGCTCCGGGATTGATGGCATTTGCCCGAACGTTGGGTGAGAGATTTGGCAGCTCGCTAGACAGGAGTTGCATCATCGCCTCTGTGGCAAACTTAGAGATGGCGTAGGCTCCCCAGTTTGCTTTGGCCTGTCTTCCAACACCAGAGGAGGTGAAAATAATAGACGCATTGTCAGCCTTTTGCATAAGAGGCAGTAAGGCTTGGTTGAGTAATAATTGACTGGTCACATTGACGCGCATTACTTGCTCGAACAGTACGGGATCATAGTTTGCTAGGCTGGTGCGTTCACCCAGAAGACTGGCATTGTGCAAGATGCCGTCAAGGTGGCCGAATTCACTTTCAATGGTGTTGGCCAGTTCCAGGTAGTCATGTCCTGCAGCACCATCTAGATTTAACGGAACGATAGCGGCCTGTGGGTAGTGCTGTTTTTCTATGTAGTCATAAACCGCTTCCAGTTTCTTGGTTGTTCGACCCAATAGAATGACAGTGGCGCCGTGTTTTGCATAAGTGATGGCGGCTGCCTTTCCTATGCCGTCACCTGCGCCTGTTACAAGGATTATTTTGTCTTTAAGCAGTTGGTTTGGGGCTTGATAATCAAACATATCTCCTCCTTGCGTCTTTGTTAGACGTTGACTTTCTGGGTGTGCATTAGATAATTGACTGACACATCTTTATCGTTCAGTTTATACACTTTAGTCAGAGGGTTGTAGGTCATTCCAGTCATATGGATGACGTCTAGTCCCGCTTGTCTTGCGTAGTTGTTGAGTTCAGCTGGTTGGATAAATTTAGCATAATCATGGGTGCCTTTTGGTAGCATTTTGAGCACATATTCCGCTCCTATAATGGCAAACAGGTAGGCTTTTGGGTTTCTGTTTATGGTAGAGAAAAAGACATGTCCGCCTGGTTTGACTAACGCCATGCAGGCGGTTATTACCGACGCTGGGTCTGGTACATGTTCTAACATCTCTAGGCATGTGACAACATCGTATTGACCCGCTTCGCGTTGTGCAATTTCTTCGGCAGTGATTTTCTCGTAATCAATGTTAAGCATCGATTCTGCCAAGTGCAGTTTGGCTACCGCTAACGGTGCTTCGCCCATGTCAATGCCTTTGACGTTGGCGCCTAGTTTTGCCATGGCTTCTGACAAAATACCGCCGCCGCAACCGATATCAATCACTTTTTTGCCCTGTAAGCCTTCGGCGCGTTCATTGATGTAGTTGGTGCGTAAAGGGTTGATATCGTGTAATGGTTTAAACTCGTTTTCGGTATCCCACCAACGGCTCGCGAGCGCTTCAAACTTGGCAACTTCATCTAGATCTACGTTGTTTTGCTGAGGATTTGTCATTTGTTTGGCTTCCGTTTTTCAGTGTTGCTGAGGCTGAAGTAAAGTGATGTTAAATGGATAAAGCTCATTTTAGTAGTATAGCGCCAACCCAACAGGTGACCAATAGTAAACTTCTTTTGTATTAATAGTATAACCACTTAGCGTGCTTGGATGAAATGGGGGGTGCTGAATTGAGATTGTGTGGGGCATAATTACTATATTGAGTCACAAAACATGCTCCTCAAAGGGGTGTTATTTATTTCCTTATGTTACAATGCGGCGCTTATAAAAAGATATTAGGGAGTCTTTTTGACTCCAAGGCATAAGGATCGATTGTATCTATGGGTGAATTAGCCAAAGAAATTATTCCCGTCAGTATCGAAAATGAACTTAAGGGATCTTACCTAGATTACGCGATGAGCGTTATTGTCGGTCGAGCATTACCTGATGTACGAGACGGGTTGAAGCCTGTTCATCGTCGCGTTCTATTTGCGATGAATGAACTTAAAAATGATTGGAATAAACCGTACAAAAAGTCGGCGCGTATCGTCGGTGATGTAATCGGTAAATATCACCCGCATGGTGATTCTGCTGTATACGATACGATTGTTCGTATGGCGCAGCCTTTTTCAATGCGTTACACCTTGGTTGATGGTCAGGGTAACTTTGGTTCTGTCGATGGTGACAGTGCTGCGGCAATGCGTTATACCGAAATTCGAATGGCGAAAATTGCTCATCATCTTTTGATGGATCTTGAGAAAGAAACCGTTGATTTTGTGCCAAACTACGATGGCACGGAGTTTATGCCAGAAGTGCTGCCTGCGCGCGTGCCTGGACTGTTAGTAAATGGTTCAGCGGGTATCGCAGTGGGTATGGCGACTAATATCCCACCTCATAATTTGGGTGAAATTATCGATGGTTGTCTAGCGATTATTGACAATGCTGACATTACTATTGATGAGCTTATTGACCATATTCCAGGGCCCGACTTCCCTACAGGCGCTTTTATTAATGGCCGTGCAGGCATTATAGAAGCCTATAAAACAGGTCGAGGTCGCATTTATATGCGTGCCCGCCATCATTTTGAAGACATGGAGAAAGGTAATCGCCAGTCCATCGTCTTTACTGAGATTCCTTATCAGTTAAACAAAGCGAAAGTCATCGAAAAAATCGCGGAGCTGGTAAAAGAGAAAAAACTCGAGGGCATCAGTGAGCTTCGAGATGAGTCTGACAAAGATGGTATGCGTATTGTTATTGAACTGCGTCGTGGCGAAAACCCTGACGTTGTGGTGAACAATATTTTTTCACAAACGCAATTACAGTCTGTTTTTGGCATGAACATGGTGGCTCTCGTTGATGGCCGTCCTCAATTGCTGAATCTAAAACAGATTTTAGAATGTTTTGTGAAGCACCGTCGTGAAGTGGTGACTCGCCGTACTATTTTTGAACTGCGTAAAGCGCGTGAACGAGGTCATATCCTTGAGGGTTTGGCGGTTTCTTTAGCCAACATTGATCGCGTGATTGAGTTAATTCGTACCTCGCCTACTTCGGCCGAGGCGAAAGAAAAACTCGTCAGTGAGTCTTGGCAACCAGGTAATGTCATGGCCATGCTTGAACGTGCTGGTGCGGATGCGTGTCGTCCAGATGATCTGGATGCAGCGTATGGTTTTGTCGATGGTGCCTACCACTTGTCGCCTGACCAAGCACAAGCGATTTTGGATTTGCGTCTGCATCGTTTAACGGGTTTAGAGCATGATAAATTACTAGGTGAATATAAAGCACTTATTGAAACCATCGGTGAGTTGTTGAATATTTTGTCGAATCCTGATCGCTTGATGGAAGTTATCCGTGAAGAGCTAGAAGAAGTTCGAGATACTTTTGGTGATGCGCGTCGTACGGAGATTCTAACCTCTCGCCAAGACTTGACGATTGCCGATTTGATTGATGAAGCGCCAATGGTGGTGACGATCTCAAATACGGGTTATGCGAAATCTCAGCCGCTAGAAGAGTATCAAGCTCAGCGTCGTGGTGGTCGTGGTAAGTCTTCTGCAAGTATGAAAGACGAAGATCATATTGAGCATTTATTGGTCACCAGTAGTCATGACACCATTATGCTGTTCAGTAATTTTGGTAAAGTGTATTGGTTGCGTGTGTTTGAGATTCCGGTAGCGAGTCGCAGTGCGAAAGGGCGTCCTATTATCAATTTGCTGCCTTTAAGAGAGGGAGAGTCTATCTCTGCTCTGTTGCCTTTGCCAGTGGTTGAAGCCGTTGACGCTGACTCTGAAACAGATGAAGACGTTGCTGATGACGCGATTGTTGAAGCCAGTAGCTATATCTTTATGGCAACAGCAAATGGAACCGTTAAGAAAACGGCGATGCAACATTTTGCTCGTCCGCGCTCAACGGGATTGATTGCGCTTAGTCTAGATGAAACAGATGAGTTGGTTGGTGTGTCGGTTACCAATGGTGAGAACGACATTATGTTGGTTTCTTCTTCTGGTAAGACCATTCGCTTTAAAGAGTCTGATGTTCGTGCAATGGGTCGTACTGCTGCTGGTGTTCGTGGTATTCGCTTGGGTGAAGACGCTAAAGTCGTGTCGCTTATTGTTCCTCAAGATGGCTCTGCGGTATTGATGGCATGTGAAAACGGCTACGGTAAGCGTACTTTGGTCGAAGATTTCCCTGTCTATGGTCGTGGTGGTCAAGGTGTTATCGGTATTCAAGTGTCAGAGCGTAACGGTCCAGTGATCGGTGCTGCTCAGGTAGATGAAACCGATGAGATTATCTTGATTACAGATCAAGGAACCTTGGTTCGAACTCGAGTGACTGAAGTGTCTTGTCAAGGCCGAAATACGCAAGGTGTGACCTTGATTCGTTTGACGAATGATGAGCATCTGGTTGGCATTGAGCGTGTTGTTGAACATGACGAAGCTGTCGTTGAGCACGATGAAGGGGACGTTGAGATTGATGAGGCAGATGATGCAGATGATGCTGTTATTGATCAATCTCCGACGGATGACGAAGAGTCACCTGACAATCTTGATTCTGATGCAGAGTAGATAGTAAAGCGACGCACCTAGGTGCGTCGCTTTTGTTGTAGATCGTTCTTGTAAAGTAATTCCTGAACATACTAGAGGTAACAAGCAGGATGAGCCGAGTATATAATTTTTGTTCTGGTCCAGCAGCGCTTCCTGAAGCGGTTTTGAAAAAAGCACAAGCTGAAATGTTAGATTGGCATGGTGCTGGCGTTTCTGTTATGGAGATGAGCCACCGTAGTGCTGAGTTTATGTCCATTCTTGCATCGGCTAAGGCGCGCTTGTCACGTTTGATGAATATCAGTGACGACTATGAGATTTTGTTTGTTCAGGGTGGTGCGTCTACTTTATTTGCTCAGATTCCTGCAAACCTAGTGAATGGTTTTGATTCTGCTTGCTTTTTGGATACCGGTGCTTGGTCTTCAAAAGCGATAAACGAGGCGAAAAGATATACGAAAGTCAATGTTGTTGGTTCGTCAAAAGCGCAAAACTATCTCACCGTTCCCGATTTTTCCACTTTAGCATTGGATGAAAGTGCGGCGTATTTGCATCTTTGTCCAAACGAAACCATCGGTGGTTTAGAGTTCTCTGACTTGCCTGAAACAAATTTGCCTATCGTTGCCGATTTGTCTTCCACGATTTTGTCTCGCAAGATAGATGTCAGTAAATACGGTTTAATTTATGCTGGAGCTCAGAAAAACGTGGGGCCTGCGGGTGTGGTTATCTGTATTATCCGCAAAGATTTGCTCGCTCGTAGCAGTGATGCATTGCCGTCTATCTGGAATTTTGCCAATTTAGCGGCAAATGACTCCATGATTAATACACCGCCAACCTTTGCCATTTATTTGGCCGATTTGGTGTTTGAGTGGTTAGAGGCTCAAGGTGGTGTCGAAGCAATTGAAAAGATCAATATTCGCAAAGCACAAGCTCTATATGACTTTATTGACGCGAGTGATTTCTACTCCAACCCGGTTGATCCTGCTTACAGATCGCGTATGAATGTGCCGTTTATTTTGGCGGATGAGTCTCTTGAGTCTCTTTTCCTACAAGAGTCTGAAGCGGCTGGTTTACGTACGTTAGCTGGACATCGTTCAGTAGGCGGTATGCGAGCAAGCATTTATAACGCTATGCCGATGGAAGGGATTGAGGCTTTGATTGATTTTATGCGTGGCTTTGCAGAACGCCACGGACAATGAATATCAAAAAAGCAGCAAGAACCTAACCGGCAACAAGAACCACGGATAATTAATAGCATGTCAAACTCTAAGCAAGCAGTGCCCGATACGCTGCCTTTATTGCGTGATCGTATCGATTCTATTGATTCACAAATACAAATGCTGATAAATGAGCGCGCGAGATGCGCTCAAAAGGTAGCGGAGGTAAAACTGGCTGAACAGGGAGGTGAGGCCGTTGTTTTTTATCGTCCAGAGCGTGAGGCACAAGTTTTACGCAGGGTGATGGAACGTAACGAAGGGCCTTTGGGTAATGAAGAAATGGCGAAGATTTTTCGTCAAGTGATGTCTTCTTGTCTGGCGCTTGAGAAACCGATGCGTATTGCCTTTTTAGGCCCCGAAGGAACCTTTACTCAGCAAGCGGCATTGAAGCATTTTGGTAAATCTATTATCAGTGCACCAATGGCTGCCATAGATGAAGTGTTTCGTGAGGTAGAGTCTGGTGCAGCAAACTATGGTGTCGTGCCTGTTGAAAACTCCACAGAGGGCGTGGTCAATCATACCTTGGATAGTTTTCGAGATTCGCGTTTGAAAATTTGTGGTGAAGTGGAAGAGCGTATTCACCATCATCTTTTGGTCAGCCCCAATATTAATGCGGATGATGTGACGCATATCTATTCACACCAACAATCACTTGCGCAATGTCGTGCGTGGTTGGATCGTTATTGGCCACACGTTGAACGTGTTGCTGTCAGTTCGAATGCGGAAGCTGCTCGTCTTGTCGCAGATGCCGGTCGAAGTGGTCGTGCGATTGCGGCGATTGCGGGCGAAGTGGCATGTGAATTGTATGGTTTATCGAAAGTATCTTCTAATATTGAAGATCGTCCTGATAACACGACGCGCTTTTTAATCGTTGGTAATCAAGATGTGCCGCCAAGCGGCAAGGATAAAACGTCTTTGCTTATTAGTGCTAAAAATGAACCTGGTGCTTTGTATCGGTTGCTTGAAGCGTTTGAGCGTCATGGTGTTGATATGACTCGCTTGGAGACACGTCCTTCTTTAATGAGCCGTTGGGGGTATATATTTTATATCGACTTCGTTGGTCATTATTTGGACGACGATTGCCGTGCTGTGATTGATGACTTACGTGAACGTGCATCGGAAGTGAAGGTGTTGGGTTCCTACCCAGTGGCTGTGCTTTAGCAATTACTTGAGAGTGTTATGCTTTGATTGGTGAAAGTGATTTTCAGGCGTCCATAGATATGGCGTCTCAGGAAAAAAAGAAGTTCGGCAATGTCATGATCATTGGTCTTGGCATGATAGGTGGCTCCTTCGCAAAGGCGTTGAAAGAGCGTGGTTTGGCGACTTTGTATGCGGTTGATCGCCGTGATGGTGAGCTGTCCTTAGGGGTGTCTACCGGGGTGATTGATCATCCAGCTGAGCTTTCAGCAGAGTTTGTCTCTAAGATGGATGTTATCGTTCTTGCAACGCCTGTCAGGGCGATGGAGTCTGTTTTAACGGATCTTAAGCCTTTTTTGTCTGATCAGACGCTAGTCACGGATGTGGGTTCGACAAAAGGCAGTGTGGTCGAGGCGGTGCGTCGTGTCTTTGGCTATGTGCCGACGAACTTTATTCCTGGTCACCCAATTGCCGGTGCAGAAAAAAGCGGTGTTTTGGCATCCAATTCTCAGCTTTTTGAAAAGCATATGGCAATCGTAACGCCTTTGGCAGACAGCAGTCCTGTGTTGCTTGACCGCCTGCATCGCCTCTGGCGTGCGGTGGGTGCTGACGTGGTGAGTATGGATGTTAATCACCATGATCATGTGTTGGCCTCTTCTAGTCATTTGCCTCACTTGCTAGCTTATACTTTGGTTGATGCGCTTGCGAATGGTGAACGCAGCCAAGATATCTTTAAGTTTGCAGCGGGTGGTTTTCGTGACTTTACGCGAATCGCGTCGAGTGACCCGGTTATGTGGCGAGATGTTTTTTTAGCGAATAAAGACGCGACACTCGCAACGTTGGATCATTTTACCGATCGATTAGCGGACATGCGTACAGCTATTGAGCTGGGTGATGGTGCCAGTATGTTCGGTGTGTTTACCCGAGCAAAGTCTGCGCGAGATCATTTTCTTCGATTACTAGAGCAGCGTACAATTGGCTCCACAAAAGAGGTTCGTCCGGTATCTGTTTCTGTGTTGCCTGCTTCAGCCATTAAAGGCGAAGTTTCTTTGTTGGGTGACAAATCTTTGTCACATAAAGCCATTACCATAGCCGCGCTGTCAGAAGGCGTGAGTGAAATCAAGAACATCGATTTGACGGGCGATGTGCGCATTACTATGCAGGCTTTTCGAGATATGGGAGTCGTCATAGAAGAGGCTTCGGTGGATCACTTGCGGGTTCATGGTGTAGGGATTAGAGGGTTAAAGGCGCCGATTGCGCCCATTAATGTCCATCAATCTAGAGAAAGCTTGTATTTATTATTGCCGGTGCTGGCTGGACAGTCATTTCCTGTGTCTGTTGTTGCAGAAGGTAAGCTTTTGAATCAGTCGATGGCGGATTTATTTTCTTTAGTGCGTCAAATGGGTGGTCGTGTTGTATCTGAAATGGCGGATTGTTTACCTGTTAATCTGCTGCCCGGTACTCCTTTAGATGTGTCTGTGAATTTAAAAGCAGGCTCTGAGCGTCTGCGCATGTCGGCATTTTTGGCTACCTTGTATTCGCCAGCAGAAGGTAGTGTTACGACATTGTCAAAAGAACTGTCTCATTGTGAGGTGTTGTTGCGTCATTTTGGTGTGACAATACAGGATGATTCAGAAGGGTTTAAGGTGTCTCCTGCTTCATTGGTCGGGGCGGACATAACGTTGTCAGGTGATGAATATGAATTGACGTGGTGGGTGTTGCTGTCAAGTCTTTTGCCTGGTTCGGATTTGACGATTGAGAATGCTGGCTTGGATTCAGTGTCCTTTGCCTTGTTGACTTTTTTGAATTCGATCGGTGCTGATGTGTCTCTGCCCCAGCAAGGCCGCTCTGGGTTGTTTGACGGCCGAGTGCAGGCGAGTTTTGCTGAATTGCAGTCGTTCCATTTATTGCCAGAGCAAAGTTATCGTTTCAGAGAGCAGTTGCCTTTGCTGTGTGTGGCGGCGGCCTATGCAAAAGGTGAGAGTGTTATTCAGGGTATAGGTTCTCTACCCTACTATCACGAGGACAGGGTATTGGCCTTTATTGATGCGCTTGAGCACATGAAAATTGCTTGCGTGTACGAAAATGGTGATTTACGAATCAAAGGCGGGTTGCCTCAGGGTGGTGAGTTGGATTGCGCTGGCGATGACAAATTAGCGCTTGCCATGTTGGCGTTGGGTGCGCGCAGCCAGTCCATAACGAAAGTGAATGATTGCCAAAAATTATTAGAAGAATTTAACGAGTTGGAGAGTGTTTCTGTGCAATTAGGTTTTCATTGTTCAGTGACGCAGTAGTTTTTTAAGAGGAATAGTTATGATCAACCAAGGCCCAGTTATTACGATTGATGGTCCAAGTGGTGCGGGTAAAGGCACTGTAAGTCAGTTAATCGCAGAAAAGCTGGGATGGCATATACTGGATAGCGGTGCTTTATATCGATTGCTTGCGCTGGCTGTATCTCATCATGGTATGTCGTCTGATGATGTTGATACTCTCAAGGTTCTGGCAGAGCATTTGGATATACAGTTTCAGCAGTCAGAAGAGGGTAAGGTTGAAATTATTCTCGAGGGCGAAGTGGTTACTCAAGCTATTCGTACCGAAGATGTGGGTAATTGTGCGTCAAAATTGGCGGCTATTCCTGAGGTTCGAGAGGGGTTGTTATTACGTCAGCGTGCTTTTTCACAAACGCCTGGTTTGGTGGCTGATGGTCGAGACATGGGGACAGTGGTTTTCCCTTCCGCCCAGATTAAAATATTTTTAACGGCTTCCGCAGAAGAGCGTGCACAGCGTCGTTTGCAGCAATTGCAGCAAAAAGGTGAGGAGGTTAATCTCGCGGAACTGGTTAAAACGATAAAAGAGCGAGATGAGCGAGATGCCAATAGGGCCATCGCTCCTCTTGTGCCTGCTGCAGGCGCTTTGGTAATAGACAGTACTGAGTTGACGATAGAGCAGGTTGTTGAGATCGTTTTTGCAGAGGCTGTGAAAGCAGGTCTTGTGTAATCTGTTGTTTTTTGCGTCTACTTTTTTGTATCTAGAATGTGCTATAATAGTTCAAATGTTATTCAAGTCGATAAAAGTGCCAGCAAGCTTTTATCGCATCATCCAAAAAAACTGACCCGCATCGCTGGCAATGTGGATATGGCCTAGTTATTTATATAGGCCGACTATATAGGAAATACAATGACTCAAAGCTTCGCAGAACTGTTTGAAGAAAGCCTATTAACCGTCGAAATGGCGCCAGGCTCAATTGTTACTGGTATCATTGTTGATATTGACAGTGAGTGGGTAACTGTTCATGCAGGTCTTAAATCTGAAGGCGTAATTCCTCGTTCTCAGTTCCTAACGGAAAGTGGTGAGTTCAACTTAAAAATCGGTGACGAAGTTAAAGTTGCGCTTGATGCTGTTGAAGATGGTTTCGGTGAGACTAAATTGTCTCGCGAAAAAGCTAAACGTGCAGAAACTTGGTCTGTTCTAGAAAAAGCTTACGAAGAAAACGCCATTGTTCACGGTGTTATCAATGGTAAAGTCAAAGGTGGCTTCACAGTTGATATCGCTAATATCCGTGCTTTCTTGCCTGGTTCTTTGGTAGATGTTCGCCCAATCCGCGACACATCTCATTTGGAAGGTGTGGATCTAGAGTTCAAACTTATCAAGCTTGATCAAAAACGTAACAACGTTGTTGTATCTCGTCGTGCCGTTATGGAAGCGACTAACAGCGCTGAGCGTGAAACACTACTTGCTTCTCTTGAAGAAGGTCAAGAAGTTAAAGGTATCGTTAAGAACCTTACTGACTACGGTGCGTTCGTTGATCTTGGTGGTGTTGATGGTCTTCTACACATCACTGACATGGCTTGGAAACGCATTAAGCACCCAAGCGAAATCATTGCTGTTGGCGATGAGATCGATGTTAAAGTTCTTAAATTCGACCGCGAGCGTAACCGTGTGTCTTTAGGCCTTAAACAGTTGGGTGAAGATCCATGGGTTGCTATCAAAGCTCGTTACCCAGAAAACACTAAAGTTACTGCTAAAGTAACTAACTTGACTGATTACGGTTGCTTCGCTGAACTTGAAGAAGGCGTAGAAGGTCTAGTACACGTTTCTGAAATGGATTGGACTAACAAAAACATTCACCCATCTAAAGTTGTTCAGATTGGTGATGAAGTTGAAGTTATGGTTCTTGATATTGACGAAGAGCGTCGTCGTATTTCTTTGGGTATCAAGCAGTGCACAATGAACCCATGGGAAGAATTCGCGACGTCTTTCAACAAAGGCGACAAAATCTCTGGCGCAATCAAGTCTATCACTGACTTTGGTGTGTTCATTGGTCTTGACGGTGGTATTGATGGTCTTGTTCACCTATCTGACCTATCTTGGGACGAAACGGGTGAAGAAGCCGTACGTCAATACAAGAAAGGCGATATGCTAGAAACTGTTGTATTGTCTATCGATGCTGAGCGTGAGCGTATTTCTTTGGGTGTTAAACAACTTGAAGAAGACCCATTCCTTGCTTTCGTTGCTGAAAATGACAAAGGCACTATCGTAAACGGTACTGTTTCTTCAGTAGATGCGAAAGGTGCGGTTGTTGTTCTTGCTGAAGGCGTAGAAGCTACGTTGAAAGTGTCTGAAATCAGCCGTGAGCGTATCGAAGATGCAACGACTGCATTGAAAGAAGGCGACAAAGTAGAAGCAGCGATCATCAATGTTGATCGTAAAGCTCGTACTATTACCCTATCTATCAAGCAGAAAGATGCGACTGAAGAGAAGGCTGCGTTGAAATCTCATTCTGAGAAACAACAAGCTGAATCAAATGGTCCTACTACCATTGGTGATTTGATCAAAGCGCAACTAGAAAATCAAAACTAAGATTTGATTTTGGGTTGTGATAAAAAGCGGACTTGGGTCCGCTTTTTTTTTGAATTTTTTATCGTTTTTTATCGAATTTATTGACAAGAAAACTATACACATAACATGTGGATAACCATGGGTATAGACCTGGTGTATGTTTCTTTAGCGCAAAGAGTTTAGCAGTGTTTTAGTGTCTTCTTCTGTCCAGCTGTCTTTTTCTAATAAAGCTTTTAGTGCTTGGCTTTGCTGAGTGTTATGAAGGTTTTTTTGGAATTTTGCATAATGAAAGTCTTTTATAAGGCGTTCATCGTGCTCAGAGCGATAAAGTGATGGCTTTTCATCCGTTATTGGTTTTTCTTTTTCAAGAGCATCGATTTTTTTATAAGTGTTTAAGAACTGTTTTTTATTCATTTCTTAGTCTCTTAAGTTGGCTCTATTCGAAGTATTTCAAAGTGATCGATTCTTGCACACCACTTCACGTTGAGGTCCCAAATCTTAATACCATGCTCTCTGTCTAACTGTTCTGATAGGTACGATGGTCTTGGGTCTTGTTCAATAATCTGTTTTATTAAAGTGGTTATTTCTTTATTGTGCAAGTTTTGGTACTGCGCACATTGATTTTTTGCTAGTTCGGAAAAAATGACTGTTTTTTTCAATGTTTGCGCTGGTGTTGGGGCAAAGCCTCCTTTTGCGTCGGCGATACTGTCTGCATAAGGTAGATAGGGTTTTATATCCAGAACGGGAGTGCCATCCAACAAATCCGCTCCATGCAGATCGATAAAGGTTTTTTTATCTTCTTGGTAGATTCGTCCAATTTTGACGACAGAGAGTCCAATCGGGTTGGGTCTATGGGTAGCTCGTGTGGCAAAGACGCCCATTTTGATCTTTCCACCTAGACGTGGAGGTCGTATTTTGGCTTTCCAGTTTTCCGACATGCAAGCGTGGAAAATAAATTGGATCCAGATGTGTGAAAAGCCATCGAGCCCTTCTAAGGCGTCCAATCGGTTGTAGGGTGGGATAAGCTCTAAGCGTGCCGTTGCTTCCGTGACAAGCCCCGGTTGGCGTGGAATGCCGAACTTTTCCTTGTAGCAAGAATGTATTACGCCAATGGTGGTTAGGTTAAAAGAATTAAGGGATGACAATGAACGATCCTTTCGTGTAAATCTGCGCTAAATGAATAAAAATAATGTGATAGTATACTGCTTAGATGAAACGGGTCGCGACTTAATTTAGCGATTCGTTGTTCTGTTCTTTTTAACTTTTATCAGAGAGTGAAAATGTCTTTAGAATCCTATATGAGTCGAATTGGTCAGCAAGCTAGGGCGGCTTCTCGTCTGCTTGCTAAAGCGTCCACCCAGCAAAAAAACATGGCATTATTTGCTATGGCTGAGGCTTTGGAAAATGCTCGACCTCGATTGATATCTGAGAACGCTAAAGATATGGAAAATGGCCGTGCCAAAGGGCTTGATTCTGCATTGTTGGATAGATTGCTGTTAGATAACAAGCGTATTGATGGCATGATCGAAGGTTTGAGGCAGGTAGCTGCTTTGCCTGATCCGATAGGTGAAATTTCTGATATGGTGTATTTGCCATCTGGAATTCAACGAGGGCAAATGCGTGTTCCTTTAGGCGTGATTGGCATTATCTATGAGTCCCGACCAAATGTGACGATTGATGCGGCAAGTTTGTGTCTAAAATCGGGTAATGCGACTATTTTACGCGGTGGGTCTGAGGCGTTTTATTCCAACCAAGCCATAGCTGAAGCGGTAACGGCCGGTGTTGTCGCGGCTGGGCTGCCTGAGCATGCGGTTCAAGTTCTTAATACGACAGACAGAGATGCGGTTGGGATGCTAATTTCAATGCCGGAGTTTGTTGATGTGATCGTTCCGCGTGGTGGCAAGAGTTTAATTGAACGTATCAGTAAAGATGCCCGTGTTCCTGTGATAAAGCATTTAGATGGAAATTGTCATGTATACATCGATGATGAAGCGGATTTGGACAAAGCTTTTGCTATTGCGATGAATGCCAAAACGCGTCGTTACGGTGTCTGTAATGCTATGGAGTCTTTATTGGTACATTGTGCAGTCGCTGAAAAAATCTTGCCAAAATTGGTGTCGGCTTTGCAAGAAAAGGGTGTGTCTTTGGTGGGATGTGATCAGACTCGTGCTATCGATGCATCTATTGAGGCCGCGACAGAGGAAGATTGGTATACGGAATATTTAGCGCCTAAATTGTCTATTAAGATAGTATCTAATATGGATGAAGCGATTGCGCACATTAATAAGTATGGATCCCATCACACCGATGCGATTGTGTCGCAGAACTATTCAAAAACACGGGCGTTTATGACTGAGGTGGACTCATCATCGGTGATGGTGAATGCTTCGACGTCTTTTGCTGATGGCTTTGAATATGGTTTTGGGGCAGAAATTGGTATTTCTACCGACAAAATTCATGCTCGTGGCCCGGTCGGATTGTTGGGATTGACCAGCCAAAAGTACATAGTGTTGGGTGATGGTCATACCCGTGACAATTAATAGTACAAAGCGTGTGGTAATAAAGTCGGGCCTAGCGATTATGGGCGGGACATTTGATCCTGTTCATAATGGCCACTTAAGAACCGCGGTTGAGATTTTAGATCGTTACCATTACTCGGCTATGAAGTTGATACCCTGTTTTCAGCCGGTTCATAAAGATCGCCCAAGTGTTTTGCCTGAGCAGCGGCTAGAAATGGCCAGACTGGCAATATCGAGTGATGCGCGCTTGAGTGTCGATGCGCGTGAGATTGATAGGGAAGGTCCAAGTTATAGTATTGATACACTGCGAGATTTACGATCTGAAATTGGTCCAGATGAACCGCTGATTATGGTGTTGGGGATGGATAGCTTCTTATCGCTTCCAACCTGGCATAATTGGCGAGAGATAATTCAGTATGCTCACCTACTGGTTGTCTCTCGACCTGGCTGGGAGCCCGATTTAATCTCTGAATTAAGCGGTTTTTGCGAAAACTATCGTGCCGCCTCCTCGCATGAGTTACAATGCGCGCCCTCAGGGCGGGTCTGGTTTGAGACTCTCACTCCTTTGGGGATATCCTCTAGCATGATCAGAGCGCTTGCTCGTAATAACGAGTCAATTGCTTACCTTTTGCCAGAGCCAGTCCAAAAATACATAGAACGACATCAATTATATCGATAGGGTAACGTAATTATATGAGTCAGCTTAACTTAACGGCAGATCAAATTTTGGCTTTTGCTGTTGAAGCATTGGAAGATGTGAAAGGTGATAAAATCACCGTATTAAACGTAAGTAATCATACGGATATGATGGATTACATGGTGATTTGTACGGGTACATCAAAACGTCATGTGAATGCTTTGGGTCAAAACGTATTTGAACATTTGAAAACACAGGGTCTTCAACCATTAGGTTCTGAAGGTCGTGGTATGGGCAGTGATTGGGTTTTAGTCGATCTACATGATGTCGTTGTGCATGTGATGACTGATGAAGCTCGAGCATTTTACGATCTCGAGAAGTTGTGGGATATTAAGCCAGAAAAAATGTAAGGCTCCTTTAATGCGCGTTCGTTTGATTGCTGTTGGTAGTAAAATGCCGAAGTGGGTGACTGAGGGGTACGATGAGTACGCTAAGCGCTTGCCAAAGGATTTTTCCTTAGAACTTGTTGAAATTCCTATGTCACCACGTGGGAAAAATACGGATATACCAAAAGCCATTCGCAAAGAAGGAGATAGCATGCTAGAGGCTATACCTTCTGGAGACAAAGTCATCGCCATGGAAGTGCTTGGAAAGGAATGGTCCACCGATCAGCTGGCAGATCAGACTGAACAGTGGCGGATGGATGGTCATAACGTGAGTTTGCTCGTGGGTGGACCTGATGGTCTCGATCCTAGATGTACGGCTCGTGCGGACCAAGTTTGGTCTTTATCCCGTTTGACATTGCCGCATCCTATGGTGAGAGTGATTCTGGCAGAACAAATTTACCGTGCTTGGACGCTCATGAATAACCATCCGTATCACAGATAAGGTAAACCTGGTGAGCCGTCGACATCAAAACTTCCGAAATTATCGTCAAGAGCAGCGACTGACACAAGGTCGTGTTATTGCGTCCGCTATTTTTGTTCTGTTAATGGCGCTTGTGCTGATGGCGCGATTGTTTTATCTGCAAGTGGTACAACATGAACTCTACCAAACCAAGGCGGATGATAACCGTGTTATGTTGGTTACCGAGCCACCCCCTAGAGGTCTGATTTACGATCGTAATGGCTTGGTACTCGCTGATAATAGGCCGATACACAGCTTGACTGTGATTCCTGAACGGGTTGAAGACTTTTCTAAATTAAAGCAAATGCTTTCGGGGATAGTCGCTATCAGCGATAGCGAGTGGGAAGATTTTGAGAGTCGCCTAAAAGAGTACCGTCGGCCTTATCAATCTCTTACTTTAAAGTCACAATTAACCGATGAAGAATGGGCGAAAGTGTCGGTTGATCTCTATAGGCTTGATGGTGTTCAGGTAGAAGCCCAATTGACGCGCTATTACCCCTATGGTGAAGCTTTTGCTCACGCTATTGGTTATGTTGGACGAATCACAACCGATGATTTGGAGCGAGTTGATAGGTTGGCTTATCAAGGTGCTTTGTTCATAGGTAAGACGGGCATAGAAGGCTTTTACGAAAAAACGCTTTTTGGTGAAGCCGGTCTTAGTAAGGTGGAAGTGAATGCTCGTGGTCGCATTATGTCCGAACTGGAGCGACAAAATCCTACCCCGGGTAAAGATTTGCATTTGTATTTAGATGCTAGGCTTCAGCAGTACGCTTATGATCTTTTAGGTGACTATACTGGTTCTGTTGTGGCCATAGATCCTGAAACAGGCGGGATTCTTGCTCTTGTTTCTAAGCCTGGGTTTGATCCGAATTTATTTGTTCGGGGCATTTCTTATGATGATTACTCCGCACTTCGTAAGTCTACTAAATTACCGCTTTTTAATCGTGCTTTGCGGGGGGGGTATCCGCCTGCGTCAACCATTAAGCCTTTTATGGGGCTGGCCGGATTAGAATATGGTTTTGCCAATTGGACAGAACGGTATTTTGCGAGAGGGTATTATCAAATTAATCCAGATGGTCGTCGCTATCGTGACTGGAAGCGTACAGGACATGGATGGATTGATTTAGAGCGTTCTATTATTGAATCGGTCGATACTTATTATTATCAGTTAGCCAATAAGATGGGTATTACCCCCATTCATAATTTTTTGTCACGTTTTGGTTTTGGGCGCAGTACCTTGCTTGATTTAAATGGTGATAGCATTGGTTTATTGCCATCAAATGAGTGGAAAAAGGCAAAATACAAAGAGCCTTGGTATCCGGGAGACTCCGTTAACGTTGGCATTGGTCAAGGCTTCATGGTGGCCACACCCATCCAAATTGCTTCGGCGACGTCCGCATTAGCAAGTCGAGGCCATTACTTTTATCCTAGGATGGCGGCGACCATAGGTGATAAGCCTGCTGAGTTTGAAGAAGGGCTTGGCGAAGAGCATGATATTGTTCTTAAGGATCAGCGTAATTGGGAGCGAATGGTTGAAGCGATGCGTAAAGTCATCACCGACTCACAAGGTACGGCACGGCGGTTGCAGGGCACGCCCTATGAAATCGCGGGTAAAACGGGGACTGGGCAAGTATTCAGTCTTCAAGAGGATCAAGAATATGACGCGGATTCGCTAGAGAAGCGTTTGCATGACCATGCTTTGTTTATAGGGTTTGCTCCGGCAGATAAACCCAAAATCTCTGTTTTTGCTATTTTTGAAAACGGTGGCAGTAGTTCGAAACCAGCGGATTTGACCAAAAAATTGTTCGATGCGTATTTGTATGATGATTATCCAGCAGAATACGACTATTTAAAAGGTAACAAAGATGAAGGATAGTTTTTACCGCAGGGCAATATCCTTTACCAACGCGCGTTTATGGCTTTTGGTTCATGTTGATATCTTATTGCTTGGCTCTTTGTTGTTGCTGATTGCCGGGGGCTTAGTTATTTTGTACTCCGCTTCAGGGCAAGATGTGGCCATGGTTGAGCGGCAGGTGTTTCGGTTAACTGTGGGTATGTTGGTATGTTTAGTGCTGGCGCAGTTACCTCCTAAATATATGCGTCGAGCCTCGCCTGCATTGTTTATTTTTCTTACGATATTATTGATTTGCGTGTTGTTATTTGGTGTGGGGGCGAAGGGGGCTCAGCGTTGGTTGGCTTTGCCTGGAGGCTTGCGTTTTCAGCCTTCAGAAATTATGAAAATAGTTATGCCTATGATGATTGCATGGTACTTTTCTGATAAGCAGCTGCCGCCGAGTTTTAAACAAATCGTCACCGTGATGGTGCTCATTGCTCTTCCTGTGGTATTGGTTGCTAAACAGCCAGATTTGGGGACCTCTTTGCTGGTGGCTGTTTCTGGGGTTTTTGTCCTTTTTCTAGCTGGGCTTGGCTGGCGTTATATTATTGGTGCAGCAGCTTTGGCGCCTATCGCTGGTTATATATTGTGGCAGTTTATGCGCGAGTACCAACGTCAGCGAGTATTGACCTTTTTGAATCCTGAGAGTGATCCGCTTGGATCTGGTTGGAACATTATTCAGTCCAAAACAGCGATTGGGTCTGGCGGTCTGTACGGTAAAGGTTTTTTAGAAGGAACGCAGGCTCAGTTGGATTTTTTACCTGAAAGCCACACAGACTTTATCATTGCTGTTTTGGCTGAAGAGTTCGGCATGCTGGGCTGCGGTGTTTTGATTCTGGCTTATTGTCTTGTTATTGCTCGGGGCTTATATATTGCAGCGAATGCTGAGGATAATTACGCGCGCTTGTTAGCAGGCAGTTTGACACTGACTTTTTTTGTTTACATGTTTGTAAATATTGGCATGGTATCAGGTATTCTGCCAGTTGTTGGGGTACCCTTACCTCTGGTCAGTTATGGTGGTACCTCTATTATTACTATCATGGCGACATTCGGAATTTTAATGTCAGTACAAACACATAAAAGAGCGAGATGATGATTAAGCAAGCTGTAGTGGTATTTTTAACGCTTGGTCTAACTGCGTGTAGTAGTGTGGATCATTCGGAGTTGCCTTTAAGTTCTGGCGTTAGTGAAGCGCTTTTGGAAGATATGCCAGCAGAATGGGCAGATTCTTACGCGGGTAACCCAGAGGTTCAGATTTTTATTGACCGTCTCGTAAAAGAGCATAATTACGATAGAAAACGTTTGGAATTGGCTTTTTCTCGCATTAAAGTGCGTCCAAAAGTAATAGAAAAATCCGATAACCAGCCTGAAGTATTAATACCCTATTATGAATATAAAACGCGTTTTGTGAACGAAGAAAGGGCTAAGTTAGGCTATCACTACGCACAACGAAACGCTGATTGGTTACGAAAAGCTGAACAGGAGTTTGGCGTTGACCCATATGTTATTGTTGCTCTTATTGGTGTGGAAACATATTACGGACGTATTACGGGGTCTAGAGATGTTTTTACCTCTCTCACGACGCTTGCTTTTGATTATCCCAGACGTAAAGTCTACTTCCAGAGTGAACTTGAAGCGTATTTATTATTAGCGCGTCAAGAAGGATGGAACATTGGGGAAACAAAGGGGTCATATAGTGGGGCGATGGGAATGGTGCAGTTTATGCCCAGTAACTATCAAAAATTGGCTATAGACTACGACAGAAATGGTCATATCGATTTATGGGGTTCTGATGCAGATGCGATAGGGAGCGTTGCTAATTATCTTAAGCATCATGGTTGGCAGAAAGATCAGCCTTGGTTCGTGATGGCCTCTGTTGGCGATCCCGAGTTAGTAAAAGATGAAATTAATCGTGGTAGAGAACCGAGTAAAGATATGGTCGCTTGGTCAGCACTGAATGTGTTGCCGACTCAGTCTTTTATACCTCAAAAAACAGGTTTAATTGCTTTGAGAACAGGGCCTGAAGAGATGTCTTACTGGTTAGGTTATAAGAACTTTTTTACCATTATGGATTACAACCCTAGTAGGCGATATGCCATGTCGGTATTGGAACTCGCTGAGAGTATAGGTAGCTATGAAAATCATTAATATGCTATTTGTTGCTGGCTTAAGCTTGCTAGTATTGAATGGGTGTATGAGTACGCGTCATGTGCTTGGGAAAGATGAAATTGACTATGAGAAAGCGTCTGGTGGAGGGCGCTATACTATATTGCAAGATCATGGTCCGACTGGGGATTTTAATACCGATCATATTCCTGAGCCGGTACCCAAGTGGGAGCCAAAAAGTCGAGGCGGAAACAAGAGTCCTTATGAAGTTTGGGGGAATCAGTACTGGGTGATGGCTTCCGCTCAGGGTTACGTTGCAGAAGGTAAAGCCTCTTGGTATGGCAATAAATTCCATGGACATAAGACGTCAAATGGGGAAACATATGACATGTATGGCTTTTCCGCAGCACACAAATCGCTGCCACTACCCACTTATGTCAAAGTGACAAATCTCGATAATCATCGTTCTGTTATAGTGCGAGTCAATGATAGGGGGCCGTTTCATGGGGACCGTTTGATTGATCTTTCTTATGCCGCAGCGGCACGATTGGACTATCACAAGAAAGGCGTCGCACGGGTTAGAGTTGAGGCAATCACACCCGCAAAAGGTGATGTTTATCGCCCCTCTAAAGCCGTTCTTGAAACGCAAACCAAACCATTGAAAAGCTTGCCAGCTAAGGCTTTGCCTACGGTTTCGTCCTTGTCAAAAGGGTCCACAAGCGCATCATCTGATATAGTTTTTTCCCATCTTCAAGTTGGTGCTTTCAGTGCAGAAGAATCGGCGAACAAACTAAAGCAGCGTCTCTTTGAGGCGTTTGATACCAGTATTAAAGTCACCATTCATAAGCAGGATGACGGCTTGTATAAAGTTTTGGCTGGACCTTTTGAAAGCCAAGGTTCTCTGGCCGAATGGCAACAAAAATTACAGCAAGAAGGTTTTGGTAGCCCAGTAAGGGTAGCTTTATTGCCTTAGTGCTATTTTGTTTGGGCTAGAGATTCATAGAATGCTCTAGTATTATTCACCAACATTTTTAAGAAGACGATATTTTTGAGTATGAAAAAACTTCTGGTTACTTTATCCCTCGTGTTTGGCTTTATTGGCGGCTCTGTATTCGCTGCACCTGCGTTGATACCGACGCCTCCCCAGTTATCAGCAAGTAGTTATATTTTGATGGATGCCTATACTGGTGATGTCTTAGTAGCGCACAACGCTGATGAGGCTTTGCCGCCAGCGAGTCTGACTAAATTGATGACGGCTTATATTGTTGAGTATGAACTTGCTCGTGGAAACTTGTCTTTGCAAGATAAAGTGACGGTGAGTGAAAATGCGTGGCGTATGGAAGGTTCACGTATGTTCATACGTGAAGGGACGCAAGTTTCTATAGAAGATTTGTTGCGCGGTATCATCATTCAATCAGGTAATGACGCGAGTGTGGCAGCAGCCGAGTACATCGCTGGCAGTGAGTCGGCTTTTGCTGATTTGATGAACCAGCACGCTCAGTTGCTGGGCATGACCAACACGCACTTTGTCAATTCGACAGGTTTTCCTGCAGAAGATCATTATTCAAGTGCTCATGATATTGCAAAAATATCCCGCGCGACAATCCTGCAGTTTCCAGAAAACTACACCATGTACGCTGAAAAAGAGTTTGTCTACAACGATATTCGTCAGCCTAACCGTAACCGTCTGTTATGGCGTGACAAAACTGTTGATGGCTTGAAAACGGGACACACAGAAGCGGCGGGTTATTGCTTGGCGGCATCGGCAGTACGTAATGGAACGCGTTTGATTACAGTGGTAATGGGGACCAAATCAGATGCAGCTCGTGCCGCAGAAGCGCAAAAATTATTAGACTTTGGTTTTAGATATTATGAAACTCGTAAACTCTACAGCCGTGGTCAAGTGGTGAATAATGCCCAAGTTTGGGGTGGTAGCCAGTCTAGTGTGAAAGTTGGCTTTGCCGAAGATGTTCTGGTCACTATGCCTCGTCAGCAAAGTGACGCTATGACTGCAACGCTGGACATGCAGCCGGAGATCGTTGCACCAATCGCGGTAGGCGATGTGCTTGGTAAGATCACGGTAGGCACAGAAGGTAATGTTTTGCTAGAACGCCCAGTGGTTGCGTTGGAAGCAGTAGAAGAAGGTGGTTTCTTCAAGCGAATGTTTGATAAAATTAAACTTTTCTTTATGAACTTGTTTTAAGCCCCAATAGGTGAATGGTAGATTGAATTAATGGCGCTAATTACAAAAAATGGTGATCAAGCTGAAAAAACGGCGGATGCACCTAAAATAGAGTTTCCTTGCGAAAATTATGTTATCAAGGTCGTTTCACTTGATGTTGATGATGTTCATGCAAAGATTACGGAGTGTTTGCTTGTTCACGCGCCAGAGATGGACACTAAAGCTGAGAATACAAATCGCTCTAGTAAAGGACGCTTTGTAAGCTTTAGTTTTCGCATTGTGGCTCAAAGTGAAAATCAATTATCGGCATTACATCGAGATTTGATGTCAATTGATGCCGTTAAGATGGTCATGTAAATGGGGCGTGATTTGATTTGCCGTGATTTGGGCGTGATCGATTACGCTGTAACATGGGAGAGGATGAAGCAATTTACTCAGGTTCGTTCTAAAGACGATGCTGATGAAATTTGGTTGTTAGAGCATCCCTCCTTGTTTACCCAAGGACAAGCCGGCAAAGAAGAGCATCTTCTTGCTCCAGGTGATATTCCTGTTATTCAGGTTGATCGTGGTGGACAAGTTACCTACCATGGGCCCGGTCAATTAGTGGCCTATGTGATGGTGGATTTAAAGCGCTTAGGTATTGGTGTTCGAGATCTAGTGAGTGTGTTAGAGAATGCCGTGGTCGGCACTTTAGTTCAAAGCTCAATAGAAGCGTACCCAAAACCTGATGCGCCAGGCGTTTATGTCAATGAGCAGAAAATTGCCTCGCTGGGATTGCGTGTTCGTAGGGGCTGTTCGTTTCATGGACTGGCCTTAAATGTTGATATGGATCTCACCCCATTTAATCGTATCAACCCATGCGGCTATCAAGGCTTGCAGATGGTGGATATGAAGCGTCTAAACAAAGACGCTATTTTATCAAATGTAAAGGTTCAGTTGGCGAATCAGCTGGCTGAGCAACTCGGATATAGTTATCCGGCTATCCAACAAGGGTGGAAATAGAATGACAGCAGAACGCAAGCGCGTTGTCCAAGGGGAAAAACTACGTGGTGCCGATAAAATGGCGCGTATCCCGATTAAAATTGTTCCTACAGAAGAGATACCACGTAAGCCTGATTGGCTTCGTGTTCGTATGCCAGCGTCACCGGAGATTGCTCGTATCAAAGCAACGCTACGCGAGCATAAGCTTGCCTCCGTATGCGAAGAAGCAAATTGCCCAAACTTGGGTGAGTGCTTCAGTAATGGCACTGCTACCTTCATGATTATGGGTGAAATTTGTACTCGTCGTTGTCCTTTTTGTGATGTGGCACATGGTCGACCTAATCCGCTTAGTGCGGATGAGCCGAAAGAATTGGCCGCGGCTATTCGTGATATGAAATTGAAATATGTGGTAATCACTTCTGTGGATCGTGATGATTTGCGTGATGGTGGTGCTCAGCATTTTGTTGATTGTATTAGAGAGACACGAGCAGAAAGCCCTAATATCGAAATCGAAACATTGGTGCCCGATTTCCGTGGTCGCATGGAAGTGGCTATTGATACGCTTTCAATAGCACCACCTGATGTGTTTAACCATAACTTAGAATCCATTCCTCGCTTATATCGTCAAGTAAGGCCTGGATCTGACTATCAATGGTCTTTAGATCTTTTGAAAAACTTTAAAGATCGTTGTCCGGATGTACCAACGAAATCAGGCTTGATGGTTGGTATGGGCGAGACATTTGAAGAAATCGTTGAAGTGCTAAAAGATTTACGAGCTCATAATGTAGATATGTTAACAATCGGGCAATACTTACAGCCGTCAAAGCATCATTTTCCTATGGCTCGCTTTGTGCCGCCTGAAGAGTTTGCGCGCTATGAGCAAGTGGCAAAAGAACTAGGCTTTAAGCATGCTGCGTGTGGTCCTTTGGTCCGCTCGTCGTACCATGCGGATAAGCAAGCCCATGGTGAACGCGTTTCTTAATTTGTTCGTTCGTTAGAATAAAGCGGCGTTAAGAGGTTTCTTAGCACCGCTTTTTTTTATTTTAACTCAATCTAAAAAGTATAACATGTACGTGTTTTACTATGATTGTCTGATTAGAAACAGCCGCTATTTTATAGTTATTTAGACTTTTGGAGATGATATGAAACCTTGGTCAATTAAAGACTCGATGGAACTTTACAATGTAGGCCATTGGAGCAGTGGTTTTTTTTCAATTAACGACAAAGGGCGTGCTATTGCGTTACCTGATAGGGAAAATAGTATTGATCTAACAGAGCTTTCAGTGGCTCTAAAACAACAAGGTATTCCTTATCCTTGTTTGGTCCGATTCCCGAATATTCTTCATTCGCGTATAGAGAAAATTACCAATTCGTTTCAGCAGGCCATAGATCATTACGATTATCAGGCAAAATACGCCATTGTGTATCCAATCAAAGTCAATCAGCAGCGTCGTGTGGTAGAAGAAATTGCGGCCTGTCAGCCAGACAATGCCTCCACTGTGGGTTTAGAGGCTGGTAGTAAGCCTGAACTCATGGCTGTGTTAGCCATGCATAAAAACGCCGATGGCATCATTGTATGTAATGGTTATAAGGACCGTGAGTTTATTCATCTTGCCTTGATGGCCGAAAAAATGGGTCATCAGGTGTTTATTGTCGTTGAAAAAATGCACGAGCTCGATTGGATTTTAGAAGAAGCCGACAAAATAGGGGTTCAGCCTCGTATTGGTATTCGTATCCGTTTGGCATCAACTTGCACCACTCACTGGGGTAACAGTGGTGGTGAAAAATCGAAATTTGGATTAACGACATCGCAATTATTGCGTGCTATCGAACGTCTACGTGAGTTAGATTTGTTGCATTGCCTTGAGCTTATTCATTTCCATTTAGGCTCACAGATTACCCGTATTCGTGATATTCAAAACAGCTTAAAAGAGTGTGCTCGCTACTACGCAGAACTTCACCAAATGGGTGTCGAAGTGAAGTGGGTCGATGTAGGTGGCGGTTTGGGTGTCGACTATGAAGGCACTCGCTGTCAAAATGATTTTTCTGCAAACTACAGCATTGGGGAATACGCTAATAATGTGGTGTTTGCTTTCCACAATGTCTGTGAACAATATGAATTGCCACACCCTCATTTGATTTCTGAATCAGGTCGTGCGGTTACGGCTCATCATGCCATGATGATTGCAGATGTATTCTCTCACGGTGCTGAGCTTTTACCGATTGAAGAACCTGCCGAGGACAGCGAGCTTGAATTGCAACGCCTTTGGGCTTGTTATCAAAGCTTGAAAGGGCAGAATGACGAAGAAAGTCGCTCTCTAGTTGAAATTTACCATGATTTACTTGATGACTTTAATGATAGTTTAACGCTTTATAATCATGGTCAGCTAAATCTGTCGCAAAGGGCACAAGCGGAAAACTTATTTTTATCCGCATGTCGAAACTTGTTACCGCGTTTAGATAATCGTAATCGCGGTCATCGCGCTGTGATTGACGAATTGAACGAGCGTTTAGCTGAAAAATTGTTTGTGAACTTATCGGTATTTCAGTCCATGCCAGATGCTTGGGGCATCGATCAATTGTTCCCAGTGTTGCCTTTACAAGGCTTAGATCAAGCACCGTCCTTTCGCGGTAAAATCCAAGACGTGACCTGTGACTCAGATGGTTGTTTGTACAGCTATGTAGATGGTCAAGGTATTGAATCTTCTTTGCCTTTGCCACCACCACCGCCAAAAGGTGAAGATTATCTGATGGGGTTCTTTTTAGTGGGTGCGTATCAGGAAACGCTAGGGGATTTGCATAATCTTTTTGGTGATACCTGTTCTGTGGATGTTTATTTGACAGACGACGGTTTTAGAATTGATCATGTGCTAAAAGGCGATAGTGTTCAGGATGTACTTAAATCGGTTAGCTATAATGAACTGGAATTAATAAAAAGCTATGAAGATAAGATTGCTGCGAGCCCGCTAAGCCAAGAAGAAAAAGTCACTTTGCTGGCAACGTATAAAAAAGTTTTAGCAGGCACCACCTATTTGACTCAAGTATAAAATAAGTATGTTGGCTTGTTGTACAGGATTATTTTGGAGGTAGTAGAGTATGAGTAATGTAAAAGTGGCCTGCGTTCAGATGGCGGTCAGTACAGATTTTCAGGCAAATTTAGATAACGCGGTGGCGCAAGTCAGAGAGGCCGCTGCCAATCAGGCGAACATTATTCTGTTGCAAGAATTGTTTATGGGGCCGTATTTTTGTATTGATCAGAAACCCGCTTATTTTGATTGGGCTCAACCCGTTAATGATTGCTTAGCGATTAAAACCATGAGCAGCCTTGCTAAAGAGCTTGGTGTTGTATTGCCAATCAGTTTTTTTGAGCGTGATGGTAATGTGTTTTATAACTCTTTGGTGATGATTGATGCGAATGGCGACGTCATGGACTTGTACCGTAAGACGCACATTCCTGATGGCCCAGGTTATCAAGAAAAATACTATTTTACCCCTGGCAATACTGGTGTGAAAGTGTGGGACACACAGTTTGGTCGTATCGGTTGTGGTATTTGCTGGGATCAGTGGTTTCCTGAATTAGCTCGAGAATTGGCGTTAAAAGGCGCAGAGCTGATTTTTTATCCTACCGCTATAGGATCAGAACCTCCTTACCCAGAATGGGATTCTAAGGATCATTGGCAAAGAACCATGCAGGGGCATTCAGCCGCTAACATGGTGCCTGTTATTGCAGCGAACCGCGTTGGTCGAGAAGAAGGGGAAAATAGCTTTATTCAGTTTTATGGCTCTTCTTTTATGACGGATGAAATGGGAGCAATGAAGTGTGTTGCGGGTCGTGACGAAAGTACGATTCTGTATTCTGACTATGATTTAGAGGCTATCCGTAAGGCTCGTCGATCTTTTGGACTGTTTAGAGATCGCCGCCCTGATCAATATCAAGCGATCACGGCGGGTGCCGGCAGCTCTTGGGAAAAATAGTGTTTAAAGCATAAAAAAGTGCCCGCATAACGCGGGCACAAGCTGTCCTTATCCTTATTGACTGAAGGGGGGAACATCAATAAGGGAGATCTATTTGCACTTGGCCGTCACTAAGCCTAAAAAATTATAAGTAGTATAGTGCAATCCTAAATATCACTGACAACAAGTTAAATGCCTTCTAGGTGTGCAGGTTATGTCACTCTATTCGGGCGTTTGATTATCAGTGTAGATCTATCCTAACTATAGTCCGATATTTTAAAAAGTGCGGGCATAATTTTAATATTGTGTGTTTATTAAACAAATCAGCGTGTAGTTTTGAGTGTCGATGAAGGTATTTAGTTCCCCAATGGTACTGCCTTATTTTGCTGTTTCTTTGTCTAGCAAGCTTATATTGAACGATGTCACTTACCGTATTATGACGGAAAAAGTGCTTGAACTGGCGAGAGTTCAGTCTGGTTTTCTTGGCACCGAATACGCTGCTGGGGAAATGGATTTGCTGATTACTTATTGGCAAACGAAAGAGTCCGCTGAGGCATGGTTGAATCATGATATGCTGCGTAGAATCTTATCCATCGGTGAGAATTTTTGGTACGAAGAATATTCGTTAAAATTGTTTGAAGTGAAGAGTGATATGTCATTTAAGAACTCTAATCAAGCTTTGCATGCGTCTCGTTTTCCTCGGATTGTGACAAAAAGGGGGGTCTTAACGATACTGAACGAATCTCAAGCCCCACTTTTGTACGATTATGTTAATCAGGAAAAGGCCTTTCTTTCCCCATGGGAGCCGCAACGCAGTGAGGCTTACTATTCCCTTGAAACCTGTCAATTGCGTGTCCGAGAAATGCGTCGAGATTTTTTAGAAGACAAGGGTGTGGTGTTTTGTTTTTTATCTCCCACTGAAGACAGAATGCTCGCTTACAGCAATTACTCAAATATAATCCGCGGTGTTTTTCAAGCGTGTAACCTCGGATACAGCTTACGTGAAAGTGAGCAGGGTAAGGGCATTATGAATGAAGTGCTTAGTGCAGGGTTAGAGTATATACACAAAGAGTTACATATTGATCGAATTCAAGCCAGCTATATGCCAAGAAATGCCAAAAGTGCGGCGGTGCTAAAAAAACTGGGTTTCGATAAAGAGGGGATTGCGAGAGACTATCTGAAGATCAATGGCTGTTGGGAAGATCATATTTTAACAGCCTTAGTATTACGCTGACGGAATAGGGTGTTTAATTTTGTTTGCTGAGTACTAGGATTCGCCCTTTACTTTGTGGCCCTGTCACGACAGTCAATAGTGTGATGCTTTCTTTGCTGGGATTTAAAATGGCTCGACGCTCTTGCTTGCAGATGATTTTTCCTAGAGTAGGACAGGCTTCAGGTGGCTTTTTGCCATTAGAGACATAAGTGATACCATTTAAAGGGAAAAGGTATTGAGTGGCTGCTTTTTGGTAGTAGAGCGTTTCTTTGTAATGTGGTGGGTATAATTCTAGGGCGATTTTTCCTGTTGCGCCCTGCCAAAGAGGCCAGGTTTTTATATGGTTTCTGCCTGGGGTGAACTCAACTGTGCCGGAAGACACTTTTTTGAACCGTTCATTTTCTTCAATGTGTCCAGTTGAATGCAAACGTATTAGGCAAAGTTCAACCGTTGGGGTTAATAGGGTCACATTGGTGAGCGTCTGTGCTGCTAACCACATTCCTTGATGGGTTTTAAGAACCGTCTCTTTTTCAGTTGGGTGAAGACTGAGGGGTGTTTTTTGCTGCAGATAGACTTCACCTTTAATGATAAAGACAAAGGTGTCTGCTTGATGGTGATAAAAGCGTGTTGGCGTAGCATGTTGATAAAGGGATTCATGAGCAACAAAAAGATCTTCCCGCTGGCATGTTATAAAGCGCTTGCTCGGGTCGCCAAGGCTGTGGCTCATTAAACCGAGGGTATTTTGATCAGATGTGTTCACCAAGAGATACCTTTTTAATTGTGCAGTGTATTGAAACACGAGAATAGTGAGCTTTCCATGATAATCTTAGCGGTAATGTTGCAGTGAGTTAGGGTGTTTCTTTATAGTTGAGCCCATCTTTATTTATGAAAACCCCATAGGCTGATTATTTGCCTATGCAAACGATAGTAGAAGGAAAGTTTCCTTGAGTGAGTTGTTAAATTTCGAGTCGAATGAAACCCTTTCATTAAAAGACTATACAGAAAAAGCGTATCTGAATTATTCGATGTACGTTATTTTAGATCGCGCTTTACCGCACATTGGTGACGGATTAAAACCAGTTCAGCGCCGTATTATTTATGCAATGAGTGAATTGGGCTTAAAGGCCAGCGCGAAATATAAAAAATCAGCTCGTACCGTGGGGGATGTGTTAGGTAAATTTCATCCGCATGGAGACAGTGCTTGTTATGAAGCCATGGTGTTAATGGCTCAGCCTTTTTCATATCGTTATCCTCTGGTTGATGGGCAAGGTAACTGGGGGGCACCCGATGACCCAAAATCTTTTGCCGCAATGCGTTACACAGAATCCCGCTTGTCAAAATACGCGGACGTCCTACTAAGGGAAGTGAGTCAAGGTACGGTCGATTGGACTGCCAATTTTGATGGTACCTTACAAGAACCTTCCGTTTTGCCATCTCGTTTACCGAACTTATTGCTTAATGGTACGACAGGCATTGCTGTAGGGATGGCGACGGATATTCCGCCACATAACTTACGTGAAATCGGCGGTGCTTGTATTCATCTGTTGAATAATCCTAACGCTGAATTAGACGATCTACTTAATTTTGTACAAGGACCAGACTTCCCTACAGGTGGCGAAATCATTACGCCAAGAAATGATATTGTTAAATTATACGAAACGGGTAAAGGGCAGATTAAAGCAAGAGCTCGCTTTACCATTGAGGAAGGGGAGGTGGTGGTTAACGAACTGCCTCATCAGGTTTCGGGTAGTAAAATACTAGAGCAAATTGCGGCGCAGATGCAGGCGAAAAAACTGCCTATGGTGGTCGATTTACGCGATGAATCTGACCATGAAAATTCGACGCGTTTGGTGATTGTGCCTAAGTCAAATCGAGTGGATATTGATGCGCTGATGACGCATCTTTTTGCCACAACAGACTTAGAAAAATCCTATCGTGTTAACATGAATGTGATTGGATTGGATGGTTTGCCGCAAGTTAAACCTCTCAAGAACTTTTTGTCTGAGTGGCTTCGCTTCCGTATCGATGTTGTCCGACGTCGATTGCAGTTTCGTCTTGATAAAGTAATGAACCGTCTGCATATTTTAGAAGGTCTGTTAATTGCCTATCTAAACATTGATGAAGTCATTGATATTATTCGAACAGAAGAAAAACCCAAAGTTGAGCTGATGGCGCGTTTTGGTTTGAGTGATATGCAAGCTGAATCGATTCTAGAATTGAAGTTGCGTCACCTTGCGAAGCTAGAAGAAATGCGCATCAAGGGGGAGCAAGACGAGTTAGAAAAAGAGCGTAAGCAGTTAGAGGGTTTGTTGTCCTCGGATCGCAAGTTAAAAAAATTGATTACCGATGAAATTCAAGAAGCCATTAATGATTTCGGTGATGACCGCCGTACGCCCATTGTGGCTCGAAAAGAAGCGCAGGCGTTCAGTGAGGAGGATTTATTGTCGAACGATCCAATTACCGTTGTTATATCTAAACAGGGTTGGATTCGTGCCGCGAAAGGTCATGATATTGACGTTAATGGTCTGAGCTACAAGTCTGGAGATGAGTTCCTTGTCAGCACTAAGGGGCGCTCGAATCAAACCTTGGTATTGCTTGCTTCTAATGGTCGAAGCTATTCCATTAAAGCGCATACATTGCCATCTGCTCGTGGTCAGGGAGAACCTATTACAGGGCGTATTTCATTAGAAAAAGACGCCACCATTGTATCTGCGGTACTGGATAACGAAGAGGCTTACTATCTGATTGCGAGTGACGCCGGTTATGGTTTTGTCGCTCAGCTCAAAGAGCTCTACGCGAAAAATAAAGCGGGTAAAGCGACGTTATCCTTGCCCAGAGGGGCTCAAGTGATGGCGCCTGTGTTTGTTCAAAACCCTGAGCAAGGTCGTGTGGTGGCGATTTCCAATGAAGGTCGTATGTTGGCTTTCGATGTGGCTTCTTTGCCGCAAATGGCAAAGGGTAAAGGCAACAAAATGATCAGTATACCAAGTGCTCGTGCTGCCGATAGAGAAGAGCTAGTGGCGGCTTTGGCATGTGTACAGCCAGATGATTTGCTAATCGCTCATGCTGGTAAGCGTTTCATTTCCTTTGCGGCAAAAGAGCTGGAGGAATATCTAGGTGAGCGTGGCCGTAGAGGTTTAAAATTGCCTCGCGGGTTGCAAAGAATTGATAGCCTAGAAGTGAAAGTCGGCGAAGGTAAGTTGGCAAAAATAGAAGAGTCAACAACTCAAGGGTTGCTTGAATAATGGATAAATTGGCGTCAAGGTCATAAACTTATCATCTTACGATGCAAAAATGAATTGACTCTCAATAAGAGGAAATGAACATGAAAGGCAGTAAAAAAGTAATAGACAGTTTGAACTCATTGTTGGCGAATGAATTAGCGGCGATTGATCAGTATTTTATTCACTCTCGTATGTACGACGATTGGGGGCTTAATAAGCTCTATGAGCGTCTCAATCATGAGATGGAAGAAGAAACACAGCATTCAGACTGGCTTATCAAGCGGATTCTGTTTTTGGAAGGCGTACCTTGCATGACAAAGCGTCGCGACTTGCTGATCGGCTCCGACGTGCGCTCCATGATGAGTAACGATTTGATTCTTGAGCTGGAAGTGGTGAGCAGCGTGAGAGATGCGATTGCGGTGTGTGAGTCAGAAGGCGATTACCAAACGCGAGAGACACTTGAGCGTTTGTTGTTTGATACGGAAGAAGATCATGTTTATTGGTTAGAAAAACAGCTTGGTCTGATGGATAAAATTGGCATGCAAAACTATTATCAATCTCAAATGGCAAATTAAGGGGGCGTTATGAAAGGAGATCGTGAGGTTGTTTCAAGTTTAAACAAGGTATTGGCCAATGAATTGGTTGGCATTAACCAATATTTTCTTCATGCCCGTATGTTTAAAGACTTTGGTTTTAGTGTGCTTGACAAAGCGGACTATAAAACATCTATTCAGAAAATGAAAAACGCAGACCGTTTGATTGAACGAGTGTTGTTTTTAGAAGGTTTGCCAAACCTGCAGGATCTTGGTCGTCTGCGTATTGGCGAAAACAGTGAAGAAATGATTTCAGCTAACTTAGAGTTTGAATTGGATACTTTGCCAACATTAAAAGCGGCGATTGATTTGTGTGAGCAGAAGAAGGATTTTATCAGCCGTGATGCTTTGGAGAAAATTTTAGAAGAGCAGGAAGAGCAAATTGATTGGCTTGAAACACAGCAGCATCTAATCGCAAGCTCTGGCATTGAAAATTACCTTCAGTCGCAGATGTAACTCAATGCTGCAATTAAGCGACTTGAACTTGGTTTTCAGCAATTTTGATTAACTCACTGTTTAGTAGCTTTTTTGCGCACTGACAGCACTTTCCACATTGACTGCCAATGTTGTGTTCTTTGTAGAGGTCACGCATGGTAGTCATGCCCTCCTGAATAGAGGCCTTAATGGCTTTGTCTGAAACACTGTTACAAATACAAACGTACATAAATGAAAATCACTCTCACCAATATTCTAGTAATGCGATTCTATTTTTAATGTTAATGATTATCAATAGATAAAAATTTATCTATTTCTGATATTTGATAGTTTTTTTTGCGACGGACAATAAAGCGCAAACAACCTTAATTGCGCTTTATTGGCCTTAGTGTTGAGTGTTAGTGGCTATGATTCTTTTTCTGCAATGTCATTGAGAACTTTCAGAAAGGACTCTGGCGTGTGAGCGCCTTGAATCAGGTACTTATCATTGATGACATAGGTTGGAACCGAATGGATATCGATACTGCGTAATTGTTGTAGCTTTTTCTCTGTCAATGTTTTTGCCTTTGCGCTCAGTGCGTACTCAATGTCTGAGGTTTTCATGCCAATACCCAAGGCAATTTCTTCAAGAATGTTTTGTTTTCCTATGTCTTTGCCATCGGTAAAGTAAGCGTGAAAGAGCGCTAAGACAAAAGGGGTCGCTAGCTGTGACTTTGTTGCCGCCAGTACAAATTGATGGGCCAGTTTGGTGTTAGGGATGCGATCTTTTTCTGAAAAGTTGAACTGAATACCGGCTTCAATTCCCACTTGCTGAATGGCGTGAGTCGCCTCGTTGAGTTTTTCTGGGCTGCCAAAACGTTCGCCAAGATAGGTTTCTCGATCAGCTCCTGTTTGCGGCATATCGGGATGCAGCTCAAAGGGTTGCCAGCGAATGTCGATGCGATAATCATCCCCCAATTGTTCAATCGCTTGTTTAAGGCGAGAGTAGCCTAAATAGCACCAAGGGCAAACGACATCTGAAATAATGTCGATACGAAGGTCGGCCATGTTTTCTCCTAAAAATTAAAAAATAGAGGCGGTGGTGTTTAATTGACGCTCAGCGCAATGCATTGACTGATTTCTGTGTAAGAGCGACCGCTTTCTTTATGCCAATGATTAAAAGCGGTTTGTGCGGCTTTCCATGCAGACTGGGTATCTCTTCCTGTGGTAATGATCTCGTGCTGACGTAAATACCCTTCAACGTCTCTGGTGAGCATGAAGGTGTCTTTGCCCATTGCTCTTAATGTGTAAGGTCCTGTGTTGCCACCAAGACGGGCTCCATGTTTTTTTAAATAAGCCCATAAACCGATGATGTCATCTTTTGGCCAGCTAGCAACAAAGTGAGAGAAGGATCCATGACTGGCCTGGCATTCGCTAATCATTAAGGCGTTTTCTCTAATCGTCATCACCTTGCCGAAGTTACGAATGATGCGTATGTCTTTGGCTTTTTCTTCCCACATTTCGTCATGAATGAGTAGCATTTTTTCAATGTCAAAACCAAAAAATACCGTTTCAAAACCGGGCCATTTGTTGCGCACTACTTGCCAATTAATGCCGGATTGAAAGACTTTTTGAGAGAAAGCCGCCAGCCATCGATCATCCGTGTGTTGATTAAGCTGTGCCGTGCTTAGCGGAGTCGAAAGCATGGTTTCTAGGTGTTTTGCTCCGCCATGTCGAAGGGCGGCTCGGTCATAAATAGATTGAAAGAGTTCGTATTTCATCGTGGACTCCTATTTTGTGGCGGCCAGTTTACCATAAGCTTTGCGTCATATAATGACTGAGTGAATAACTTGTTTGGTATTTTAGTGATGGACGCTATGTGTTTGTCCTATAATGCCAATAAATGACCCTGTCGAGAGAAGTTACATGACACACTTAAGCGTTAATCTAAATAAAATTGGCTTACTTCGAAATTCTCGTGGAAGAGATTATCCAAATTTGATTGCTATGGCAGAGCGTACCTTACAGCTAGGTGCGTTTGGCATTACCATTCACCCAAGGCCAGATCAGCGTCATGCTACTTATCAAGATGCTTATGATTTGAAAGAATTATTGAAACGTTTTCCAGGCGCTGAATTAAACATCGAAGGGTTTCCCGATGCTCAATTCTTAGACGTTGTATTAGAGGTAGAGCCTGACCAATGCACCTTAGTGCCAGATGACCCCAATCAGTTGACGTCTGATCACGGATGGAATATTGCTCGTGATCAAGATGCATTACGTCCCGTCATTGCTAAACTCAAAGCAAAGGGGATCCGTGTTGTTTTATTCATGGATCCAGAGCCTGAAAATATGGCTCTGGCGAAGGAAGTGGGTGCGGACAGAGTCGAACTTTATACAGAGGCTTATGCTAATGCGTTTGGCAAAGACGGTTTCGACGATGTACTGGAAACTTACCAGCAAGCCGCCCAAGCCGCCTTGGATGTTGGTTTAGAAGTAAATGCAGGTCATGACTTAGATTTAAATAATGTCCAGGCTTTGTGTGCAGAGGGTAGAATTATGGAAGTATCAATCGGCCATGCATTGACTGTTGAATCCTTGGATCTAGGTTGGAATAACGTGGTAAAAGCCTACCTAGAGAAGTTGGCTTGAGAAAGTGGCTGCAGGTTTAGCAACTTGAGTAGGCAAGGCAGAACAAGAACACGCTGTGGTCGATGTGATTTTTTAGTGAATCAGTGTGTTTGTCCATGGATACCTGAGCTTGCTACACGATTAAACGTCCTGATTTTGCAAGATCCGAAAGAAGCACAACACGCTAAAAACACCGTATCATTACTGTTATTAGGTTTGCCGTCGGTGGAATGCGTTTCGACAGCAAATCAAGCCATATTGCACGAGGTTTTGAAACAAAAAGATCCTGCAAAATGGCGTTTGGTGTTTCCAGCAGATAGTGCTGTTTGCATAGAATCCTTAGGCACCGAATTGGCGGCTGAGATTGAGGGGATCATTCTGTTAGATGCGACGTGGCGAAAAGCGAAGAAGTTGTATTTTACCGAGCCCTTATTGCGTACTTTCGGTGCCGTGTGCTTTTCGCATCCGCCCGAAGGGCAATACAGTATTCGCAAATCACCCAATGTTCAGTCATTATCGACTTTAGAAGCTTGCGCCTATGCCATAGAGCAAATTGCAGGCGAGAATATGCAACCGTTAAGGGTGTTTATGGTGGCGGCGCAAGAATGGCAGTGGCGTCAGCAACCGTTGAAGCATCGACACCTTGATTAATCATTAATGTCTTATAAGACAGTAGAGAGATGTGAAATTATGATGAGCAAACAAACTGAAATTGAAGCCGCTGTCCTGCGTCGCCTTTTGAAGCACCTTGACGACAATAAGTCTGTGCAAAATATTGATCTAATGAATTTAGCGGGATTTTGTCGTAACTGTTTAAGCAAGTGGTATATGGCGGAGGCAGAGCAACAAGGCGTTACAATAAACTACGATGAGGCGCGCGAGTTTGTCTATGGCGAGCCTTATGATACTTGGAAAGCCAAGTATCAGCCTGAGGCCACAGCCGAACAGTTGGCTGCTTTTAATGCAAAATCTAAGACTGGCCAATAAGGTTACTGTGAAAAAACGAATCGCTTCGTTTTTTTCTTTTATTGAAACACGCAAACGTATGGCTTGTGTGTGTCTTATTGTTTTGTGTATCCCACACTGGTGGCTTTACGCTGATGTGTCAGATAAATATCAAAAACTGGCGAAACAGGCCGGAAGTGTTTACGGCAGTGATGCTGAAAAGCGTATTCTTGCTTGGCGGAGGCTGATTAATGACGCCAAATCCTTGCCTATCACGGATCAACTTGCCCAAGTGAACGATTTTTTTAATCAAATGGACTTCGTGGACGATATTACGTTATGGGGCAAGGAAGATTATTGGGCGACTCCTATTGAATTTTTGGGTATGCGTGCCGGAGATTGTGAAGACTTCACCATTGCGAAATATTTTACGCTCAGAGAGCTTGGGGTGCCAGACGAAAAGCTTCGTCTGGTTTATGTTAAAGCCTTAACTTTGAATCAGCATCACATGGTGTTGGCGTACTATCATAAGCCAACGTCCATTCCTGTGTTGTTGGACAATCTTGATAAAGAATTAAAACCCGCGTCGAAACGTAATGACCTTTTACCTATTTACTCGTTTAATGCTGACAATTTGTGGTTGTCAAAAGAGAAAGGGCGCGGTGTCTTGGTAGGGGGCTCATCACGATTGAGCTTGTGGACAGACTTAAATAATCGTTTTAATACGATGACGAATTAGGAGAACTTGGATGACGCTGTTCCGCCAATTAATAATGACGATTGTTGCCATATTCTCATTGATGCTGGTTGTGGTTATGGGCATCAATTTTAATACCACGAAAGGTTATTTAATCAGTCAGTTGCAATCGACAACGCAAGACTCTGCCACGTCTTTAAGTATGTCTGTGTCTGATTTTATGGCACAGGAAGATTACGCGTCCGTACAAAGCAGTGTGAATGCCGTATTTGATAGTGGCTATTTCTCGGAGGTGCGTATCCATGTTTATGAAACCGATGAAAACATAGTTCGCTCTAATGAAACCAAAATTGATGGTGTTCCTGCTTGGTTTATTCAGTTAATCGATTTCAAAGTGCCAGTGGCGCGCTCTGTTGTTTCAAATGGTTGGAATGAATTAGGTCAAGTCTATGTTACTGGCAGTGCGGGTTACGGTTACTATCAATTATGGCTTGCGTCACGGGATTTATTGGTTTCCTTCGTGGTGATTGGGTTTATCACGCTGGTGTTAGGAAGCATCGCACTTCGGTATTTATTTCAACCTCTGGTTGAGCTTGAAAAACAAGCGGAAGCGATACAGCAGCGGCGCTTCATTAAAATGATCAAAGTGCCGAAGACGCGAGAGCTAAGAGCGGTTGTTTTATCGATGAACCGCATGGCTGAGAAGCTAGAAAAAGAGTTTGCTTCTGAAGTGGAAACAGCGCAGTGGCTTCAGGCGAAAGCTTTTAAAGACCCAGTGAGTGGGCTGGGAAATCGCCACTTTTTTGAAAGCCAGATTAAGTCACACTTTACAGAAGCTGAACGTGGTGTTGATGGTTTGGCTCTTATTAGCTTAGCGGATTTAGCCAAGCTTAATAATGAACGTGGCTATGAATCGGCGGATATGTTTATTCAGTCTGCTGCGGATATTTTGTCCAAAAAAGTGGCTACACTCTCATCTTTTGCGACCTTAGCGCGCTTGTCTGGTGCTGATTTTGTTCTCTTGATTCCGAACATTGATCACCACCAATTAAAGCAAGTGGTCAGTGATATTATGCATGAATTGATGGAACTGAATACGGCGAGTATTAGTTACTCGGTTGCGGTAGCGAACATCGGTGCGGTGACGATTGATGCTTCAGTTGAACGCTCAGGCGCTATGTCTCAAGCGGATGCCGCTCTACGTGAAGCAAAACGAGAGGGTATAAATACCTATAGAGTTTTTGATCTCAACATGGGTCAAAACATGGCCATTAACAGAACCTCTTGGAAAGGAATACTGGAAACGGCTATTCAGAATCGTTCCTTTAAGCTGAAAAAGCAAAAAATAGCCACCTTAGATGAGTCATCAATTACGCTTCATGAAGAAGTCTTTATGGGGCTAGAGCATGGTGGTAAGGAGTACCATGCTGGCTATTTTATTGGTCTCGCTGAGCAGTTCGATTTGGCCAGTCAGATTGATCAGGTCATTATTGAACGGGTGATTGAATTCATTAAAACGAAGAGTTTAACAACACCATTAACAGTGAACTTGTCCGCTTCGTCTTATGCCAAGCCTGCTTTTATCGAATGGCTTGATAAGACCTTGGGTCAACTTTCTAGTGATGTGAAAAGAAAATTGATGTTTGAAATTTCAGAGCAGAGCGTCTTGATTGAAGAAGAGCAGGCCAACACGTTAATTCGAATGCTGAAAAAGCAAGGCCTGAAATTCGGTATTGATAATGTGGGTAAGCAGTTCTCTGCGTTTCAGTATTTACAGACTCTGATGCCAGATTATGTCAAAGTAGATTCATCCTATACCCGTATGGCGACAGGAAAAGAATCGGAATCCTTTTTTATGCATACTCTCTGTAAAATGTTTAGCAGCTTAAATATTGAAGTCATTGCAACGGGAGTTGAAAGCGAGAAACAACTGAATGCATTGAAGCGATTTGATGTCACTGGTGGACAAGGCTTTTTATTAGGCCGAGCGCAAGAAATGTAAAGTGGCGATCTTAGGCTTTGATTGCGTGTTGATTGATAGACAGTTCAGGTAAGACAAGCGATGATATTGAATGGTTTGGTCATCCCTTAACCTCCTGGCTTGTCTTACTTTCCCATTAAATCAATACGTCATCGTCGCCTTCATTGGTGTTGTCTATCATTAAGCTATCGTCATGATGATTGTGAACACCACGTACCCATTTTCGGCTTAATAACTTTTTCTGTGCCGCGATAGGTAACTCGGTAAATTGTATTAAGCGTTTTTCTGTTAATAGATCGATTAAATCCTCTAAAATTCGCATCATATCACTGTCTGAGCTGGCTAAAATTTCTTGAGTGCTGGCATCGGACGTGGCGAATTTTTTTTCCAATATGCTGGCGACAGTCGGCTCATTAGGCGCTACTAATAGTTTGTATTCATCGGATTGTGATGTAGCCACATCTATGATTTCGCCATTAGCATTGACTTTTGCGTATAGCATATTGATTTCCTTGTATGTTTCAATTTGTAGCTAGGTGGTTTGTTCGCTTCCCATCTTACTGAATAAACACTATTCTAGGCTAGAATTAATGTGATTCGGTTTGTAAACCAGATTTTCGCACTTTTTATATGAACACCCGTAGGAGAATATAGAGTATGTCTGACTCTGGTCGTTCAGAACAGAACACTTCGTCGCCTCTAGAAAATGATTCTTATGAAGAAAACGACGTCATGAACGAGTCTGACGAGGGAAGAGCAGAAACATTAAAGGGCGAGGATGCCAAAGCAAGTGAGCGTCAATGGAATACCCACGACGCGGCTTTAGAATACCCCAATCCGCTGTTAGACTGCTTGGTGCTGTTGAGCAAATATTTTCATAACCCGTACACTGCTGACGGCATAGCCGCTGGCTTACCCATTACTGACAACGATATGACTCCGGCCTTGTTTCAGCGTGCCGCTCAGCGTATTGGTATCAGTTCACGTTTTGTAAAACGTTCACTGAAAAAAATTCCAGAAATGGTCTTGCCCACGGTGCTTCTATTGAAAGATCAGCAGGCCTGCATCTTACTTGAAGTCGATAAAGTGCAAGGCGTGGTAAAAATATTGCGCCCAGAGTCTGGAGAGGGAGAGATCACGCTGCCTTTTGATGCTCTTGATGAATCGTTTACAGGCTATTGTTTTTTTGTTCGTCCCCTCTATCAGTTTGATAAACGCTCTGAAAAAAATGATGAAGCCGAGCAAAAGAAAGGGCATTGGTTCTGGGGAACCATTGCTGGCTCTTGGCGGATATACCGCGACGTTTTTATTGCATCCTTGCTGATTAATATTTTTGCGGTTGCCAGTCCGTTGTTTGTCATGAACGTCTATGACAGAGTGGTACCAAATAATGCGTTTGACACACTTTGGGTTCTAGCAATCGGTGCTGCTGTCGTCTATTTATTCGACTTTTTATTACGTACATTACGGGCCTACTTTATTGATATAGCAGGTAAAAAATCTGATATTTTAATTTCTGCGGCCATTTTTTCTAAGGTGAATAACATTACGATGGCGTCTAGGCCAAAGTCTGTTGGAGCCTTTGCGAAAAACCTGCAAGAGTTTGAGAGCATTCGTGACTTTATTACGTCAGCTTCGATTACGACCTTGGTTGATATCCCCTTTATGTTTTTGATCATCGGGGTGATTTGGCTGATTGGTGGCCCTGTCGGTTATATTCCTATCATAACCATATTCCTGATACTGCTTTATAGTGTCATTATTCAAATACCGTTACGTCGTTCCATTGAAGAAAGTCAAAAAACCGCTTCGCAGAAAAATGCTGTTTTGATAGAAAGTCTCTACAACGCAGAAAGCGTGAAATTGAATAACGCAGAAGGTGTCTTGCAAAAGCAGTGGGAAAATGCGGTGGGGAATATCGCGGATTGGGGGGTAAAAACACGTCAGTTATCCCAATCCTCTTCTTCTTTTGCCATGGTGGCTCAGCAATTAACGACGGTGATTATTGTGATTGTTGGGGTGTATCAGATTTCTGAAGGCCTGATGAGCATGGGGGCATTGGTTGCCGCGGTCATGTTGACAGGTCGAGCGCTTGGACCAATGGGGCAAGTGGCCAGTTTAGCGACCCGTTATAATCAAGCTAAGTCGGCCTTTACGTCATTGAACGAAATTATGTCTTCACCTGTTGAAAAGCCGGATAATGTGAAATTCGTCCATCGTCCAATATTTAAAGGGGAGTTTCAATTTGAAGCGGTTAATTTCGCCTACCCAGATCAAGAACAAGCAGCGGTAAGTGCGATCAATATTAATATCAAACCCGGTGAAAAAGTCGCCATTATTGGTCGTATAGGCTCAGGTAAATCGACACTTGGTAAATTAATGACGGGTCTTTATACACCAGACAGTGGCGCCATTCGTATTGATGGGGTGGATTTACGGCAAGTTAACCCAACCGATTTACGTCGTAACATTGGTGCGGTTTCTCAAGACGTCAATTTATTCTACGGATCTATTAAAGACAATATCGTGATGGGTGTTCCTTATATGGATGACAGTGCAATCATTCGCGCTGCGGATCTGTCTGGTGTGTCTGAATTTGCTAATCGAAAACCAAGTGGCTTGGACAGCATTGTCGGTGAACGGGGAATGTTACTTTCGGGTGGTCAGCGCCAAAGCATTGCGATTGCTCGGGCCTTGTTATTTGATCCCCCCATTCTTATTTTAGATGAGCCAACGGCGTCTATGGACAATACCACGGAATCGCGGATGAAGCGTCGCTTGATGGAAGGGATAAAAGATAAAACGCTTATTTTGATTACGCACAAGGCCTCTATGCTAGATATGGTTGACCGTATTATCGTTATGGATAATGGTCGCCTGATTGCGGATGGTCCAAAAGCGCAGGTGCATGAAGCGCTTCGCCAAGGCAAGTTGAAGGTCAGTTAAAATGAGTAATAAAAAATCCATATCACAACATGATTTAGAATATTTGACGGACCGTAATGCCGCTTTGATGTTGAAAACCCCAAGAGGAGGGCGGATTATTCTCTGGGTGATTTTTATCTTTGTTACCGTCGCTTTGATTTGGGCTCATTATACGTCTTTAGACGAAGTGACGGTGGGTGAAGGTAAAGTTATTCCATCGAGTCAGGTTCAGCAAATTCAAAACCTTGAGGGGGGGATTTTAAAAGAAATTAACGCTCAGGTTGGCCAAGTTGTGGACAGCGGTCAAATTTTAATGACCATTGAAAATACGGAGGCGCTGTCATCTTTGCGTGAACAGCAGGCTGAGTTTGTTAATCTACAAGCCCGTGCTATTCGTTTGGAAGCAGAGTCTTCTGGTCTCCAACCAGTGTATGATCCTCAAATGACTAATGATTCACCTTTGGTCGTACAACGTGAATTGGATCTATATCGCAATCGTTTGGATTCATTGCGGACCAATCAAGTGAGTTTTCAGCAACAAATAGAGCAAAAGAAACAAGAAATTGTTGAGCTTCAGGCTAAGTTAGAGAATTTAAAGAAAAGTTATGCTTTTTCGAAGGAAGAGTTGACGTTGACACGTCCCGCTTTTGAACAGGGGGCGGTGTCCCGTGTTGAATTACTTCAGCTTGAACGACAAGTGAATCAGTTGAAAGGCGATTTAGATGCTACACAGTTAGCGATTCCACGTGCCAATTCAGCGTTAAAAGAAGCGCAAAGTAAGCTCCAAGAAAGTGAAGCAACCTTTCGTGCCGATGCTCGTGAAGAGATGACGAATGTACGTAGCAAACTGGACCAATTGCGAGAAGCCAGTGTGTCACTTGAGGACAAGGTATCAAGAACACAAGTGCGCTCGCCGGTGAAAGGTATTGTAAAACAGTTGCAAATTAATACCGTTGGGGGCGTCATCAAACCGGGTATGAATTTAATGGAAATTGTGCCAATAGAAGACTCTTTGTTGGTCGAAGCAAAAGTTCGTCCGGAGAATATTGGTTTTATACAGCCTGGTTTTAATGCAATAGTAAAATTGTCAGCTTATGATTTTGCTATTTTTGGAGGTTTGCCGGGCATTGTCGAGAACATCAGTGCGGATACCATTCTTGATGAAGAAGGCAACAGTTTTTATTTGGTACGAGTGAAAACAAATAAAAATCATTTGGGAACAGAGGCCTCTCCATTGCCTATTATTCCTGGTATGCAAGCGACGGTAGACATTATTACGGGTAAGAAAACCTTGTTGGACTATCTGCTTAAGCCTATTTTAAAAGCAAAGCAGAATGCCCTTCGTGAGCGATAATTACAAAATATCTTAGCGGTGGGATAGATTGGTAACAAATGTTAACAATTGATTCTTATTTGCTGGTTAAAATAAACGTATCGCACTTAATGGGACGAGGCTTATTTTGAAGATTTTGTGTTGGAATACAGATGAAGCCGTATGGAAGCATTGGTGTCAGGTGATCAGTGCTGATACGCAGTTAGTTCGAGTCGAAAAGCGAGAAGAGGCGTATGATTTATTAACACACACACCATCGGACTTTGATTATTGCTTTATCTACTTGGAAGACTCTCATTTTTCGCAACAAGTTGAAGATGTGGTTGCGTTGCGTTCTGTTTTTCCTAAACAAAAAGTCATTGTTTTTCCCAATCAGTCTAGCCAAGCGGCTGCATTGAGATTATTTTCGGTCGGCGTATGTGGTCAGTGTGCCCCTTACATAGGTAAAGAGCAGTTATCTTTGGTCTTGTCTGTTGTTGAGTCTGGCGAGATTTGGGGTGGGAAGGCGTTTATTCAGCAGCTTATTATGCAATCGGCTGTAACTGCACCGTCCCATGACAGTGAACTTGATGATTTATCGGAACGAGAATTGAACGTCGCTCAGCTTATTGCCAAGGGATTATCGAATAAGCAAATTGCATCTGAAATGGCGATTACAGAACGAACAGTAAAAGCGCATCTGACGTCTATTTTCAAAAAAACCAAAACCAAAGACAGATTATCTTTGGCATTGTTGGCGCAAGATCGGCACGCTGTGCTGTAATTTGGTTCTTTTTGAGTTGTGTTTCGCCCCTTTTTTGTTCGTTATCAGTCTTTGTATCGTTAGGTTATCTACTATAAGGCCCTATTCTGGGTCTTCTCCATCGTTATTCTATTAGCATTTTGTGTTTCTAAATGGCGCATATCTTGCATCGTATCAGAGCATAACCTTTCGGGATCTTTGCACAACGACTAGGCTCGTGACCTCGTGTAAAGGTCTCTTTATGCTTTGATAGAGAATGCGCCATGCCTTCACCCCTTGAAAAAGAATTGACCGTGATGCTTGTTGATAATGAGCCTGCGCGAGCAGCGATCGTAGAGCAAGCTATGATTGACAGCGGTTATCGTGTCATCAGACGGTTGGAAAACGCTAAAAATCTAACGGAAGCGGTGACCGAATTTCAACCTGATATGGTGATTATTGACATCGAATCTCCAGATAGAGATATGTTGGAAAACATGTCTCGGCTCACCAAAGATAACCCTCGTCCCATTGTGATGTTTGCTGAAGAAGACGATTCAAGGCATGTAGAAGCCGCGATTCGCGCAGGCGTCAGCGCTTATGTTGTAGATGGTGTTAACAGCGGCAGTGTGAAAGCCTTACTGCAAGTCGCCATTGCGCGATTCCGAGAGTTTCAGGCCTTAAGGTTAGAATTAGAATCGGTAAAAAGCCAACTTGAAGATCGTAAGCTAATAGACAAAGCAAAAGGCCTAATAATGAAACATCAAAAATGTGATGAACCGGCTGCTTATCAAGCGCTAAGAAAACTGGCCATGGACCGCAGTCAGCGTATGACAGATGTCGCGCGCAATATTATCTCAGTAATGGAATTGATGGGAGGTTCAAAATGAGCCAAATGGAGACCAATATTACTCAAAACGGAGCGCCGGTGCGGATCGGTTTTATTCCGTTAATTGACTGCGCCCCTTTTGTTATCGCTCAGGAAAAAGGCTTTTTTCTAAAGGAGGGTGTGAATGTTGAGTTATCAAAAGAAGCTTCTTGGGCCAGTATTCGTGACAAGGTGGCGTTTAATATTCTAGATGGCGCCCATATGCTGGCCTCCATGCCGATTGCGGCCAGTTTGGGGATTGGTTCCATTAAAGCCGCCATGCAGACGAGTTTTACGGTCAGTCATAATGGTAACGGCATTACCATTGGCAATGCTTTATATGAAGAACTGAAACATTACGCTGCGTCCTCTTTGGATATTCGAACGGGTGTGGCATTGAAAAAAATGCTGAATAGTCGAAGTGCTGATGCCGCGCCACTGCGCTTTGCTGTTGTCTACCCTTATTCCTCTCACAATTATCAATTAAGGGATTGGTTGTGCCGTGCCGGAGTCGATTCAGATAAAGATGTGCAAATAGTGGTGGTTCCACCGGTGAAGATGCTTAACAGCTTGAGGCAAGGCGATATTGATGGTTACTGTGTTGGTGAACCGTGGAATAGCCTTGCTGTGGAGCAGGGTGTTGGTCATATGTTGGTGACAGGTTATGAGATCTGGGGCAGTACACCGGAAAAAGTGTTTGGTGTAAATTCCGCTTGGGCTGAACAGAATCAGGAAGTGCATTTATCCATTATAAGAGCGTTAGAAAAAGCCTGTTTGTGGGTCGATGAGCCAAGTAACCAAACCGAATTGCTGAGTATCTTGAGTCATCCAGATTATTTGAACTGCACCCTAGAACAGTTAGTTTATGGTTTTAGTGCCATAAAACCTAAAGGGCAGTTTGATTGGCCAATGGAAGCCTATCAGCGTTTTTCTGGTAGTGTGATTAACAAACCCTTGCCGAGTTACGCCCTGTGGATCATGGCGCAAATGTATCGTTGGCAGCAGCTGGGAGGGATTCGGTCACTGAATAAAGTGGCAGAGCAAGTTTATCGTCAGGATCTTTATAACAAAGCTTTAGGTTTACCTGAAGAAGGTGAGAGTAGGGATTGGTATTTGTCTGCCGAGGAGGAGGCAACTTGGTTGGATGCCGTTGCGGCAGGAAAGATACGTTTGCATCCAGATGGGATTTTAACCGGTTTTGATAAGTCGGTTAAATAATGTGTTTGCGTGTCTTCTTTTAGTGCGCTCTGCTTGATTATTGGGCGCATAGGTTCGTTTTACGTGTTGAATGGTGTTATCTAGATAAGCATTTTAACCTAAAAAACTTATAAATCATTGAGTTAGTTATATTGGCACGTTGCGTGCTTTACAAACACAACAGGAACACAGAGTTTTAAAATTTTTGGTGAAGTTAGCAACGATGGTTAATTGTCACCCACATTATTGATGGTCCAATGTCGGACTTTCTTTGAATGGCAAAGGCGCCTGCGAACACATTTTTTGTGATTTGCATGCGCCTTTTTTGTTTTTGTATTTTTTCATTCCTTAAGCGGAGCGTGACTATGAACCTAAGACCTTTTACAACGGCCATTCCTTTGCCGACATTCGTCAATGCCACTCAGAAAGTGAGTCTGTCTATCTTGTTAGGCTCTGCGTTGTTATCTGGAGCGGCTCATGCTGAGCTAGGGTATGCGGAAAAAGAAGAGCTGAAATTCGGTTTTATCAAATTGACGGACATGGCGCCATTGGCCATTGCGTATGAAAAAGGCTATTTCGAAGATGAGGGTTTGTACGTCACCTTAGAAGCGCAAGCAAACTGGAAAGTGTTGCTAGATCGAGTGATTGACGGTCAGTTAGATGGCGCACATATGCTAGCAGGTCAGCCACTGGGTGCGACGATTGGATATGGCACGAAAGCGCACATAGTGACGGCTTTTAGTATGGATTTGAATGGTAACGGCATTACGGTCTCAAACGATGTTTGGGCAGAGATGAAGAAAAACATTCCGAATGGCCCAGATGGTAAGCCAGTTCATCCCATTAGCGCCAGTGCGTTAAAACCGGTGATTGATGGTTATAAAGCGCAAGGTAAGCCCTTCAAAATGGGCATGGTATTCCCAGTATCCACTCATAATTATGAGCTGCGTTATTGGCTTGCTGCGGGTGGCATTCACCCAGGGTATTACGCGCCCGCACGAGGTGACACCAGTGGTCAAATTAATGCTGACGCCTTGTTGTCGGTGACACCGCCGCCACAAATGCCAGCCACCATGGAAGCGGGAACGATTTCAGGCTACTGCGTTGGCGAACCTTGGAACCAACAAGCGGTATTTAAAGGCATTGGTGTACCTGTCATTACGGATTATGAAATCTGGAAAAATAACCCAGAGAAAGTGTTCGGTGTGAGCAGTGATTGGGCGGAACAGTATCCTAATACGCATATTCGTGTTGTAAAAGCCATGATTCGCGCGGCGAAATGGTTGGATGACAACAATAACGCCAATCGTCCTGAGGCGGTCAAAATACTCGCTCGCAGTCAATATGTTGGGGCGGATTATGATGTCATTGCCAACAGTATGACTGGCACATTTGAGTATGAAAAAGGCGATAAGCGTGACATCCCCGATTTCAATGTCTTCTTTCGCCACCACGCGACCTATCCCTATTACAGTGATGCGATTTGGTATCTCACACAGATGCGTCGTTGGGGACAAATTGCCGAACCTAAATCCGATGAATGGTTTATGAAAACGGCGAAAGAGGTCTATCGCCCAGACATTTATGCGCAAGCGGCAAAATCTTTGATTGAAGAGGGAGTGATGATGGCATCTGACTTTCCAGATTTTGAAAAAGAAGATGGTTTTAAACCGCCACAAAACGATTTCATTGATGGGGTGACTTACGACGGTAAACGCCCTAATGATTACTTGAAAAGCTTCAAGATCGGTTTAAAAGGCGATGACCAAATCTAAACCAAATAAGAGAAAGTGAGAAAAAGATGATGATACCAAGCGTAACCTTGGCTGCGTTAAAAGACAAAATCAGCGCCTTCTCTGTTAAGGGAATCTTGCTGCCCGTCTTTGGCATTTTAGTGTTTATCTTGTTGTGGCAAGTCGGCGCGAGCCGAGTGCATACCTCACTGGGAGAATTTCCTGGCCCAGTTGTGGTGTACGAGCAATGGAACAGCCTTGTGGCTGAACATCAGAGAGAGCGTGTAAAAGAAGAAAAATTTTATGTGCGACAAGAAGAACGTAATGCAGAACGACAAGCCAAAGATCCAAGTTATGTTGCAACGCTAAGGGATTACACTGGCAAGCCGACTTTCTTTGATCAGATTTTTACCAGTCTTTATACCGTATTGGCTGGCTTTGGTTTGGCGAGCCTGATTGCGATTCCTTTGGGCATTTTAATTGGTCTAAATCGCTCTGTTTACAGTGCTTTAAACCCTGTGATTCAAGTTTTTAAGCCGGTTTCTCCACTGGCATGGTTGCCCTTGGTGACCATGGTAGTGAGTGCGAGTTATGTGTCTGATGATCCGATGTTCTCTAAATCTTTTTTAACGTCCATGTTCACTGTGACCTTGTGTTGTATGTGGCCCACTTTGATTAATACCGCCGTGGGTGTGGCAGCCGTTGAGAAAGATCTGCTGAATGTCTCTAAGGTGTTGCGTCTTGGTTGGATGACACATGTGATGAAAATCGTTATTCCGTCCGCCATTCCTTTGATGTTTACCGGTCTGCGTTTATCACTGGGTATTGCTTGGATGGTGTTGATTGCTGCGGAAATGCTGGCGCAAAACCCAGGGCTTGGGAAGTTCGTCTGGGATGAATTCCAAAACGGTAGTTCGAACTCTTTGGGACGAATCATGGTGGCGGTATTGATGATTGGTTTTATTGGCTATTTGTTAGACCGAGTCATGTTGACCATTCAGCGCTTTGCTTCTTGGGATAAAACTCAGGTACTTCGCTAGAAAAAGATAGCTAAAAAATGCTAACGGGAGAATGAACATGGCAACACATTTAGACATCAGTCATATATCGATTGAATTTCCAACCCCAAAAGGTCCGTTTAAGGCTTTAGATAATGTCAGTTTAAAAATTGAGAAGGGCGAATTTGTTTCACTCATTGGTCACTCTGGTTGTGGTAAATCCACGGTTCTGAATATCGTCGCGGGTCTATACGATGCGACTGAGGGTGGCATTTTATTAGATGGCCGAGAAGTAAAGGGACCGGGGCCAGAGCGTGCGGTGGTTTTCCAAAACCATTCGTTGCTGCCTTGGTTAACGTCTTATCAAAATGTTGAGTTAGCGGTTAAGCAGGTGTTTCGTAAAATCAAATCGAAAAAAGAAATGCATGACTGGATCATGCACAACCTAGAGTTGGTCCATATGACCCATGCCGCGGACAAACGCCCAGATGAAATTTCAGGCGGCATGAAGCAACGAGTTGGTATTGCAAGAGCCTTGGCGATGGAGCCGAGTGTTTTGTTAATGGATGAGCCTTTTGGCGCCTTGGATGCTTTGACGCGCGCCCATTTGCAAGACTCGTTAATGGAAATCCAAAAAGATTTAAACAACACCGTGATTATGATTACCCATGACGTAGATGAAGCCGTGTTGTTGTCGGATCGCATTGTCATGATGACCAATGGTCCAGCCGCAACGGTGGGAGAAATTCTCCATGTTGACCTTGAGCGTCCGCGCGACCGTCTTGCTTTGGCGAATGATCCAAGATACGTGGATTATCGAACCCAAGTACTGACTTTTTTGTATGAGAAGCAACGTAAAGTGGAGCCCATTCAAGCGGTGGTTAAAAGCAAAAAAACGGTGACCCGTGCCAAGGTTGCCAATGCTTAGTTTTGTCAATCAGGCCGATAAGCGCCGTCTCGTCATTGTGGGGGCAGGCATGGCAGGCAGTAAATTGGCGCATGATTTACAACAAGCGTATGGGCATCGCTATCAGATCCTCTTGATAGGAGAAGAGCCTCACGTTGGTTATAACCGAATCATGCTGTCGTCTTTATTAGCAAACGAAATTTCCCATGCGGATATGCCATTAGTTGATACGCAAAAGATGCAAGATGATGGGGTACTGATTCGCTCAAATGATCCTGTCATGAGTTTGAATTTAGAAGCGAAAATCCTGCATTTATCAAGCGGGCAGGCAATTGCCTATGATCAATTGGTGTTAGCGACAGGCTCTCGGGCCAGTGTGTTGTCAATTAAAGGGGCTTGTGCTCCCAACGTAATGGGCTTTCGTACTTGGCATGACGTTGATGTCATGACACAGCTGCAAGGTTGCCAACCTGTTTGTGTCATTGGTGGTGGCTTGTTGGGGTTAGAAGCAGCAGTGGGGTTGGTAAAGCGTGGGCACAAGGTTGTGGTTTTTCATCGCGCTCAATATTTGCTAAATCGTCAGTTAGACGAAGAATCCGCCAGCCTGTTGCAGACAAGGCTTGAGCAAATGGGCATTGAGTTTCGCCTTGGTGAGTCGCCTGAGTCCTTTTTGCAAGCGGCTGACGGAAACGTGTCTCATGTGGTTTGTCAAAGTGGTGAATCGTTAGCGGTGAGTCTGGTGGTGATGGCGGCAGGGATTTCCCCTGAAATTACCTTAGCCAAGGCAGCGGGATTGACCACGAATCGGGCCATTTTAGTTGACGAGCAAATGCAAACCTCTCATCCCGATGTTTATGCTTTGGGGGAGTGTTGTGAATTTGAGCAACACACCTTCGGTTTGGTGGCACCCATTTGGACACAAATTAAGGTCTTGATAAAAGCCTTGGTAGGAGAAGAGGCGGCGTTTGTTATTGAGCCAACGCCTACCAAGTTAAAAGTGTCAGGCGTCAACCTTTTTTCAGTGGGAAGAATTCAGCCTTTAGAAGAGGATAACTGTATTTTTTTCAAAGATGTGGGCGCAAATCATTATCGCAAACTGGTGGTCAACGAAGGCTTACTGGTTGGCGCCATTCTGTACGGCAACGTGGCCGATGGAAGCTGGTATTTCCAGTTAATTCAAAATAAGACCAATGTCTCTGACATGCTGGATTTACTGGTATTTGGTGAAGCCTATTGCTGCGCCCAAGTTGCCTAAAATTTCATCATCTTAGACATTGCTAGCCGTTAGGCATGTTACTTCAATAAGGGTTATAGCAAGGGGAATATAATGACGTCATCTGTGTCTTTTCTTACCACAAAACCGCATCTCATTGTTATTGGCAATGGCATGGTCGGTCACCATTTTGTTGAGCAAATGATCGCTCAAGGTGGCCACGAAACCTTTCAAATCACTGTGTTCGGTGAAGAACCGTATCTTGCTTATGATCGAGTACACCTAAGTGAATATTTCACAGGTAAAGGTGCGGCCGATTTAGCCATGACGGATGGTTCTTTATATGACGAACATGGTGTGCGCTACTTTACCAATAGCTTGGTGACTAAGATTGACCGTACTACTCAGCAATTGGTGCTGCAAAATGGCAACGCGCTTTCTTATGACAAACTTGTTTTGGCGACGGGATCTTATCCTTTTGTTCCGCCCATTCCAGGTCACAAACGTGAGAATACCTTTGTTTATCGTACTCTCGATGACTTAGATGCTATCAGAGACTGTGCGAAGCAAGTGACACGAGGCACGGTAGTAGGCGGTGGTTTATTAGGTCTAGAGGCCGCTAATGCACTGAAAAACCTTGGTTTAGAAACCAGCGTGGTGGAGTTTGCTCCCCGTTTGATGCCAGTCCAGCTTGATGATAAGGGCGGTGCGGTTCTGAAAGAGATGATCGAAGGGCTGGGTGTGAAGGTGTACACAGACACTGCCACGAAAGAAATTGTCGATGGTGAGAGCGCTTTTCATCGCATGAACTTTGCTGATGGCTCTCATCTTGAAACAGATTTAATTTTGTTCTCTGCAGGTATTCGGCCTCAAGATGCGTTGGCACACCAATCCGGTTTAAGCGTGGGCGAGCGTGGTGGCATTAGTGTCAATAATCATTGTCAAACCAGCGATGACGATATTTATGCCATTGGCGAATGTGCACTGTGGAATAACCGTATTTTTGGCTTGGTAGCGCCAGGTTACGCTATGGCAAAATCCGCAGCAGGGCATCTGATGGGTGATGCAGGAGTGACCTTTACTGGCGCAGACATGAGTACCAAATTGAAACTCTTGGGGTGCGATGTCGGCTCGGTTGGCGATGCGCATGCCCAGTCTCAAGGCTGTAAAGTCTTTGTTTATCAAGATGAAATCAGCCAAAGTTATCGAAAAATGGTGGTATCAGAAGATGGCAAAAAATTGCTAGGTGCTGTCTTGGTGGGTGACAACAGTTATTACGACACACTGCTGCAATATTATCTCAACGCGATAGATCTACCGTCTCAAGCACAATCGCTTATTTTACCTGCCATGGATGGTGCGCCAGTGGGGTTAGGCGTGGATGCTTTGCCCGCAACGGCATCGATTTGTAGTTGCCATAACGTCTCCAAACAAGACATCAGCGACGCAGTCTGTCAGGGGGCTTTGTCTGTGGCCGATGTGAAAGGTGTGACTAAAGCCGCAACAGGTTGCGGTGGTTGTGCAGCGTTACTGAAGAAGGTCGTTGACAATGAGCTGTTGGCATTGGGTGTTGAGGTTAGCACGGACCTTTGCGAGCACTTTGCTTACACCCGTCAAGATTTATACAACCTGATTAAAGTAGAAGAAATCAAAAGTTTTTCAGCCCTGTTGCATAAGCATGGTAAAGGGCATGGTTGTGACATTTGCAAACCTGCTGTGGGTTCTATTTTGGCAAGCGTTTGGAATGAATATGTGCTTAAAAAAGAGCACATTAGTTTGCAAGATACCAACGATCGTTTTCTTGCCAACATGCAAAAAGACGGCACTTATTCCATTGTGCCGCGCATTCCTGGCGGTGAAATTACACCAGATAGGTTGATTGTTTTGGGGCAAGTGGCAAAAACGTATGGCTTGTACACCAAGGTAACGGGCGGTCAACGAATTGATTTGTTTGGTGCGACCTTATCGCAGTTGCCTGAGATTTGGGAAAAATTAATCGCAGCGGGCTTTGAAACGGGTCAGGCCTATGGCAAATCTTTGCGTACAGTGAAATCTTGCGTCGGTAGCACCTGGTGTCGTTATGGTGTAAATGACAGCATGAAAATGGCGATTGATCTAGAGAATCGTTACAAAGGGTTGCGCTCGCCTCATAAGATAAAATTTGCTGTATCTGGCTGTACTCGAGAGTGTGCCGAAGCGCAGAGTAAGGACATTGGCGTGATCGCCACAGAAGGCGGTTGGAATTTATATGTGTGTGGTAACGGTGGTATGAAGCCTCGTCATGGCGATTTATTTGCCAAAGATTTGGACGATGAAACCTTGGTGAAATACATTGATCGTGTACTGATGTTTTACACCAGAACCGCAGATAGATTGCAGCGAACCTCGGTTTGGATGGAGAGTCTCGAGGGTGGGTTAGCGTATTTGAAAGAGGTAGTGATTAACGACAAGCTGGGTTTATGCGCCGAGCTGGAAGCGCGTATGCAGCACGTCGTAGATACTTTTCAATGCGAATGGAAAACGACGCTACAAGATCCAGAAGCACTCAAAACCTTTCGTCAATTTGTGAATTATGAGGGAAATGACAGCAATGTGGTCTTTGTTGAAGAGCGTGACCAAATGCGCCCCGCAACAGAATGGGAAAAGCAGCAGTTAATTGCAAAGGTGGGTTAAAACAATGACGATGCCATGGAAATTCATTTGTAAACAAGAAGCGTTAGTGGAAGGAGCTGGAGTCGCCGCTATGGTCAATGGCGAACAAGTGGCTATTTTCTATGTGCCTGAATCCGACAATAAAGTCTTCGCGATTGGCAATTGGGACCCTGTTGGCAAGGCGAATGTTTTGTCGCGAGGCTTGGTAGCACACCTGCAAGAGCAATGGGTGGTGGCGAGTCCTTTATATAAACATCACTTTGTATTAGCGTCGGGTCAATGTCTAGAAGAAGATGTGAATGTGCCTCATTGGCAGGCTAAGTTGGAAGGGGGAGATGTGTTTATCGCGGCCTATTAATAACAGTGCACAAACCTGTTTCTGTGCACTGTTTGAGAGCCTTAAGTATGGTGAGATGATTTCGACACTCGAGGAAAAATCAACAATTGAGCCACAGTGAGTAAGGAAGGATAGGATTTTTTGTTGTTTTTGAAAGTTGGCTTGCTAATTGCTTTCTACAAAACACTGATGCACCGTAGACCGACGATGGCTTACACATAAAGCATACAGATATTACAAAAGGCAACGAGGCCCAATCACTTTTTTAAAAAAGTGATTGGGCCTTTTTTTGTTTTGAAGAAACGTAAAGCGTTGAGGAGAATCCATGACAACAACAGTGATGCCAGCAAGCAGCGTAAAAACGACTTGTCCCTATTGCGGTGTTGGCTGTGGGGTTAACTTAACTATTCCGGACTCAGTCAATCAGGGTGTTCCTCCTGTTTCTGGTGATATGGATCATCCGGCGAATTTTGGTCGTTTATGTGTCAAAGGTAGCAGCCTTGCTCAGACGATTAAATCTGATGACCGTTTATTGGCTCCTATGCTTAATGGCCAAGTTGTGTCTTGGGAATCTGCGATAGAAACTGTCAGTTCAAAAATCTCTCAAGTTGTAAAAGATCATGGACCAGATGCGTTTGCTTTCTATCTTTCAGGGCAAATTCTCACCGAAGATTATTATGTGGCGAATAAGCTCGCTAAAGGCTTTATAGGTACAGCCAACGTGGATACCAATTCTCGGTTGTGTATGGCGTCTGCTGTTGTCGGTTATAAGCGTGCTTTTGGCTCTGATACTGTGCCTTGTAATTATGAGGATTTAGAGCGCTGCGATTTATTGATCATGGTTGGATCGAACGCAGCGTGGACACACCCTATTTTATATCAACGCATTGCCGCCGCGAAAAAACAGCGACCTGACATGAAGGTGGTGGTGATTGATCCCCGAGAGACGGCGACCTGTGATATTGCGGATCTGCATTTGGCGATTAAGCCCGGAAGCGACGCGGCGATTTTTTCTTTCTTATTAAGCGACTCTGTTCAAGCGGATATTGTGGATCATGACTTTATTGTGAAGCATACCAACGGATTTGAGACGGCGTTGGTGCAAGCGAGGGCATCGACTCCGAACTTGTCTTATACCGCGGACTTTTGTGGAATCGGTGAGCAAGATTTAGTCAGATTAGTGGGCTGGTGGCGGGACACGGCAAAGACCATCACCTTTTATTCTCAGGGGGTAAACCAGTCGTCGTCGGGTGTGGACAAATGCAACGCGATTATTAATTGTCATCTGGCGACAGGTCGTATTGGCAAAGAAGGGGCTGGGCCTTTTTCGATTACTGGTCAGCCAAATGCGATGGGCGGGCGAGAAGTAGGTGGCTTGGCTAACCAACTTGCTGCGCACATGGATTTTGCCACACCAGGTGCTCAGGATCTGGTGCAGCGTTTTTGGCAAGCGCCCAATATGGCCACTGAAAATGGTTTAAAAGCCGTCGACTTATTTCAGGCCATTGAAGAGGGTAAAGTCAAAGTCGTGTGGATTATGTCGACCAATCCGATGGTGAGCTTGCCGGATACCGCTCAAGTTCGACGCGCATTGGAAAAATGCGAGCTGGTAATCGTCAGTGATTGCAAAGCGCATACGGATACCACGGCTATGGCGGATGTGTTATTTCCCGCTACTGGCTGGAGTGAAAAAGACGGAACGGTGACAAATTCAGAGCGCCGTATTTCTCGTCAACGGGGTTTGTTGCCTGCGCCAGGAGAGGCTAAACATGATTGGTGGGCTATTTGTGAAGTCGCCAAAAAAATGGGCTTTCAGTCGGCGTTTTCCTACCAAAGTATCCATGAAATCTTTGCGGAGCATGCGGCTTTGTCGGCCTTTGAAAATAATGGCAAGCGTGATTTTGATATTGGCCATTTTAGCCAGATAACTAAGGCCGAATACGATGCTTTGACCCCTGTGCAATGGCCCGTACCAAAAGGTCGACCTGAGGGTACCCAGCGGATGTTTGAAAATGGCCGTTTTTTTACCCCGGATGGTCGCGCACGATTTGTGGCTATCACACCCAGTTTGCCGAAGCATCAAGCTTCACTAGAATGGCCCTTTACCTTAAATACCGGACGAGTACGTGATCAGTGGCATACCATGACGAGAACGGGCGATGCCGCGTCATTGGCTAAGCATACCGCGCAACCTTATGTGGAAATTCATCCCCAGGATGCGAGACAGCTTGGTATTAAAGACAAAGCTTTAGTGCGTCTTACTTCGCTGTATGGTGAAGTGTTACTAAAAGCTAAGCTGAGTAGAGCGGTTGCGCCGAGTCAGGTTTTTGTACCAATTCATTGGACGCAGCAATTTGCGAATGCAGCCGTGGTATCAAACCTTATTCCACAAGTGGTTGATCCGTTATCAGGACAGCCAGAGTCGAAACATGCCCAAGTACGGCTCGAAGCCGTCGAGAATATTTGCTATGGCATGATAGTGTCTGCGACGCCACTTAGCCTAGCTGACTGTTTATATTGGTGCCGAATACCTTCTGAACAGGGTTTTCATTACGAAGTAGTTTGGCCAAAAGGGCAAACGCAAGCGTCTTTGAAGGCGATGGGCGCAGGTCAGAGTAAGGTAACGGCCGCAGTAAAAAAGACGGAATGGCTGGAATATTCTAATCCTATTACGCAGCAAATTCGGGTGGCTAGGTTAGTCGATCAAACACTGACTTTGCTTATGTATTTGCATCCGCAACCTGAGTCATTAATGGCTGATTGGCTGATCTCTCAGCTAACCATCAACACCGCTCTTTCCGTATCAGACCGTTTGGCGATATTGGTGGGGATTCCTGCCAATGTTGAAGAAAAAGGTGAGATTGTTTGCTCTTGTTATCAAGTCGGTAGCAAGCAGATAAAAAAAGCGATTGCGACAGGCATCTGTTCAGTCGAGGCTTTGGGGGACACATTGAAATGCGGCACCAATTGTGGCTCCTGCCTTCCCGAATTAAAACGCTTTATCCCTGTAGTGGCGGAGTTATCAGCATGAGAAAAAAATTAGCAGCCAATGATTTTACCCAGTATGTGCAAATCTTGGGGCGTGGGAAAAAGGGAGCGCGTAGTTTAACGGTAGACGAAGCTGAGCACGCTATGAGCCTGATGTTGTCTGGTCAGGTTGCCCCAGAACAATCGGGTGCTTTCTGGATGCTGATTCGCATACGAGAAGAAACGGTAGAAGAAACCGTTGGCTTTACCAAAGCGACTCGAGAGTATTTATCGAAAAAAGAACCATTGGGAACCAAGGTGGATTTGGATTGGCCTGCTTACGCTGGTAAACGGAATGAGCTGCCTTGGTTTTTACTAGCCGCTCTTGCGCTGGCCAATACGGGCGTGAAAATTGTTATGCATGGTCATACATTTGACGGTGAAAATCGCATTTATGTTGAGCAAAGCATTCAACAACTTGGTTTGGCGATTAGTCATTCAAGGGAAGATATAACGCGGGAGCTTGAGAGTAGAAACTTCGCTTACATTCCTCTTGCCCAAATAGATAAGTCTTTAGGGGATATGATGGATTTAAAGTATGTTTTAGGATTACGCTCCCCTGTAAACACCGTGGTGCGGATGATGAATCCATTTTTTGCCAATCACAGTGTTCATGGGGTGTTTCATCGAGGATATGATGCATTGCATCTTTCTGCGTGTGAGCAATTAGGTGATGTTTCCGTACTGGTGTTTCGTGGTGGTAACGGTGAGGCGGAGGTGAATCCAGAGCGAGATGTGACGCTGGGTAAATGGCAGAATGGTGTGGCCAGTTGGTCTGATTGGCCGAAAGCGGAGAAGGAGCATAAACGTCTAAAAGACAATTTAGATTTGTCTCGTTTAACCGAACATTGGCGTGGTGATCAACTGGATCCATTTGGTGAGCAAGCGGTGCGACAAACCATTGCGTCGGTGGCAGGACTTCTTTATGGTGTCACCTCTCACGAGGAGTGTCTGGTGTTAGCCGATAGTATCTGGGCGAAACGAGACAAAGCGTATTTCGATTTTTAGGTATATAAAGAGAGTATTATGGCATTTATATCTTTATCAGCAGCGGTTTTGGCGGGCGGTAATGCCGAGCGGATGTCACGTCAAGATAAAGGTTTATTGCGTTTTCAGAATGAGCCTATGGCTGTGTTGGTAGGGCGGGCGTTGCAACTGGTTGCAACGCCCGTATTTATTAATGCCAACCGAAATCTTGACGCTTATGCAGCGCTTGGTTATGAGGTGATTGCCGATGACCCATATTATCAAGGAAAAGGGCCATTATGCGGTATATTAACGTGTTTGGCCTTTGCGAAAACATCGCATTTATTGATCTCGCCTTGCGATACGCCTCGTATTAGCAGTGAGGCTTTTGCAAAACTGAAAGACGCTAGTTTGTTATCACCAGAAAAAATTCATTATTTAGAAAGTGTCTCTGGTACTCATCCTTTGCATGCCATTTTGCCTGTAGAAAGCGCTTACCGAGCGCTTGGGCAATTTCTAGATAACACTCAGCGATATAGTGTTTTCGCTTTTTATGAGGAATTTGGTTGTCAGTCTGTTGTTTGGTCTGACGATGTGGACTTGTTGAATGTTAATACGCCTAGTGACTTAGTCTAAGTCTATTTCACGGATTCAATATCGAGATGGTAGGATTCACCGTCTTCTTGGTGCTCTAATTTCACCAAAAGGTAGTCGAGTGCGGGGACAAACCAGAAAGACGTCTTTTTGCCCTTTTCTAGATTGTCGGTGCGAATGACTTTAATCGCCGAAAATCGACCCAGTTTGGTGTTTATGTCTTCTACTCTGTCGCGTTTAAATCGCCAATTTTTAATGTATCCACCATCGGCAATTTGATAATCAAAGTCGTTTTTTCCTTGCTTTAAGTCTTGTCTAACTTGCAATTGTACAGACAGTTTATCCAATGTCTTTGAAGGAATAGTCAGGTTCCACGGTTTGTCTTTGACATCATTGCGGACAAGATTGTTATCCCAATCGAAGGTAAGTGTGGCACTGCGTTTTTTTCCTAATGCCGAACTTTTATAGCGGTAGTGGGTTGGAATGATCTGATGGTCTTTTACATAAAAAGTAGAGGATTCGTTAAGAGACGCTATCATGCTGTCGGCCGTAAAGACAAACTGCCATAGGTTGTTGCTTTTTTTCGATAAGGTTTGTTTGCCTTCTACTTTTAGACTAATGCCTTTTTTCCAAATGGTACTATAGACTGCAGAGTAAGGGGCCAGAAACGTGTTTTGTGCTTCGGAGGCGATGCCTTGAGAAGGAAGAGAAAGCATGGGAGTGCTTATAAAAAAAACCATAAAAAACGCCCTTAAACGCTTTGGAATTTTACTCGCTCTCATGCTTTCTCCTACATTATGTTAACGCTTCATTGTACAGAATGCCGCTTTCGGGAAGCGTATTTCTATCAAAAAAAGCTTTTCCATTCTGGAATGTTAATCTTTCCTCACTGAACCACTTAACGGCCAGAGGGTAGATGATGTGCTCTAGGGCATGAACTTTATTGGCTAACGATTCTGCCGTATCGTCCTTTGTTATACGAGTGCTTGCTTGCAGTATCACAGCGCCAGCATCCAACTCTGGACTAACAAAATGCACCGACACGCCATGCTCTTTCTCGTTCGCATCAATTGCTCGTTGGTGTGTATTTAATCCTTTGTACTTAGGAAGCAATGAAGGATGAATGTTAAGCATTCTACCTTCGTAATGTTTCGCAAAGGTTTCCGTCAAAATACGCATAAAACCCGCCAAAACAACCAATTTTGGCTGATACTGATCAATAAGTGTTTGTAGCTCGGCATCAAACTCTTCTCGACTCGCAAAGGACTTGTGGTCAAGTGTGTGAGTAGGAATGCCCGCTATTTTGGCTCTTTCGAGTCCATAAGCGGTCGCCTTATTGCTAATCACTGCGCAAATATTGATGTTGAGTTGTCCTTGCAAGCTTTGATCAATCAAAGCTTGCAAGTTGCTGCCGCTGCCAGAAATTAAGACAACGATCGGGAAACTCATGCCTGTGCCTCTAAATCAGAGATTAATACCTCTTTGCCACCGTTACGAGGACAAACATCACCAATGATCCAAGCGTTTTCACCTTCTGCTTTTAAAATAGCAAGTGCTTGGTTCGCTTTGTCTGCATCAATAGAAAGTACCATGCCGACACCACAGTTTAAAACACGGTACATTTCTTCTTGCTCAACATTTCCTTGTTCTTGTAACCAATCAAACACAGCAGGGCGTTTCCAGCTGCTTGCATCAATGCGAGCGGCAGTGTCTTCAGGAAGAACACGAGGAATATTTTCTAAAAGCCCGCCCCCAGTGATGTGAGCCAAAGCGTTGACGGAAACAGATTCCATCAATTTTAGGATGGATTTGACGTAGATACGGGTTGGCTCCATGAGCGCATCTTTTAATGCAACACCGTCGATCTCCTGATTAAGATCGGTCTTGCTGACTTCAAGAATTTTGCGAATTAAAGAGTAACCATTTGAATGTGGGCCAGACGAGCCTAATGCGATTAATGTGTCGCCTGCTTTTACCTTGCTACCATCAATGATGTTTTCTTCTTCAACGACACCAACACAAAATCCTGCTAGATCGTAATCTCCATCGTGGTACATACCTGGCATTTCTGCGGTTTCACCACCGACCAGTGCGCAACCTGCTTGAATGCAGCCTTCGCCAATTCCAGTGACGACATTAGCAGCTACATCAACATCTAGCTTGCCTGTTGCGTAATAATCTAGGAATAATAGTGGCTCTGCGCCAGCTACCACTAAATCGTTAACGCACATTGCCACGAGATCAATACCAATGGTGTCGTGTTGATTGAGGTCCATTGCTAAACGCAACTTAGTGCCCACACCATCTGTGCCGGAAACAAGAATGGGGTTTTTGTATTTTGTTGGAAGGCGTGTCAAGGCGCCAAATCCTCCCAGACCACCCATTACTTCAGGGCGACGAGTTTTTTTGCTTACGCCTTTGATACGTTCAACAAGTTGGTTGCCTGCGTTAATATCTACGCCGGCGTCTTTATAACTAATCGATGGTTTATCTGACTTGGTCATTGCCTATGCCTTATCATGGTACGAGGAAAAAAATGCATTTTAGCATAGTGGCGCATTAGGGCTATGGTTCTTTGCAATTAAGACAGTAGAATAGGCAAATAAACGAAGGAAAGGCTATGAATTCTCGTATATTTTTATTACTCATTAGTGTTTTGTTGATTCCGACAGCCAATGCGGTCCCTGTTCAAGGGCTTTATAGTGCTGAAATTAATTTGCCAGTGGCACAATCAGAGGAGCAGATGTTAAGTCAAGCGTTTGGTTTGGCGGCAGAAGCCGTATTGATAAAGGTGTCTGGTGATAAAAGTGCCATCACAAACAGTGTGTTGACCCAAGCTAAGCGGCAGGCGTCAGCTTGGGTTGCGCAACATTCGGTTGCCTCACTCAGTGAACTCATACCCTCAGGGGGTGGTTTGGTGCCGGGTAAGCAGGTTAAAGTGACTTTTTATCAAGAGTCGATTGATCGCTTTCTGTCACAAAATAATTTACCGGTCTGGGGGGAGAATAGACCCTCAGTGCTCGTGTGGTTAGTAAGTGAGGCGAACGGCGTTCGCAGCCTGTCAGGCTCAAGAGAGCCCTCCGTTGCGTTAAATGAGTTTGCACTGTCCGCAAATTCGGCTGGTCTGCCAATTTACGCGCCTTTGCAGGACGACGTGGATAAAAGAATGATTTCTACAGCCGATGTTTGGGGTTTTTTTGAGGACAGCATTAGCCGTGCTAGTACTCGTTATCAGACAGATTCTGTGGCGGCGATCAGAATCAGTAATTACGCAGGTCAAGTGAGTGGGAATTTGCTGGTGTTGCTTAAGAACGGTGAATCAGAGCGATTTGCATTAACCGGCAGTACGCTAAAAGAGGTCGTTGACCAAGCCACGGTTAGATTGGCTAAGGTATTTTCTTCTCGTTATGCTTCGGTGCGTGATAGCGGATCGGTAAGTAAGTTAAGCATTCGGGTGGCAGGTGTGGAAAGTTATAGTGCCATGAGTAAAGTCCAGTCTTATCTAGAAAGTATTGGTGTTGTACGTAATGTGACTTTGCTTCAAGTGGACGGCGATAGTCTTGAATTTTCAATAGAAATTGATGGTGATAAGCAAAAATTGTTCAACAGTATATCCTTGAGTCGTCTGTTGATTAGTGCGCCATTAAATGCGTTAGATCCTGACGCTAACAGAGTGGTATCTTATCAATACAGTGGAGGTAATTAAATGACAGATATACTGGCCGAAGACATCGTAAACAGAGATTTTTTTGCTCGCTCTGAGGAGGAGCAAAGAGATTTTTTGGCGCAAACGTGGTGTAACCATTGTATGGAAGAGGATTTGGGTATGATCAACCCAAGAGAGTTTGAAAGCAAAGATAGGGTTTGGATCGAAGGAGATTGCGTTAAGTGTGGTCAGTCCACGGTCACTGAAATTGTGGAAGATGATGACGAATAAGTTTGTACATAACGACTGATGTTCGACAAAAATAACCAAAAAAAACGCGCCTAGAGCGCGTTTTTTTGTAGGCTATTCAATAGATTATTTTTCAGTTGGATAGTCGCGCTGCGGTTTGCCCACATAAAGTTGGCGCGGACGGCCAATTTTATAGGGTCCACTGATCATTTCGTTCCAATGAGAAATCCAGCCAATGGTACGAGACATAGCAAAAATAACCGTAAACATACTGGTCGGGATGCCAATGGCTTTCATGATGATACCAGAATAGAAATCCACATTTGGATACAGTTTGCGCTCGACAAAGTAAGGATCTTCTAGGGCAATCTGTTCAAGACGTTTGGCAATTTTCAATAATGGATCATCTGATTGGCCTAATTCAGCCAATACTTGGTCACATGTCTCACGCATAACTTTGGCACGAGGATCAAAGTTTTTATAAACGCGATGACCGAAGCCCATTAATCTGAATGGATCGTTTTTATCTTTTGCTTTGGCAATGAATTTGTCGATATGTTCCACATCGCCAATTTCTTCAAGCATGGTCAAAACCGCTTCGTTAGCACCGCCGTGAGCAGGCCCCCAAAGTGTCGCAATACCTGCAGCAATACAAGCAAACGGGTTGGCGCCTGAAGAGCCTGCTAAACGTACTGTGGACGTTGAAGCATTCTGTTCATGGTCTGCATGAAGAATGAAAATTCTGTCCATGGCCTTGGCGAAAACAGGGTTAACTTTGTAATCTTCGCAAGGTGTCGCAAACATCATGTACAAAAAGTTTTCAGCATAAGACAAGTCGTTACGAGGATACATAACGGGCTGATCTTTAGAATACTTATAGCAAATCGATGCTAATGTCGGCATTTTAGAGATAAGACGGAATGCAGCAATTTCGCGGTGTTTTGGGTTGCTGATGTCCATATGATCTTGGTAAAAAGCAGAGAGCGCACCAACGAGACCACACATAATGGCCATAGGGTGAGCATCATTACGGAAACCTTCGATGAATTTGTGCATCGATTGGTTCACCATAGTGTGTTTACCAACCGTTCTTTCAAATTCTGCTTTTTGTTTTTTATCCGGTAGTTCTCCGTAAAGTAACAAATAGCAGGTTTCTAGATAGTCTGAGTGTTCTGCAAGTTGGGCAATAGGATAGCCGCGATGCAAAAGAATGCCAGCATCTCCATCTATGTAGGTAATAGAGGATTCACAAGAGCCGGTAGACATAAATCCTGGGTCATAGGTGAATACACCGTTGGCACCTAAACTTCTGACGTCGATAACGTCTGTGCCTAGAGTGCCTGAAAGAACAGGAAGTTCGATAGTTTTATCGATCCCATCCACTTTGAGTAGCGCTTTTTTATCAGCCATTTATGGTCTCCTTCGTATTCTGGTTCGGGGCTAAGACGTCGTAGGTTGACTCCACCTGGCCCAGAAGGTGCGGAAAAAATACTGTCTCTAGACTATAAAAGTCAATCTTGTTCATTTGCACTCTATTTACATTGGGTTGAGTTATTTTGTAATTATCTGACAAAACAAGGGGTTGGTGTAAAGTCAAGAAAATGACATAAAATAGTTAAGTGTTTGATTTATATGTTTTTTCAGTGTTTTTTATGGGTGGTTTTTTATGTAATTTTATACCATTATTGTTTCGGCTTATGGTTACATTCATTTGATGAATGGTGACCATTGAAAACCTCTTGTTCAGTCTATTTGTCTTAGTATTTTTGGCTGGTCTATAATTGCGCCTCAGACGATTTCATTGATTTGTTGCTGCTAATGGATAAAAGAGAGTCGCTTTTAAGCATTTGTTTGCAAATCGATGAGATTTTCAAAGCAGGCCTATGACGTCGCTATACTACTATGATCTAACGGTAATAATAGCACGTATAGACATTGGGTCGTGATTGACCATTCAATCAATACAAAATGGTGTAAAAAGTCGTGAATAAAAAAAGACCAGTCAACCTTGATATTTTAACAATATCGATGCCCGTCACAGCAATCGTGTCTATTCTTCATCGTGTAACAGGAATCATCCTTTTTGTTGGATTGGCATTCTTGTTCTATGCCTTTGACCTTTCTCTAGAGTCACAAGAGGGGTTTGATCAGGTGGTAACTGCGCTACAAACAAATTTCTTGGTGAAGTTTGTGATTTGGGGTGTGGTGTCTGCTCTGATGTACCATTTCGTAGCGGGTGTTAAGCACTTGTTTATGGATATGGGGTATTTTGAAGAGCTGGAGAGCGGACGTAATGCTGCTATCGCAAACTTTGTGATTGCGGCGGTTCTTATTGTGTTAGCAGGAGTGTGGATATGGTAACTCAAATCACAAGCTTTGGTCGTTCAGGTCTTTATGATTGGATGATGCAGCGAGTCTCTGCCGTTGTATTGTCTTTGTATACGGTTTTTATTATTGGTTATTTGTTGCTTAACCCAGATCTTACTTATGATCAGTGGAGTGCTCTGTTTGAAGCAACATGGATGCGTATTTTTAGTCTGATGGTGCTGTTGTCAATCGGTATGCACTCTTGGATTGGTTTGTGGTCTGTTTCAACAGATTACATCAAAGCAACGGGTGCACGTTTCTTCTTTCAATCTCTATGCGGTCTTGTAATGTTTATTTACATCGTATGGGGTGTTCAGGTTCTTTGGGGGCTATAAGTAATGGCAAATATTCGTACGATTTCTTTTGATGCCATTGTTATTGGTGGTGGTGGCGCAGGTATGCGTGCCGCACTTCAGTTGACTGAGTCTGGCTTGAATACGGCATGTGTAACGAAAGTATTCCCAACTCGTTCACACACCGTATCTGCTCAAGGTGGTATTACCTGCGCAATTGCAAGTGATGACCCGAATGATGATTGGCGCTGGCACATGTATGACACTGTAAAAGGGTCGGATTACATCGGTGACCAAGACGCAATCGAATATATGTGTTCTGTTGGTCCTCAAGCGGTTTTTGAACTTGAACACATGGGTCTACCGTTTTCTCGTACTGAACAAGGTCGTATTTATCAACGTCCATTTGGTGGCCAGTCTAAAGATTTTGGTAAGGGTGGTCAGGCGGCGCGTACTTGTGCTGCGGCTGACCGTACTGGACATGCTCTTTTACATACCTTGTACCAAGGTAACTTAAAAGGCGGCACGACATTCTTCAATGAATGGTATGCGACGGATCTTGTTAAAAATAGTGAAGATGCGGTAGTTGGTGTTATTGCTATTTGTATCGAAAGTGGTGAGACCGTTTACCTGAAAGCCAAAGCGACTGTTATTGCAACAGGTGGTGCTGGCCGTATTTATCAATCTACAACCAACGCACACATTAATACGGGTGATGGTGTTGGTATGGCTTTGCGTGCTGGTTTCCCTATGCAAGATATGGAAATGTGGCAGTTCCACCCAACCGGTATTTACGGTGCGGGCACGCTGGTAACGGAAGGTTGTCGTGGTGAAGGTGGTTACCTGATCAATAAAGACGGAGAGCGTTTCATGGAGCGTTATGCGCCAAACGCCAAAGACCTTGCTGGTCGTGACGTTGTTGCACGTTCAATGATTCTTGAAATCCTAGAAGGCCGTGGTTGTGGTCCTGATGGAGATCACGTATTGCTGAAATTGGATCATTTGGGTGAAGAAACTTTGAATAAGCGTCTTCCAGGTATCCTTGAGCTATCTCGTACTTTTGCTCACGTTGACCCAGTAAAAGAGCCAATTCCAGTTATCCCAACTTGTCACTATATGATGGGTGGTATTCCTACTAATATTGGTGGTCAAGCTCTTAAGCAAAATGAAGCGGGCGAAGACGTCATTATTGATGGTCTTTACGCTTGTGGTGAAGCGGCTTGTGTATCTGTTCATGGTGCCAACCGTCTAGGTGGTAACTCTTTGCTTGACTTGGTTGTATTTGGTCGGGCGGTTGGTTTGCATGTTAAGAAATCGTTAGATGCCGGTTTTGATTCATTGGACGCTGATGATACCAATATTGAACAGGCGTTGGTTCGTTTGAATCGTTTGAATAGTTCAACTGGTGGTGAAAGTGTTGCCGCTGTTCGTGCAGATCTTCAGCGTGTAATGCAGCTTTATTTTGGTGTGTTCCGCGATGGCGAAGCGATGCAAAAAGGTTTGGCGCAGCTAAAAGAAATTCGTGCTCGTGTTGAGAACTTATACCTTGAAGATAAGAGTCAAGCGTTCAATACCGCTCGTATTGAAGCTCTTGAACTTGAAAACCTTCTAGAAGTTGCTGAAGCGACTGCTATTCCGGCGGAATTCCGTAAAGAAAGCCGTGGTGCGCATGCTCGCAATGACTTTACTGAACGTGATGATGAAAACTGGTTGAAGCATTCTTTATTCCACCCAGTAGGTAAGACTGTGACCAAGCGTGATGTAAACTTTGCGCCAAAAACCATGGAAGCTTTCCCACCTAAGGCTCGTTCATACTAAGGAGTTATGTCAATGTTAGTTAGTATTTATCGCTACAATCCTGAGAAGGACGACGCTCCTTACATGCAGGATTATGAAATTGAGTTGCCAGCAGGTAAAGACCTGATGGTACTTGATGTTTTAAACTTGCTTAAAGCGCAAGACCCAAGTATTTCATACCGTCGTTCATGCCGAGAAGGTGTGTGTGGTTCTGATGGTATGAATATGTCAGGGAAAAATGGCTTGGCTTGTATTACGCCTGTTTCTGAAGCGGTGAAAAAAGGTAAGTTGGTTTTGCGCCCACTTCCTGGTTTGCCAGTGGTTCGTGACCTCGTTGTTGATATGGGGCAGTTTTATAAGCAATATGAGAAGATTCGTCCTTATTTGCTTAATGATACGCCAGCGCCAGCGATTGAGCGTTTGCAAAGCCCTGAAGAACGTGAAAAGCTTGATGGTCTTTACGAATGTATCTTGTGTGCTTGCTGTTCAACAGCCTGCCCATCTTTCTGGTGGAATCCAGATAAATTTGTAGGGCCTTCTGGTTTGTTGCAAGCTTACCGTTTCTTAGCAGACAGCCGTGATACAGCAACACAGGAGCGTCTGAGTGATCTAGATGATCCGTTTAGTGTCTTCCGTTGTCATGGTATTATGAACTGTGTGAACGTATGTCCTAAAGGGTTAAACCCGACTAAGGCCATTGGTAATATTCGTTCGATGCTTTTGCAAAGAGCGACCTGATAATGCTTAATGTGATCCATAACCTTGTTTTAATGTGATCACCGAAAGTAGGCGGCTTGATGAATGATTCAATGCCGCCATTTTTGCATATTCTGCTGTAGAGAATATGGCAAAAACGTTTTAAAATTCGATCTTTACGAACAAGGATGTGCTAAGAAAAACCATTGCCTCAGTGATTATGGATTCAAAGGGTTTTGTTTATTTAAATAAAACGCTTGTGGTGGTTTAGTATTGAACGTAGAAGGGCGGAAGTAGCTGGAAATAAACAAAAAAATCGAGGCTTTAATAGCCTTACGGGCCTGATAAAATGATCGATCTTAATCATAGGTTGATACCGGGACCCCGGTAGCTGGCTCGAACATAAGGGTGATCGAGAATGCACGAAAGTTTAATGGAGTTGCTGTGGAGCACCTCTCACTTTTCAGGTGGAAACTTGGAATATGTTGAAGGGTTGTTTGAAAGCTACCTCGTCGATCCGAACTCAGTGTCGGAAGAATGGCGTAAATGTTTTGATCAATTGCCTCGTGTAAGCGAAGCGCAATCAACTGATCTACCTCATTCAGTGATTCAAGAGCAGTTTCTACAAATTGGTAAGAATAAATTTCGCTCAATGCCAGTTTCTACTGGTAAAGTGGCGACTTCTGATCATGAGCAGAAGCAAATTAGTGTTTTGCAGTTGATTAATGCTTATCGCGTTCGCGGGCATCAACATGCAACGCTTGATCCGCTTGGATTGCAAAAACGTGAGAAAGTAGCTGATTTAGATATTGGCTATCACCAATTAACAGGCGCTGATTTAGATACAGTATTCAATGTAGGCTCTTTGTTTTTTAATAAAGACGCTCTTAAATTAAGTGAAATTGTATCCGAACTTGAAAAAACCTATTGCGGTAGCATCGGTTATGAGTTCATGCACATCGTTGATACGCAGGAAAAAGCCTGGCTTCAACAGCGTGTCGAATCCGTTCGTTCTCGTCCTGAATACTCTCAAGAAACTCGCGAAAGCCTGCTAGAGCGTTTAACGGCAGCGGAAGGCTTAGAAAAATACCTTGCTAGCCGATACCCTGGCGCCAAGCGCTTTGGTCTTGAAGGTGGCGAAAGTCTCATACCAATGGTAAATGAGTTGATTCAACGTTCTGGTGCCCTTGGTGCCAAAGAAGTTGTAATCGGCATGGCTCACCGTGGTCGTCTAAACGTCTTGGTTAATACGCTAGGTAAAAACCCGAAAGATTTGTTTGACGAGTTTGAAGGCAAGAAGCTAGTCAATACATCAGGTGACGTTAAATACCACCAAGGTTTCTCTTCTAATGTGATGACGGCCGGCGGAGAAGTTCATATTGCTCTGTCTTTTAACCCATCGCATTTGGAAATCGTTTCCCCAGTTGTTGAAGGTTCGGTGCGTGCTCGTCAAGATCGTCGTAAAGACATCACCGGTAAGAGCGTTGTTCCTATTTCCATTCATGGTGATGCAGCTTTTGCAGGCCAAGGTGTGGTTATGGAGACATTCCAGATGTCTCAAACTCGTGCTTATCGTACAGGCGGTACGGTTCATATTGTTATCAACAACCAAGTGGGTTTTACCACGAACCGTCAAGAAGATTCGCGTTCTACGGAATACGCAACAGATGTTGCTAAAATCATTCAAGCGCCTATTTTCCACGTTAATGGTGATGATCCAGAAGCCGTGTTGTTTGTAACTCAGCTTGCGCTAGATTACCGCTATGAGTTTGGTCGTGATGTTGTGATTGACATGGTGTGTTACCGTCGTCGTGGTCACAATGAAACGGATGAGCCATCAGGTACTCAGCCATTAATGTACAATGTGATCAACAATCTAAAAACGACACGTACTCTTTATTCTGAGCGTCTCGTTGCAGAATCTGTGGTTACACAAGAAAAGTCTGACCAAATGGTCGCTGAGAACAGAGAAGACCTTGATAACGCTCGTCATGTAGCGAAAAGCTTGGTTCTTGAATCTCAAACAGGTTCATTTGTTGATTGGAAACCATACCTTGGTGTCGAATGGACAGATGCTGGCGATACAACTTACCCGCTTTCTAAATTACAGGAAGTTGCTAGGAAGTTAACCAATATACCTGATGGTATTGTTGTTCAGCGCCAAGTGCAGAAAATTTACCAAGACCGCGATAAGATGACGGCGGGTGCCTTGCCTCTTAACTGGGGTTATGCTGAAACGCTTGCCTTTGCGACTTTGCTTGAACAGGGTTATCCGATTCGTATTACGGGTCAGGATTCTGGTCGTGGTACATTCTCGCACCGTCATGCGGTTATTCACAGTCAGAAAGACGGCAGTACCTATATTCCTCTTAAGCATTTGTCAGAAGATCAACCAACAATAGATCTTTATGACTCTTATTTATCAGAAGAAGCCGTCTTAGCCTTTGAGTATGGTTACGCTAGTACATCGCCTAAAGGTTTGGTCATTTGGGAAGCGCAGTTCGGTGACTTTGCTAACGGTGCGCAGGTTGTTATTGACCAATTTATTACCAGTGGTGAGCATAAATGGGGTCGCCTATGTGGTTTGACCATGTTGTTGCCTCATGGGTATGAAGGTCAAGGGCCAGAGCATTCATCAGCACGCTTAGAGCGTTTCTTGCAACTTTGTGCTGAATACAATATTCAAGTTTGTGTTCCGACAACGCCGTCACAAATTTTCCACATTCTTCGTCGCCAAGCGATTCGTCCTATGCGTCGTCCGCTGATCATCATGTCACCGAAGAGTCTGTTGCGTCATAAACAGGCCATTTCGACATTAGAAGATTTGGCAGAGGGAAGTTTTAAAACGGTATTACCAGAATCATCTGAAACGGTTACTGCGGATAAAGTAAAACGTATTGTCCTATGTAGCGGTAAGGTTTATTTCGACTTAATCAACCGTCGTGAAGAGCTGCAAAAAGATGATGTTGCTGTGATTCGTTTGGAGCAGTTGTATCCGTTCCCATACGCAGACCTAGAGTCTGTATTGGAGCAGTACAACAATGTTGAGAGCTTGGTGTGGTGTCAAGAAGAGCCTAAGAACCAAGGTGCTTGGCACGCCAATCGTCACCGTATGAATCGAGTACTGGAAAAACTGTACCCAGAATTGAAAATCCGCTTTGCAGGACGTATTTCGTCTGCTGCTCCAGCGGCTGGTTACATGTCAATCCATGTTGAAGAACAAGAAGCGCTGGTCAACGACGCATTAGTTGGTTAGTACCATAGCCTGTCAGAGAGATAAGGGTATAAAATGAGCATTGAAATTAAAGCACCTACTTTTCCAGAATCCGTAGCAGACGGCACCGTTGCTACTTGGTACAAACAGCCAGGTGAGTCCTGTGCGCGTGATGAGCACATCGTTGATATTGAGACTGATAAAGTTGTCTTAGAAGTGGTTGCACCAGCAGACGGCGTTCTAAAAGAAATTTTAAAAGCAGAAGGCGATATTGTACTAAGCGACGAAGTATTGGCTATTTTTGAATCAGGTGCGGCTGCAGCGGCAGCGCCTGCTCAAGCTGAAAAAGCGGCAGCTCCTGCCGCTGCGGCCTCTTCATCAAAAGAAACCGTTCAAATTAAAGCGCCGACTTTTCCTGAATCTGTTGCAGACGGTACCGTGGCAACTTGGTATAAGAAAGCCGGTGAAGCGTGTTCACGTGATGAGCACATTGTTGACATTGAAACGGATAAAGTGGTTTTAGAAGTGGTTGCTCCAGCAGATGGCGTGATCGGTGATATTCTGAAAAATGAAGGTGATACTGTTTTGAGTGATGAAGTGCTTGCCAATTTCTTGGTTGGTGCTTCTGCTGCTGAAGTGGCACCTGCTACTTCTGCTTCTTCCTCTGCTGCGGCAGTAGAAGCAGATGAAGATGGTGTAGCAGGCCCAGCGGCTCGCAAAGCACTGTCTGAAGCGGGTTTAACAGCTTCTCAAGTGAAGGGTACTGGTAAAGGTGGTCGTATCACTAAAGAAGACGTAGATGCTGCCGTGAAGGCCAAAGCGTCTGCTCCAGCCGCGCCAGCTAAAGCAGCTTCTGCACCAGCTTCTAAACCTGCTGCGGCACCTGTCGCTGCTTTAGGTGCTGATGGACGCATTGAAAAACGTGTTCCAATGACACGTCTTCGTGCCACGATTGCTAAGCGTTTGGTTGAAGCTCAGCAAACAGCTGCGATGTTGACCACTTATAACGAAGTTAACATGGCCCCTGTGATGGAGTTGCGTGCTAAGTATAAAGACTTATTCGCTAAGACACACAACGGCACCAAGCTTGGCTTTATGTCATTCTTCGTGAAAGCAGCGACAGAAGCGCTTAAACGTTTCCCTGCTGTGAATGCATCAATTGATGGCAACGACATGGTTTATCATGGCTACCAAGATATTGGTGTAGCGGTTTCTACTGACCGTGGTTTGATGGTTCCAGTGCTTCGTAATACTGAAGCGATGGGTCTTGCCGATATCGAATCTACTATCATGGACTTTGCGCTTCGCGGTCGTGATGGCAAGTTGGGTATGAATGACATGCAAGGTGGTACTTTTACTATCACCAATGGTGGGACGTTTGGTTCTTTGATGTCTACGCCTATCATCAACCCACCACAAACAGCTATCTTGGGTATGCATAAAATCCAAGATCGTCCAATGGCGGTTAATGGTCAAGTGGTTATTCAGCCAATGATGTATTTGGCCTTGTCTTACGATCACCGTATGATTGACGGCAAAGAAGCCGTACAATTCTTGGTAACGATCAAAGAATTGCTTGAAGACCCTGCACGTCTTTTACTTGAAATCTAATTGTTCGTACCAATTGATTTGTATGAATTGAATACTGAACGGCCTGTGGGCCGTTCAGTTTGACTGAAAAATGGGATCTCTTATGTCTGATAAATTTGATGTTGTTGTAATTGGTGGCGGCCCTGGTGGTTATGTCGCCGCTATTCGCGCTGCTCAGCTGGGTTTAAAAACAGCCTGTATCGAAAAATGGTTAGACAAAGACAACAAGCCTCGTCTTGGCGGTACTTGTCTAAACGTTGGCTGCATTCCTTCTAAAGCGCTGTTAGACTCTTCACAAAAATACCATGATGCGAAAGATACTTTTAGCGTACATGGCATCAGTATGAATGATGTTGCTATGAACGTTGATGTGATGGTTGATCGTAAAGACAAGATCGTAGATCAATTGACGGGTGGTATTACTGGTCTTTTCAAAGCGAATGGCGTAACAAGCTTTGAAGGTTTTGGTAAAGTTCTAGCGAACAAAAAAGTCGAATTTACGGCTCATGACGGTACGGTTACTGTTCTTGAAACCGAAAATGTGATTCTAGCAACAGGTTCTGTTCCTGTGAATATTCCACCAGCACCTCGTACTGGCGATATTATTGTTGATAACCAAGGTGCGCTTGATTTCCGTGCTGTGCCAAAACGTCTTGGCGTTATCGGTGCAGGTGTTATCGGTCTTGAGCTGGGTTCTGTATGGGCTCGTTTAGGTTCTGAAGTAGTCGTACTTGAAGCACAAGATGCCTTCTTAAGCCTTTGCGACCAAGATCTTGCGAAAGAAGCAGCTAAAATCTTCAAGAAACAACATTTAGACATTCGCCTTGGTGCTCGCGTTACTGGCAGCCAAATCAATGGTGAAGAAGTGGAAGTGACTTACCTAGATAAAGAAGGTAACGAGCAGAAGCAAACGTTTGATAAGCTGATTGTTGCTGTTGGCCGTAAGCCATTTACTCAAGGCTGTTTCTCTGAAGACTCTGGTGTGAAGCTAGACGAACGTGGTTTCGTATTCGTTGATGAGCAGTGCCGTACGTCAGTACCCGGTGTGTATGCGATTGGTGACATTGTACGTGGCCCTATGTTGGCGCACAAAGCGTCAGAAGAGGGCGTTATGGTTGCAGACATTATCGCTGGCCATAAAGCACAAATGAATTATGATTGCATCCCGTCTGTTATTTACACTCACCCAGAACTTGCTTGGGTTGGTAAAAATGAGCAAGAGCTCAAAGCAGAAGGTATTAAGTTTAAAGTGGGTAAATTCCCATTTGCAGCGTCTGGTCGTGCTATGGCGGCAAATGACACTGATGGTTTCGTTAAGATAATTGCTTGTGAAGAAACAGATCGCATTCTAGGCTGCCACATTATCGGTGGTCATGCGGCTGATTTGATCGCGCAAGCGGTTATTGCAATGGAATTCGGTTCTACTGCAGAAGATATCGCTTTGACTGTTTTTGCACACCCAACAGTGAGTGAAGCCGTTCATGAAGCAGCGTTAGCAGTAGACAACCATGCGATTCATATCGCAAACCGTAAAAAGCGTTAATAAAAAATTAGATTTGCCGGCCTCGAGTCGGCAATTTCTGTCTTAGCGGGCAGAGCTTATGTCAATCATTCAGATGAGCGGAAGAATCAAATGAACTTACATGAATATCAGGCTAAACAGCTTTTTGCTGAGTACGGCCTGCCAGTATCTACAGGATACGCAGTAGACACGCCAGAAGCGGCAGTTGAAGCAGCGAAAAAAATTGGTGGTGATAAATGGGTTGTTAAAGCTCAAGTTCACGCTGGTGGTCGCGGTAAAGCAGGCGGTGTAAAGCTTGTTGATTCTTATGAAGAAGTGGCTGCGTTTACACAAAACTGGATTGGTAAAAACTTGGTTACTTACCAAACAGACGCAAAAGGTCAGCCTGTTGCTAAGATTCTTGTTGAATCCTGCACTGACATTGCCAACGAATTGTACCTAGGTGCTGTTGTTGACCGTTCTACTCGTCGCGTTGTTTTCATGGCGTCAACTGAAGGCGGTGTTGAGATCGAGAAAGTGGCAGAAGAAACGCCAGAGCTTATTCATAAAGCGATCATTGATCCTTTAGTGGGTGCTCAGCCTTACCAAGCTCGTGAATTGGCATTTAAATTGGGTCTTAACCCAACTCAAATCAAGCAATTCACTAAAGTGTTCCTTGGTTTGTCTCAAATGTTCCACGATTACGATTTCGCACTTCTTGAAATCAACCCTCTTGTTATCACTGAAGAAGGTAACCTTCACTGTCTAGATGGCAAAATTGGCATCGACAGCAACGCTGTTTATCGTCAGAAGAAAATGCAAGAGTTCCACGATCCATCTCAAGAAGATGAGCGTGAAGCGCATGCTGCTAAATGGGAACTCAACTATGTAGCGCTAGACGGTAACGTGGGCTGCATGGTAAACGGTGCCGGTCTAGCAATGGGTACGATGGATATCGTTAACCTACATGGCGGCAAACCAGCTAACTTCCTAGACGTTGGTGGCGGTGCGACGAAAGAGCGTGTTGCTGAAGCATTCAAAATCATCCTTTCTGACAGCAATGTTAAAGCGGTATTGGTTAACATCTTCGGTGGTATCGTTCGTTGCGATATGATCGCTGAAGGTATTATCGGTGCCGTTGAACAAGTAGGTGTTAACGTGCCTGTTGTTGTTCGTCTTGAAGGTACTAACGCAGAGAAAGGCCGTGAAGTTCTAGCAAACTCTGGTCTAGACATCATCGCTGCAACAAGTCTAAAAGACGCGGCTGAACAAGTTGTTAAAGCTGCGGAGGGCAAATAATAATGTCTGTTTTAATCAATAAAGATACTAAAGTAATCTGCCAAGGTTTCACTGGCGGTCAAGGCACGTTTCACTCTGAGCAAGCGATTGCTTACGGAACGAAAATGGTTGGCGGTGTAACTCCTGGTAAAGGTGGTCAAACTCACCTAGGTTTACCTGTTTTCAACACAGTGAAAGAAGCGGTTGAGCAAACAGGTGCGGAAGCGTCTGTTATCTACGTTCCAGCGCCTTTTGTTAAAGACTCTATCCTTGAAGCAGCGAACGCTGGTATCAAACTAATCGTTTGTATCACTGAAGGTGTTCCAACGCTTGACATGCTTGACTGCAAAGTTAAATGTGACGAGCTAGGTGTACGTCTAATCGGTCCTAACTGCCCAGGTGTTATCACACCAGGTGAATGTAAGATCGGCATCATGCCTGGCCACATCCATTTGCCAGGTAAAGTTGGTATCGTATCTCGTTCTGGTACTTTGACTTATGAAGCGGTTAAGCAAACGACTGATGCTGGCTTCGGTCAATCTACTTGCGTAGGCATCGGTGGTGACCCAATCCCAGGTACTAGCTTCATTGACGTATTGGAAATGTTCCAAAACGATCCACAAACTGAAGCGATCGTTATGATCGGTGAAATCGGTGGTACAGCTGAAGAAGAAGCGGCTGCTTACATTAAAGCAAACGTGACTAAGCCTGTTGTTTCTTACATTGCTGGTGTTACTGCACCTGCTGGTAAGCGTATGGGTCACGCTGGCGCGATCATTTCTGGCGGTAAAGGTACAGCTGACGAGAAATTCGCAGCGCTACAAGACGCTGGTGTTAAAACGGTTCGTTCTCTAGCCGACATCGGTGCTGCACTAAAAGAAATCACTGGCTGGTAAGCTGGTATTCTAAAGTGTGACGGATGATAAAATCCTCGCTTCGGCGGGGATTTTTTTTGCGCTATTGATACATAAATGGGTATAACGATGAAATGTCCTTTTTGTAAAAGTGATAATGGTTGCGAGCTTGATAAAAGCCGAACTTGTTGGTGTTTTCGTGTCATAGTCCCTGACGATATGCTGGCGCTTATTCCAGAGCAGCAAAAAGGTATCCTGTGTGTTTGTCGGCGGTGCATTGAGTTTTATCGTACCGATAGGTTAGGCTTCTTAAAAACATTTGATCTTATGTGAAAGGTTCTCTATTTTTTAGTCTGTCTTATGCAGATTATTCGTTTTTTGTGATCTGTTGTAACAACAATAAAAAGGAATGAGGTGATGAGTGACGCGTTAAAAAACTCTATTTATGACATTGCTGTGATAGGCGCTGGCATTGTTGGGCTTTCTACGGCATGGCAGTTACTTCAACGTTATCCCAAATATCGCATTTTGCTCATCGAAAAAGAATCCGAAGTCGGGCTGCATCAGACAGGGCATAATTCTGGTGTGATTCACGCAGGTGTGTATTACGCCCCCGGTAGTTTAAAGGCCGATTTTTGTCAGCGAGGAGCCAAAGCAACGAAGGCGTTTTGCCTTCAACATGACATAGCGTTTGATGAGTGCGGCAAGCTATTGGTGGCGACCAATGCACTTGAAAAAGAGCGCATGGAAGCCTTATACCTGCGCTGTCAGGAGAATGGTTTAGAAGTGCATCAGTTGGATCAAGCTCAGTTAAAAGAGCGTGAGCCGAATGTGAAGGGGATTGCAGCACTGTTTGTTCCCTCTACAGGGATTGTGAGCTATCGAAGGATTTGCCAAAAATTAGCAGAGCTTTTTGTGCAAAAAGGCGGGGAGCTTAGGTTAAATACCGAAGTGAAGCAGCTTGACGAAAGTCATGAGCGAGTGGCGATCACCTTAAGTAATGATGTTGTTAGCACCGCTTATCTGGTCAGCTGTGGTGGTTTAATGGCCGATCGGTTGACTCGAATGTTGAACATACCGACTGACTTTCAGATTGTTCCTTTTCGTGGCGAATATTATCAATTACCAGCGAAACACAATCAGATAGTCAATCATCTAATTTACCCCATTCCAGACCCTGATTTGCCTTTCTTGGGCGTGCATCTTACCCGAATGATTGATGGCTCTGTGACGGTTGGTCCTAATGCCGTTCAAGGTTGGAAAAGAGAAGGCTATGGTCGAATTAATATAAGCTTGCGCGATGTATTCGATATGGTGCGTTTTCCCGGTTTTTGGAAGTTACTCATGAATCACTGGAAAACAGGACTGAGAGAGACAAAAAACTCTTGGTACAAGCCCGGCTATCTAGCCCAAGTTCAAAAGTATTGCGATCTTGTTACTTTGGATGATTTGCAATCATATCCAGCAGGAATAAGGGCTCAAGCAGTAATGAATGACGGCAGTTTGGTGCACGACTTTTTGTTCGCACAGAGTGCTCGAACCTTACATGTTTGCAATGCGCCATCTCCAGCGGCTACCAGTGCCTTTCCTATTGGTGCCTATATTATTGATAAGCTTGATGAACAAATAACGTCTGTTTAGTACGAAAGCATTGTGAAATAAAAGTGGTTGGGTTTGTACTAGGCCAGTGTTTCGATATAGAGTGGCGTTTGTAATAATCATTGATAGGGAATAAGTATGACGGGTTTAAAGAAAAATCTAGGTTTTACTCATCTGGCGCGAGGCATTGCCGCTGCGCTCCTTATTACGCAAGTGACAGCGTGTGGTACTTTGCTTTATCCAGAGCGTCGTGGTCAAACAAGTGGTCAAATCGATGTTGGTGTCGCGGCATTGGATGCGATTGGTTTGTTGTTTTTCTTTGTGCCTGGTGTGGTAGCGTTTGGTGTCGATTTTATGACAGGCGCGATTTATTTACCTGGTGGCGGAGTGGCAAGCTTAACGAACGATGAATTGAATTCGATTAAGAATGGACCTGATTCGATAGACGTTGAAAAGTTTAAAACAGTGATGGCACAGCGTAGTGATATTGTATTGCCAAAAGACACATTTACAGATCAATTAAATGTGATGGCAATGTCATCGACTCAGTCTCTGAAAGCAGCAATGCATATGTCTAACCAGCAAGTGGCGTTTGCTCAATAATCGCCGCTAAAGCTTTGATCTTTAAGCGAATGGGATAGTGTCGTCGTTTAAAGATCAAAGATCATAATAACGCTTGGTATACTAATGCCTGCATGGTATTTATTTCTTGGTGTGTTTCAAGTGTCAACAGTTTGGCTTTTGTTTTAAAAATCCCTTCCCAAATATTATCCGCAATACTGATAGACTCTCCCTGAATTTGTATGATCAGTGCAACATCGTGTTTTATAACCAGAGACGCTATTTCACTGGGTGAAAAAACAGTTGCACCGTGTACTTGGGTGCGATTGTTCCAAGGTTCATCGTCAATAAATGCGGTAATCTCGACGGGTTGTTCTGCGCGTTTGTTACTGTCTAGTAAGGTCTTTGCTAGGGAAAAGCACAAATAATCTATGCCGATAAAAATTACTTTTTTAGGTGCAGGTTTGCGACGAAAAAGCCGTTTTTTAACGCGTGTCAGTAGAGTGCTCATGCGTTGCTAAACCGTTTTACTGTAGCGTTGTTTGGGTCTGCCGCCGGTTTTGTAATCCAGCGTCATACTAACATGGCCTTGAGCCTCTAGGTATTCAAGATAGCGTCTGGCGGTGATGCGACTTAGGTTGATGGCTTCACCTATGTCTTCGGCGGTAAACGGTCTGTTATCGGTGGTTTCCAAATATTGAGTCAATTTGTCTAGAGTGTTTTCATCAATTCCCTTGGGGGTTTTTCGGCTATTATCAGATGTAGCGTTTTTTCTAAAGAGTGCGTCAATGTCTTGCTGATCTATTTTATTATTTTTATTGAGGCGCTTCTTAAAATCAAGATAGTCATCAAGCGCCTGAAGAACCCGAGACATTCTGATAGGTTTAACAAGATAATCCATTACCCCCAGTTGAATGGCTTTTTCAATGGTGGTGGTGTCCCTTTCTGCTGTGGTCATGATAAAAGCGCTTTTTAAGCCTTTGCTTTTGAGCCGTGATATCAGGTCAATGCCATTGCCATCGGGTAGACTGATGTCGACCATAACTAGTTCAGGTTCAAAGGCTTCTGCTTTTAGCTCTGCCTCTAGCAAGCTTTCACAGACAGCGACGACTATAAAATCTGTGCGCTGATTGATGGTATTTTCCAATACATAGCTAGCACGCAGGTCATCTTCCACTATCATGACAGGAATTCGATTCATCTTGTTAGTGCTCGTTTATCCAAATAAATACTAAACACAGTGGTATTCACCTCACTGCGTTCCCAATCAAGGCTACCATGGTATTGGTCAACCACTTTTTTGACCAAATACAGTCCAATGCCATGTTGTTCTGTGTTGTGTTTGCTGCTGACGCCAAAGTCCAGTATGCGGCTTTCCAGCTTTTCGTCTACACCTGCGCCGCTGTCTTCTATTTGAATCATGATGTGAGCATTGCGGTCACTAATATACAGCTTAACAAAAGGCGATGTCATTAATCTGTTTGACCACGCCGCGAGTAGGGCATTGTCTATTAAGTTACCCACGAGTGTTACCAATGCTTCATTGGTTTTAGGTGGGTATTTACCGAGCTGACAGTCACTTTCAATTAGCATGTCCACTTTTAAGTCTTTGGCTTTATTGTGTTTTGCGAAAATCAGTCCCGCCACAGCGCTGTTTTCAATGGTTTTTATAATGCGCCGCAAAGTCGCTTGATCACCGTCACTTTCTTGTTGAAGGAACTCAATGGCGTCTTCATAGCGCTCTGCTTGCAGCATACCGGATAGTACATTCAAGTGGTTGGCGTATTCATGGGTTTTTGCGCGTAAGAGATCGGCGTAATTTTTACTGGCGGTCAGTTCTTGCTCTAAAGATTTTTCACCGTGATCAGGAAAAAATACAATAACATAACCGACATCGCCTTTTGGGCTTTTAATTGGGTATAAGTTTGCAAGGAACTTTAACTTACCCAAATTGAATTTATTTTGAGTCATTTGCCCTTTTGCTTCTAGAGCAAAGTGAGAAAGGCTTTGGGATTGCTCGCTAAGCGGTTTGTTTACCACCTGAGATGAACTGAGTACATTCATGGTTAGCCATTCAATGGCCATGCTATTAATAGCGGTGACATTTTGCTGATGATCAATCGCCACAATGCCGTCTCGAATACTGTCTAAAATTAATTCGTGCTCTTTGAATTTACGCACAATTTCTTCTGGCTCAAGAGATAAAAAGGTACGCTTTAATTTGGCAATTAAGACGATGGCGATGATGACACCAAGTAGGTAAACGAATGCGACTAATAGGCCCGCTTCACGAAGGTGTTGATGAATCAATTCGCTGGTGGTCTTGGATAAATAGCCAACACTAACCGCACCAATAATGCCCGTTTCGTCTCTGATTGGGGTAAAGTTACGAATGGCTTCTCCCAGTGAGCCGCTGGCAATACTGGTAGAGTCTATGCCTTGCTGTAAGGTTGGGTAGACATCATCACCGATAAATACTTTACCGATAAGGGAGGCTGTGGGATGGCTAAGACGAATGGCTTTTTGGTCAACCACCACAATGTAGGAGGCATCCGTCTTACCGCGTAAATTCTCAATATGCTTCTCAAGGGAAATACTTTGTCCAGTATTGCTGGATTGTACCGCACGAATGACATTGTCATCTTGAGCAACAACACGAGCTAATTCTAGCCCACGCTTACTGATGCCGTCTAAATAGGCGTTTTGTAAGGAGTAGCCAAAAACTAAGGCGACGGCAATGACAATGATGGTAATGGTTGAGATTGTAATTAAGGCAAGGTAAGACTTGAGTGTCATTGGCGCTTCATTATCACGAAAAGGAAGAAGCGCGATTATACAGCATACAGAGTGAGTGCTAAACAAAACGCAAAAATAGAAAAGGCAAAAACAAGGGATGTTCTGCCTTTTCTATGGTCTAAAAAGGAAGTGTTAAGCGATCGCTTGAACCACGATTGTGGCCAGTATCAGCATGAAAGCACCACCAATGCGAGAGGATATTTGTGCAAAAGGCATCAGTTCCATACGCTTACTGGCAGCAAGTACTGCTACGTCACCTGTTCCGCCCATGTTTGCCATGCAAAGACCGCCAGTGATAGCTGCCTCAATAGGGTAGAAGCCCATTAGCCAACCGATTAACCCTGCGCCAAATACAGCCCCAAGTACTGTAATTAACACCAGTAAGAAATACATTGGAGACAAAGCATCCAAAATTTGGTTCAGATCGGTATAAGCCACACCAATACCAACTAATAGAGCGGGCGTTAAGTTGCTAACGACAAATTTGTACCAAGAGAACGCGGCTTGCTCTAGTGCTTTTGGCATGATGCCCGATACCTTGATCAAGGCAATAGAAAGGATCATCAACGCATAGGTGTGCATATTGATATAGTTTGATAACAAGGTACCAAGAAAATACATGCTCACGGCTAACAAGGCGCCAACACCTAAAATGGTCACGTTGAGCGCGGAGGCTTTTTGGTCTTCTTCTTCCATTGGCTTTTGGCCACGAATAAGCTGGCCATTACCAGTAAGGCTTGGGGCCATTTGTCCTACTTTGTGCAGCAAGCCTGCCATGACAATTGCAATGGCATTACCAATTGCCAGTGCTGGTACCATTTGCGACATTAGGGATTCTGCGCTCATGCCTGTTTTGCCAGACATAATTTCAACAAGTGGCACAGCGCCAGCGCCCATGCCGCCACCCATGATAGGAAGGGCAATCAGCATAACCGAGTCATAAAAATCTTTACTGACCAACATACCGACTAAACCGGTGAAGATACAAGCAAAAAAAGCCGATCCTAAAATAACAGGGATGTATTTTAGTGCGGCTTTTTTAAGTGTTTGAGTGTCCATACCAAATATAGAGCCAGTCACTAGGCTTGCCACATAAAAAGACAAAAAACCGCCACTTTTCATAAAGGTTGTGACATTGTTTTCTGCACTGGAAGGAAATAGACCACTGTGAAATAAGTATGCAGAGCCGAAAATGACAACAATAGCACCACCACCAAAAAATTGGTTAATAATCGGTGTTCTGTCGCCAATATAGTTAAGAATAAAACCAATAATGACCATAATTCCTAATGCCCCTATCATGCCACCCGGCATCTTGCCTGCAAAGGTAGCTAATAAAATAGTGATAGCGGCTATGGCCAATATGATTTTGCTGGTGCGCTGATCTTGCACCGTCATAACATCGTTAGTGATCATGATAGACTCTCTTTTTTTGCTTGTTTTAATGTGCGCAGAAGTCTACCAACCTTCTTTCTAAGCGGAAGTTACTTTTCCTTTAATGAAACTAAATAGCGGTTTTGAAACTTTTGTAAGGCTTTTTTTGGTGGTTTTTTGCACAATGGGTCGCGCATTTTGTCATGATTGAGTCCATGAGACGGTGTTAACGTATCCTTATTTTAGAGGGGAATAGTGTCCAGTTTTGATGTCATGTTTCTTAATGAAGCTGATGTTCTTGCCTGTACGATAGGATCCAAGAGCTCATTTTATCCGCGGACATCGGTTTAGCGATGAAATAGCCTTGACCAAGTTGGCAACCCATTTCAATCAGTGTCTGCTCGTGCTCGAGTGACTCTACGCCTTCGGCGATGAGTTTGTAATGAAACGCTTGGCTTAGAGCAACAATACATTTCACAATGGAGCGATCTTCTTGATTGATTAAAAGGTTTTGTACAAACCCTTTATCAATTTTTAAGGTATTGAGAGGCAATTTCTTCAAATAGTTTAATGACGCATATCCAGTGCCAAAATCGTCTAATGCGACATGAACCCCCAGTTGACAGCAGGCTTTTACCACTTCCACTGCTTGATTAATGTCACATATCGAAACCGTTTCTAATATTTCAAGTTCTAGCGACTGCGGATTAATATCAGGCATACTTTGCAATAACAGGCCCAGACGTTGGACAAAGTCTTTGCTGAGTAAGTGGGCTGGTGCGATGTTAACACTGATCGTGAGGTCTTTTATTTGCCATAAGGCATGTTGGCTCATGGCTTCTTGTAAAACCCACTCGCCGATTAATATACCGGTATTAGGGTGCTCTAGTACTTCTGTAAAATCCGCCGGATAAAGAAATCCCATCGTCGGATGATTCCATCGAATAAGCGCTTCTACTCCGATTAACTTATGTTCTACCATATTTATTTGTGGCTGATAATGCAGTTCGAACTCATTGTTTGCAATGCCTTTTTCTGCTGCTTGTAACATTGCTCGGCGTGCAAATTGACGGCGCTCCTCTTCAGGGTCGAAAAATAAAATATTATTACTGCCCAAGTTTTTAGCCTGGTACATTGTTTGATCCGCGCGTCGTAAAATGGTGTCAGCATCCAAGCTGTCATTGGAAACCAAAGCAACACCGATACTAGCAGACACTTGAACATGGCAATCGAAGGCTTCAAGTTCAATTGGCGCATTGACCAAATCAATGAGTTGTTTGAGGAATTCATCACACTCTTTTTTGCTGGATACATCACGCAACAAGAGTACAAATTCGTCACCGCCGATTCGAGCTAAGGTATCACTTTTGCGAAGAAGCCCTTTTAAGCGGTTGGCGATGGTCACCAGTACATAGTCGCCCGTGTCATGGCCGTAATTGTCATTCACAGGCTTAAAGTTATCTAGGTCAAGAAAGGCGACCGCAGCAGACTCTTCATGAGTAATCGCTTGCTGTAAATGTTCTAAAAGCAGAGGGCGGCTAGCCAATCCCGTTAAATTGTCGTAATGAGCCATGTCGTGCAGTTTCTTGTCAATTTCCGCACGATGGACAGAGCTAATAATGGCACGGATAAGCTGGGTACTTTGCAAATGGCTTTTTAACAAATAGTCACTTGCACCCAAGCGCATTGCTTGAGCGGCCACTTCTTCATCCCCCAACCCTGTCACCATGATCACAGCACAACGCTTCTCTAAAATAGTACGGATATGATTGAGAAGGGTTAAGCCTGAATTAAGCCCTAATCGATAATCTACAATGACGCAGTCAAAGTCGCCTTCTTTTAAATAAGCCATCGAATCTTCAATTGAAGAGGCTTCTAATACATGAGTTTCAATATCAGATTTTGACAACATACGGCGCAGACGTTCTCTGTCTACATCGTCATCGTCAACAAGCAGAAGTTTTAAAATATGCCCAGTATCGTTTATGGTTGCTTCCATGATTCCTCCTGAATCAGCGATTTGGTTCGACCGCATTTTTATAAGCATGTAAAAGTGCGGCAAGTTTCGCAAACTGCGGACCGACGGAAGATTTAACCATATAGCCGGCGACATTATTGTCATAGGCACGAGATCGATCGCTATCATCATTTGACGTGGTAAGAATGAAAATGACCGTATCTTGTAAGGCTTTATCGTCTCGAATGTATTCTAAGAATTCAAAGCCGTTCATAATGGGCATGTTTAAATCCAATAGCACCAAATAGGGGGTTTTTAAGGCTCGAGTTGGATGCTGCTTTTTTAAAATGTCTATGGCAATTTGACCGTTTTCTGCGTAGACCAAATGAATATCGGGAGCCACTTTTCGCAGCCCACGAGTGATGGATTCTGCTGCGACATCATCATCCTCAACGATTAAAACACTTAATTCTTTAATCATGGTTATCCTTCCTTAAATAACGCGGCCACCAAACGTGAAAAGTAACGCCTCGCTGATGCTGATTGGCTTCGACACTAATACGACCGCCATGGGATTCCACCAGCCGTCGGCTGACAGAAAGGCCAATACCTGTGCCACCACGCTCGCTTGCCGTGATGGTTTGGAATAATCGGAAAATGCGTTCATGGGCCGCCGCAGGAATTCCAGGTCCATCATCGCAAATTGAAAAATGACAGAAATTATTTTCTACGACGCAGCGGATTAAAATGTTACCTACTTTAGTATCATGGTGTTTAATCGCATTGCTAATCAGATTACGCATGACGGTTTCAAGCGGTACCCATGTCGAAATAAAATGTGTTATTTGAATATCTCGCTCTAAATGCATACCCTCCGGTATTTCAAGTAGCTCAAAAACGTTATCTAACAAGGCGTTTATATCAATTTGTTGGGTTATAGCGTCTTTTTTTCCCGCTCGGGCATAGGTTAATAGATTGTCAATCAGCTGTTCCATACGTTGAATGCGAATATCAATACGATCCAGATTATTGCTCACCTCTGGTAAGGCGTCTGGGCCGAGATCTTCTTTTACCCACTCTAATAAATCGGCAATACCTCGAAGAGGGGAGCGTAAATCATGAGAAGCAACATAGGTAAATTCTTCTAGATTGGTATTAATCTCACGCAGCTCCTGTTCCATTCGTTTACGTTTTGTGATGTCTAATAAAGACACGAACACCATATTGTTGTTGTGTTCATCTTCAAAAGGACTTAGACCTATTTCCACTGGAAACTCACGCCCGTCTTTATGTAAAGCCGTTAAATCACGTCCAACCCCCATCATGCGAGGCATTGGGTTCTGATGAAAAGAATGGCGTAGATCGCCATGATGATGGCGATAGCGTTCAGGTAATAAGAGATCAAGAGGCTGATTGAGTAACTCTTCTGGCTGATAGCCGAAACACTCACAAAGCATGCTGTTGGTAACACGAATAATGCCTTTTTCATCAATGACTAAGACGCCGTGTGGAGCATCTTGAATGGACCGCTGGAACATAGAGTTAGCGCGTAGCCTATAGGTTAGATCCACTAAGGTAGCTAATACCAGGGTTTGATTGTCTTGCTCAATCGGGTTTAGGCCAATTTCTATTGGAATCAGCACGCCATCTTTACGTTTTGCATGTAGCGCCTGACCTGCCCCCATTTGCCGTTTGCGTGGTTGGCTAAAATACTGACTCATTAGGTGTTTGTGATTTGATCTAAGTTCGTCAGGCAGTAAAAAATCAATATCTGCCCCAAGTAACTCTGTCGCTGAGTAGCCTAAAATGTCCGTCAGTGAATCATTAACGAATAATATACGCGCTTCGGTGTTAACCACCATTGCCCCCATCGGTAAACAGCTAACTAATTGCTGTAGAAAGGTGTTTTCCATTAATTTTAGACTGCTGGCAAGAAGGGGGCTTTGTGTGTATTCATTATGATCCATCACTGACACCATTTAAAATGATTCTCTTTAATATTAATAGACCAAGAATTCATTGACGGCAATCAGGCAGACAGAGAGATTTGTTAAAAAGCGTATCTTAAATAGGAAAAGAGCGAAGATTCCCTTATTAGCCAATAAGGGAAAGGGTATCATTTACTAACCACATGGGGGTTGTACGGGGTTTGAACTAAATAAATAACCATCAAAATTAGGGTCTTGATGTTCAGACAATAACATAAGTGTATCTTTGACGTTTTCTAAGTGGCGCCACATTGCCATACGTGCGACATCGGGTTTTCTTTGTTGAATGGCCAATAGTATATTTTCATGATCGACTAGCCATTTTCTACGATAGGCTTGGTCGGTAATATGAGAGTGCAACTGTTTCCACATTGGGCTGTTTTCACGTCTTTCCCAAAGGTTTTCTACTAAGTCAACCAACACACTGTTTTGGGTTGCTTCAGCAATGGCTAAATGAAAGAGTTTATCAGCAGCATGATCGGCATCCACTGTATCGATGTTTTGTTTTTCTAGCTCCAAAGCATCACGCATTTTAATAATGTCTTTTTTGGTCGCTTGAGTGGCCGCAAACTCAGCGACATGACTTTCAAGGAGCTGCCTTGCTTGCATCATTTCAAAAGGACCAACATCATCATTGTTTAAAGACTCTTCAAATGAATCTGATGATCTTATGCTAGTTGGTAGATTGAGAAGATAAATACCGCTGCCTTTACGAACCTCAACAATTTCCATGAGTTCAAGCATGATTAATGCTTCTCGTAACAGGGTTCGACTAACGCCTAGCTGTTCCGCAATATCACGCTCTGGTGGTAACCGATCTCCTATATCATATTGGCCTTGTCTGAGCTCCTCGTATAACTTAAGTCCCACTTCTTGGTATAGGCGCTTTGGTTTTACAAGTGTATTTATCATAGCTTTCTACTTTATTTAAATTAGCCAGTAACAGGAAAAGATTAGGTATAGATATGCATTAAGATGAAGTAATAAATGAGCGACTCTTTTGATACCGATACACAATATCAAAAAGAGTCGCTTGATTCAGCTTATTTGTCGAGTGCTTTTATGGCCTCCACATAGGATGCAATAACGGGGTCGTTTGCAGCATCTTTATGCATCGGTTCAACGGCTTTAATAAAAGCATCCTTATCAACATCTAGAATTTCAACGCCCATTTTTGTTGCTTTGTTGAGTTCTTCTTCTGTGTACTCAGCCCAAAGTGTTTTCATGAAGGCGGTTGCATCTTTACCCGCAGTCAGTACTGCGTCTTTGTTTTTATCGGATAGGTTTTCCCAGGTTTTACTACTAATAACCAAAACATCTGGGATCATGGCGTGCTCATCTTGGCTGTAATATTTTGCGACTTCGCCATGTCGATAGGTTGTCACCGCACCGATATTGTTTTCAGCGCCATCGACGACACGTTGTTGAAGAGCGGTATACAGCTCACCAAATGGCAGTGGCGTAGGGGAGGCACCCATGAGCTCCATCATTTTAATGGCACTTGGACTTGGTTGGACGCGAATCTTCATGCCTTTTAGATCTGCAGGGGAACGAACAGGTTTCGTCGTATAAAAATTACGAGACCCAGCATCAAAATAGGCCACACCAACAAAACCATATTTTTCAGATGAGCTTAAAATCTTTTGGCCGATATCTTCACTCTCTAGTGCGCGATAAAAATGCTCACGGTCTCTAAAAATATAAGGGATATTAAACGCGCCGTAAGCGGGATCGAATGACTCTAGTTCACTGGCATTAGACTTTGCCATGTCCAGAGCACCACTTTGTAACAGTTCCAAAGACTCACGTTGTGTGCCTAGTTGACCATTTGGATAAACGCGTACTTTTAAGTCACCATTAGTCTTTTCTTCTACCTCATCGGCAAAGAACTTGAGTGCCTTATGGACGGGCGATTTTGTATCACCGTTGTGACTTAACTTTAGCGTTTCCGCGAAGCTTACTGATGAGGAACCCATTAGTCCTCCTATCAGTAATGCTGAGGCAAAATGCAGCTTAGTTTGTTTAATATTTAACATTGTCAAAATCTCCGTTTTGGTATTTTTATATTATTTTTTACGTTTTCGGATGAGTAAATTGTGTCTTTATGAGTTTGCATAATTGCACGCACATTAAATTTGGTCAACCAATTTGGTCTATTTTGTTGACCAGATTTGATGTTTGGTTCAATATGTTGTGGATTGATGGTGGTCATGTAAGATTTTTATCCCTTCTGGAGGTGGTAAATGACGAAATTTATTCGAGTGGTAGACCGCATATTGTCTACTGTTTGTGTCACGTTAATGGTGGCGCTGGTGGCGTGTGTGGTTTGGCAAGTGTTCTCTCGTTATGTATTGGGGGCACCGAGTACGTCAACAGATGAGATGGCGAGATTTCTCTTTATTTGGGTTGGCTTGTTAGGCGCGGCGTTTACCTTGGGCCAGAAAAAACACTTAGCAATGGACTTTATGTTGCTTGCGTTGGATGGGCGAAAAAAAGCGACCTTGCAATTGCTAATTACGCTAATTGGGTTGTTTTTTGCTGTGGTCATTATGGTGTTTGGCGGCGGTTCTTTAGTGCTCAAAACGCTAAGTGTCGGGCAAATTTCACCCGTTTTAGGATTGGAAATGGGATGGGTTTATTCGGCCATTCCGATTAGCGGTGTTTGCATGATTCTCTATCTATTACGAGATCTTTTTGCACCAACGCAAGACTAAACGGCTCTACAGGCTAAGTAATAACGTCTTTTCGTTGCCTGATTCAGTTATTCATAAATTCTAATAATAAGGATAAAAAACGTGGAATGGTTAGTTGCACTTGTTTTGTTCGGTAGTTTTTTCACCATGTTGGTACTGGGTGTGCCAATTTCCTTTTCCATCGCGATTGCCTCGTTGTTGTCTATCATGGTGTCGCTGCCTTTTGATGCGTCACTGTCGGTTGTTTCGCAAAAACTTGCTTCTGGTATGGACAGCTTTACTTTGCTAGCCATCCCGTTCTTTATTCTCGCCGGCAACATCATGAATAGGGGTGGTTTAGCTCTTCGGCTTATTGAGTTTTCTAAGCTACTCGCAGGTCGTTTGCCAGGTTCTTTAGGCCATGTAAACGTGATCGCTAACATGCTGTTTGGTTCTATTTCAGGCTCGGCTGTCGCTGCAGCCGCCGCAGTGGGTGGCACTATGGCGCCATTACAGAAAAAAGATGGCTATGATCCGGTCTTTTCAACCGCTGTGAATATTACCTCTAGCCCCGCTGGTTTGTTGATTCCGCCCAGTAACGCCTTGATTGTGTATTCCCTTATCTCTGGTGGCACTTCTATTAGCGCACTGTTCTTAGGTGGCTATTTACCTGGGCTGTTAATGGGCGCCTGTGTCATGTTAGCTGTTGCCATCGTCGCGAAGAAAAAAAACTACCCTGTATCCGAGCGTGTGTCCCTTGCTGAGGCGGGAATTATAACGTGGCGAGCCGTCCCCAGTTTAGGTCTTATAGTTGTCATTATGGGCGGTATTATTGGTGGTGTCTTTACCGCGACGGAAGCTTCCGCCATTGCCGTTGTTTACTCTTTGTTATTGGCGCTGATTTATCGCGAAGTTAGCCTGAAAGATATGCCGAATATTATTCTCGGTTCCGTTATGACAGCCGCTATGATCATGTTGCTGATTGGTGCGTCTATGTCTATGGCGTGGGCAATGGCCAATGCCGATATACCTTATGCGGTGAGTGATGCATTGCTCGCTTTGTCTGATAACCCAATTATCATTTTGTTAATTATCAATTTAATTCTGCTTATCGTCGGTATCTTTATGGATATGACGCCAGCTTTATTAATATTTACGCCAATTTTTCTTCCTATTGCTTTGGAACTGGGCATCGATCCAGTGCATTTCGGCATCATTCTTACTTTTAACCTATGTATTGGTATTTGTACTCCTCCTGTGGGGAGCGCTCTGTTTGTAGGCTGTTCAGTAAGCGGAGTGAAAATCGATCAAGTTATTAAGCCTTTATTACCCATATTTGGATTGTTGTTATTGGCGTTGTTGGCGGTGACCTTCATTCCAGAAATTACCTTGTTTTTACCGTCTCTTTTGCTTGGTTACTAGTTTAGAAGCTTGCAGATTTTAACGATATTTGGAGATAAATAATTATGAAGCCGATTAAACATTGGAAGCTTCTTGGTGTTGAAAATAACCGTATAGATATTGAATGTGATGATCGTCATGTTTTGCACTTTTTCGTCCTAGAGTCCAACGTCATTCGCGTTTTGTTGAAAAAGAACAAAACCTTGCAACTTGAAAACAGCTGGTGCATTTCCCCAAATGACAGCCTAAATGGCAGTGAAATAAACTGGGAAGGTCGTGACCGCATGAGCACGGAAGGGTTTTCTTGCCCTGATTTTAGCGTGGCTGAGCAAGGTGATCAGTTAAGTATTGCGACTTCTTCTCTTCGAGTGACTTTGTCAAAACCATTGAAATTGACATGGGAATACGCTGACGCAAAAGGTGAGTGGCACTATTTGGCTGCGGACCGCCACAGTGGTGCGTATATGTTGGGTGTGCAATCTAATGATATTCACCATTACATGGCCCGAGATTTGTCCGAGAAATATTACGGTTTGGGCGAAAAGACCGGTGATTTAAATCGCCACGGTTCGCGCTACCAAATGCGTAATATCGATGCGATGGGGTACGATGCCAAACACACCGATCCATTGTACAAACACATTCCTTTTTACATCACGAAAACGGAGCAGGCGAGCTTTGGTATCTTCTACGATAACCTATCTACCAGCTGGTTTGATTTGGGTAATGAACTGGATAACTATCATGGCTACTATCGTAGTTATCATGCAGAAGAAGGGGATTTGGATTTCTACTTCATGTATGGCGAAAAAGTTCTAGACGTTACCAAAACCTATGTGAACCTGACGGGGCGTACTATTTTTGGCCCTAAATGGAGCCTTGGTTACAGTGGCTCAACCATGCTTTATACGGACGCTGAAAACGCGCAAGAACAGCTTGGTGACTTTATTAAGCACTGCGACAATCACAGCATGCCATGTGATTCATTCCAGCTTTCGTCTGGCTACACGTCCATTGGTAATAAGCGTTACGTGTTTAATTGGAACACCAGTAAGGTGCCAGATCCGCTTAAATTGAGCTCAGACTTTCATCAAGCCGGTCTTAAGCTGGCAGCCAACATCAAGCCTTGCTTGCTGCAGGATCACCCTCGCTTTGATGAAGTCGCTTCACAACAGTTATTCATTCAAGACTCTGAGTTTGATGCGCCTGAATCGTCTCAGTTTTGGGATGACTCTGGCTCACATTTGGATTTTACCAACCCGAATACCATTCAGTGGTGGAAACAGAATGTCACTGAGCAACTGCTTGAAAAAGGCATTGATTCTACTTGGAATGACAACAACGAATACGAAGTCTGGGATGGCAATGCGCGCTGTGTGGGGTTTGGTAAACCGACGCCGATTAAGCTGATTCGTCCATTACAGCCTTTGTTGATGATGCGTGCTTCTTATGAAGCGCAAACGGAGTTCGCACCAAATTTACGGCCTTATTTGATCTCGCGTTCTGGTTGCCCAGGCATGCAACGCTACGTGCAAACCTGGAGCGGTGATAACCGTACCAACTGGCAAACTTTGCGTTACAACACGCGTATGGGTGTGGGCATGAGCCTTTCTGGTTTGTACAACCTTGGTCACGATGTCGGTGGTTTCTCAGGTGATCGTCCAGATCCAGAACTCTTTGTGCGTTGGGTTCAAAATGGGGTTATGCACCCGCGTTTTACCATCCATTCTTGGAATGACGATAAGACGGTTAACGAGCCTTGGATGTACCCAGAAGTCACGCCCATTATTCGTGAAGCCATGACGCTTCGCTACCGTCTGATGCCGTATTTGTATGATCTACTTTGGCAGGCACACAAAGATCATGAACCTATGTTGCGTCCTACTTTCTTGGACCACGAAGCCGATGCTCGCACCTATGTAGAAAGCGACGACTTCTTGCTAGGTAAAGATCTATTGGTGGCGTCTGTCGTAGAACAAGGTCAACGCACGCGTCCAGTGTATTTGCCTGACAATGGCGAAGGCTGGTACGACTTCCACCGCAAAACTTGGTATGCCGGTGGACAAGACATTACGTTACCTGCCGCGCTAGAAGAGATTCCGCTACTGGCTCGTGCTGGCAGTGTGATTCCGACTAGCGGCCGTATTGCTCATGTGGATGCTGAAAAAGACACACAACGTCAGTTCCTTGTTTTCCCATTTAAAGGCGCAGGGCAGCGAGATCTATCTGTGTTTGATGATGATGGTCTATCAACGGGCTATTTAGATGGCAAATACCTAATGCTGAATATGACGCTGAAATCCGATCTTGAGCGCATCGACCTGATGGTCGCCCAAGAAGGCGAATGGCAGCCCGCCTACAAAGAGGTGAGTTTTGTTTTGCCAGACAGTGAGCAACGTCCTTTCTATGTGAACGGCAAGCGTGTTGAGCGCTCACAACTTATCGCACTGAGCAGCCTTAAATAAGCTGAGGGAATGATATGAAAAACTTTATGACAGAAGATTTTTTGCTGACCACAGAAACGGCGAAGCGCTTATATCATGAATACGCCGCTGATCAGCCAATTTATGACTACCATTGCCATTTAAGCCCGCAAGAAATTGCCGAGAATCGCCGTTTCACGGACTTGGGTGAGATCTGGTTAGAGGGTGATCACTACAAATGGCGCGCCATGCGTACCGCAGGTATTGAAGAGCGTTTGGTCACAGGCAATGCAAGCTTCAAGGAAAAATACCAAGCTTGGGCGAAAACCGTGCCTCAGTGTATTGGTAATCCTATTTACCATTGGACGCATTTAGAGCTGCGCCGTCCTTTTGGCATTACCGATGTGTTGTTTTCCCCTAAAACGGCCGATGCCATTTGGGAGCAATGCAATGAAATGCTACAGCAACCTGAGTTTTCAGCGCGCGGCATCATGCAGCAAATGAAGGTGAAAATGGTCGGCACCACAGACGACCCTGCGGACAGCCTTGAGCATCATAAATTTATTGCTAATGACAGCAGCTTCGACATTGCGGTTACACCAAGTTGGCGTCCGGATCGTGCTTTTAAAGTCGATCATGTGGGTTTTAAAGACTACTTGAATAAACTGGGTAAAGCGGCTGACATCAGTATCACTCGTTTTAGTGATTTGATTGATGCCTTGGCGCAACGTCTCGAGGTATTCGATGCGCATGGTTGTCGCAGTGCCGATCACGGTATTGAAATCATGCGCTTTGCCAATGAACCAAGCGAAGCCGACTTAGATGCCATTTTAACGAAACGAATAAATGAGCAGCCTTTAACCGAGCTGGAGATCGCGCAATTTTCCAGTACGGTTCAAGTTTGGCTGGGCAAGCAATACGCCAAAAAAGGTTGGGTGATGCAGCTGCACATTGGTGCGCGTCGCAACAACTCTTCCAGAATGTTTAAGTTGATTGGTGGGGATTCCGGTTTTGACTCCATGGACGATCGCGCGTTTGCTGAACCTTTATCCGATTTCTTGAATGTGTTGGATCAAAGTGACGAATTGCCGAAAACCATCCTTTATTGTTTGAACCCAATGCACAACGAAATGTTAGCGACCATGGCGGGTAACTTCCAAGGTGGTGGCGTGGCAGGCAAGGTGCAATTTGGTTCTGGCTGGTGGTTCAACGATCAGCTAGACGGCATGCAACGTCAACTTACCAGCGTCGCGCAAATGGGTTTGTTGAGCCAATTCGTGGGCATGTTAACGGACTCTCGTAGCTTTTTATCTTATACCCGCCATGAGTATTTCCGCCGCTTGTTGTGCGAGATGATGGGGGGTTGGGTTGAACGTGGTGAAGCCCCAGCCGATATGGCGCTATTGGGCGATATGGTGAAAGGCATTTGTGCTGAAAACGCGAAAAAATACTTCGGATTTTAAGACGTTTTTAAACATAAGGAATCATCATGATCAAGATAACAACCACCAAAAGCGTATACGAACCTGACAAGGTTGATGTGGGCATTGTTCACATTGGCTTGGGCGCTTTCCACCGAGCCCACCAAGCGGTTTATATTGAAAAAAATCTGAATCGTAATCAGGGTGGAGACTGGGGCATTTGTGCGGTGAATATTCGCTCTAATTCGCAACTGGTTGATCAGTTAAAAGCCAATGACTGTCGTTACCATATTGCCGAATATCAAGACAGCCAACAGGTGGAATGGCGTGAAGTCAACGCGATTCGTGACGCTTTGTTTGCAGGGCAAGATAAAGAGCCTTTATTTGTCAAGCTGGTTTCGGCGAAGACCAAAATAGTCACGCTAACCGTCACCGAAAAAGGCTATTACTTAGCGCCAGCCGATAAAACATTGCGCCAAGACGACCCAAGCATTCAGCACGATATCGAAAACCCTAACGCGCCAAAAACCGCGCCAGGCATACTCGTTGAAGCCTTGTATCGTCGAAAAGCCTTGGGTTTACCGCCTTTTACTGTTTTGTCCTGTGACAACATGCCGAACAACGGTCATTTAACGCGTCAAGCCGTGTGTGGGTTGGCTGAACACCGTTCAAAAGCGTTTGCCCAGTGGATTTATGACCATGTCGCTTTCCCAAGTTCCATGGTGGACCGAATTGTGCCTGCCATGTCAGAGGCTTCCCATGAGCGTTTGCAGCGGGAGCTTAATTGCCACGATGAAAACGCTGTGATGTGTGAGGCTTTTAGTCAATGGGTGGTGGAGGACAACTTCCCACAAGGTCGACCAGATTGGGAACACGATGGTGTGCAAATGGTGAAAGACGTTCATCCGTTTGAAACCATGAAGTTGCGTTTGTTGAACGGTAGTCATTCCTTGTTGGCCTATGTTGGCTTGGCCGCCAAATACAAAACCGTGGCACAAGCGGTGGCGGATGAAAAGTTTGCCGCCTTTATTCGTCACTATATGAGCTTCGAAGCAGCACCGACTTTGGATTTGCCAGAAGAGGTGAAGGTGCATGAATACATTGAGAGCTTAATCAGTCGTTTTGCCAATGACAGCTTGCAGCATCAGTTGTCGCAGATTGCGATGGACGGATCACAGAAAATTCCTCAACGCTGGTTAAATGGCGCGGAAGCGCGTTTTTCTTCTGATTCAGACAGTGTGCTTGCGGCAACCGCATTAGGCGTGGCAGCGTGGTTATTTTATGTTCGTGGGGAAGACTTAGAAGGCAACACACATAAGGTGGATGACCCAATGGCGGACGTGCTGAGCAAGTTGCACAGTCGCTGTTCTGAGCCTGAAAGCTTGGTTCGTGAAGCGTTAAAACTGAACGATATTTTTTCTACAAAGCTTAGCCAAAACGAGAGCTTTTCTCGCGCTGTGTTGAGCGCTTATCAAACACTTATTTCAAGCGGTGTCGTGGAATCTTTGTCATTCACTGACAAGCTATCAAATAACAACACTGCGAATTTTGGAGGATAAAATGGAACATACTTGGCGTTGGTTTGGACCAAATGATGAAACCACTTTGACGGATATTCGTCAAACTGGGGCAACAGGTGTCGTAACGGCTTTACATGAAATTCCTAATGGCGAAGTGTGGCCAGTAGAGGCGATTAAAGCGCGTAAAGAAATGATTGAAGCGCATTCACTACGTTGGTCTGTAGTGGAAAGTGTGCCAGTTCACGAAGACATTAAAAAGCGCACAGGCAACTACCAAGAGTACATTCAAAACTACAAGCAAACTTTGCTTAACTTGGCGGAATGTGGCATTGATACCGTGTGCTATAACTTCATGCCAGTGTTGGATTGGACGCGTACCGATTTGGATTACGAATTACCTGACGGCTCACGTGCTTTGCGATTTGATCAAACCGCTTTTGCGGCCTTTGAGCTGTACATTTTAGAGCGCAAAGGCGCAGAAAATGAATACAGTGCTGAAGAAAAAGCACAAGCAAAAGTCTTTTTAGAAAACCTAAAACCAGAAGACAAAGACCGCTTGGTTGCAAACATCATTGCCGGCCTTCCTGGGTCTGAAGAAAGTTATACGCTAGAGCAGTTCCGTGAAAAATTGGACGAATACGCTGGTATCGACAAAGACAAGCTTCGCGAGCATTTAAAACTCTTCCTAGAAGAGATTGTGCCTGCGGCTGAACAAGGTGGGCTACGCTTGGCGATTCACCCAGACGATCCACCGCGTCCTATTCTTGGGCTACCACGCGTTGTATCAGTGAAAGACGATATTGATTGGCTGGTGACTTCTGTACCAAGCCCAGTGAACGGCATTACCTTGTGTACAGGGTCTTACGGTGTTCGTGCCGATAATGACCTAGTGGATATGGTAAACCGTTTTGGTTCACGAATTTTCTTTACGCACTTGCGTTCAACGAAACGTGAAGAGGTCGCGGGCAGCTTCCATGAAGCGTCTCACCTTGGTGGTGATGTAGACATGGTTGGTGTGGTTCGTGCACTCCTTGTCGAAGAGAAAAAGCGTAATGACAACAACGCTCCAAGTTTGATTCCAATGCGACCAGACCATGGACACCAAATCCTTAATGACTTAGAAAAAAATACTAAACCGGGTTATTCAAAACTAGGCCGAATGAAAGGCTTGGCAGAAGTAAGAGGTTTAGAATTAGGCCTGAAAAGCACGCTTTAATTTCGCTAATTATCTAGCTTTAATACACAATGCTTTTTGCCGAGAGGTAAGAAGCATTTTTCTCTTTCTAAGCCACCCACCTCAGTAAGCCAGTA
>NZ_QGOK01000011.1 GCF_003259175.1 Marinomonas shanghaiensis | reverse complement strand
CTTACAGATGATTCAATTTTTGTAGGTCGCGACTTTAGCCCAACAAGACGTAATATGTCGTGGTGAGTTTTTTGTCGGCCTAAAGGCACGACTTACAGGTGATTCAATTTTTGTAGGTCGCGGCTTTAGCCCGACAAGACGTAATGTGTCGTGGTGAGTTTTTTGTCGGCCTAAAGGCACGACTTACAGGTTCAAGCATTTTTAATCAAGGTAGTTGGCAAACATAACCAGTGAGTAACGTTTTCCCGTCTTCATTTTGCTCACTCCGTGAATAAGATTACCCGAATGAAGCAAGGCCTCTCCTTGCTTCCAAGCAGCTCTTTCTAGGTTATCGCCGTTTAACATGACAAAGTGCCCTCCCGAAAAATCTGCTTGATCATTCAATGCAATGACGCAGGTGTAATCACAAATATCGTGATGAAAAGGTATCAGTGGCCTTGTTTCCTCTGAATAAAGGCGAAGAAACAACGAATACCCAAGTTGAGGCGATAGTCCATGCGAAAGTGACTTATCAAGCATTTTAGGAAGGTCAAGAATGGTCTGACAAGTTTCCTTTCCAACCAGTTGAGCAAACAACTCTAGAGACACATCAACCTGATATTCAGGAAAGTCATCAACACTATCAATGACGGCGGAAGAGATATTGTCATCAATAAACTGAACTAATGCGAAGCACTGAAACTCCGTCAGCACCAGAATATGTTCCTTGAGATGAAAACGCTGCGGCTCCGTTATGCCTGTTTGATTGCCATAACCCCTAACAACGTCTTTTTCTGCTTGGGTGGCGAACTGTGGGTTAGCGTTTTCCAACAGATACTTTTTTATAACAGGGCATTCAAGACGACGATAACGCTTGTACGCCCGATGTTCTAGCCAATCAATTTTCTCTTTGATACATTCAAAACTAACAAGAGGACGAGCAATCGGCTGAGCAACCGCCGCGTAAAATATCCATTCGTCATTTAAACCACTCTGTGACTCATATGTTGCATTCAACACGTCTGGTCTTGAGATCGACGGGAGATCAATTTGAAATGCGATGACGACTCCTTCCCCAGCAAGTCGATGCCTTTGATACCCACTGACAATATGCATAGAACCGCATTCAAGTTCTACAGTCATTCGCTCTTTTGACTGCAAACACATTTGTGCGCCTGTATTGAAATCAATTCTGATGTAAATACACAATGATGCCTTGCCGCGAGCGAACGCTTCCTTGGCGTGCTGTTCGATGCTTAAAATCACTGGTAATGTCACGGTGGCTCTTTCAAGCGCAACACTCTCGCTCATAAGGTATCTATAGACTCTATCTATTGCATCCTTAAAGACTTTCCAGCCACGACAGTCGATAAGCGATTGAGCATTTCCATTTTCTTTTTCGCACCAATGCTTTAAGTGCGGATCATTGATCACAGCTCGATATTGCTGCCATGCGGCCCGACTCGAAAAGTGCTTAAAAAACGCATTTCGCCATAGCACATGTTGTTCAATATCGGGCAAATAAATATCATCTTTTTCAGAGTACAAATCGGTTAATTCAGCAATGGGTGTCTTCAAACCATTCATATCAGTATTCCTTTCAACCTCTTCCATTTAAATAAAAATAAAGTTGTAAAAATAATTTCGACACTTTAACCTAATTAAATAGATTAATCACTGTACAAACATAAGCGGTGAAAAATTAACATTAAATCAACGATTAAAAAAGGAATTAAAAATGGCTATCGATATTTGGTTCCCACTCGCAATATACTATGAAGATATTGAAAATTCTGCAGATCATAAAAACAGCATGCTAGATAAGATCTACTCACTTAAAAGCAAAGTAGTGACAAAAAGAACCAACGATCAATCCAGTTGGACGGGAGATGTACATGATATAGATCAGCTACACAGTGACGCAGATTTTTCATGGCTCACAACGGAAGTTAAAAAACACGCAACAAACTATCTTAAAACGCTTGGATTGGATCTCGGTAAGATTGATATTTATGCCCAGCGTTCATGGCCTATCATCGCCGAAAAAGGACAAAGCGTATCCAGACACACTCACCCTAATGCTAATTTAAGTGTCGTGTACTATGTCTCTGTAGGATCTGGAGCCGACTCGGGCGCAACACGTTTTTTTAACGTAAATAAATATAATGAACTGTCTGGAAGCCTTAGTTCTAGCATGACTGAAGCCTATTGTGACTTTAATACACTGAATTTTGAACAGGTTGATTACGCACCAAAAGAAGGTCGGATTGTGATTTTCCCATCCAAACAACCCCATGATGTAACCGCAAATAAATGCGATGACCCAAGAGTGTCAATTTCGTATGACCTAGTGATTACCGCTAAAAAACAAACCGACGACGGGACTCCAGAGTTCCTGATGCCCTCACCTGACCGCTGGGTAAAACTGTAATACACTTCAATTTAATCTTCTTTTATCAGGCTAATTTTCATCTAACACAACTCAAGTAATTGATAAATATTAGCCTTTTTGTCTCTCTTCATGTGCACTATCTCTCCAAAAAACTCGTGTAACATTGTGTAATTTACTTATTTACTTTTAAGTATAACTATAAGCCGTCCAAATATAATAAAAAGACAATACTGAAATTTTAGAAAATAAAGAGCAATACAAGATCATTTTTTTAAAAGACCTGTCGAACGCTATTTACTTTTTAATGCTTTATAAGGGAGGGTAAATCGTCAAGGCAGACAATATGGAAACATAATAGAGAGGATTAAAAAATGAGTAACACATTAACGGCAGAACATAAGAAAAATCAACTAACCGAACTTGCAAAACATAATATTGTGCAAGCTGACATTATTCCTGAAATCAACACATCAGGATCCGGTAATGGCGTTGTATTATCGTCGAATGTCAACGAATCACACTATGCCCCTTCTGGTTGGGTAATGGCGACCAGTATCAAGGACCTCAAAGACAAGCTTGGGGTTAAAGACGATGAAATCGATGCTGGAACCAAGTCGGATCATCACATTAACTACCCACCAGAACCTTCCTCAACTTTATTAAAGTTGCATAAAGATTCCCCTGATGGCTGTTCATTTGAACGCAATCTACACGAAAACTATAAGCAGGATGCCCATCACCTTGCCAACGCCACACTTGCCTACGTCATGGGACACTCCCAAAAAGTAAAAAAATACGAAGACGCCATCAACAAAGTCAGCTTCCCTAAACCAATGACGATTCCAGTTTTTGCGGCAGAAAATGTCACTGTCTCTCCGGGTAACCCCTTAATACTAAAAAGCGAAGATAACAAACCAATTGTGGTGAATTTTGGCACTGTCACTGTAGAACAAGGTGGTGAGATCCAGATTATTGGTGGCTCCACACAATGGACCTCTCAAGTCTTTACCCAAAAATAGCATGAGCAACTGTTTTAACTCATAACCATTTTTTACTTTTCAAAGGGACAAGATCATGACTACAACTTTCAGATTTGGCGCAGACAATGGCTCTAACGGACAACCAGGTGGTGTGGGTAGCACTGGCGGACCTGGTTCAGATGGCAACACAAGTACTCAGTCGGGAGGTAAAGGCGCAAAGTGCACACAACAACCTACCAATGGTTCTCAAGGTGGAACTGGCGGGATTGGGGGAAAAGGTGGCGACGGTACAAATGGCCTAAATTATGGCGGTGGATCAGTGTCATTGGGCAATGTTACGGGTGAAGTTACTATTTTATACGGAGCAGGCAATGGCGGTACTGGTGGTGCTGGTGGTGCTGGTGGTAATGGCGGTCAAGGCGGCAAAGCAGGCAATTGCACAGACTTATGCACCCCTGCAAGTAATGGTGTTCAGGGTGTCGGTGGTGCTGGCGGCAATGGTGGCACAGGCGGCAATGGCGGCAACTCGGCAGATTTATATGTGACGGCCTCAAACAATGCGCAAGTAAGCATAACTTACTCGACAGGTCTTGCTGGAACAGGTGGCGCTGGCGGCGCTCCCGGTCAGGGTACAGGAAATAACGGCAGCGGTTCCGTTGGAACCAATGGTAAAAATGGCACCGTCGGCAAGGTGTATGTGACCACCGCTTAATTGAACACGTTGATTTGGCGTATCAAATCAACCATTAAACATACATTTTGTAATAACAAGCACGCATCACATTGTCGTTCTGATGTACGAGAGGTACGTGCTTGCTACTACTTACAGAGGGAACAAGTATGAGCAATCAGTTAAACATAATCGCGAATGGAATAAATGGTGTCGATGGCAAACCTGGAGCGACTGGCTCTGTAGGCGCGACAGGTGAAAACGGCCATGACAGCTCTTCAAAAAGTAGCTGCAGTGGTAGCAGTTGTGTACCCGCCACAAAAGGCGGTGAAGGGGCTCCAGGCGGTAAAGGCGGAGAAGCGCAAAATGGCGAAGCTGGCACCAGTGCAAAAATGGTGACATTTCGAGCCAAAAGCTACAGCCAAAACCTTACCGTCAATATTGAGTTAGCGGGGGGTAATGGCGGAGCTGGCGGCACTGGCGGCACTGGCGGCGCGGGTGGCAACGGCGGTGCAGGTGGTACAACCAGCGGCTCAGCATGCAAAAGTGAAACACCGACAAATGGCGGTAATGGCGGTAACGGCAATAATGGTGGCACAGGCGGAAACGGTGGTGCTGGTGGTAACGGCGGCGTTGCACTCGTTCAATATCAAACCGGTAATAGTTTACCTCTTAATGTGTCAGTGAATACCTTAGGCGGAGCAGGTGGTGCTGGTGGTGCTAGCGGTCAAGGTGGGCAAGGAGGACTTGGTGGTGCAGCGGGCACAAATGGAAGTAAAACAGGTAATGCAGGAACGCCTGGACAAAATGGACTCAACGGCGGTGGCGGTAGCCCAGGCCAAGTAGGCAGCAATGGACAACAAAGTGTCGCTGCAGCTGAGATCGATTCTTACGCTCAACTCGTTAGTCAATATGCTGTTCCTGCATCAAATCAGTACACCGGATTAAATGGCGCCACCACCTTAGATGCCTCAGCCACATCAGGCATTGTGCCCTTTCTAACGATTGCAGGTGATATGGATTCAATGCGTGAAATGATTGGCTCCAAATCTGTCAATATTACTCATATGTATGATCACTCGTGCTTACAAGAGTTATCGACTAAGTCTAAAAAAGATCTCGACCGAAGTGAGTTCCACCAATTGCTCGCTCCAACGATGAGTTATTTACTGGGAGATACACAAAAAGTGGCCGCGGTTAAACCCCTATTGGACGATACTATGGCTCAAAAACAGATCGCTATTTTTGCCATTAAGAACGTTGAGATTCCAGTAGGTGGGCTAACAATCACGACGTCGGAAGATGGACCGAATCTAGTTCTTCTCATCACAGAGACAATATCAACTGGTGATATTTCTCTCTCCCCTATGCTGGGGTTAACCGTTAATACTGACCAACTAACGGGTAATTAATATGTCTCCTTTAAACGATAGATACCGTACTTCAGACGACAGTGATTCAGTTTTTGATTCTGCCATCGCGGTTGATTTACTACCACTGGCGCAATTGGCAATGACCTCAAGTGACCTGACTAATGTATTCCTGCCACCGGGTTGGAATAAATTAGCCATTGTAAACTGTGCCCCGCAGCCATTTCAGTATCCTGGTGTTAAAGGCTTTTTAGCGTCCGGTCGCGTGGGGAACGATACCAGCACATCCGCCGTCTTGGCGTTGGGTATCGACTGGTCAAGCTGGATGCAATATTACATGAATGGTTCAATACAAGGCACGCCTGCTTCTTCATGGACAGGCGCACCTTCTGGCTCCTTGATCTCTTTGACCTATAACGCCATGTATAATGCAGTACGGGCGTCGTTGTGGGACAGTCTCAAGTTTCTTTCTGGTAAAAAACTAAGAGTCACAGGGGTGAGTTTATCTGGCCCTTTGGCGCAAATGGCGGCGCTGGATCTAAGATCTGGCAACAAAGGTCCCACTCAACAGAGCGCGCCAGGTAACGTAGAAAGCTATGCCTTTTCAACAGGTGCCATTGCCAATTCAGCGTTTGCCGCTTATCTAAAAAACGAGGTGCCAAATAGCTACGCCATAATAGCGGGAACGGAAGACAACAAAATTGACTTCTTTCCGCTCAATAATAACAGTGAATTAAATAGCGAACTTGGCGAATTAATCGAGCTCTCTTCTTCATTGCCAGAGTTTGACGTACCTTGGATAGAACGCTCTGCAGACTTCTATCTAAAAGCCATGAATGGCGTCCCAAATCCACCACCTTCTCAATCAGGTGCCGTTGAGCAAGTTCCAGGCTTTAGTCGTCAGCTTGCTTTTCAATTTGCCAATTTATGCGCCGTGAGTTATCAGCGCTTTCAACATCCGAATGCGCAAACCATGAACATCTCACCCTATAGTGTTGGAAAAAGCATTACTGCAAATGGTGTAAACTTTGCCACTATTTATACCAGTGTGGATAGTTTAGCGGTTGCCTTTCGTGGTGCCTGTACTTGGCAAGAATTTGCAGACTACGTATCCAACTCCCAAACCAAAACCCTCACCATAAGTGGTACCAATGTCAGTGTTCACACTGGCACCGCCAATCTATTTTATGGACCGAGTGATACAGGTGACTCGACTACCTTTAAAGAAAAGCTGCTTAGCGAAATTCAAGCAGCACTTGGTGATCGCACCAATATCTACTTTACGGGTCATGACATAGGCGGAGCGGTTGCTAACCTAGCAGCATTGGATTTTGAAAGCTCCAACTCACTATCAATTACATCAGTTTATACCTTTGGTGCAACACCAACCGGAGGCCCTGATCTCAAAAACTTAATGGCAAATACTTTTAGCCAGACATGCTTTCAAGTAAACCGTTCCATCGACCCTTTTGCCAAACTCTCAAACGTGCTGATTGGCTATGCGAGCCTTGATACGCAAGTTAGCGTCACCGGCATTCCAGTAAATGACTGTTATCCATACCATTCCATTAAGTCATATTCCAATCTGCTTGATCCTAAGGAGTAGGCATCATGTCCACGAACTCTAATTTCATTAGCATCTCGGGGTTAGACCCTGCCCTCACTCAGTTAGCTGAAATGGTGGGACTATTAAAAGCCAGCCAAGGTGACCCAGATGAGTTACTTCTTCAGGGTGACTGGTTTGAAAACCCGATTGAAAAGAGTTCTGATGGTATTAAACAGAACCCTCAAGCGTTTGCAGAGTTACTAGCAACCTTGCTAGGTGAGGTTTCTGGTCATGCATTAGGCATACCTACAAAAACACCTGGATTACTAGGTAATTGGCACGCCATACCTAACCCAGAATCAGGGAAGCCAACAGGCCTTTACCTTGTCACAATGGAAGATGACCTCGAGAAAGGAATCTATACTTTCAGCATAGGTGTCATGCACGGGTGGGAGTTAACGGCTGACGAGCAAACGATCGACATTAGCGGATATGGGTTAATCCCTCTTTTACAGCTCGGAAATGGCAACTTATCGGCTGTTTTAGGTGAAAAGGGTTACCCTATTACGGTCGGATTAACGGGTGCTGGGGCCACTATGGATAAAGGTATTCCGCTGATAAAAGCAGGAGATCTGTCTTTCAATGGTGCCAAAATTAGTGCTGCTTTAGATATTGCAAACTCGGATGATCCTTTCCAGCTGTCCATTGATGTACTTTCTTTAAAACTACCGGGAGAAAAAGTTGCTAGTAATCGCTCTCTTGCTGATTTAGCGGCCATTAGTGGTTCAGAAATCATTCAGACCGCCGCTAGCCTTTTTGTTACCGCCTTAACGGAAATACTAGGCGCCGAAGAAGAAGGACCATTACAGTATTTACTACCCATTTTTGGTCTTTCTAGCACTATCCCAAATCACCCTGATTTACCTGATCTGCCTATTCTTCGCTGGGATACTTTATTTTCATCCGAGCAAGCTGGTGATGTCTCAGCACCTTTTAGAAACTGGTTTAGGGAACTTACCGCTAACACAGAGCTGTTGAAAGCGTGGTTAACCGCCGTCGTTGGGTTTACAGGAAACCTTACCGCTAACATAAGCGGCAGCGGTACACGGGAAGATCCACTAAAAGCGCCTATCGTATCAATCGATAATATTGGCGCGTTATCATTTTGTATTGGCTCAAATGTGAATTCTGATGGAACGCGTATTGTGTATCCAGGAATATCATTTAACGCCACACCTTATGCCTTTGACGATGATATTAGTCTATGTGTAGCAGCAGATTTGGAACTTGCGACCTTTATGCTCAGCGCTGGTCGCACAAACTTCGTACCCTCTAACTTACAATTCGATATTAGCATCAGTCTGCAAAATGCATCTGGTCCACTGGCCAGTTACGAAGGCTATCGTTGCGATATGTTAAAGGGTGGCTTAGCGCTTGCGTGGGCAGGAGGGACCATCAAGGTCGTTCCCTCTTTGCAACTTACGGGAGTTAGCATTCCAGATAACGATTTGGGAACCGTCGATTTATTATCACCTTCCTCTTTTTCGAATGCAGCTTCAGCGACGCTGGGCAGTGTTTTAACGCAATCGTTAACCACACTGCTGAACTTAAACAATGGCAATGAAGCCAGTGATAATGCCGCCAGACTGCTTGGTATTCTCCCCCCTATTGAGTCTGGTTGGCCTGAAAATCTTGCACCGCCTTTATCTAGCACAGAGATCGTCAATAGTTTGGCGAACCCCGTTGCAGCAATGGGAAATTATTATCAAAACATCGCCAATTCTTCAACAACGGTCAACAACTCGGCACCTTTCACTTTTATATTACAAGCGTTAGCTGGACTACTCACGGCAGCCACTTCGTCGCAAACCATCTCTGTCACAGGCGAAGGTGCTGAAAACAATCCATGGACAGTGTCCCTAGACACTGGTGACGCAACCCTACCCGCTCATTTATTGATCTGGAAAACACCAGAAAGCGGAAACGTACAAACACTGTCTCTAGCCGTCTCTTTAACGCCTAAAGTCAATGTTGCGGATCTCAATGTTAATCCTTCTATTGTTTTGCAGATTCTAGACATGAATTTTGCTGACTCAAAGGTGAATGGCGTTTGGCTACCAAAAGCCTATGCTGAGATTTCGCTTCCAGACGGTTATACCTCGCCAAGTATTGCGGATGCTTCCTTTTCAGTCACAAACGCGAAACTGTCAGCCTGTTGGGCTCGGGCAAACGGATGGAGTTGGTCTCTGCTGGCAGGCAAACCTACTTTGACAATTGGTAATGACCAGCCAATCGAGTTAGGACAAGATATTAATTTCAGTGATAAATCTAGCCTTGATGATCTGGTCACCACCGCTGCAGATACATTCGCACCTATGCTTACCGGACTAATGGGTGCCGCTTTGATTAATACCAATACACGACCCGGATTAGCCTTTACCGCCCTTGCTGGTCTTTTACCGGATGTTTCATCAGCACCCAATTATCCATCAGGGTTACATTGGCCAACACTGGCGCCCTTGCAGCTGACGGATCTGTTCACCGATCCAAGACAAGCTTTGAGAGACCGTGTTTGCGAACTGTATGCAGATCAAGCAACAGGCTCCCAAACTATGTCTTTACTCAGTTGGGCGCTTACACCCAGTTTGAATTCAGCACCCAATATCAAGGGGGACATGACCTTTGACTCACCGCTCCAAGTTCCGATTGGTGAAACGGGGCTGATATTGCTCAATTGGTTTGTCGCACAACAGAAAACACTAGGAATAGGCCTAGGTAAATGCCTAGACATTGATTATAACAACGACATTTCAGTCGCCATTACCAGTCGGGTTAATGCCGTTGCTTTTGATATGGCCAATGGCAGTGTGATTTTGGATGCCGAGACACCATCAGCCTCGCTGGTAATGAGAGTCTATAGCAAGAATGGTGACTTGATTCCAAATCAGCACGGGGTTCAGCTGGGCGCGTTTGACATTGGACTGAGTTGTGATTTTTCCAACAATCAGGTTCAAGTCACACCTATTGTAAGTTTAATGAATGTCCAATTTCCTGACGAGGCGCTTCAAGCGCTCGTCACACTGGACGAGTTTGAAGAATACAACGCTCAACTCCAACAATCTTTTTTAACACTACTCAACGCAGGGATAACGACACTTGCTGGCTCGGCCGTTGATAATGCATCTTTCCAAACAGCGTACAATCTTTTAGTTTCTCTTGGTATGGCGGTCCCAAGACCAAATGCGGATTCTCTCTATGGTATCAATCCAACAGGCTGGACAGCCTTATTTGCGAACCCAACGGAATTTTCAAAAACACGTCTTCTTAACTTATTGGTGAATCCCGATTTACGTTCCCAACTGTATGATCTTCTCCAAAAAGCATTGGGCATCTCAATTACAACACCACCAACGCCAGTGCTTGCTTTGTTCCAAGCTCTGGACTTTATTGGTGATGAGTTAGAAGGTTATCCGTTAAATCCAACGATTCTTCTACCGTTTTTCAATAACCCCATATCGACGGTTAAACAACAGGCCCAACTATTAGCCAAGGATACAGCGAAGCTGCAAACACTGGTTGCTGCACTAGCCGGAAAGACCAGTATTCAATTCCCAGAAGCATCACCTTGTTTCGAAATGTCATTGGTTCAAGGAGCCAGTATTCAGGTCCGCACCTTGCCTAATGCTTTTATCCTTGGTGACGTAATAGGCATAAACGGATCAATAAGTTTCGATATACCAAACTTGTCTTTAACCACTGACATTTGTCTGGATATGATCCCTGTCTCGGTGTCACTCGACACCGCATTACAAGTTTTCTTCACTGCAAATGCGCCAGCAGCAAACTTTGCTTGTGATTTAGTATGGGGAGATAGAAGTCTACCATCCGCTATTCCCTTAACAGTGTATCCATTCGACGCAGATCAGTTTGTTAATCAGGTCACACAGCTGGCTCCCGTCTATGCTCTCGATGTATTAACAGGCGCAGTCATAGAGTCTGAGTTAGTAAATCAATACCCTCTGCCCAGAATTGTCTTGCAAGGCCTTGGCATGGTGGTCGAAACAGACCCCGGACATTACCGCGTACCTGCCTTAGCAGGATTACTACGCGACCCTCTAGGTTGGTTATTATCCGACTCCGTTTTGGGGACCAATGGGCAATTCAGTATTCCTTCGTTTGGCAAGATTCTCACACGTTTAACCAGCGCCGCTCCTGACGGTTGGCAATCGACAAATAACATCTGTGTTACGCCTAGCAACACGGCTTTAACGGTTTCGGGTCTGCCTTATCACTTTTCGTTGAGTTTCAGTATCAATGACAATAACGATCTGGTTCTGATACAGGCTTCCACTGGTGGCTTCTCTATTGCAGGAGAAACGGCGACATTAAATACGCTATCTGCTGGTTTAACGCTTAATGCGAACTTCCAACCCGCCATAGTGGGAAATACTATCGTCAGTACATCTATGGCTGACGGCTGGTTCGTTAACACAGGCTTTGACAAAAATGTGTTTACCCTAGCTATCGGTCAAGGCGCTGTTGATTCTCCGTCCGGTTTACAATTGGATATCCTGCCATTTTTGGGTTGGGGAAACCTTGCTGAACAAGCCACTAAAATGCTCGCGCCCACCGTTGTCAAAATGGTGGTGCCTAAAGTACTTGATGGTCTCAAGCAAAAAGACGCCACAAAAGCATTCGCGGAAAAATTGCAACAGTTTGGTACAGACCTAAATTTAGCGGGATTAATCGACAACCTAGTACAGGCGTCACCATTCACGGCGGAAAACATTGAACAACAGGCGTTAAACTGGTTGCTACAACGCTTTGACAGCACAAATAAAGACGCCACGGCTAACGCGCTCGTCCTCTTGTTCTCAGAAATTACGCCAATAAAAAATGCCATTTCCAGTAGTGAAGGTCTGGTTAAATATAAGCCCAGTGACAAAATCCCTGTCACCATTGAGCTGGGAGCAAACTCAAATAACCTTCTAGGCCTATGGGCCGCTCTCGAATTGCCAGATAATTTGCCCATCAAAACGGCCATTTCACCAACGGGGATCGGCATACCGTTAACAGGAAGATTTGATCCAGAATTTAGTTTTGGTATCGCATTGACCTTACCTGTGGATGGCGATGTAGGCCCTCAAATTACCCTTGAATTCGAATCAGGCCAACTTGTAATGGGGTTGGATCCCCTTGGCGATTGCTCGGATCTCAGCCTAAAATCGAGCCTTTATCGAGAGTTGTTCCCAGAGTTTTTCCCGAAAACAGACGGACAAAGTAATGACCTTTCCGCGCGAATAGAATCGTGGGTTGTACAGGTGGTTACCAAGGTTCTGCCTCGTTATATTTCTGTGGTTCTACTTAACCAAGACACAGTCAAAAAATGGCTGGAACAACCTCTGTTTAACCCTTCACCCGAACCGACTCCTGCCAGTATTTTGGCTCAAACTGAGTTAATACAGGTCAAAGGAGAAGCCCCTGATCAGACATATATTTTATCTAGTCTGGACACTCTAGAAAGCATCACCGTTTCCGCCTTCATAGGTAACTTGATCAAAGCCATGCTTAGCACGCAAATTACCGTCATCACTTTTAATGGCGGTAAAGGTGAAATCACGGTTGGCCCAAGTCCTACCAACCCTGACGCATTTGGTGCACGTATACAAGTGGCTGATATGGCGTTTAGCAGCCTGCCCTATATCCGACTTCAACTCGGTGCAGAGGATACAAAATGGATTAAACAGGCCAACGGCGACCTTGGCGCACTGGCAAACGCAAAAGGACTTTCTGTTTATATACCAGTGACAGGCAGCGGCGCAGACATCAAGCCCGATTTTGATCACGTCGAATTAAATTTGGTCAATACGGGACTTGATTTCATCGGCAAATCCAGCGCACCACTCGTATCGCTTTCCCGTTTTCAATTAGGATCGGTCTCACCAAGAGGACTTATTGCCTTTGACCTAGGTAAAGACAATAAGGTGACCGCCTACGGTGGTGAGCTATCGTTAAAAGACATGATGCTTAGCTTGGCACCGAATACACTAACTGAAGCTGGAGGAGGCAATCCTGTCGCACAAAACTTACTTGGCTCGGGCACCTCAGACAACACACAAAACCCACCAGCCAACCCTAGTTTTAGCCTAAGCACGGGCTATATTCAGGATCAAAACGATAATGGCGGTCTATACGTCAGTCTGGTTGGTAGTGACGCTGGAGAAAATGCGGTTGTCGTTAAAGTAGACAGAACTTTTGGACCACTCTTTATCGGTTCCGTCGGTCTGGGATGGGAGCAAGCAGACTACTTGCTGGATATCCTTTTTACAGGCAATGTCTCGCTGGCGGGCCTCAAAGCCGACATGACCGGATTGACGGTTGGTATTCCAGTCAAAACATTGGCGGATTTATCGTCTTACAAACTGGATTTACAAGGCCTAGATGTCACCTTTAACGGTGGATCGGTTGAAATCAGCGGTGGGCTGTTAAAGACCACAACGCCACAACTCATGTACACAGGTGCTGCCTTGGTCAAGGCTGCCTCTTTCTCTATTTCCGCAATGGGCTCCTACACCTTGCTCACCGATGGAAAGACAGGAAAGACATCCCCTTCCCTATTCATATTTGGTGCCTTAAATGCCCCACTGGGTGGTATTCCAGCCTTCTTTGTAACCGGTTTGGCAGCTGGATTTGGCTACAACCGCTCCTTGGACATTCCTTCCGTCGGTGAAGTACAGAATTTCCCCTTGGTTTCTGGCGTCAACGATGGCTCATTTAGTGAGGGACAGAATCCGGAAAGTGCTTTAGAAGTACTCAACAATGTCATAGCGCCATGCGTTGGCGACTACTGGCTAGCCGCTGGGTTGAGCTTCACAACCTATAAGTTACTCAACTCTCAAGCGCTTATGATACTGAAATTTGGTCGAGTGTTTGAAATCGACTTACTGGCACTTTCCTCTGCTTTATTGCCACCAGAAGTACCTAAATCGCTCGCGCTTGCCTATGTTGAGCTTGCAATCAAGGTGAGTATTAACCCAGAGCAAGGCGTTGTATCGGCAGAAGCTCAATTAACCCCCAACTCATACATCATTGCGAAAGATTGTAAATTAACCGGCGGATTTGCCTTCTATCTTTGGATGAAGAACATTCAAGCCGAAGATGGCACGCCTATTTCTGCGGGGGATTTTGTCATCAGTCTTGGTGGTTATCACCCTGCGTTTGTTGTCCCAAGCTACTATCCTGTTGTGCCTAGACTCGGCTTCCAATGGTTGTTAGATGTCGGTGATATTGGTCGAGTCGACATAAATGGTGGCGCTTACTTCGCCATCGTGCCTACCGCCATTATGGCTGGCGGCACGTTAAATGTTGTCTTCACCGCTGGCCCTCTTCGCGCATGGTTAATGGCACAAGCCAACTTTTTAATTGAATGGCAACCCTTCTACTTTGACGTTGAAATCAGTGTCAGCATCGGTGCGGCTTTCCATACCGAAATCGCGGGGGTTTCCATCACGATCAGCGCAGAACTTGGCGCAGCACTTTACCTCAGTGGCCCACCTACTCACGGCCATGCAAAAGTATCTTGGTACATTATTTCGTTTACCATTCCAATTGGTGATGAAACAAATGCCACCAGCAACAATAACCTAGACTGGCAAGCTTTCGCTGATAAATTGTTGCCTAGTAGTACAGATAACGGAACCCAGACAAACATTCAAGGAGCGAATAGCTCATTCACCTCTATGACGTTAACCGATGCTGCTAGCGACAAGACGCAACAGGTTATCAAAATTACGGTTGAAAATGGATTGCTGCAAGGTCCAGGCTCAGAGGCTGGAGCGGAAACAGGCTTATGGAAAATCCGCAATGTGCCATTTAGCTTTAATATTTCGAGTGCTATTCCTGTTAGCAAACTAACGGTAACTGGTTTCCAAGACACCATAGGCAGTACGGAAATTGGCGTGAGACCCATGGGGAAAACCACACCGTTAGATGCGCCATTAAGCATTACCATTACCCGAGAAGGCGATGACACACCCATTGACCTAAAGGCACACAATCTTAGTATTGCACCGATAAACAATGGGGTTCCAGCGGCTCTATGGTCCCGTAAACCGCTCGAAAAACAATACGCACCCAATGCATCAGAGATGATTATTTCCGATGTTCTTGTTGGCATACAGTTAATCGCTGACGATTATATCCAGATTCAGGCTATTGCTGAATTTGCGATTAATAATCTTAAATATGACCGCGCGGACGGCATTCTTCCCTATTACTTAACACCACAATACACAGCGTCCACACCCTACGACAAAACAATGCAAGATCAGGCGCTGGAGATATTGCAAGCCAGCATTATGAATAGCGACGTGATTGCTTCAAGAAATGCGGTCTTCGAATCATTACGTTTGCTAGGCATGCAAGCGCCAGCAAATCCGAATCTTTCCGTTATGGCAACGTCTGCGGCTTTGGTTATGCAAGCGCCTCCTGTACTAGCGCCAATAGGCTTGTATCAGAATGGAGGCGTCACTAGCACCAATACCATAATGCTTTCAGAAATCAAAAATACGTCTGCTACCAAAATGACAGCGTCAGCCAAGCCGAAGCTACTGGCCATTCGACGCCAGTACCACAAAATGGGTTCTGATAGCCATGTTTCCCAACAATGCATTCAGCATTGTTGGGTTGACCCTCAAGACAGCACATTGGCACAACATAGCAACAGAGGTGCGGTGCAGAGCATTCACGAAGGAACAATGATGCTATGGGCATTAAAAAATGATGAACCGTATGAACTATCCAATGATGGCTCGGTTGACATCAGAGTTGTCTGTATGGACAAGTACGGCAACCTAGTCAGCGACGCCATCACCAAAGGCGGCGCCACCATAACTTTAAACAATGATGTAGCATCAATCGCTGTTGAAGGCGTCGCAGCCAACCAAAGTACTAACACGCTAGTCGGTTGGGATGCGAATACCATATTAGGGAAAATAAGCGGTGGGCTCTATCTTGGGTCTAATATCGCCGTCCAGACTCAAAATGGAAGCCGTCTAAAAATCAGAGGGAAAAATATCACTCGTGGTTTAGTCAGTGTTAATAGGTTACTAAAGCAGAACAAGTACCTGTCTCCTGATAATACGGAACATTCAGGATGGATTAAAACCATTTTCAGCGATCAGATTCAATACATTGCTGTGACGCTTAATGACATCGTTTCGGATCCTCAGGACCAAATAGTCGTGTCAATCAATCATGATATTCAACCTAATCAGGGTACTTCGGTCACAATAGAGTCCGTGTACTCTGAAACAGTCAATAACCATACCGTACTGATTTATAAGCTGACGGAAGTCTCACTCTATACAGAAGTTGTGGTTCGCCCTCTTAATAATCAAGCCGAGGTAATAGGCATGCAAGCCAGCGTATTTGATCCAGTTTCTACATTAAAAACAAGCCATTCGAACAGTCTACTTATGAGTTCCGCCATCAATCCTAAAGCACCTCATATTATGCAATCCGAGGTGTCATTAACAAAATGTGTCGTCAATTAAACGCCAGAAAAGGATATCGATATGACCATTAAAACATCGAATAGCTCCGTAAGCCCAGGCAATATTCGGTTTCTTAGCGCCGTGCACCCACCACTCGCATCTGGAAGCTATACGGTGAAAGGAACACAACAGATTAATAATCTTGAACAAGGAGGTGTTGATCCTTACATCTCGAACCAAAGCTTTTTTGTTACCGCACCACAATTTACGATAGACCCGTCCAGCATTCATTCCGTTTACCCACCAAAAGGTCAAACGGGGAATTTTTATAAACAAATGCCCTTTATTGTGTTTAACCGCTTTGCTCTTCCTTGGGCTCGAACACTGACACCTGGCGCGGCTCAGACCGACACCTCGCCTCCTTGGATGACCATTCTTTTGGCTTATGAAAGTGACATGCAGGGCGAAACACCTAATATAGGTCGTTATGACACAACAAGCGGAAAGTGGGTTGGTCCAACCACAGTGCCAGCAGAGGATGTGATCGCGGCCAAAACCAATGTCATTGTTCCTGCCATTAGTCATGCAGACATCGCAAATGGACCAGACACCTCAGCACAAATTATGGAGATGAAATATCAATTCTTCTTGGACATAGCCCCTACTCTAGAAGAACTTCCGCTGCTATCTCATGCAAGAGAAGTAGATACTGATAACAAAATCATGTTAGGCATGGATGTTGATGGTTTATTTTCTGTGGTGGTCAGTAATCGAGTGCCTCCTGCAGCAGGAGGAAAATGCACTGCTTTTCTGATTTCCTTAGAAGGTCATCAAGATCATTTACCCACTTACACGCCACCTAAATCAGCCAATGCCGATCAATCTATTCGAGTCGTCGTTTTGGGTGGTTGGGAATTTACAGCAGAAAAAATGCACGGAAGCTTTCGACAGCTAATGATAGATGTCGCAAGCAAAGGTGGTGTCAAGCTGTTACAAGCACCGGGGGATACTAACGATACGATCAATGAAACCGCTAAAGAGGCGGTAGAAATTGGTTATGTAGCACTCAATAATGACTTGCGAATCGGTGAACAAAGTACCTCTTGGTATAGGGGCCCATGTGTTCCCGCGCCGACCAAACAAGTCACTGATTATGCGCCTTATCATTATTCAGATCACGCCATACAGTACGACCCCAAAACCGGGATATTCGATTTATCCTATGCAGCAGCATGGCAGGTAGGCAGGCTTCTAGCACTGTCCGATGGCGCTTTTTCGCAATCTTTATCTAGTTGGCGTCGAACGTATCTCGGAAAAATGCAATCTACTGCAGAACAAACAAGTATTAAATCCAAACTAGTACCTGCTTTGAACGTCGTTTCGAAACCTGCTGAATTAAACGGCACAAACGATAACGTCGTCACTCAACTTCATCATTTTATGCATTTTGTTGCACATCCTGAGACCACCATTTTCCCGAAAGTAAATGTGCGTAAACCGATAAAATCCACAGGAAAACTAAAAGCTAATACGGTTAGCGAATCAAACCGTAAAGAAAGCTCTGACCCTCTGGTGGCACTCGCCAAACAACAAAATGAAGACAGGAGCTAAACCATGAAATCCTGGAAAGACAGACAGTCTATATTTTCTCTGGCGATGCCAAAACCTTCCATTCAGACTTCTGCATTGCGTCAACTTAATACGAGTAAAGCGCGTTCAGATACAAATAATTCATCATTAGAAAATGCCCCACCAAAAGACCTAGTCGATTGGTTAGCACAACTGACATTACTCCAAGGAGTACCGTTTGAGTATCTGGTGCCTTACAGCGCTTTACTGCCCCATGAATCCATTCGTTTTTTCTACATGGATGAAAACTGGCAGGATAGGATGGTAGATGGCGCAATCAGTGTCGGGGTGTCTTCAACTCAGGATAATATGTTCAATGCGGCATGGTACGAAGCGCTTTATGCAGAGGTCCAAGCTCAGCGTCTTAAAATACGAACAGACATGCGCAATCAATCCGCGTTAAGCACCGCTGATTCGGTGATTTCCGGTTTTCTTTTTCGATCTATCGTCGTTGAAGCCTGGCCGGGGATTGAAATCATCGGCACCAAGGACGGAATTCCCCTACCGATTTTGCGTATGGATCGCCTTTCCAGCGGTGTATTACTCTGCTTATTTGCTGGTGTTCCTGACGACGTACAATTTATTGAACCGGGTGAAGGACTGCACTTTGGATTAGATGGTCATGAAGAAGGATCAAGTAAAGTGCTGGTAAGAGGTCTAGGACTGCCTGAAGACAAACCATTAAAAGGTGGAGAGCAGCTCAAAACAAGCGGCGGTTCAGACGACTATTTAACGGCACCAGCCACGTTTCGCGATAACAACAATGGACAAGAAGGTGTTGTCAACGTACTGGATTTACAACATGCCATCAGAACAGCGTTCAGCACTTATACCACGCCTGATGGCTATCAGCCTGGGCTGAGCGCGTTACCAGACGATGGAACCGTGACGCCAGCCGCAATAGCCGTTCAGTTGGTTCGCGGTGCTGGACTCATGGACTATAAAACACCACATTCCGCACACCAGCAGGATAACGAATAGTTAAAGGAGATTCTAATTATGAGTAATGTAGCACCTGTTTGGCCGGGCCCTAGGCTGTTAGTTCCAATGGCATGCGATGTGTTGTTATTTGGTCTCCCCGATCAACAATCCGTAGGAGATTGGGCAAATACTCAAACGAACTACCAAAACCTATATATGGGAGCCGATGCGGGCCCATTACCTTTTAGCACAACGAACCGCCCTGCGCCGGGCGCTCACTTAATGTGGACGCTCCCCAGTACGCTCCGTCATGGTATACAAAGTACAACCACTGGAGAGATGAATTTCCCGTTAGCACCAAACCGTTGGTTGGTCATGCGTATTGCCTATCCCAATAATGCTTCTGCGCCTACTCTAACCGCTGCCGTTATCAATTCGGACGTGCTTAGTACATTTGACCCTAATTTGTCTCAATACCCAGACGGGTCAGGCGCGGCCCCATCTACAATCGGACAATTTCAGAGTTTGCAAGCTTGGACGGCACCACTCAATAGCGGCGGAGATTTCCTCAAGGCACTGGGCCCCGGAAATGTCAGCTGGTCAGCGGGCTACGATAACATAAAGAACGTTTTTTCTTTTCACGACGACCTACCAAATCAGGCCGGAAACTATGCGTATATTGTCGCAGGTTGGTACTCAGCCCCTACCTCTGATCCTGCCTACGCCTTACCAACCGACAATGAGGATGACTGGCAAGACGCATTAGACAAACTAGATTGGAGTATCGGTACTGGTCTCAATGAGGTCACTGATGCCATACAAGCATGGTCTGAGTTTGCCAATGTGTGGGGAGTCAATTCGGGGACGCCTAGCTCTAGCCTTCCAGAGCAATTGCAAAATGCCGCCAAAGCTTGGGCCACTTGGCGCAACACAAACGGTATCAGCGAAGCACAACCAAATTTAGCGAAGCAACTAATCTGTCATTCCCTGATCGCAACCATTAACTGGCAAGGAAAAGACATTGCATACGGTACAGGGGCTCCAGGAGGGGGAACCAAATACCCTACTATTGCTATGGGTAATACCGGGGCTGAGGCCATTGCAGCCTATATGGCGAATCTGGTTGTGAATACCTATCAGCAACAGCCAGACAATATTCCTATTATTGAAAAAGCAATAGAAGCTTTTCAACTCGGTATCCTAAACCAACTCACGACAGATGTGGTTGGAACAGAAGCTCTATTGCAACAAGCAAGATTTAATAGCGTCTCTGGCGGTTCGGTGTGGACTGTGGTTTCAGAATCAAACAGCGATGGGCTCAGTAGTTCAGACACCCAAGTAGTGGCATTAACGGAATCACAAACGGAATCGCTTACGCAACTCAATACACTACAGCAAGAATATAACGAAAAGAACCGAATTCTTGAGTCTCAACGGGGAGAACTGGGAGCGGTTATTTTCAAAGCCAACCATCTAGACCGAAGCTCACCAAATTGGCTAACACCTGACATTTCTGCCGCACTGGATGTTATGGCTCAGGCGGTGTCATCATCTGCATTGGATCTATCTGACCTTACCGATAAAATAAAGCTTCAAAAGGATTCTTTACTCTCTGAGCTTGACGGCGACTTTATTCTTAAACCCATATCCGAATCGCCCTTCTTCCAACCTAATAACCCTGTGGTTCTCGTGGCTGGCGCTGATATCGATACGAAATGGTCCGCTCCGGGTACCTACGGTGGCGAAGATACGCTACGAGTAAGAGTAACAGGCCAAACCGTAACGGGGCTGGAATTGACTTTCACGATCAATTCAGAAGAAAAAACAGCAACATTAGAAGCCAGCGATATTTTCGCCATCAACCAAGTAATATTACCACTAAAAGACAGCGGCTCCCCCACTTCGGTATTAGCTGGTTTACCAAAGGAAATAAGTAGTTTTATTCTGGAAGGTATTTTACTCGATCCCTCAAGTGCCTTGTTTCTAGCAACACTTTGGTTTCAAAAAGTAAACCATACCCCCTCACAAGACGAACTGAATAAACTAACGAATGACATAAAATCAATGCAAACGTCTCTCTGGTCAGAGCCAGGTGGATTAAATGAGCTTTTAGTACAAACCACAACCGGATTCGAAGGCATTGTTCCTTCCGCCGCAGCGGTCAGTTTAAGAAGCGCACAACCTTGGACTCCAGTTTTCGTCGACTGGCAAGTCCGCTGGATACCAAACGCTTCTAGCACTTCACCCTTATCCGACCAGTTAGAAGGCTGGGAACTGAGCGAAATTGATTATTTATACAAGGACACATTTGAGTTAGATAATCCTTCGAATAACGCCTTAAATTTCGTCGGTCGTTCAATAATAAATGTCGAAGCGGCGCAAACTCTGCAAGCGCAATTTTCAAGCTTTAAAGACAACCCAGACTATGATGATTTACCTGAATACATTCGTGACGATCTAGAGTTAGTCGCTGATTTAGTGGGTGGAATTGATATGGTCGCACAATCGTTGAGCGGGTTTAGTGAACAACTAACAACCCGACTGATGAATATGATGCAACCCTATGCGCTTGCTTCTTCAAAGCTTCCGGTTACACAGGAACAAATCGATTTAATCGGTTCTGGGCCTTGGAACTTCCAGCCCAACACAGGAACCGCACCCAATACCAAACCCATTTCTGATGAAGGGTCTTTACCCTTCTTTCCTGTTCGCACAGGCCATATTCAATTAATGAAACTGTGGGTAGTCGACTCATACGGCCAAATACTCGTTGGGCAAAATCCACAAAAAGAGCCAGATCCCATTGACATGCTCGTCTCTCAGAGCATGGTTACAAAAGGTTCTGGAAACGAAAGCGTTGCACAGTTGTCACCACGAATTATTCAGCCTACACGCACAGAACTCAACTTCGTTAATGCAAAGAACGATGGAGAACTGACTAACTCATCCGTACTTACCTCGCCAATCTGCGGCTGGATTATGCCAAATCATCTTGATGACTCGCTTATCGTCTTTGACGCCGAAGGGATAAACCAAGGATCCATCATTGCTATCGAAGGGTCGAACAATACAACGGGGTTAAGATGGGATCAGCCCGTTGGATCTGATGCTCCCTTAGGTTCCTCGCCTGCCTTATCCAACTCCCATTTACAAGGTTTCGTAACCAGCCTATTAAACTTTGGAACTGTCAGTAGCTCAGCTTACGGAGATTTACTTGATATTATCGACTCGGCATTATGGGCAAACGACGCTGCAGGCAGTGTTTCCACTACGGGCAATCTATCTGTTTTACTAGGTAAACCCCTCGCTCTTGTCCGCGCCAAAGTGCAATTCAGCTTACATGGCAGACCTTTATACAATCAATCCTGGGCGAACACTGGGCAATATTATGTCGGAAGTAATGGAAACACCCCAATTTACGACCCTCAACAAACGCCAATCAATCAATTTAACTTCAATATCCGTATTGGAGATCTAGGTTTTCAGACCAACGGTGTCATCGGCTATTTTATTGGCAATCAATACGACACTATATATTCAGCTCATGCTTACACTCCGACTAGCGGTATTAGAGCGGGACTAAGAGTACACCCGATGTCTGGGCAAAGTATTCCTAAAATTCTGGATATGACCTCTACGCCAGATTCAGCATACGTCACCACCAATTATTTGATTGAAATGGCACCGGATGCCGAAGATTTGTACGTTACGCTGCTGGTTGATCCAACCAAAGAAATCCCTCTCATTATGGGAAGTCAACCTGCAATCACTATCGGACTGTCATCAAGCCAATACATCAGTGCACTCAATAGGATGGAAGCAAGTTTCAGGGTAGGCCCTATTTTAACAAATCCGGCTTCGATTCAAATGCCATTACCGGCAGAAATTCGTGGCAAGTGGGGATGGGCTGCACGTACAGACGTCACCGAATGGACAACATCTGACAATGTGGGAAGCCAAAATGGCATTGCCACTCTATCTGATTTGCCTCCGACATTAAGTGAAGGCTGGCTTACTTTATCTCCGAAGAATCTTGGTGGTAACTCCAATTAGTCTCCATTAAAAAGGAATCAAACAATGAACACTTTACTGACGTACCTAATTGAACCACAACAGGTTTTTATCGCAACCACGACAAACCTAACACTGACCATTAGCAATCCGATTACCTCACCTGCTTTGTTATTCGAAGGAGGAAGAGATCCTTCTTCCATAGAAATTACCATCCCCGTAGGTCAAAACGATAACGATTTGACCACAGCGGATACCTTTACGGCATCAACCAATACCACTGGGTTTAGTGTTTCAAAAATCAGTGGTAAATATCAGGTTACATCGAGTGTTGCGTCGGGAACAACACTGAATCCAGGTCAAAGTATTCTTGTCACCTTTACGAATGTCAGTATCTCAGATACGGCTGCGTCAACATCGATTGAGATCGAAGAATTTATTACCTCGTCATCAGCAAGCACATCCATTCCGGTGAATAAAGTAAAAGAAGAACTCGGTATTTATGCTTGGATTGATCCTCTCACCATCGGAGAAAGTGCCACCAGCACGTTATGGTGGCAGACGACCGGAGGCGAAACGGTTACCGTGGCAGGTTCTTCATCACAACCATTTCCAGACAGTTTTCCGGTATCCGGTAAACCACCCCATACCGAAAGCTATACCATTGACGCTCCCATAGGCCAGAACGCTCAGACAACCTATACTTTGCAAGTATTCGCAACTGGTAAAGCACCACAGAAAGCGACGGCGACCTTGACAAAGCATATTCCTGTCATTACCTCTTTCGAGTTAGCTGAAGAAACTCAAGAAGGAGGCATGAACATTGGCCCGACAGAATCAAACAATTTAGCTTGGACCAGCCTGTTCGCCACAGCAGCTTATTGGACTGGTCCTTTAGGTCGCTCACAATGGTATACCAATCCAACCAAATCTCAGTTCCCATCAATCACCCCTGGTCTAGATGTATATAACGCAGCAAATGATAAGAGTAAGCTTCCTGGAACAGCTGAATACAGCCTAACCTTGACAGGTTACGACCCGACGAATAAAGGCCATAGCTTCAGTACATCCATAACACTTGATATCCAGGAAGTTCAACTCGCTTACTTCAAATACGCCAATAATGACGATGGACAACTATCAGGCATCATACACAAAACCATTCCCGACAACTGGCCAGGTTCTCAATATGTTTTCGAACACGATGGTTCTGCCGTATTAACCATTTATCAACCCGGTGGCAATAATAGTATTTACTATTTGGGAGGAGCCGATACATCTCATCCTCAGATTCAATACTTCGGACAGCAAAAAAACATGTCAACCATAAGCTGGGTTACTGCAAACCTTGTCTCTCTCACGTTGAACGGGAAAGACATGAGTGCCATAGACCATGGGCAGTACGAAGCACCTTCTGCCGGTACCTACACGCTGGTAGGAGCCGCGAGTGATGGTACCAAAGTACAAAGTATTTTGTATGTGATTATCTAGCCAAGTAACAATCTGCTATCAAACGCCTCCCTATGCGTTATTCAGGGAGGCGGTTTCATTCTAATTCAAAAATATATAGGCCGATAAACTATAACAACCGAAGCTTATTTTGGATCGGTAACACAAGCCTCAGTACATTACGAATCAAAAAGTGAAGTACGTGATGGGTTTTTCCTGGCAGCCGATTAAGCCAAGAAACATTTTGATAAAGCAACTGTAGCATAGAGGTTGCCAACACATTGACACAGATAGACTGCTTTTTATGCGCAAACTCTGGACGAATAACATCAATAATAAACACCAGCCGTCTTTCATCTGAATGATTCCACGCTGTATGGCGATGTGCGTCGCAAAATAAGAGTAACTCCCCCTCCTTCCAACCACGAATTTCATCACCTACTTGAAAACCACAATCAGGTAAACCTTTTGGAATCGATAATCCGATGTGAACTTTTACATGAGCATTGGTGTCCCCCTGGTGCGGGTTAATGTTCGCTCCCGGTTCAAGAATACTCAGATTTCCACCCGTTAAATTTGGTATGGATTCCAATATTGCCGTGGTTTTTGGGCACCTACGACAGTTTTTATGGAGCCGCCAATTCCAAAAAAAGAATCCCGTTGTTTTCCAATGCTTTGGGGGGAACACCAAGTTTTTACTAAAATATGGTTTAAGTTTTTCAGGATGTTCTTGGAGTAATGCTAACATTTCATCTCGAATAATGTGCCAATTATCCTTCAGTGTTTGCGTCCACTCAAAATCCTTTTCGTCAAAGAAAAAGGGATCATCACTTATGTATCGACCGCCATATATTTCATACCAAATTGCCTGATTTGCTTTGCTCATATATGGGTTTCCTCTCGACGCTCGGATATCAACTGTTTAACACATTGGATCACATCATTTTTCGCCTCACCTCGAATGAACATATGATCCCCTTCAAATAACTCAATAACTGGCAATTTTGTCGTCATTTCCCGCCAATGTTTCATGGATTCAGGTGGTGCCCACTCATCATCGCGCCCAACAAATAAATGAATACGTTCATTAAGTGGGCTATGATCTAAGATTTCCACACTTTCGGAGAGTTGCATGTCAGCCCTCAAAGTGGGAATGAGCGCTTTTTGTAAATCTTCACTCCAACCGCCTCGTGGTACAATGCCGAACCGATTAGACAATGCCTCAAGTAATTCATGATCAGGTAGCCTATGCAGACCTTCGCTTTTCCGATACTGAGAGGGTACACTGCCAGATATAACAATTGGTCCAGGAAGTGGCAGCCCCAAGCTTTGCAGCTTTCTAGCGACCTCAAAACACAACAACCCACCTAAACTATGTCCAAAAAAGCCAAATGGTTTGCCAATATAAGGTTTTAACTCTTCAACAATCGCATCCACTATATCTGGCATTTGCGTCATTGATGGCTCAGATATCCGATTTTCGCGTCCAGGTAATTCCAATGGGATAATATCTACCTCAGCGTTCATTATGGATCGCCATTCAGCAAAAACCGATGCTCCACCGCCTGCGTAAGGAAAACAAAACAGCCTAAAGCCCTTGTCGTTTACATTTGGCACATTAAAAAAACGAGAAGACAACATCTGTTCAGCTTCTCCTTCCGTCGTTTCAGAGCTACGATCCATTAACGAATACAGATAGTCCGCTAGTTTGCCTATCGTTGGGTAGTTATAGACGGCCATCGCTGAAATATCGATGCCCAAGTGGGTTTCTAAACGCGCACACAATGCCATCGCCGTTAACGAGTCCATTCCCATAAAATTAAAACGCGTGTTGTCATCAAACTGCTTATCAGAGGCATGATGCAATACCGAACTGAGATGCGTTTTAATGATCTTAAGCAGCTCTTCCCGCGCTTGCTCTTTAGTAAGATTAGAGAAATTTGCGAGGTTAGGTAAAGACGATACTAAGGCACTTTCCACAGAAATCTTTTCAAACATGGAAGGAGAAAGTGAAAAATTAGCAAAAGACTGAAAACGTTTCCAGTTGAAGCTCGCCACCACAGCCTGAGGCTGGTTATTGACAATTAGGCGCTCCATAAACGCGAGTGCTTGATCAGGCGCTATTAGATTTAGTCCCAACATTTCAAGTAATTTCGTTTCTTCTTCTTTCGCACTCATCCCCACATCAGACCAAGGTCCCCAATCAATACACACCGCCTTTCTTCCTTGCTGATGCCTTAGCTGAGCCAAAGCATCAAGAAAGTAATTCGAAGCCGTATAGTGAGCAAGGTTAACAGACCCCCAGAGCGCCGAAACGGACGAGAATAAAACAAATAGATCAACATCGTCTTTTATCGTCAACTGGTGCAGATTCCATGCTGCCGATACTTTAATGGCCATCGAGTCGAGTAGCTTTTGTCGATCAACGTCAATGGTCTTCGCTACCCAATTCACCCCTGCCGCGTGAAGCACCCCTTTTATCGGTCTAACACTTCTGATTTGGTGTATAACCTCGGATACCTTTTGATGATCCCGAATATCGCAAGCGATCGATTCTACATTCGCGCCTGCCTGTCTTAATTGCTCAACCTTATCCACCACATTCAAATCGGCCTCATATGTGCCTGAAGCAAGGCTAATGTGAGCTTCTATATCAAGCAGTGAACGACGTCCTAATAGATAAATGTGTTTTGCACCCTTTTCAACCAACCAAGCAGCACAAGCTAAACCAATCCCTCCCAGCCCACCGGTGATAATATAGGCTGATTCACTATCAGCAACGTAAGGCAAATGGTTGTTTAATGGCAGTGTTTCAAGTACTTGCACATAACGAATCCCATTCCTAAAGGCGACCTGAGCCTCGTCAATCCCACCCTCCATTTGCTCGATCAATAGGGTAAGTTGCTGTTCATCCGCCAATTTTTCCTCGATATCTATCAAGCCACCTCTTAATTCTGGGTGTTCCAAGTAAGCGGTTTTCATTAACCCCCAAATAGGCGCTTGTGCGACAGACACGTCTGCACATTCAACTTCAGTTGTAAACTCATTCACGACAACCGCATTTTGTGTCACAACCCATAAAGAGGTTCTTAAAGCTACTTTGTTGATTCCTTTGATCAGCGCAAGCAAGCCAGATACGCCAACGCCCGCATGATCCTGTTCTAAACTGTTAGTAGAGGTTTGTGTGCTGATTGTTAAATCCATTGCTCCTAAGTAAACGATACGCCAATTTGTGACATTGTAGCGTGCCAGTTTATTAATAATTCGATTTAAGGTTTTTGCATATTCCTCCGAATCACAAAGATCCCCCATCGATATAGTTGAAGCACTGCCCCAGTTTAAAAACCACAGTATGTCTCGCCATAAGCTATTTTCTTTACCCGCTGCTATACAAAACACAGGCTTATTTTGAGATTCAAGGAGCCTTTGTAAGCGCCTTGCATAACCTCGACCATGTCCGATAATAATCCAACCAGTTGATTTAGTTGCAGGTTTAACCATTTCTGTAAGCGGCCGTGGTTGCCAAACTATGTCATAGATATCTGGTAAAGTATTTTCAACACTGGCTTCAATCGTTGCGATTTCGTTTTCCGGAACGTCATCAAACCAGTAACGTTTTCGGTTAAACGGATGCTCGGGGAGATCACAGGGAGAAAGTTCAGGAGCCTCGTATATTCGATTCCAATCTAATGACACGCCTGCCAAATATAATTGACCAAGCGCTTGCAGAATGGTTGAAAGACCTAAAGAATCATCATTGAGAGACTGACACAAGAGCATATTTTCCGAAATGCTTCGATGATGCCTAACGCACGATATCAATGTTTTTCCAGGACCAATTTCAATACAAATACCTGACAAGGTATCCTTGAGTATTTGATCTATTGCGGTATTAAATTGAACACATTCTCTTAAATGTTGCCGCCAATAAGAAGCACTCGGAGCCATGAGCATTGCCTTACCCGTGACGCTTGAAATAAGAGGTAACACTGGGGCTTTGTAGTCTATTTCTGCGGCGGCCTGTTCGAACTCATCCAAAATAGGATCCATCATTCGGCTATGAAATGCGTGAACAACGTTTAGCCTGCCACTATTGATATGTCTTGTTTTCAGTATCTCTTCCAATGCGTATATTGATGTCATTGGGCCTGACACTATGGTTATGGACTCTCCATTTATGGCAGCAATGTCCAATTCTAAAGCATCCAAATCAACACTTGTGCGAAGATCCTCGTATCCAGCAAGTACACTCAGCATGCCGCCATGTCCAGGGGCATGCATCATAAGTCGCCCTCGGACGATAACAAGAGACATGGTTTCTTCAACTGTCATACAGCCCGCCAGACAAGCGGCTGTTATTTCCCCCAAACTGTGCCCTAACAACACTTTGGGTATGATTCCCCACGATATCCACAGTTGTGCCAATGCGTATTCAACCGCAAACAAAGCCGGTTGCGCATATTCATCGAGCTCTGTGAGGCCATTGCTACCCGGCTCCTGTTCGTCGCAAAAGACTAACTCCACCAGTGACCTTTGTTGTTTCCGTTCAAAAGCATCCGCACATAAATCAAATGCGTCTTTAAAAACCGAAAAGTTACGGTATAAGTACTTTCCCATACTCGCAAAATGACCAGACTGCCCACTAAATAAAAATACGGCTTCTGGTGACATAGCAGCAAGATGACTTGCTGCTATGTCTTTAATATCAAGATTGGATAATGCTTGTCTAAATTCAAACTGGGACGATGCTACGACAGAAGCACGATATCGGAAATGAGAACGACGAGTCGCCGCTACCTGACATAACTGTTTTAACGAGGAAAATCTTCGCTCAGCTAACAGCGTCTTCCACTGATTTATGACGCTATCCATCGCTTCCAATGTGTTGGCTGAAATGGGCAAAATACAATGATAATTGCCACTCTCTTGCCCATGAGAATTTGGCTCATAGCAAGTGTTCCCTTCCTCCAAAAGCATGTGCACAAGAGCACCGCCAAAACCAAAAGAACTAATGGCCGCTAACCTCGCGGAATCAGCTTTTTGCCAATCGGTTTCAGTGGTCGGGATATAAAAACGACTTTGTGATAAGTCGATATCAGAATTCAGCTCATTAAGATGAATTTGTTTTGGAATCTTTTTATGCTGCATGGCTAAGATCAGTTTGATCAAACCAGCAACACCTGCCGCCGCCTCTAAATGGCCAATGTTTGCTTTTACTGATCCAACATAACACCTTTTTTTAGTATCAAGACCGTAAACAGCATTGAGCTGTTCCATCTCGACCGGATCACCTACCTTGGTACCTGTTCCATGTGCTTCAATATAAGTCACATCAGAGGGGTCTACCTGTGCTTTTTTTAAAGTATTTAATAGCAACTGCTTTTGAGCATCTGGATTTGGCGAGGTAATACCATTACTACGGCCATCTTGCCCTTGCCATGATCCTAAAATCCAAGCGAGGATGGAATCTCTATTTTCCAAAGCCAGTTCGGATCGTCGAAGCACGACCATACCGCAACCTTCAGATCGAACATAACCATTTGCAGAGTTATCAAACGTTTTACAGCGTCCATCATCCGCCATCATGCCAAATTGCGATAAAAGAATGGTTGCATCCGGTGCCAACATTAAGTTTATACCGCCAGCAATCGCAGTCTCGCATTCGCCATCTAAAATACTTTTAACGGCCGCATGAATGGCCGTTAAAGAAGAAGAGCACGCTGTATCCACGGCCACACTTGGCCCTCTCAAATCAAACACATAACTGATTCTATTCGCCGCAATGCTATAGGCATTCCCTAAACCAGAATAGGCGTTGAAGTCGATAAAATCTGGGTCTTTTTTACACTTTAAACGTAAATAATCGCCATTGGATATACCGACAAATACGCCCGTATTACTGCCTTTTAATTGCTCTTTCGTAATGCCAGCATGTTCAAATGCTCGCCATGATGTTTCTAATAGTATTCTCTGTTGAGGATCCATTTCCGCGGCTTCATGTGGGGAAATCGAAAAGAACTGAGGGTCGAACTGATCCACATCGTCTATAAACCCTCCCCAACGAGTATTCATTTTTCCCGCTTGAGCAACTTCACTATAATATTGATCAACGTCCCAACGATCCGCAGGCACTTCACTAATCGCATCTCGACCTTCACTTAACAACGCCCAAAATTCATCCAGACTATTAGCGGATCCGGGAAACCGACATGCCATACCCACAATAGGCACTCGATTATTTATGTTTGGTATTTTTCTTTGCTGACTATTCGATTGCTCCGCAAGAGCATCATGGTATTTATTGGCTAAAAAATCTTTCTTACATTGGCTTCTGGATATTTTTCCACTCGTGGTTCGGGCAATAACCCCAGGGTTAACGAACGCCACGTGACTGACCTGTATGGCATGATTGTCAGCGATTTTTGACGCTATTAATTCGCGCCGTATTTTCTGCTCGTCACTCGTCGCACTTCTATTACGACTTTCACGGATCACCACAAGCTGCTCATGCCCTTTTCGCTCGACCGAAAAACAAGCTACTTCATGATGAACTGGGCCTGGATCCGCCATCAAAACCGTCTTCTCAATATCCTGAGGGTAGTGATTCACACCACGAATAATGATCAAATCTTTACTTCTTCCAGTGAGATACAAACGATTATCTTTAAAAAAACCTAAGTCACCAGTACATAGGTAGCCCTCGTTTTCAGCGCCACGTAACTTACGGTTAAATGTTTGATGACTCGCAACGTCATTTTGATAATACCCATCACCTATTGACCGCCCCCTTAGCCAGATTTCACCAATCGCATCATCTGTACATTCGATAAGCGTTTCTGAATTGACAATTTTGACATCAAAATCTGATGAGTTAATCCAATATCCAAATATGGGTTTACCGCGCTGCTCTTCGCTCAATACAGAAACTTGATTTTTTGCTAATGCATCAACATCCAGCATTAATACATTGCGCTCGTTTGTGCCTCCGACAAACAAGGTGACTTCAGCCAGTCCATAACAAGGTAACCAACTGGCTGAATCAAAACCATGTCGACTAAAACGCTCAGATGCATTGTCTAATACTTCTGCAGGTATATGGTCCGAGCCTACATACGCATTTTTCCAACTGCTTAAATCCAGATCAGTATTTTCCTTTAGTTTAGAAGCACACAACTGATAGGCAAACGCAGGCCCACCACTCGTATTAGCTTTGTATTTATCAATTGAGCGAAGCCACAAAAGCGGGTCACGTAAAAATTTAGAAGGGGGAATAAGGACACTACTTCCTCCCTCAAATAAGGGTTGTAGCACATGCCCAACTAGCCCCATATCATGATGCAATGGAAGCCAGCTTAACGTGACTGTTGACTCGGAGTGATTAAATGCCCGCTTGATAGAAGCTAGGTTTTCCAGAACATTTCGATGTGATAAAACAACACCTCGTGGTGCACCGCTAGAACCCGATGTAAATTGCAGATAAGCGGTATCTTTTGCTTCAATATTGGGAGCTATAAAAGTGGGCGTATTACCACTGTTTGTACTATCCAAATCCAATAACTGTACGTTGAAATCGAGATTATCAAACAAAGAAAAGTCTGATGAACGCAACAATAAAGTCTTCGCTCCAGTGACATCTAATGCCCCTAGTACACGTTCAAAACTCACTCTATCTTTGGTGCTTTTAGGAAGGGGAAGTGGAACCGCAATGACGTTAGACACAATGCATGCAAGAAAACTTGTGACAAACTCAAGGCAAGTTGGAAACACTAACAAGGCTATCCGATTACTGCCGATCTCACTCTGTAAAATAGAAGCTTTTTGTAGCACTAATTTATTTAGCTGATCATAACTAATCGCTGTAGATTCATCATTATCGGAGATAAAAGTAAATGCAACTTTGTCTCCCCCACTTTTGAGTCTGGTGAGTATCATGGAAGATAAGTTATACGCTGCATTGTCCATATTATTTTACAAGCTCTTATATCCTGAACGTAAATTTTGCCATTCTTTCAAAGTGCTAAAAATGTCATAGCCTAGCGAGAAGTGACACACTGACCACCAGTTATAGAAAACAGATATCCAATAAGCAATTACACCTAGTTACACTACCTTAACCCACTGATAGTAATATAAATGGCACTTTCAACGATTATTTTTTTTAAAGCAAGACAAACGATATCAAAAAAACCAATGTAATTTAGTGTAATTTTAAAATTAAAATAAAAAGACTACCCTATCAAGGTTGATGATTAAATCATTGATAATTATTCACTTAAAACCATTAAATTCAAGGAGATAAATATGGCTGTTATCAATATCCCATCTCATAGCGGTGATGTTAATTTGGGACAGATAAATACTGAATTGCACATCTATAACGTAGGACCAGAATTAGGGCATTTTGACATCAAGATCGGCAATGCTGCTTGGCAAAATGGCGTAAACATTAATTCAGGGTATACAATTACCTATAAACCAAACGGGCAAGTTGTTTTAATTAACAATTGGGGGATGAGCCGACTTCAGGCATTATTTGGTACTATTGCTTGTTCTCCTGAAGAAGCAGGATTAAAAATTTCCTCAGAAGCACGAGATCTTTCACATACTAAAAAGTAAGGAAACAATATTTCTTCTGCTTTATATATTTAATATCAAGAGTCTCACTATGAGACTCTAATCTTTATTTTATAACTTTTAAATAAATACTTTTATTTTAAAAATACGACCCGATATTTTATTCAAATGGCATAAAAAAAACACTTTAACTCTCAGATCCCAATAAAGGTATTACCACTCGCTCCGAAATCACTAGTAGTTAAATTAGGGGCAAATAATACTTGTCCAGAGGGAATACCAAAATTGACAATACTCTGGGCAGCAGCCACGTAATCGGCATCGGATGGATTTGGAAATGTGTATACCACGAGAATCGAAGCAAGCGGTGGATTACCGAGCGCTGCAACGGCCGTATTAATCACGCTATTACTCACCGTACCAGACAAGGCATGATAAACATAAGTTCCTAAATTAGCATCAGGATCCGTACTGGAAAATAATATCGCAGCACAAGTTAGTAACGGAATCGCAATACTGTGATTCGCAGTCCCGTCGAAAGGAACAAATAACCCTGTTGCTTGGGGAATCGTCGTAGAAAGACCACCACCTGTAAGCCTAGGAATTGGCCCTCCACCTTTCGTTACCCCCAATTGCAACATTCCGCTAATAGACATGCCCTGCTGATAAACGCCATTATAAATGTAGCTAATCATGGTTTCGCCTTATTTGAAATTTACTGATTATAATTGTGGAGCACGACACCAACTGGGTTATAACGACTAGACATGTAAATATTGTCATTATTATTATGGCTCTTGCATATAGGAAAAATATAGGCTGTACCACCTTTTGCAACACTTTTGGCACTCTGCCCAGGAATAACATGGCCACCGACAAAGTCCGTCGTATTACAGTTGAACGGTGTATGACCGTCTGCATAATTAAATGAAGAACAGTGAGTTGTGCCATATCCATTATTGCAGGCATCGGCCCATAGTCTAATCCAACTACTATATCCTTGGGGCTTAGGATCGCTAGTGGAGCCAATAATATTAGCAAAGGCATAATTCAGAGACCAAGTGATAGTACCGTAGTAGGTTGATTCTACAATGCTTTGTACTTCAAACAGATCATCTAATGAAGGTTGTTCTACATCTGCTTTTTCAGGTGCAAACATGGCTTTATAATCTTGGAAATTATAGGGATTCACAACAGGAGCAGAACCCGTTTGAATCACTCCTTGCACCCCTGCACCCAACATCTGATTTACAAGTGTATCCATAACTTGCCGGATAGCTGTTTGATACGCTTGCTTCATCGTAGGGTTGCTATCAATAAAATCCGTCCACATGTTAGGGGTAGCTTCGGTGGTATCAAAACGCTTGCTATTATACTGACCAGCCATCTTAGTATGTTGTTCAAGAGAAGTATGAATAGCCAATTGCTCTCCACTAGTTGCATCAGGCCCACAAATGGTAATATACCCAGTTGATGAGTCATAACTATATGGAATGGATATATGACCATATACTTTAAAGTGAAAAAACGAACCAATTACCGCAGGCACACTCGTAAACAAATGCTTACCAGTGGTTAACTCTAATTCAATAGTTGTATTATATTTACCCTGTCTCAAGGGGCCATGATTTATTGCATTAAAAATAGAGAGATCAAATTTCACTTTTTTTGGGGCTTCATTCATAATATATCTCCAACTTCATACCTGTCTGTATTCTATTATCAATTTTCAGGTGTTTTTTAAGAACTAAGAACAATAAATAAAGTTTTAAAATAAATACCTGTAATATAAAGGTTCTTCTGAGGCTTCATCATTTTTAGCTATAAAAAATAAAGTACTGGCTTAAACAAAAAAGTTATATTACACATCGTTACACGAACGCTTTAGGTGTCTTTGAAAAACGACTATGAAAGTAAGTGGTACGCAGTGGTTATTTGGCGTGAATGCACTCTAGAGAAGGTTGAACAAACCTTTTTGTCTCAGCATGTGGACAAAACCTGTTATTCGAGGCGATTACCGAATGTGATAGGCTTATTCGTACCTTCCCTAGTAACGTGTGACTATCACACCAATACAAACCTGAAAGAAATTGGGGCTAACTTACTCATTAATAATTTGATTGAGCTAACTATATGTAGCAAATAAGATAGTAAAAATTACAGTTGTCGTTCAAAAGCTAAATATTTTGACTCATTTGCAACAATTCCATTAGGACTTGTGGCACAAATTTACGCTGTGTGGTGATGGCGTAAAAGTGTTCGTAGGCATCGGGTAGGCGTTGATATTCTTCCAGCAATCCTTGTCTAATTTCGTCTTTGACTACCACTGGTGGTAGTACCGCTAATGCACCACTGTCCCTCGCTAAAAGACGCAGCATCGCCATGTCATCGGCTTCAGCTTTGACATCGGGCTGATACTGCCATGTGGCGCACAGTAGGTTAAATGCCGTGCGAATTTCGGTGTTTTTTCCAGGTAGTACCCAACGCGCCGATTCATACCCTTGCGGAAATGGTGTGTGTATTTTACCTTCTCTCGGGCCCACAATCGCCAGTGGCTGACGGGAGACTTGCTGCACAATCCAAGGTGCGTCTTTCGTGTCGGCACTAATAGGACGATTGGTCAAGACAAGGTCCAATTCATGATTCGTTAAGCCATTGAGCAAATCGCTCATGCCACGAGCGGTCAATGAAAAACTCACTTCGGGTTTGGCCAAGAGTGGACTAACAAAGTGCTCAACAAAGTTTCTCGATAACGTCGGCAATACGCCAATCGACAAATGCTGAGTTTCCGCCAAAATTCCCTTACTTAAGAAGGACTCCAGCTCTTCGCCCTTATTAAAAATATCATCGGCATAAGCTAAAACACGTCGTCCCATGTCGGTCAAAATAAGACGTCGGCCACTGCGTTCAAATAACGCCACATCCATATTATGCTCGAGTTGCTTAATCTGTAACGACAGGGCCGATTGCGAAATATGCAACTCCTTAGCAACCTGAGTAAGGTTACCCGCGACGGCGATGCGCCAAAAATAATACAAATGGTGATAATTGAGTCGGCTCATAATCATTCTATTTAAGTGAACGTTTAGTTATTTTATATATATTTTTTTAATCAATCCAGTTCTGACATACTTGCCCACAATGAATCAAGGGGCCTACCATGAGTATGTTTGTATCTTCCATATTTTTTATTCTTATTCCCATCAGTTTGGCGTTAGCAGGCTGGTCAGTTGGTCGCAAGCAAACCCGAAGCCAAGGTCGTCGTCTTGTGCATTTGAGTTTTCTGCTCATAGGGCTTTTTACTGTGGGTGTGCTGACTCATTGGCGCCTGCCGACGCCACCTGCTACACAGCAATACATTAGTACAACGAACCTTAGTTTGATTATGCTGGCACTGGTGCTCTTTATGGGCACTATATTGATGACATTTTCACGCAACTACATGGCGACGGAGCCAAGATTAAACGTGTATTGGCGCTGGTTATTGCTCACGTTAGCGGCGGTCTCTTTGGTGGTGATGAGCAACCATTTAGTACTGTTTTGGCTGGGTTGGGTAAGTATTAGCCTAGCACTGCACAAGCTCTTAACCTTTTACCCAGAGCGCCCACGAGCTGCGCTTGCAGCACACAAAAAGTTCTTATTAGCACGAACCGCTGAGCTGTGTTTATTCGTCGCCTTTGTTTTATTGTACCAAGCTCACAACACCTTCTTTATTCATGAACTGGTGAGCGCCTTTAATCAACAAGCAAACAATACCGATCAATCGTTGACCGCATATGAATACATTGCCGCTATTTTAATTGCGATTGTGGCCTTGATTAAATGCGCACAACTGCCAGTACATGGCTGGTTGATACAGGTCGTTGAAGCGCCAACACCAGTGAGCGCATTGCTGCACGCTGGGGTGATTAATTTGGGAGGCTTTTTATTAATACTATTTGGGCCCTTGCTGCTTCAAGTTCCCGACGCTCAGTGGTTGGTGCTCATTGTAGCCGGCCTAACAACCGTGATCAGTGCGCTTATCATGACCACCAGAATCAGCTTAAAAGTGCGTTTGGCTTGGTCTACCAGCGCGCAAATGGGCTTAATGTTATTGGAATGTGCGTTGGGACTATTTGAACTGGCTTTACTGCATTTAGTGACTCACTCGGTGTACAAAGCCCACGCCTTCTTAAATTCAGGCAATGCCATACACGAAGATATTCAGCGTCGTCTGGCACCACCGCAGGCGCCATCGGTTGGGGATTGGCTACTGGCAGCCATCCTTTCAGCTGGCCTAGTGATTGCCGCCGCGTACGCAATCCGTTACCAAGGCGTTTGGAGTCCTTGGGTATTGTTCGGGTTGGCTTTAACTGTGTTAATTGCTCAGCGCCATGGCCAACAGCGTAAAGCCAGTCTCCTCTCCGCTATTGGCTTAACCCTGCTATTGCTAACCCTTTACAGCACCATGAAAGCCTTCTTTGGCCTTGTATTACCAATCAACCCGGCATTGCGTGTAGATGCATTCAGTTTGGCTGATATCTGGGTTATGGGGCTGTTTATCAGTTTATTTGTTTTAAGTTGGTTACTGCGTTATCAAGCACAACGGCCTGCTATACAGCATTTATCCATGGCGTTGTTTGCTGGCTTATACCTTGATGAATGGTTAACGCGCCTAACCTTAAAAGTGTGGCCATTGCGTTTACCCACTCGCATTAATAGCAAAACGTTAACGCAACAAACGTCCATTAAATAAGTACGCCATACCAAGGTTTCTAAGAAGGAGTAACCAGATGAATGCTGACATCAGCGCCACCCAAAGTCCGATGTTAACAGAGAAACAAATGGCGATATTGCAGTCAGCTGGACAACATATTGCGCCCACGTGGCCGTTGGACCAGATGATTGCCGTGAACCCTTTTTGGCCAATGCGCCATCAGCCAATTGAACAAGTTAGCGCCACACTCAGAACCTTAGGCGATGCCCAATTATTGATGCCAAAATCCTATTATTTACAAGGTTATCAATCTGGTGAAATTCAACCCAGCGCTCTAATGCGGGCCGCAAAAACACAACAAACACCACTTGAAGAAGCTGAGCTGGTCGCGTTTTTGCAGGAAGACACGCCCACTGCAAACTGGCACAACCTGTCAGACCTACTCGACAATCAACGCGACCCTCACAAAATGGCTTGGCGCGATGAAATCACGCATCAAATTAGCCAGTTTTGCGCCGCGCATTATCAGCAATTACGCCCGATTCTTGGACGGCAAGACACTTCGCACCAGCCCGACTTATATCAACATTGGCTCGATGTTACCCGCCGAGACAAAGGCCTCAGTATTATCTTAGATGAGTCAGGGTTACAGGCCTTCTTTCAACAACTGCCCACTGCTCCCGAGCAAGTCATTGCTCACGCCATTGATACTCTAACACTCAGTGACGATCTACTCGGTCATTATGCCCATGCGTTATTACTCGACATTAATGGTTGGGGGTCATGGGTGGCGTACTTGCGTTGGCAAGGGAACCTTTATGATCAGCCACACGACGACATGATGTCACTCTTGGCCATTCGCATGGCGTGGGAACTGGTCATCTGGCATTATTATCAGGCAAAAGAACCGGATACCGCCGAACTGTTAAAAGTCCTATGGACACGAGAAAAGCATCAATTGCCTGACTTGATTCGACAGCAACAAGAGAGTCAACGTCTCTTATGGGTGTGGGCCAAAGCCGCGGAAATTAGCTATCAACAAAGGCTCAACAACACCTTACTGACAGCAAAACCACAACCTGTCGTTCAAACCCCCACACTGCAAGCGGCGTTTTGTATTGATGTGCGTTCTGAAGTGATACGTCGAGAATTAGAAGCGCAAAGCGATCATATTCAAACACTCGGATTCGCGGGATTTTTTGGCCTGCCATTGGAATACCAACCACAAGCCAGTTCTCTCTCTCGCCCGCAATTACCCGGACTGTTAAAACCAGCGATTCGTGCCACCGAAGCCATTGCATCAGACAACCGCCCGTTCGACTCCACCTCTGTCATAAAGACAGCCGTTGGGCTCAATAAACGCGCTCGTTGGCAAGGCTGGTCACAAGCCGCCCCCTCCACCTTTTCTATGGTGGAATCCATGGGGTGGCTTTACGTCTTCAAAATGCTGAAAAAGTCGTTCTTTCCCAGCAGCACAGAAAATCCACTGAACCGTCTCAGCCATCAACACAAATGGACGCTGACAAAAGAAGACAGACCATTAACCATAGAAGAAAAAGCAGGTTTGGCAAAAGGCATTTTGCACGCCATGGGGTTAACGCGCTTTGCGAAGACCATTTTATTGGTTGGACACGGCAGCCATACCACCAACAATCTCCATGCAGCAGGCCTAGACTGTGGCGCATGTGGCGGACAAACGGGGGAAATTAACGTACGAGTGCTCGCCCAATTACTCAATGATCAAGACGTTCGAGCGAAGTTGCAAACATTAGATATTGAGATTCCAGACAACAGCCAATTCGTTGCGGCCCTACACAACACCACAACAGACCACATACGTTGCTTTGATGATCATCTCGATGAAGAAATTCAACACTGGCTCGACGCAGCAACCAAAAGCGCTCAACGGGAACGCATCGCCCAAATAGACTCAACGCTACTCAACATCGATGATGACAAACTCAATAAAGCGTATCTGACACGCAGTCAAGATTGGTCTCAAGTTCGTCCCGAATGGGGGTTGGCAAATAACGCCGCCTTTATTGTGGCGCCAAGAGATTGGACTCGCCAAGTGGATTTACAAGGTCGAAGCTTTTTGCACGATTACCAATGGCAAAATGACACTGGATTTGCGGTACTCGAACTCATTATGACGGCGCCCATGATCGTCACTAATTGGATCAATATGCAATACAACGCCTCTGTCACCGACAACCTAAAATACGGCAGTGGCAACAAGGTATTGCATAACGCGGTCGGAGGAAACATAGGGGTCTTTGAAGGCAATGGCGGCGATCTGCGTATTGGCCTTTCAATGCAATCCTTGCACAACGGCGAAAAATGGATGCACCAACCACAACGACTCGCTGTGTATATCGCTGCACCGAGAGAAGCCATTGAACAGATCAGCGCGAAACACGATAACGTTCGCCACCTGATCGACAACGAATGGCTGTACCTACTACGCTGGGATGAAAAGGGAACAATTGAACGCTTTTACCAACAAAAATGGGAGAGGCAGGTATAACGCAACACTATTTTTATCGAAATAACGTCGCGTTCAGAAAATAACAATAAAAATGCTTTTACTGTAGAGATATGACCGCTTGTTGGTTACTCTATTGTCCCTGCAACTTGTCATCCATGGGGTGATTGAACAATGAACCTTGTGCTATTGAACAATGAAATCAACCATTAAACTGGCGTCGTTGGCACCAAAAGATGAACTGTCTCCCTTCATCGAAAGCTATTGGATGATCAAGAATCCGACTCATAAAGACGAGGAACTTGTCACCTTTCCTGATGGGGGGATCGATTTGTACTTTTTTCACAGCGATCAGTACCCGCTTCATGTGTCTTTGGTGGGGTTAGAGACCCATTCCCAAAAAGGGTACATGCCAGCCAAGTCGGTTCTTTTTGGGGTTCGACTAAAACTGCTGGCCGCAGAGTACTTGTTGCATAGATCGGTGGCTGACTTAATCAATGATCGCGTTACGCTACCAAACGGCTTTGCTGGCATAGAAATCAATGATTTGCAGCAATTCTCTCTTTTCTGTGAGAAGTTAGGTCAGTATTTTACGGCGCAAATGACAACGCCAATCGACCCTCGTAAAAAAATCATGTCCGACTTAATTTATCAGTCTAAAGGCGCCATATCAGTAGCCGACATCGCCTCGGGGGCGAATTGGAGTAGTCGACAAATAAATCGCTATTTCAGTAAATGGCTTGGTCTACCACTGAAAAGTTATTGTGATATTTTGCGTTTTCGTAGCAGTTTTGAGTTTTTAGAAGTCGGTCAGTTGTTTCCTGAAGACGGCTTCAACGATCAATCGCACTTCATCAAGCTGGTCAAAAAATACTCAAGCCTTACCCCTAAGCAAATAGCCCAAGACAAAAACGACCGATTTGTACAATTATCCTCAAAATAATCCCTCTATCATTGCCTACTGCATAAAATGAGTAACGTTTAACGCTACCATTTAAGTGACATCACAGTCTGGTTTTACAATCCTATCAATCCCATTGCACCCAATAACGACTCTGTTGAATGTTTGGCGAAAAAATGAATTTAGTATCGATTATCATTACCACCACTATCTTTATCTTCTCTAGTGTCTCTTTGGCGCAAGAAGATACTCCGTTTCCCATTACCATTCAGCACGCTTTTGGCACATCGGTTATTAAGCAACAGCCGAAACGCGTTGCCACTGTCGCGTGGGCAAACCATGAAGTGCCGTTAGCCTTGGGGATCGTTCCGGTTGGTTTCGCCGCGGCCAAATTTGGCGACGATGACGGTGATGGTGTTTTACCGTGGGTCGCAGCTAGGCTGAGAGAGTTAAACGCCAAAACACCTGTTTTATTTGACGAAGGAGATGGCATCGATTTTGAAGCGGTCGCCGCCACACAACCAGACGTGATTTTAGCGGCCTACTCTGGCTTGAGCCAATCGGACTACGATACTCTCAGCATGATAGCGCCTGTCGTTGCTTTTCCTGACGCGCCTTGGTCGACAAACTGGCGCAGTATGATTCGCATTAACAGTGCGGGTCTAGGTATGCAGAAAGAAGGCGAAGCGCTGATCAATAAAATTGAGACAGACATTGCCAAACAAGTGGCGCTCTATCCGGAATTACAGGATAAATCCGCCATGTTTATCACCCATCTTGATCCGACAGATTTAAGTGTCATACGCTTTTACAGTACCAACGACACACGTGTGCGTTTTTTTGATGATTTAGGTCTGCATTCTCCAGACAGCATCAAAAAAATAAGCCGTAATGGGCAATATTCTGGCGAAAGCAGCATTGAACAAATAGACGAATTTAATGATGTCGATATTTTTGTCACCTACGGCAATGACAATCTACTCACACCGCTGAACGCGAATCCCCTCATGTCAAAAATGCGCGCCATTAAAAATGGCTCCATTGTCATGCTTGGCAACAGTCCGTTGGCGACCGCTGCCAATCCAACCCCCTTGTCGATATCTTGGGTGCTCAATGATTACATTAAAGCGCTCGCGGCAGCAGCACGCAAAGCACAATGAATAAAAGTGCCATGAATAAAAGCCATAGCCTTAACTCAGAGATTCAATGTAAACGTAACATGTTTGCGTTTTTTGTCTCGGCAGCTGTGTTAGTAGCCTTGTGCTTACTGTCTATTGCGGTTGGCACCAGAGACGTGTCTTGGCCAGAAATCGTCGCCGCCCTGCAAGGCAAGATGGAGACAATGGGGGAAGCCTCAGTGGCTATGCGAATACCACGTACAGTATTAGCCGTATTAGCGGGCAGCGCCTTGGGTTTATCGGGTGCCATTATGCAAAGCGTTACGCGTAACCCTTTAGCTGACCCTGGCATCTTGGGCGTCAATATAGGCGCGGCATTTTTTGTGGTCATAGGACTTGCCTGGTTTGGCATCGATCAACCTAATAGCTATATCTGGCTTGCTATTCTTGGTTCTGGAAGCACCGCTCTTTTTGTCTACATCATAAGTTCATTAGGACGAGGAAAATCGACCCCGCTGAAATACGCACTGGCGGGAGCAGCCACTTCTGTCGCTCTATCGTCTTTTACCATGGCGGTTATCTTACCAAGAAATGACATCGCCGGTGGCGCACAGTCCTGGCAAATTGGGGGCGTTGGCGGCGCGACATTTGACAGCATACAACTCATACTGCCGTTTCTGTTCGTGGGTTATCTAATGAGTGCCATGGTCGCCAGAAAGCTCAATATCTTAGCACTAGGAGAGGACCTCGCCGCAGGACTGGGAGAAAAAGTAGTGTGGACTCGGTCTATGGCGTGGTTATCCGCGGTGATACTCTGTGGGGCAACCACAGCCGTTTGTGGCCCTATTGGCTTTGTTGGCTTGGTTATTCCTCACCTATGTCGACTCATAGTTGGCGTTGATAATCGCTGGTTATTGGTGTTCTCAGCACTAAGCGGAGCCAGTTTACTGTTAATGGCCGATGTACTTGGCCGCATCGTATCTAGACCCAGCGAATTATCCGTCGGTGTCGTGACAGCCTTCGTCGGCGCGCCCTTTTTTATCTGGATTGTTAGACGTCAGCGGGTGAAGGAACTATGACAAAGAGTCTAGACCACACCATTCAACAAGTCAGAACGACCCGCCAGCTACGATCAAAAAAATGGACAACCATTGTAGTCATCTTGTGTCTGCTGCTGGCAACCGTTTTTATGGTCACTCTAAGCATGGGTCAATCCTTTACCCCACCTAATCAGGTTTTACAGGTACTCCTAGGAAAAAATGTACCCAGCGCCTCTTTTACCGTTGGTCACCTTCGCTTACCGCGAGCGGTCATTTCCATGCTAGTCGGCATGAGTTTTGGCATGGCGGGCGTAGCGTTTCAAATCATGCTGAGAAACCCGCTTGCTAGCCCAGACATTATCGGAGTCAGCTCTGGTGCCTCTGCCGCCGCCGTGTTTGCCATTATTATGCTCAATATGAATGGAAGCAGCGTGGCCTTTTTCTCTATTATGACGGGGCTATTAGTCGCTCTCGCCGTATACGCGTTATCCTTTCGCCATGGGGGTGTCACCGGAACACGGCTTATTTTGGTCGGTATTGGCGTCTCCGCCATGATTGAAAGCGTCATTGTGTATTTGCTGTCGCAAGCTCAATCCTGGGATAGACAAGAAGCCATGCGCTGGTTAACAGGCAGCGTCAACTCAGCGCAATTGGATCAAGCTTACCCATTGCTGCTTTCTTTGTGCATTTTTGGCGGACTTCTATTGAGTCGTGCACGGGAGCTCGATGCTTTACGAATGGGCGATGATACGGCTCAAGCCCTTGGAATTCGCATTGGACTCACACGCATCACGGTCATGGTGTCGGCCGTTGGGCTCATCGCGGTAAGTGTTGCCATCACAGGGCCGATTGCCTTTGTCGCTTTTTTGTCTGGCCCCATAGCCATGCGCTTAATCAAAAACAATGGCTCTTTGATTGTTCCAGCCGGTCTGGTTGGTGCCTGTCTCGTCATGGTGGGGGACTATATCGGACAATTTCTACTACCGAGTCGATACCCAGTTGGTGTCGTTACTGGTGCGTTGGGTGCCCCCTATCTTATTTATCTGATTATTCGCGTGAATCAAAAAGGAAACGCGCTATGACACAAAAACACCAACTTATTGTGGATTCCCTATCGGCAGGGTATGGCGATAAAACCATTTTAGAAGACATCACGCTAAACATTACACCAGGGCAAATCACTTCAATTATCGGTGCTAACGCCTGCGGAAAATCCACCTTATTGCGCACCATGTCACGCTTACTGGCGCCAAGCAAAGGTCAGGTGTTATTAGACGGAAAATCCATACACCAACGTTCAACACGACAGTTAGCGCAGATACTTGGTCTTTTGCCGCAATCACCTACCGCGCCAGAAGGCATTACGGTGGGAGACTTAGTGAGTCGAGGACGCTATCCACATCAAGGATTCCTGTCTCGCTGGAGTAAAGCAGATGATGACGCCGTCGCCAAGGCGCTCGACACCACCCACACCACAGAGCTGCTCGAAAAAGACGTTGATGAGCTCTCTGGAGGACAACGACAACGGGTATGGATCGCCATGGCCTTGGCACAAGAAACAGACATTTTGCTGCTTGATGAACCAACCAATTTTTTAGATGTGGCTCACCAAATTGAGGTTTTGGATCTGCTCGTTGATTTAAACCAGAGCCGAGGCACAACCATCGTTCTCGTCTTGCATGATCTCAATCTCGCAGCTCGATATTCAGACAAGCTTATTGCCATGCAACAAGGGCGCGTCTTTGCCTATGGCACAGCACATGAAGTCATCACCGAAGCCACCGTTCAGACGGTATTTGGCTTGAATAACCAGATTGTGTCCGACCCTATTTCGGGTTCACCGATGGTCTTACCCATTGGGCGACACAAGAACACCACACTTTAATAAGCTTTACGTCATTGGAGCCGTCTTATTAAATATTTTAATTAATAATCATTAACAACAGCATTTTTAAATAGATTCATGCAATAATTTCATTAGAGGAACCCAAAAATGAAGAAAAAAAGCACACTTTCGTCAACGTTAAAGCCACATTACTACGCGACTACAGCCCTTTTCTGCTGCTCAATCATGACACCTATGATGGCAAATGCAGAAACAGAAGAGACAAAAGAAAGCGAAACCTTTCGCCTGTCTCCTATTCTCGTCAATGATTACGTCGAAGTAGATAATGATGCCGAATCAGTGGTCGCCAAAGAGTTGTGGGTGGGCGGCAAAGTCGCCACCAGCATTCAAGATACACCGGCTTCTGTTTCCGTTATTACTGAAAAAGAAATCACCGAACGCAACGCCAGCACCACAGAAGAAGTCCTTGAATACACACCAGGCACATTGACCGGCTACTACAGTACAGATGATCGAAATGATTATTTCCAGATTCGTGGCTTTGATGCCACCACCTACCGCGATGGATTAACACTTGGATCACTGCGCGGTGTGCGAGAAGATGCTTACGCCTTTGAACGTGTTGAAGTCATTCGCGGCGCAAACTCCACTCTGTTTGGCCCAGCTGATCCTGGCGGTTCCATTAACTTTGTCAGCAAACGCCCTAAATTTAAAGAGTTCGGTAACGCGTATGTGACTTATGGTTCCAACGACCACAAAGAAGTTGGGGTCGACACTGGCGATACACTGGATGCCGACAAAACCCTTGCCTACCGCTTCACTGGCAAAATCAAAGACAGTGAACGTGAATACGATTATTCAAAAGATGACTCACAACTTTTGATGGGGGGCCTCACTTGGGAACCTACCGATGACACCAGCGCTACCCTCATTGTCGACTACCTGAAAACAGATGCCACACCCAATAGCGGCGGCTACCCATTTGATCGAGAATACAGCCGTAGTGATTTTTTTGGTGAACCAGACTTCAACTACCATGATGTCGAACGAACCAATATCAGTGCTCAAATAACTCATAACTTCAATAACAGTGTCAAGATCAGAGGAAACTTTAGATATAGAGACTCAACAGATTATGCTGGTTATACCTATATTTCTGACAATGATAGCAGAACAGGCACCACAGTAGACCGCGCCTATATTACATCAGAAAAAGAAAACCAACAGTTCAATGGCAACCTCGTTGCGCAATACGATTTAAGCAAAGGCCGTATTGACAGCAGCACTTTAGTTGGAGTTGAGTATCAGGACTCTAAATCTAATTCAGTAAGCGCTTATGGAGCTGCGAATAGCATTGATATTACAAACGTTGTATATAGCGGCACTCCAAATAATCTTAACATTTACAGTAATACAGATACAAAAACTCTTACAAGGGGTGTTTTCTTACAACAAAACTTTGCACTGGATGATAAGTACATTGTGACGCTAGGCGTTCGTAATGACGATATAGAATTGACTGAAGTCAATTATCTAACCAATACAACCACACGTAATGATTTTTCAGAAAACTCTTTCCGTTCGGCCTTCACGTACAAATTTAACGACGAAGTTTCCGCTTACATTAGCCAAGTTGAATCGGTTTCCCCACCGTCTTCTGGTACAGAAATTGTGCGTGGAGAACAACTGGAAGTGGGTGCAAAATATTCACCAAACAGTATAAACGCCATCTTTTCTGTCGCTGTGTATGATCTTACGAAAAACAATGTTGACACTTCTGTGGTTCAGGATAATGGCACTATTGAACGTGAAATCATTGGCGAAAACCGCACAAAAGGAGTTGATCTGGAAGTAAAAGCCGAATTGACAGACAGCCTAAGCATCACTGGCGGCTATTCCTACATGGATTCAGAAGTGGTAGAAGATGACACCTATCAAGGCAATGAAATTAAAATAGCGCCCCATCATACAGCCTCTTTGTGGAGCCACTATACGCTACCAAGACAAGACATGACGGTTGGCTTTGGAACTCGATATATTGGTTCTTATTATTTCAACGAGGCAAACTCCAAAAAAAGCGATGCGGCCGTTCTTTTTGATGCGTCCTACGGCTATGACTTAACACAACAGACTAAGCTGTCACTGAACATCAGCAACCTTCTCGACAAGCAATATGTTGTTGGTTCAGGTACTGCAAACTATTACAACCCAGGTCGTAATATTAGCCTTAAATTGGACCACAGCTGGTAATTAAAAAAACCGTCTTCACATAATCTATTGGGCCAGAATAACGGTTATTCTGGCCCAATATTTTTATCCAAACATTACCCTGTGACGATTCTAGGCCCCCACTAAGGCTTCATCACGCTCAGTAGCGCGTTCCTGTTTAGGCAAATATTTCTGCATGATACTCATCAATTCACGATGTTCCAAAATCGCGAGACACTCTTTTTCATTGAGATGATCCAACAGGTTTTGAATATCGTCACTGTTGAGAATTTGCCACTCAGCACAAATCCACGCACGACAAAACTCTTTATTAGGCTGGTCCTTTCGCATTTGCGCTAGATGCCAATAGAAAAGCTTTGAATCGGACACTAAGCGTTTAAGAGAGGACAAAGAAGCATCAAACGATAGAGTTTTTTGTTCAACACTGTGTCTGTGCTGCATCGCAACGATCGGATGAGGTCTTTTCTCTTCTGGCGCACGCATCAGCCCCAAGTAACGAATCACATTACCGCGTTTAGCACCACCACTGAGCCATGACAACGGAATAGACAGAATCAGACCAAAGCTAATCGGCAACGACCAGTAAAAAAGCTCTCGACTTAAAAACAAAGCCCCAGCAGCCAATACAAATCCTAAAACCGTGTGACTAAAATGAGCGCGAGCCACCACTTTCCACGATGTGGCACCATCATCACGAGATTGAGGTTTCCAACCGCTGTCACGCCCTTTAAATACATCGTACACAACCTGAAACTGAGACAGCATCAAAATTGGCGCATACAAAGCCGATAGAAGGGTTTCAACTAAAGTGCTTAATGTCAGTAATATCGGCCCACCAAATTGCATACAGCGGCGAAGGTTCAACATGGCCGCCAACCAGCCATAGACTTTTGGAGCCAATACCAACGCCATCGACAAGATAAACAAAGAACGTGCTTTTTCAAAATCAAACACAGGCCAAGTAGGAAACAAGGATGGATTAGCAAAATACTCAGGGCGAACAAAATACGCTTGTACCGCCAAGGCAAAACCCACAACGATCAACATTAACCAAAACATAGCACTGAGATAAGACATGATGCCAGACATCAAATGCAAGCGAGTCGCAAAATGAAAACCTTTGGCAAACACAAATGCCTTATGCTGCAAGTTGCCTTGACACCAACGACGATCACGAACAATCACATCCACCAGCGATGGCGGTGCTTCTTCATAAGAGGCTTTTAAGTCAGTATCAAAACGCACACCCCAACCAGCACGACGTAACAATGCGGCTTCCATAAAGTCATGACTCATAACATGACCACCAAAAGGCGCCTTCCCCTCTAACATAGGCAAACCACAAGCGTCAGCAAAGGCTTTGGTTCGAATAATGGCATTATGCCCCCAGAAGTTAGAAGAATAACCATGCCAAGCAGCTAAACCTGAAGCGTATATCGGACCAAAGCAATGGTTAGCAAATTGCTGAATACGGCTGTAAAGCGTATTGGCACGAATAATCGTCGGCAAGGTTTGAATTAACCCCAAACCAGGCTCTGCCGCCATCCTACGCGTGAGAGAAATCAAACATTCCGCCCCCATCAGACTGTCGGCATCTAATACAATCATGCACTCATAATCGCCACCGTAACTCGTCACCCACTCAGCTATGTTACCGGCTTTGCGTTCAGCATTTTTGTAGCGACGACGGTAATAAATTGGACAAGCTTGACCCTCTTCATTTAACAAGGGATAAAAAGCTTGTTCCTCCGCAATCCATGCATCGGCTTTATTAGTGTCACTTAAAATGAAAAAGGCAAATTTACCCGGTGCATGGGCCAGCAAATCTTCTCGCATGGCTTGAATATTCGCGCGAATACGCAAAGGGTCTTCGTTATAAACAGGCAATAAAATCGCTGTCACACCCTCGACATCTTGTTCTTTACGTCGACGCGAAAATGGCCACAACTGAAAAATCAAGCCTAATGTGGCTTGCGAAAAAGCAAAAGAAATCCAAGTAAAGTTAATGCAAAACAACACCAAAAATGCCCACTGCAAACCAGCAATGGCGTTGGTATTCAGTACGTCATACATTTCTGTCGCGCCATACCAAGACAGACCCACAGTCCCCAGTAGAACAAACAGACGCGAAAAAAATGTTGTTAACGCAAAGTTTTGTAGCCTTTTTTTACGTGCTTGAGACGCCTCATTCACCGCATGACGAGGCATATCCAAAGGTGACATTTTTGGTAATGCGAACTTTGTAGCGCTATCCTTTAATAACATGTTTAATCCTTAATCCAACGATATAGCCAAGTAGGGGCAATGGCAGTATCGCCCTGTTTGAGTTGCACTCTTAACTCTGCTAAGTCTGCGTCTTGCGGGTCAAAAGAGAGATAAACACGAACGCCGTTTTGGTGAGGATTCTTCACCACGATGGCCTCGAGTATTTCGCCATTACTAATACCAGCATCAACGGTTAAATCATTCACATTGACCTCTGGCATTTTATTAAAATCGATGACCACCTCAGGGTTGGTTTTAAATAGCTTGATCCCTTTTGAGCTACGTACAACACGAGGCGAGTCCAAAGAAACAGGGGTATCGTTGGACCATGTCATCATATATTGATAAGTGTAAGATTGGTCTTTTTTCAACCCATCTTTGGGTTGCCAATAAGCAACTATGTTGTCGTTCGTCTCAGACTTTGAGGGAATCTCGACCAATTCCACATGACCTGCTCCCCAGTCATTGATTGGCTTAATCCAAGCAGAAGGACGTGTCTGGTAATTAGCTTCTAAATCCTGATAATCTTCAAATTTACGCTTGCGCTGAATTAAACCAAACCCTTTTGGAGAAGTATCACTGAAAGCGCTAACCTGCAATGAACTAGGATTATTCAATGGGCGCCAGATCATCTCATCATTGCCCGTTAGAATCTGCAAGCCATCAGAATTATGAACAGCCGGACGATAATCCGGTATATCTGATACATCCAGAGAACTGTTGTGCATGAACATGGACGTCAGTGGAGCGATACCCACATTTTTCAAATCCGCCCGAGGAAACAGTGTGGCTTTTACATCGATACGTGTTGGTTTGCCGGGATAAATACCAAAGCGATAGGCGCCAGTAATGCTTTTGCTGTCCAGCAAGGCATGGACAACAATCGCGTCTTGACTAGAAGATGGGCGTTCAATCCAGAACTGTTTGAACATTGGAAATTCTTCGCCTTTTGGCTGCGCCACGTCAACGGCAAGTCCTCGTGCAGACAAACCATAAGACTGATCTTTTGATACTGCACGAAAATAACTGGCGCCTTGAAACACCGCAAACTCATCACTCACATCGGCTTTGTTTATTGGGTAATGCAAACGCAATCCAGCGTATTTACCCACTTGAGAAATCAGCGCACTGATTTCAGGATTCGGTGTGGTAAAAGAGTCAGCAGATACAGTAAGCGGGAAAGCTTTTCCACTTTCCACTACATCAATAGACACGAGATCTTTGAATATAAAACCGGGTGCAAATAACTGTACAGAAAATTTGGTTGGCGTGTTTCCCCACACAGCTTGGTTTTGCTGAAAATTAATTTGTCGATAGGTTGGATAATCCATCGTCGTTAATGCTTGAGGCGCTTTATCTGCAGGCTTCATAGGCGACTGCGCCAATGTTCTCGCCAAATCAATCACTGTCTGGTTGGTAAAAACATAGCCTTCTGATTCTTTCTCTAGCTGAGCACTTTCCGCTACTGGAATAGGATCCACCTTTACATTAGATTCTTCCGCCTGTGCATACCCTACTAGATTAATTAACAACGAGGTTAATAAAGGCAGCTTAACAAGAAAAAAGGAATTGGCGCGCATGTGAGGTAAAGAAGTAAATAATTTCAAAAGAAGCTCTCTCGTTGCTTAATTGGACTTAACCAAGCCCCAACATAGGGATGACGTCATAAATTTGACACTTATCATATAATCAAACTTGCGTGAGATTAAGGCAGCAAAGTCGGAGGAATTCATAAAAACTAAGGAGAAATTGTGTTTGAAGAGGTTTCACACTACTTAATCGTCGCTCAACTGGGCCAGCCGCGCCTATCATAATAGAAGATATGAAAATGTTACATGGCTAACACCCTACAAAATATAGAAATAATTCATTGATTTGACCCAGATAAGAACCATGTGCAACTGGACCACAAATTGCCCTATAAAAGCCTTAAAAAACGATGAAATAACAACCTCTTTTAATCATCTGATATAGATCCCCAATTAAACAGGATAACCGCTGACTACCCTGTTTAATTGGGATTCGCACACGTTGGCTCCAATACCTTGAGTTGTGGTAGACCCCATAAAAGCCTACTAAAATGATAGAACTTGGCGTTTAAGGCAAAGGAATAAATTCCTCTTCGTCATCAATGACTTTTGGAAAGGCCCCAGACTGCCAGTCTCGTTTTGCTTGCTCAACGCGCTCTTTACGACTGGAAATAAAATTCCATTCAATAAAACGCTTACCCACTTTTTCGCCACCAATTAAAGCGATGCGCGAATCCGCCGTGGCTTCAATCACTATGTCATCAGCCGCCGTCAAAATGACCATGGCAAACTCAGGTATCACGGTGTCGTTTATTTTCAGACTACCTTTTGCTACATAAATGGCACGCTCTTCGGCATTAGGCAAGACTAAGCTCTGCCCCTCTTGCATGTGAGCTTCAACATACAAGGTCTCAGCATAGGTTTTTACCGGTGAGGTCAACCCGTAAGCACTGCCCATCAATACTCTCAAGGGCACACCTTCTACCGTCGCTGTAGGAATACTGTCGGCAGAGTAATGATAAAAAGCAGGTTCGATCTCTTCGTCTTTCTCTGGCAATGCCAGCCAAAGTTGCAAACCATGCAGCGTATGAGGCACATTTTTTATTTCGGGACGCTCTCGCTCAGAATGGGTAATGCCTTTGCCCGCCACCATGAGATTAATATCCCCAGGCGTAATTGTGGCGTAACTCCCCAACGAATCTCGATGCAAAATCTCCCCTTCAAACAGGTAAGTCACCGTGGCCAAGTTGATATGCGGATGTGGACGAACATTGATACCGGAACCCGCTGGAAAATGCGCTGGCCCCATATGATCAAAGAAAATCCACGGGCCGACCGTCTTTCGCTCCGTCGTTGGCAAGGTACGCCTAACCATGAACTCGCCTAGATCTTTCTCTCGCGGCTTGATAATAATATCAATCGCCTCGCATCCTTTATCGGTATCACACGCCAACTCGACGTTTGCTTTTTCTATGCTCATACTATTCACCTGCTTAAGTCATTTTTTATTGTCGGGTCATGCGCTAGAGCAATGACCTTCAGCGTACCCACCTCGCTTAACACCCCTTACGTTTAAATGCACTTAAACACAGTATGCAAAAAGTCACAGCGGCTTGTAAGTGATTTTTATCTTAACTGAAATTGCCATACGCTCTTTCTTAGTTCATCACCGTTAAAATCAGACAAGTCCGATCCACAACCAACTTGCCACGCTTTAGACTAGCTTGCCTTACTGGTGGTAAATATTTTTAGTATTCCGCCAGGTTAATTCACACTAAGAAGCGACCTATCTAATGCACTACAAACTATGCACTCTGCTCAAAACCTTTGTTGTACTTGCTGGTCTGACGGGGTCAGTCTGTTACGCCGCAGCCCCTAATATTAACGTCGGTACCTTACACGATTACATCAGTGGTAAACAAAGCACTGAACTCAAACGGATTTACAATGCAGGCGATGCCACCGCGTTTGTTCGGGTGACAGTGCACGAAATCGTGTATGACGAAAACGGAACCGCCAAAGAAGTGGAAGCAGGTGAAATTCTAGGTGATAGCCAAAACGCTGACACCTTAATTGTCAGCCCTGCCCGTTTGATTATTCCGGCATCAGGTATTCAGTCAGCTCGTTTGTTGTTTATTGGCCCCCGCGACAAAGAACGTTACTTTAGAGTGCGTTATATTCCTGTGCTGCCAGATATCAACGACAACTTCAACTTAAGCGCCGAAGAAAGTGCGGAATACAACAGCACCTTACAGGCGGGTTTTAACTTGCTGGCGGGGTACGGCACTATCGTCTTTGTGCATCCGGCACATGAGCAGTATGACACTCAGATCACCCCTGATAACGAAAAAATCGTTATCCGCAACAACGGCAATACCACTATCAAACTGGATAAATTGACACAATGTGACTCGGCTAATACCAACTGCGACAAGCCGATACTGGAGCATATTTTGCCGGGTAAAACCAAAACGCTGCACAAAGAAGCAGGCCGCCATTACCGCTTTGAGTTACAAGAAGGTGACCATAAAAACATGCAGGAGTTTTGATATGAGGCAATTTCTGCACTGCAGTGTGCTGCTTTTGCTAAGCCTGAACAGCTTTTTACTCAACGCGGCGGCACTCAAAAAAGATTTTGTACTGGTGCTGCAACTTCCACGCACTCACTTTATCGTCACGGCACCAGATTCTGATCCTTGGTTGGGTAAGCCTCAGCGTATGGAATGGGATATGTCGAGGCGCCAGTTCTACCCACTGAATAAACAATTGTTAATCCAAAGCTCCGTAGGAGCAGTCAGCGCCAGACTATTAGACAATCCTCAGCTCAGCAATGGCGCTGAACACATTAATCTCAACGTTAAGCTGAACCAGGTAGAACTTGGTTTACGTAGCAGTCAAATATTGTCAGCCGCAGAAGCCATAGAACAAACTCTGGTTCAGCTCAGTATTAGTACAAAACCCAGAGCAGATGGTCGATCTTATTTTCCAGGGTCATACAGTGGAATTGTCACCTTACTATTAGAAACTTCCGCCCCCTGATTAAGTAAAACTCACACATCACACACAAACTCAGATTAGTCCGATATTCTCAACCAGCTCCTGTCTTTAGCATAGCGCCAACCAAAATTAAGGCGGGAGGTACTACTATTGTCTCTATGTTCATTGACATATTTAGTCATATTTATCAGTTGTGCTGCACTGAGCATTCCTACTTTTGCTCAGCAACAACAAACGCTCGGAACCCTGAAACAACAGGCAGAGCAACTGCCAGAAGATTTTGCCGCCCATTTATTTAATGTTCCTTTGGCTATCCGCGTAGAGCTTAACGGTAAATATCTGGGCGATGGACTACTGGTGCTGACTCTCGACGAACAGATCCAACTGCTCGACTTCAGTGATGCATACAACAGTCCATACACCGACAGTGACCGTGATTTTTGGCTCTCTGAACTGAAAGAAAAAACAGCATTGGGTCAATGCCAGAGCTGCAAAAGCGGCTTATTAGCTCTTGAATACAGCCTACAGGACGCTCGTTTGTCTATCGTCACCAAAGATGCCGAGCAAGGTTCTACAACAGCAAAATATCAAGCCTTACCAAGTGCTGGCAGTTCGAGTCTGATCATGCAAAATCAATTGAATCTGATGAATGTAGAAGACGCATCCAGCCCACTTTATTACAGTATGGAACTGATGAGCAGCACAGGAAATTGGACCCACTTCACAGGCACACAAATTTCCCGCAGTGGTTTAGGAAATGAGTCTACCTACTATGGTTTGAGTCAACTCTACAGCCAGCGTGAACTTGAAGGCAAAGCACTGCGTGTTGGCTATTTCGCCAGTACGGCACAGGGTCTAAACCTGACTCCAGGCCGTGGTGTTGGCGGTGACAATATGCTGGGAGTGATGCTGAGTTCATCCGATACTTTGGTGGTCGACCACAGTTTCCCTAGCACCACAGCAGTCTATGTCACTGCAGACCGTCCTGCGATCGTTGAAATTTACCGAAATAATCAGCTGATAAACAGCCAGCAAATACAGGCTGGTTTGCAAACGATCAACACTAAAGTGTTACCAACTGGCATTTACGCAGTGCAATTACGTGTTGTACAGGATGGTCAGCTGTTATCTGAATCCGAAGCCATGATCTATAAACCCACCCAATGGCAAGACCCATCCGAACCACTGCGTTACAGCCTATTTGCTGGTAGACAGACTGAACTATTTAATAACACTGAATCGGCATTTGAAGGCAGCGCTACAGTAGGAGCAGCACTCAATTACCTACTCAACCCTAACACTGTTTTAGGTTTTTCTAGCCAGTACAGCGATCAAGCTGTTGCTTTTGGTAGTTCGGTCGATTTCAGTCTTAACGAGCGCAGCAGAGTACTGACCAATATGTATCAAAGTCAAAATGCAGGTTCTGGCCTCAACGGTCAGTTTATTTACGGTTTTGATAGCGGCAGCTTGATGCTTAGCCAGCAATTTAATAGAACCCAAGCAACTGCACTGTCACAGGCAAGGACACAACGTAATTCAGCCCTAAGCTGGCATCATCGAATTAATGCCAGCCAAAGTGGCTCTTTACGCCTAACGCATCAGCCGGGGTTGGGCTCTGGGGTTGACGTGAACTGGCAATACCACCAGCAAAATTTTGATGCCAACAGTAGTTGGCGTTTTACTGCTTTTAACCGCCCTGCTTTGTCAGGCGCTACCGCCTATCGAAATACTGGAGTGGAGCTGAGTTTAAATATTAACTTTGGCAAAAACACCTCACAGTACTATGCAGCACTAGGCAATAGAACATCACGAGATGGTAGCAAAGAAAACACCGCTGAAGCAGGTTGGAGCACTCAAGTTGAAAACAGCAGCATCCAACATCTGGGCGCCAGCGCCAACATAGACAGTTATGGTATGGGACTTACTGCGAATACCAGCCTGAAAAACCAATACCTATACGGGGATCTTTATATGACTCGTTCTTCTTACGACGGCACAATCAGCTCTGGAATCAACTTAAGCAGCACTGTCGCAGCCTCAACCGAAAGCATAACAGCCAGCAGTAATAGCAGTTACGGTGGCGCTAGCCTTATTGTCGAGCTTGAATCAGACGTGGAAGAACTGAAACTCCGGGCCCACGATTCTGGTGGACAAAGTGTTGAACTAGCACCTGGGATGAACCTAGTGCCAGTCAAAGCTTACACTCCAGGTAGCGTCAGCTTTGAGATTGAACAACAGGGAGCTGAGTACGCCAGCTTGTCACAATCCGTAAAGCGTTATCACCTGAATAAAGGCGGTGTGGATTATCTGAAGTTGTCTGCGTTTAAAACCATAACAGTAGCGGGTCGTTTGTTAGACGAGCAAGGAAAACCGCTCTCTGGACAACATGTGCTGAACCATTCTAGCCGCACTGTGACTGAAGCCAGTGGTTTTTTTACCCTAGCAATGCGTCAGTCAAGCCCCACTTTAGACGTACTTCAGCAAGGGGAAACGGTCTGCCATTTTGATGTAGATACTCAACCAAAGCAACAACAAGACTTGTTGTTTATAGGCGATTTACGCTGTGTGCCTCAGCTGGTAAAGGCTGAACATCTACATAAACAAACAATTCCCCTCGCAGCAAATTAAGGAGCCAATGATGAGTTTTTTTCGTATTTTTAGCCTAACTTTTTGCTTGTTACTTGCACTACAAGTCCAGCAACTCATGGCAGCAGAAGTCACCATCAACTCGGAATTCAAGGCCGGTTATTCTGGTACAAACCAACAAAGTTTAACTGATGTCACCCCCTGCATAGATTCGTTCTGCACTTACATATGGAACTACACTCATTACAAAACAATCCTTGTAGACAGTCGTATTAATCACAAGTTTGTCCGATACAGCAACTACGCCAGAGACAATTTGTATCTTAAATTTCCCTCTTCCCGCAAGGTGATATTGCAGCATGAAGGCGGTACGCAAACCGAAGTTACTTTTAAAATCAAACGAATAGGTGGTACCTACGTTAGTCAAGCGGGACAGAACTCCCTTTATAAAATGATTGGCAAAGGTGGTATCGGCATTATGCCAAGCACTAATACAAACGGAAATTGCTCCAGCGTGTTAGCTGGTACGACATCACGTGGTAATACCACTAGTTTTTTATGGGATATTAATTCGCCTTACGACAATATCGGAGGCAATTGCTACAGACTATTGACTAAAAATGACGTATTACCTAACTCTCAAACTTTTACTATGGAACAAACGCAAATCGCCTTTACGTATGAGCTACTGACAGATTCGCCGATGAAGTTGGAGAACGGCAAATACAAAGGCAGACTGATATTTAGTGTTGGCAGTGGCGCTGATTTTGATATGGGAGAAGGCGACTATGCCGACCCTCAACTTATTGTCAACATTAACCTCAATGTGGAACATCAAGCCATGCTGCGCTTTCCAGCCAACAGCACCAAAGTCGTTATGGAGCCAGAGAAAGGCTGGCAAGGCTACTTGGCAACAGGAAAAATGACAGAATCTGTCAAAGCAAATATCCCGTTTCAAATCTGGAGCACTGGACCACTGAATATTTATCTGCAATGCAGTGTCGATATGCCACCTTATTGTGGATTAAGAAACTGGAAAAATGGGCATCGAATTACCGTCATGACGACTATCACCATGCCACAAGGCATGAAAGCCCCCTATGGCATAACTGCTGATGGAATAAGACTCTTCGCCGCCCCCAGCAGGGTTAAATTTACACCAGACCAAAAGATCTCAAACGGCGCAGGGGTAGTGCACTTTGAAATCAGTTCCAAAGAGGTATCGGAAGCCATGCGCAGTAATCCGGGTGGCGAATATTTAGGCTCAGTGTCTTTGATGATCGAGCCTCGTTTGTAATATAGGCTGAAAAGTAAAATCAGATTAGTCCGATAGTCTGCTGTATCGGACTGCCCTACCATAACCTTCATGATGAGTTGCTCATCAATACCGCAGTACCACAAGGGCTGCATACTTTTTGATTTAAGGAGCTTTTAGCTATGAAAAATCTGAACACAGTTCTTGCCTCAGCCATGCTGTTAAGTCTGTCAGCGTCCGGCTTTGCCGCTCAAACTGAACAAAAGCAAATCACCGTTATTGCTGAAGTCCCATCCACCAGTTTTTTCGTCAATGCACTGCCTGGGGACGACGTCTTTACTGCGCCTCAGCGTATGGAATGGAACACTTTTAATAACGTGCTAACCCCTATTCAAAAGCAACTGCATATGGGTAGCACCACTGGCGCGATTCAGGCTGCGGTGACCAGCTCTACCCTGACAGGTAGTTTATTGGCCAATACTATAGACCTTGCCGTTTCTGTAAACGGAGTGACGCTAAGTTCTGCATCAGCCGATGTGCTGGGTGCAACACAGGCCGCTGCAGGTCAGGTGGTCAATATGACAATAGCACCGGCAACAGGCGCAAACTACACGCCGGACAATTATTCAGGTGTGGTTAGTCTATCTTTTGAAACCCCTCTGCCAAATGCAGAGCCTGCGCCAGCCCCATAAGTCTTCATTAAGCACAACCCGCGCCTTTGGCAGGTAGATACTTTACCTGCCTTTTTTTATTCAAAGTTTTTGCTCAAAAATCGAAGTTTTTCCCGTCTGAAACCAGCTACTTTTGACTGTTGTCGCACCATGACTGTGCTTCGCGGTTAAATACTTTTAAAGCCGCCAATAGCCGTAAACTGGCACTGGTGATCTGCTGCTCTGTGGCGTGTTCCATTGTTTCACAGCTATCCAATAGCTGCTCTGCTTGCACCAACACAGCAGCGCCTTTGATTTTATGCGCCAGTTGTTTCAAGCCTTCACAATCCGATCGTTGTAACAACCGTTTCAGTTGTTCAATGTCCTGACTATTGCTTTGGCATAACGTCGATAACATCTGACGAGCAAAAGCTGGATCAGGACCAGACAAGGCAAATAAAGCATCGATACTAAATGCCGCTTTGCCTTTGGCATACTTCTGAATGTTTTGTTGTAATTCATTAATACTGATAGGTTTAAATAAGCAATCATTCATGCCAGCAGCTATACATTTCGCGATCTCATCGGACTGGGCTCTGGCCGTTAGTCCTATGACAGTCAAATGTTTTAAGGCTTGGTCTTCTCGTATGGCTTTAGCCAGTTGATAACCATCCATGCGTGGCATATTACAATCTGTTAGTACCAAATCTAGATGTTGCTGCGTTAAAAGCGCCAATGCTTCGATACCGTCTGCGGCCTGCCACACCTGATGACCTAAATAACTCAATTGACGCTGCAATAGCAGTCGATTGACCTGATGATCGTCCACCACCAACAGCTTTAAGGCTTGTTGATTTTGTTCTGTATTTTCCTCTGATATATCGTGACATTGCTCGACAGTCACAGGCACGGCGGCTCTGCAAGGCAGCTTCAACTCAATCTGAATTTCTGTGCCTTGACCTTTTTCACTCTGAATAGAAAGCTGCCCCTGTATCAATTGCACTATGGTCTGGCAAATACTTAAACCTAAGCCTGAACCACGCTCGCCTGAAACCTGTTCTGAGTTCGCCAATTGCGCAAAAGGTTTCAACACGTTTTTGCCTTGTTCAGGCGTCAAGCCCACCCCAGTATCTTTGACACAAAGCTGCACTAAAAGATGCTCATCCTGCTGCTCCAGCACGATTAACCGTAAACACACACCGCCTTCCGGCGTAAATTTAATAGCATTACTGAGCAGATTCGATAGCAATTGTTTAAACAGTAAAGGATCCAGCTCTACCTGATATCGCTCAAAAGCAGCATCCACCTTGCAGTTCAAATATAAGCCTTTGCTTTTCGCCATACCGACAAACACAAGATACAACCTGTTGATTTCCTCCTTCAAGTTCAGCCAAAACGGGTTAAGTTCCAACTGGCCAGCTTCAATTTTGGCAATGTCCAGAATATCGCCTATGAGTTCTTTTAGGCCTTGAGCTGAATCATAGGCAATATCAATAGCGGTAAAATCCCATAGCTTCTCATCGGCTTGGCGCTTTGCAAGCTCCAACGTGCCTATAATCGCGTGCAGCGGTGTTCGAATTTCGTGGCTCATAGTGGAAAGAAAAAAACTCTTGGCTTTGCTGGCCTCTAAAGCCTGCTCTTTGGCACGTTCAACTTGTTCAAGCAGTAACTGACGCTCCCGCACCTGACGGCGTAAGTAAAAATTCCAGAATAGAAATCCCAGTACAACCAGAGTAAAAACAACTGCCGCCTGGATAAGCTGCTGGCGATAACTCTGCCAAAAGTTTGGAGTAGAAGGGTTAACCGACCAATCTGACAACAGCGCCAATTGATCGGGCGGAATACTCAGCAGAGTTTTATCCAAAATGCTAAACAGCTCAGGTTGCTGCTTGGAGACAGCTAAGGTAAAACGTGCACCAGCGGGTAAAAAACTAGAACTGATTTGCAATTGGTTTTTATAGGTTAATTCAGTATAAAACCTTGCTATCACAAGGTTTTCAACCAAAGCATCAGCCTGCCCCTTTAATACGGCATCCACGCTTTGCTGCAAGTTATCAACAAATGTAAACTTCATATCAGGATACGTTGCCTTAAGATAAGGCACTATTGCATGATTGGTTTGAATGGCTAACGTTTTTCCCGCCATCTGCTCCAACCGCAATTCAGGTGTTGCTGAGTCCTCACGGGTCAATACCGCATACGAAGTCACCAGATAAGGCCGACTGAAATTTAAAAATTCAGCTCGTTCAGCATTGGGCGCCAGAATAGCCGACAGGTCTGCTTTACCCTGCTTTAGCAGTTGCAGCATCTCAGTCAAAGAATATGCAGGCACCCACTCGAACTCCAGCCCAGTCTTGGCACTAATCGCTTCTGTTAAGGACTTTAAAATGCCAACACCTTGGCTTAAATCGTTTGAACCCATTAAAAAAGGAGTGTCGCTCAGCACATGCACAATACGCACAGCGTTATCGCGTTCTATGTAGCGGTGTTCAGCTTCTGATAATTCGATACGCTCTGCCAACATATAAAGCGCGCGACCGGCACTCCAGCGCTGTAAAATCTGTTGCCGCTCAGTATGAGGCACAGCAGAGATCACTTTATTTAACAGTGCCAATAGCTCAGTCTGTTGTTTCGACACATGAAAGGTAAAGTGTCCTGACGCCAGAGGGGTAAAGTCGCTGATATTCAGTTCTGAAAAATGACCGCTGTGAATTAAATAATGCGCGCTGATAGCATTGCCTAAATACCAATCAGCATGACCTAAAGCCACAGCCTCTATTGCCTGAGTTAAATTGTCGTATGGCACTAAATCAGCGTCAGGAAAACTTTGCTGTAACCGTTCCACAGTTAAATAGTGTTTTGAAAAGGCCAACCTGAATTTACGGTTAGCCATCTGTTTTGCGGTTAACTTTGTAGTGGATGGCTGATGTGATGCGGTTACCAACACCGGAATATCATCTGCATAAGGCTCTGTCGCAACGATATCTGCGACATCCAGCTCATTCATACGAGCGTAACTGTAAAAGTCGATGGTGCCTGCGCGCGCAGCGGCGATTAACTCTGCTTTAGTGGCGAAGCTTCGAACTTCTACAGGCTTTGCCAAAGCTGCGCTGATCAGACCCAAATAATCCGCGGTAATACCCTCAAAATCTCTGCCATTGGTTTTAATAACAAAAGGCGGATGCTCGTCGTTCAACGCACCAAACACCAGCTGTTTCTTTGCCATCAACCACTGCTGCTCCGCTCCTGTTTGCTCTATTTGTACCATTGCAGTGCTGCGGGAAAAGAGCTGAAGCTGCTGAGCTGCCGACACTAGCGGAACCAGCAACAGAAAAATCCAAAGCCATCGCCTCATATCAAATTATGCCTTTTGGCAAAATCAAACAGCTCCATAGACGAGCCTAAGTTTAGTTTGGCAAGAATATTGGTTTTGTGGGTGCTGACCGTTTTATGGCTAATGGCCATCGTTTCTGCTATGTCTTTATTGGCATGACCTTTACACAACAATTCAACGATTTGCAGCTCCCTGTTGGTTAAACTGGCTAATAATTCGCTCTCAGAGCCTGCCAGCGGTTCGCCGTAAAACTCTGGTTGTGGGAATACTTTTTTGCCTTTCAGCACCAAACGTGCGGCTTCTGCTAATTCTTCCAGAGGCTGCGCTTTAGAGAGAATCCCATAAGCGCCAGCTTCAATGCAGCGCACCGCATACACCGATGGATCCTGAGCGGTAAGCACTAAAATGCGGGTGTCAGGATAACGCTGGTTAACACGGCGTATCACTTCCAAGCCACTCATTTGCGGAATATCCAAATCCAAGATCATCAGCTGGCAAGGGGTGTTTTTTAGTAATTGAATGGCGTCTATGCCATTGTCCGCTTCCGCCATTACCACAAAATTATACCGCTCCAGTACCGCTTTTACTGCCAAACGTAAAAACGGATGATCATCCACTACAGCAACAGAGATGGGTAACATGCTTTACTCCAGCGACAATTTATTTTACAAAGCATACACAATTACGGACTGGATAGCATATGCAGATCCGCCAGTTACCACTATAGGATTAATCTAATTTTATTATCACCCTCTCGAAACACCCAGTGACCTAATGAATTCAGTCATCCAGTTACAGGGATTAAATTCGACTAGAAGCCGTATCGCTCGTCGTTTATCTACATCACCGTTCGAGAATCAGCAGAAGCGATGAATATCGGTCACTCAACAATGGAGAAATGGATACGACAAATGTAGCCGATCACTCAGACCTCATCTCTCATTTCAAGCCTTAACGATAGTAGACAATCGACGTACAAATTCGACAGTATTGTCCGTGAATGACCTCTACCCGCCCACCTTGTTATAGGCCATTTGTATAAAGGCTTTTACTGGCTCAAAGTCCAATTCTGAGGCAAGCGTAAATTCCACATCGCCCGTACCGTAATGCCCTATTGATGTCACATCACGATAACGATTTTTCATTAACTTAGTCTTCATAAAAGCTGGTGATCCGCCCACTAGATTTCAGTTAAACAGTTCTTTAATAAACAAAGCCGCCAAAATCGCGCCAAACAACGCGTTTAAACTGGCGCCATCCTAGAAATTGCGCCACAATTGCGCCAACACTAACTTAAAATTGCGCCAAAACACTATGTCATCTACCAACGATTTGTTGAAAAGCATTAATACATCCACCAATGGGGTGTCAATGGCAGAGCTCATGACCATGCATCCCGATATAGCCAGACGTTCAGCGCAGCGACAAGTTGCCAAGCTGGTTGAAGAGGGGCTGGTCGTTGCTCAAGGGGATGGTAGAGGGCGGCGTTATTTTGGTGCTGATGTTCCATCAGAAGCACGATCAAAAACAAATGTTATTACGAATAAGGACGATGTTTTTCCTATCTCTATCCCGATATCTGCGGATAGTCAGGACATATTAAGTTATATCAATCAACCGCTTGAAGCCCGCAAACCTATAGGCTATCAACGGGATTTTTTGGATTCTTATCAGCCTAATAAGACATGGTATTTGTCAGAGTCATTGCGTCGCCAATTACACAAAATGGGCAAAACTACGGACCGTCAAGAACCTGCTGGAACTTACTCTCGCGCTATTTTAAATCGGTTGCTGATCGATTTGTCATGGGCATCAAGTCATTTGGAAGGAAATACCTATTCTCGCTTAGATACCCGTGAGCTGATCGAACATGGTAAGTCCGCACAGGGTAAGGCTACCATTGAGACACAAATGATACTAAACCATAAATCGGCTATTGAGTTATTGGTGGACAATATCGACTCAGCTGAATTTAATCGCTATACCCTGATGAATATACACAGTACATTGTCGGAAAACTTGCTACCCAACCCGGCCGATGAAGGTCGAATTCGACAACATGCTGTAGATATTGGCAAAAGTGTCTACCGTCCATTATCGGCTTTGGCGCAAATAGAAGAGACGCTCGATGTACTGCTTAACAAAGCGAACCAGATTGGCGATGCTTTTGAGCAATCTTTTTTTATGATGGTGCACTTACCTTATTTGCAACCATTTGCTGATATTAATAAACGCACCTCCCGCTTGGCTGCGAATCTGCCACTATTTCGGGCTAACCTATGTCCGTTAACTTTTCTAGATGTGCCAGAGCAAGCCTATAGCAGAGCGACGTTAGGCATTTACGAAATGGCGCGAGTCGAATTATTACGCGATCTTTATGTTTGGGCTTATGAGAGATCGACCCAAGAGTATTTAGCGATAAAGCAAGATTTAGCAGAGCCAGACCCATTACGCCTGACTTGGCGAGACTTTATCAAGCAAACGATTCATCTGGTTGTGACGAGCCCTGAACAAGATCCGTTTACACTTATTCAGCAAACAGTAAAAACAGAAATTCCTGCTGCAGAGCAAAATGATCTACAAGCTTTAATTGTCGAAGAACTGAGACGAATGCATGAAGGCGTTTTAGCTCGTTATGGTTTGCGGCCCTCTGAATTTTCTACATGGAAGGCTGTGCAACAGCATGAAACTCGGAGCTGAAACTGTGAAACAGCCGAAGGTTATGGCGCTCTCCCCTATAAATTCTCGAGACTAGGTTTATGGGAGTATTGTCCGTGAACGATCTCTACCCGCCCACCTTATTATAGGCCATTTGTATAAAAGCTTTTACTGGCTAAAAGTCCGCTTCTGATCCAAAAGTAAACTCCACATCACCCGTACCGTAATGCCCTATTGATGTCACATCACGATAATGGGCTGTCTGTGTTGGTACATCAGAGGGTTTAAGCTTCAAAAATAGCTTAACGTTGCGACCTTTGACTTCCATACAGACGATATTTTGCGAGACTTTGTAGGCCACGTAATACTTTTTCGGCACTTCCTCGATGGACTCGTCTAAGCCAAGGATAAACTCACGAATAGTCGCCGTTAGCTCGCGTACGTCATCAGTTTTCCCCTCTAAATGTTCATCAAAAGTATACGCGCCCGTAGCACGCGACAACGCCACAATAGACATGACCAACATAAACTGGAAAGACCAGCGAATACCATGAGAACTCGCCAAACTAATCGACGAAGAAGAGAGCTAAAAGCTCTCTTTTTTTATGCCTGAACGAAAAAGCCAGCACAGAAAGCCTAGCCAGCACCCGCTAAGAAGCCAAAAAACACCATGAAAAGCGCTTAAAAATAACTATCAATTGGAAATTTTTCGGAAATTTTAAGGAGATTAAATACAAAAAAAGGGCTTACGAATTAACGTAAGCCCTTGATTTTATTACTTTATTCGGTGGTAGGACTAGGCGAACTCGAATCGCCGACCTCTACCATGTCAAGGTAGCGCTCTAACCAACTGAGCTATAGTCCTAAAAAGTGTTGGCTATTATACGCAGAGGTTTGCTTTTGGCAAGCCCTAGCGCAAACTTTTTGAAGTCTTTGTTTTAAAACTGTTTATTCGTCGAATGGAACAAGGAGTTCATGGCCGATGACTTCGTCTATTAAGCCATATGGCACTTTGTATTTTTTGTCTTTAAAGCGAACAAGGGCGTAGTCGTAGCACATTTCGATCACGGTGCAGTTGACGATGACGCCCTTGTCGATGACTCGGACGATATTATAGTTTCTTAGCGTAATGGCCATGTTTGTTTCCCGCCGTTAGGACTCACCAACGTCTTTGAGTTTTTTCTGCAATTGACGTATCTGATCTCGATAACCCGCTGCCAATTCGAATTTAAGCTCTTCCGAGGCTTGCATCATTTCCTTTTGCAGTTGGATCATAGCTTTACGCACTTGCGCCACGTCTTCCATGCTTTCCACTTGATAATCTTTTGCCGTCTCGGCTACTTTCTTGGTTTTGCTACCACGCTTGCCTGCACCTGGGTTGTAAGCCCCTTCCATAATGTCTTCAACCGATTTGGTGATGCCTTTTGGTGTAATACCATGCTCTTCGTTATGGGCTTTTTGCTTTTCACGACGACGATCGGTTTCACTGATTGCGCGCTCCATAGAGCCTGTAATACGATCGGCGTACAAAATAGCTTTACCATTGACGTTACGGGCTGCACGACCGATCGTTTGGATGAGCGACTTGTCTGAGCGCAAAAAGCCTTCTTTATCAGCATCAAGAATCGCCACCAGGCTCACTTCCGGAATGTCCAAGCCCTCTCGCAACAAGTTAATACCCACTAGGACATCAAATTCCCCCAGACGTAAATCACGAATGATCTCAACACGTTCAACGGTGTCGATGTCAGAATGCAAATAACGCACACGAATTCCATGATCACTCAAGTAATCGCTTAAATCTTCTGCCATACGCTTTGTCAGAGTGGTTACCAAAACACGCTCGCCAAGAGGGAGTCGTAAGTTTATTTCTGACAATAAGTCGTCCACCTGAGTTGCCACAGGGCGCACTTCTAAAATAGGGTCGATCAAGCCAGTCGGACGAACAATTTGCTCAACCACCCAGTCTTGATGCTCTGCTTCGTATTTCCCCGGTGTGGCTGAAACAAAGATAGTTTGCGGTTTAATCTGCTCCCATTCTTCAAATCGCATAGGACGATTATCCAGCGCCGAAGGTAAACGGAAGCCATACTCAACAAGGTTCTCTTTACGAGATCGGTCGCCTTTGTACATGGCACCAATCTGTGACACGGTAACGTGGGACTCATCGATCACCAACAAGGCATTAGCGGGTAAATAATCAAATAACGTCGGCGGCGGTGAACCTTCTTCTCGACCAGACAAATACCGCGAGTAGTTTTCTATGCCATTGCAATAACCCAACTCTTGCATCATTTCTAGATCGTATCGTGTACGTTGATCAAGGCGTTGCATTTCCACGAGTTTGTTCATTGACTTCAACTGCTCTAGGCGTTGATCCAGCTCGACCTTAATACGCTCAATCGCGGCTTGCACAGTTTCTTTGGGCGTCACGTAGTGCGTTTTCGGATAAATGGTGACACGAGGCACTTTACGAAGTGTTTTATTGGTTAACGGGTCGATCATTGATAAGGTTTCGACTTCATCGTCAAACAATTCAATACGAATCGCGGTGTCTTCCGAGTCTGCTGGAAAAACTTCGATTACATCGCCACGCACTCGAAAGTTACCCCGCTCTAATACCAAATCATTACGGCTGTATTGCAGCTCAGCCAAGCGTCGCAATACGTCACGCTGATCAATACGATCACCGCGGTCAAGGTGCAACATCATTTTCAAATAAGACTGCGGGTCACCCAAGCCATAAATCGCCGATACTGTTGCAACAATAATAACGTCTTCACGCTCCAACAAAGCTTTGGTTGCCGAGAGACGCATTTGCTCTATGTGTTCATTGACGGAGGCATCTTTTTCGATAAAGGTATCCGATGCAGCCACATAAGCTTCGGGTTGGTAATAATCGTAGTAGGAAACAAAATATTCTACGGCGTTATTGGGAAAGAATTCTTTGAATTCGCCGTAAAGCTGCGCCGCCAAGGTTTTGTTGTGTGCCATGACGATCGTCGGGCGTTTTACCTGTGAGATAACATTCGCAATGGTATACGTTTTACCTGAACCCGTTACCCCAAGTAAGGTTTGATGGGCCAAGCCCGCTTCGACACCACGCACGAGTTTTTCTATGGCTTTTGGCTGATCGCCCGCAGGTGAATAAGGTGAGACAACTTGAAACTCTTGTGACACGGATTTTTCCCTAAGCTATACAATCGACACAATAGGTTAGCAAATTTTGCAGAAAACGTCCGATATAATTTCTAACCTAAAACAACAGCTTTTAAGCACCATAATTATAAAAAACACCGCGTTAGACTTTATTAATGGTTGCGTCATATATAACATAAAGAAATATACTTATGAATAAAAACACCATCCCCGTGATCTAAGTGAGCAACATGACTAAATTGGGAAAACTCTTTCCAGCACTGGCTTGGCTAAAAGGCTATTCGCGAGAAGATATGAAAACGGATGCCATGGCCAGTTTTATTGCCACCATCCTGCTGATTCCACAAAGTATGGGATACGCTTTGCTTGCTGGTCTACCCGCCGTAGTGGGCCTCTATGCGGGCATCATTCCTGCGATTTTATACGCTCTGTTTGGTACAAGCCGAACACTGGCCGTTGGCCCTGTCGCTATTACCTCCATGATGACAGCAACCATTGTCGCTCCCTTCGCGTTACCAGGAAGTGAACAGTATGCTGCGATGGCCATGATGCTGGCGTTTTTATCTAGTGTGTTCTTGATATTGATGAGCCTTTTACGAATGGGTTTCTTATCTAACTTGCTGAGCCACCCTGTCATTTCTGGCTTTATTAGTGCGTCTGCCATATTAATCGCAGTGGGACAATTCAAGCATTTAATTGGCGTTCAAGCTCATGGTGATAATCTTATCGAGCTAACACGAAGCATGATGCTTCATATCCATGACATCAATTTACCAACAGTGATTTTGAGCACGATTTCTATTCTTCTTTTAATACTTTTGAAGCGCTATTTAACCCCGATTCTTAGCAAACTTGGGTTAGCTGAACAAACTGCTCAAATGCTCGGAAAAGCGGGACCTGTCGTGGTCGTTGTTGTCACCACAGGTTGCGTGGCTTTATTTTCTCTAGACACTGTTGGCATAAAAATCGTTGGTGACATAAGCACTCGCTTACCCACTATTCCTTTCCAACAATTTACTCTAGATGCCATGATAGACCTGCTGCCCGGTGCTTTTTTAATCAGCATTGTGGGTTTTGTTGGTTCTGTCTCTGTGGCCCAATCTTTTGCGGCAAAACGCAAACAAGATATCAACCCAAATCAGGAATTGGTTGGCTTAGGGTTAGCAAACTTAGGGGCCGCCTTGAGCGCGTCTTTTCCGGTAACAGGCGGTTTCTCTCGTTCTGTCGTCAACGCCAGTGCAGGGGCGAAAACACCAATGACAGGCATCTTAACCGGTTTATTGATGTTAGTAACCTTACTGTTTTTCACCCCACTTTTTTACTACCTTCCAACCGCAGTATTAGCAAGCAGCATCATCATCTCGATTTTACAGCTTATTGAAGTGAAGAATTTTTTAAGGCTGTATCGTTTTTCTAAACAAGAAGCGCTTGGCTTATTAGCCACCTTTTTTGTTGTACTGTTTGTCAGCATGGAAAGCGGAATCATAGTGGGGGTCTCGTTGTCTCTGTTGTTCTTTCTTTGGCACACCAGTCATCCACACATTGCCGTGGTTGGCAGACTGCCTGGAACAGAGCATTTTCGTAACGTGAAGCGTTTTGACGTGGAAACAGACCCAGAAATCATCACGATTCGCATTGATGAGAATCTTTTCTTTGCCAACGCTAGAGTCCTAGAAGATTACGTCTTAACACTGGTTTCTCTGCATAAAGACATGAAGCATCTGATCCTTATGTGTAACGCAGTCAACATGATAGACGCAAGCGCATTAGACAGCTTAGAAACCATTGATGACCGATTAAAATCCGCGGGGGTTCTGTTGCATTTTTCTGAGATTAAAGGACCTGTGATGGACAAATTAAAAGATTCAAGCTTGGTCCGCAACCTGAGCGGTGACATCTTTTTAACCCAGCATCAGGCCATGAAGATATTAACTCAGCAGCAAGCAGCAATATAACCAGCTTGCTGCTGAGGCGTTACCACACTCGGCTAATTAACGGAAGAATCGTCACCAGCCGACACCCGCAACAAGTCTTTATTGCGGGACAATAACGCATCTCCAATGCCCTTAACTTGGGATAACTGCTCGATAGACTTGAAGCCGCCATTGGCCTCTCGGTAAGCAATGATTGCTTCCGCTTTTTTCGTGCCAACACCAGACATCACAGCGGCAAGCTCTGCGGCCGTGGCAGTATTAATATCCAAAGGCGTCACCGCAAAAAGCGAGAAAGGCATCAGTGCCAGAGAGACAATAAGCAGTGAACGGGAAATACCAGTACGGAAAACACGAGAGAGGTTTGTCATAAAAAGTCCTTTTAGCATATTAAAAAACAGTGGCATCTTGCCAATAAAAAACCACTTAATACATTGATGTGAAGATCAACGCTGATTAAGTGGTTTTAGAGTAAAAGCTTTTTAAGCAGACTTCAAGAGCCTTTTTTATACAATCTCAAAATGTCACAGACGATAAATTACGCCATCACACCCAAATCACGATTTGCTTGAGTCAACACAGCAATAGGGTCATTGGCCTGTGTTATTGGACGTCCCATAACGAGATAATGACTTCCAGCCGCCATTGCTTCTGTTGGTGTCATGATACGCTTCTGGTCACCCTGATCAGAGCCGACGGGACGAATCCCTGGCGTGACTAACACGAAGTCTTTGCCAAGCGTCGTCGACAACATACTGGATTCTTGCGCAGAGCACACCACACCGTCCATGCCTGATGATTTTGCTAAAGCAGCAAGGCGCTTCACGTGTTGTTCTGGCGTCGCATCGATTCCGATTTCCAACAGGTCCGCTTGATCCATGCTGGTCAGAACCGTAACGGCGATCAACAAGGTCTTGTTATCTGGCAATTGCTGCAATGCATTCGCAGACGCTTCCATCATACGACGGCCACCAGTGGCGTGAACGTTTACCATCCAAACACCCGCTTTGGCCGCCACGCTCACCGCGTTCGCCACAGTATTTGGAATATCATGAAATTTAAGGTCGAGAAAAATTTCAAAACCCAATTTGTGTAATTCATCTAAAATAACAGGACCCGCCGTTGTAAACAGCTCTTTGCCGACTTTGACTCGACACTGTTTAGGGTCTAGTCGTTTCGCCATCTCAACGGATTGCGCCATGGTTGGATAATCTAGGGCAACCACTATAGGGGATTGGCAGCTCATTCAGTGTCCTCTTTTCTTTCGGTTTCTATCGTTTAATAAATGTCATTAGGTGCGCGTTGTTTTATTCACCTTCCAAACCATGAATTGGTTTTACAACGCCCCAGTTTTTACAACTAGGGCATTGCCAATGCAATTGATGACCCGGAAAGCCACATTGGCGACACTGATACTTGTGTTTTGCCTGCACGAGTTGATCAATAAGCTCATATAACACCACCAAGTGTTGCTGATTGTAGCCCTGAGAATCAGCGAGCTGCAGACTAATCAACTCTTTAAAGCCTTTAATAGTTGGATGCAATCTCAATTGCTCCACCAAAAACATCTCTGCGTAATCTTTATCGGTTTCCATGTAATGCTGAACCAGACCCATAATCAACGCGGCGGAAGGCTTTTTCTGATTCTGTTCTTGCAAAAATTTAATATAGCCACCACTGCCCCACACCTTTTGATAACACTCTTTCAGTTTGGGAAGAATGATAGAAATAAATTCTGGGTCCTGTTCTGCCGCATGCTTCAACTCTTTGATCGCATCGCGATAACGCCCTTGACTGTTTAATACATCGGCCGCACCAATGCTCGCCCGTACACAGCTGGAGTCAACGTCGAGGGCTTCTTTGTAATATTGAAAGGCGTGTTTCCATTGCTCTTTTTTCTGTGATTCCTGCGCCATTTCACAATGAAAATGCGCCAAACGCTTAATCTCTTTTTTGGTTGGGGCTTCTTTGATCAACTCAGAGCCAATTTGTATGGCTTTGTCCCAGCTCTGCTCAAATTCATAAAGATCAACCAGCAGAGTGAGTATTTTAGGCTGAAATTCGGTTTTTCGTGAGGTCGAAGCCATGTTCAATAAGAGTCGTCCCGCCCTATCCAACAAACCTGCCGACATAAAATCACTGGCAAGCTCGAGTTGCACCATGCGCATTTCACGCTGGGATATCTCAGGACGAGCAAGCAAATTTTGATGAATATTAATGGCTTTTTGTATTTCGCCTTTTTTACGAAATAAATTGCCCAACGTCAGGTGGATATCGAAAGTATCAGAGTTGACTTCGAGAGAATCAACAAAAGCGTCAATGGCTTCAGAGTGCTGATCGTTCAGTAGGTGATTAAGACCGCGAAAGTAATCGGTCGGAATGCTTTTTTTGGTTTGCTTATTTTTCTTGGTCGGATTTTTACGCCCCATTGCCCAGCCAACAAAGAGCGCGACAAACAGAACCAAAAACAACCCAATTTCGGTCAACTCAATCACTCCTTCCCAACAGAAAGCTCTTTCGCAATAGAGGCCTTACGCAAAGCATCCACTTCATCACGTGCTTTTTCGTATTTACGAGTTAACACCTTAATCTGGCGTTCACTTCGCAAATAGGCAACTGAGCTAACCAACAAAGCCACACAGGCACCAACGGTAAAAGACAAAATCACATAGAGAGCGACACTTAACTCTGGGCCTTGCCAAAAAACGAGATCAAGCGGGATCAACTGAGGGTTGCGGATGGCAAAGAACACACCCACGGCAAGAAAAAAAACAATGAGTACTGTGTAAGTAACTCTTTTCAGCCATTTAAGCATAAAACAACCTACCAAAAATAGAATGGCGTTATTATGCCGTGGTAGCTCATAAATTTCGAGGCATAAGACGTAAATTAGTTAAGTTCGTTAATCTCACTGTCTTCAGGCAAATTGACTAACTCTCTCAATTCTTTACCCGGTTTAAAGTGAGGCACATATTTTGCGCCCAACTCAACCGACTCTCCTGTTTTAGGATTACGGCCAACTCTGGGGGCTCGATAATGCAGAGAAAAACTACCGAAGCCTCTGATCTCTATGCGCTCACCATTCGCTAAGGAATCAGACATATGATCGAGCATTGCTTTGATTGCTTGCTCTACATCTTTAACCGGCAAATGGGATTGCTGATCGATTAGCAGCTCTATCAGCTCAGATTTTGTCATTACTGTCCTCGCGACTATAATTTGATCACTGTCTAAGACTAGCTAAATTTAGAAAGAAAGCAATAAGTTAACGCTATTTAGGATGCTTTTTACATGTTTTATTCTAGTGAAATAGAGAATATTACGAATGGATGCATTACACAACTAGCATAGATGCTGTCTAGCTTTTATAATATTGCCCATATTTAACACATTGGAAGAGATTATAATGAGCTATAGCAAAATCCCAGCTGGCAAAGATGCACCGAATGATATCAACGTGATCATCGAGATCCCAGCACAAGCCAACCCAGTAAAATACGAAGTCGATAAAGACATGGATGCGCTTGTCGTTGACCGCTTCATGACAGCACCTATGTTTTATCCAGCAAACTACGGTTATGTTAATAACACTTTAGCTGACGATGGCGACCCAGTTGACGTATTAGTGATCACACCTTACCCAGTCGTTCCAGGCTCCGTTATTCGCTGCCGTCCAGTTGGCGTACTAAACATGTCTGATGAAGCAGGTATGGACGCTAAATTGGTTGCGGTTCCTCATGAGAAACTCAGCAAAGAATACGGTCATATCCAAGACGTGAATGACATTCCACAATTGCTACGCGATCAAATCGAACATTTCTTCGAAAACTACAAAACCCTTGAAAAAGGCAAGTGGGTAAAAGTAGAAGGTTGGGCGAACGCAGAAGAAGCGAAAAAAGCCATCGTTGAAGGCATCGAAGCTTACAACGCTCAGTAATTCGTTTCACTCGAATGACTTTCAGACATAAAAAAACCGATCCTAGGATCGGTTTTTTTGTTTAACACTTTAACTCAGTAAAGCTTGATACCTATGGGCATCTTTTACTCTAAAGAATCCAAGTAACGCTCTGCGTCTAACGCCGCCATGCAGCCTGTGCCCGCTGATGTGATCGCTTGACGATAAATATGATCAGATACATCACCCGCAGCAAAAACCCCTTCAATGCTGGTCTGAGTCGCATTACCATGCGTACCAGATTGAACTTTTAGGTAACCATCATGCATTTCAAGCTGACCTTGGAAAATATCTGTGTTTGGCTTGTGACCGATGGCCACGAACAGACCAGCAACCGCGATGTCTTTTTTCTCGCCAGTCTCATTGTTTTTAATGCGAATCCCAGTTACACCAGCATCATCACCCAACACTTCTTCTAGCTCGGAATGCCATTCAATTTTTACGTTGCCGTTTTTCGCTTTTTCCATCAATTTATCCGCTAGGATTTTTTCAGAACGGAATTTATCGCGACGGTGAATAACGGTAACCGTTTTGGCAATATTAGAAAGATAAAGGGCCTCTTCAACCGCCGTATTGCCCCCACCGATCACCGCAACATCTTGATTACGGTAAAAGAAACCATCACAAGTGGCACAAGCAGACACGCCTTGCCCCATGAATTTCGTTTCACTTTCTAGGCCCAAGTACTGAGCGCTGGCACCAGTGGAAATAATCAACGCATCGCAAGTATAAACGCCACTGTCACCTTCCAAACGGAATGGACGATTTTTTAAATCCACTTTGTTAACATGATCAAAAATGATTTCCGTTTCAAAACGCTCAGCGTGTTTACGCATACGCTCCATTAGCTCTGGACCTTGCACGCCTTGATCATCACCTGGCCAGTTATCAACCTCGGTCGTCGTGGTCAACTGACCACCCATTTGCATACCGGTAATCATCACAGGATTCAGGTTCGCGCGGGCAGCATAAACCGCTGCGGTATAACCAGCCGGACCAGAACCTAAAATCATTAGTTTAGCGTGTCTCACATCGCTCATGTCATTGCTCCTGTAAATGAATGTTTGCCAGACCCCAAAATACGACTGGCTTAAAACTGTGGTGAATTCTAACGAAAATCGACTGAAATTCTTAGAGAAAAATATTAATAACTAAAATAGGGACTTTCTATGGGTTTTCAAGTGAACAAGCCGAGCATTGCGGATCTGGCGTTAAACGCATTTCACGCCAGCATCCATCGAAACCATCAAACAACCGCAATACACCGTGCTTAACGACCCCGCAACCGCTTGCTAACTTCACGGCCTCAAGCGCCTGATAAACCCCTAACAAACCAACAACGGGGGCAATAATACCACTTTCATTGCAGCTTAATTGCTGATCCGACAGTGCGGGATACAAACATTCGTAACAAGGCAGGGCTTGTTGATGGTATAGAAAACTCACCAACTGCCCTTCCCAGCGAATCGCAGCAGCACTGACCAATGGTTTTTTAAGCAACAAACAAGCTCGGTTAATGTCTTGTCTGGCGGTGAAATTATCCGTACAGTCCAGCACCACATCCGCTTGTTCTACGGCATGCAATAAAGCATCGCCTGCCAGTTTTTTGGCTATGACTTCAACCTGAACGGCTGAGTTTTTCAACGCGATTTGCTCGGCAGCAGCGGCAACTTTACTCAAGCCTAGCTGATGTTCATCGTAGAGTACTTGGCGAGGTAGATTACTGTTTTCTAGTTGATCACCATCCGCTAACACCAATGTTCCCACTCCTGACGTCGCTAAATAAGTGGCCGCAATATTGCCAAGTCCGCCTAACCCAATGACTAAGACTTTTGCTTGGGCAAGATTGAGTTGCCCCTGTATATCAAAATTGGGCAATAATAACTGTCGACTGTAGCGATCTAACTCTGATTCGTTCATTTTCACCTTACTTTCTTGCTGCTCATCCTGCCCGACTGGTCAATTCTTTGCTAAACTCGCTTAATTACCTTATCAACGAGCACCAATATGAAGTTTCCAGGCAGACGCAAACTTAAACACTACTTTCCCGTTTCTCAACCCAAACCCGTTTTGCCTACCTCGGAAGTTCGGCCCGATAAAGACACTTACATTGTTGGTTTGGACGAAACCATTGTCGATGTGGTCGCTAACGTTTCTGATCAATTCCTAGAAACATTCCATATCCAAAAAGGGTTATCTAATCTTGTCGACGCCGACACAGCTACCGCTATTTTTCGCGAATTAACCGTACAAAATAGCATTTCGGATCATTTTGCTGGCGGCACTATCGGCAACACTATACACAACTATTCCGTGCTAGCCGATGACAAATCTGTGTTGCTTGGCGTTATGTCAGCCAACATCGCTCTGGGCTCACCAGCTTACCATTATATCTGCCATACCAGCAGTAAAGTCGACATGAATCACTTGCAAGGGGTTCCTGGAGACATTGGTCGAGGCATTACCTTGATCACACCTGATGGTGAGCGCACTTTCGCCATCGCTCCTGGTGACATGGATGAACTGGATGCCGATCATATACCAGAACACATTATTGCTGGCGCAGCCGCATTGGTCACCTGCGCGTATCCATTGCGTCACCAAGGCAAGCCCATTAAGCACGCCATGCTGACCGCCCTAAAATACGCACATCAACATCAAGTGCCAACGGCGCTCACATTGGGCACTAAACATCTTGTGGAAGACAATCGTGAAGAACTGCTCGACCTGATCAAAAACTACGTCAACATACTCGCCATGAATGAGTTAGAGGCCGAGGCGTTAACAGGATTCTCTGATCCACTGCAGGCTGCAAGCGCTATTTTAGATCATGTTGATATTGTGCTGCTTACTGCCGGTCCTGATGGTATGTATTTGTGCGGTCACACAGACGATGAATTAAAACGCGAGACGACTAATCCCATCAAGTCAGGCAGTTTGGCCGACTTCAACCGTTGGGAATTCAGCCGCCCTATGCTACGTAAGGCTTGCAAGCAGCCTGTAAAAGTCTTTTCTCACATTGACCCCTACATGGGCGGCCCTGAAAAGATTCGCAATACCAATGGTGCAGGTGATGGTGCGCTTTCGGCTTTACTGCATGACATTTCGGCAAACCACTTCCACAAAGAGGCCATTCCAAACTCCAGTAAACACTTAGCGCCTTTTTTAGCCTATTCATCATTTGCCCAGATCTGCAAATATTCGAATCGCGTGAGTTATGAAATACTCGCTCAAAACGCCTCACGTTTATCGAAAGGGCTACCAGAACGAGAAGACAGCTTAGAAGAAGCTTACTGGGAAAGATAACCAAGGTATCGTTATTGAAGACATAAAAAAACCATGCACTGGCATGGTTTTTTATTCATTCTGTTAAGAAGCAATTCGATTAATTCATCGCCTCAATGCCCAGAGCCGTATTACGCTCAAACATGCGATTGAGTTCCAACAAAATAACCAACTCATCTTCTTTTTGGTAAACGCCTTGAATGAAACGTAAGGCTTCGTCATTTCCGACGCTTGGACTTTGCTCAATTTCACCTTGATACAAATAGAATACTTCTTGTACCGCATCCACCAACAGGCCAACTTGTTCACCATCATGCTCGATAATGATAATGCGCGTGTCATCGGTAATAGTGCACTCAGGCAAACTAAAACGCACCCGTGTATCAACCACAGTCACGACGTTACCACGTAAGTTCACAATACCGAGAACATAAGAAGGCGCACCTGGAACGGGAGCTATTTCGCTATAGCGCAGCACTTCTTTAATCTGCATGACGTTAATACCATAGGTTTCGTCAATCAGCTTAAACGTTAGATACTGCAACAACTCGCCTTTCTTATTTTCAGATAAGGCTTTCCCTTTTTCTTTAATAGGTGCTAATTCAGACATGGCTCACATCCATATTCAATTTGATTAAAGTACTGTAGAACTCGTTACTGCTTTTGTCTAGTGTAAACAAAGAGTAACGAGTCTACGAGCAAAGTTAAGTAACAATTAGTTGTCTTGTTGTATCCCAACTATTGTCCAATTTCCATTTGCATCTGCCATGTTCTTTTCCAAGTGCCAAATTTCAGATGTTTCAGACGTTTCGTCGCCTTCTTTGATCCAGCCTGAGAACTGCAAAGAAATAGACGCAGTTGAACCAATAAACTCACCACGAACCAAATCCACCATCAAAGAGATCACTTCAGTACGAGGCTTGTTGTCACCATGCTTAGCACGCTCTTCAACCAACAAGTTGTAAAGCTCAGGGCTAACATAATCCAGAATTTCATTGAAATTATTGTCATCCCACGCTTTTTGCAAAGTGATGTAGTGATTTTTTGCTTCCGCTACAAAAGCCTGCTCATTGAAACCCGGTGGCAATTGAATCTCTGGTTTAGCACCAAAGCCGCTCATACCCGCCATAGGCGAAGGCTGAACGCTGTCACGAGTTGATTCAGGCATTTCACGGAACATACCATTTGTACCAGCTTGTTGAGCAGCGGCTGCAGCACGACGTTTTGGCGCGATGAAGAACTTGTAAATCAAGAAGCCAATCACGGCAAATAACAGGATATCGCCAAATGAGATACCGTCAAACGCACCACTGCCTAGCAAAGCTGCAAAAATACCGCCCGCTAACAAACCACCCAGCAGACCACCACCTAAACCACCCAAGAAACCAGGTTTTTTAGCGCCAGCCGCCGCAGCCGTAGAATTGGTCGCACTTGCTGGCGCCGCCTTAGGCTTAGACACAGAAAAGCTTTTACCAAAACTCTTACCACCACCTAGCTTCTTGGCATGGACATCGGCACTATAGCCACCCGCCCCAATTGCCAACACAAACGCCAACAGCATGGCATATACAGATGTTTTCACTGATTTTCTCCTATTATTTAAAATTCACTAGACCAACGGCATTTCGTAGATCTGAAATCATTTGCCTTGCTCGCGCTCGCGCTTTTTCTGCACCTGATTGTAGTATTTCCTCAACATGAACAGGATTTGCCATCAATTCTAGATACTTTTCACGCGGCTCACTCAGTTGACCATTGATCAGGGTAAAAAGTTCCTTCTTCGCTTCACCCCATGCAATGCCCTCTGCAAAATTCTGACGCATTTGCGCCGTCTGCTCAGGCGTTGCAAACGCTTTATAAATATCAAACACCGTAGAATCATCAGGATCTTTCGCTTCTCCCGGTTCTAGCAGGTTGGTTTTGATTTTATTAATGCCTTTTTGTAGCTTTTTCTCAGTATCAAATAATGGAATCGTATTGTTGTAACTCTTACTCATCTTGCGGCCATCTAAGCCTTTAAGAATAGAGCCTTCTTCGCCAACAACGGCTTCAGGCAAGACGAAATGCTCACCAAATAAATGGTTGAAACGGCCGGCAATGTCTCGCGCCATTTCGATATGCTGAATTTGATCACGACCCACCGGCACTTTATGCGCGTTAAACGCCAAAATATCGGCTGCCATTAAGACAGGGTAACAGAACAAGCCCATGGTGATACCAAAGTCTGGATCTTGACCATTCGCAAGATTGTCATCCACAGCACCTTTATAAGCATGAGCGCGGTTCATCAGACCTTTTGCAGTGACACAAGTCAGTAGCCAATTCAATTCCGCAATTTCAGGAATATCAGATTGACGGTAGAAAGTTGCTTTATCAGTATCTAAGCCACACGCTAGCCAAGTCGCTGCAATTTCTAAACGAGACTGTTTCACACGTTCTGGATCCTGACACTTGATCAACGCATGATAGTCCGCAAGAAAGAAGTAAGATTCCGTATTTTCTTGACGGCTCGCTTCGATCGCAGGACGAATAGCTCCCACATAGTTACCTAAGTGTGGAGTGCCCGTGGTGGTCACACCGGTTAAAACAATTTCTTTTGCCATTGTTGTACTCTTTCCTACTTTACACAGAGTTGAATTTTCATTGTTTTGAAACTATAAATACCGCTTACCCTATCACAAAAAAACGACCGCAAGAATCACACGTGACGATTATTTAGTTCGATGTTTTTTAAGCCTTTTACATCGTCTTTTGATAATGGAGCCGAATACACCAATATCAATGCCAAAGCTCAGCGATAAGACCAGAGTAACGCTGAATGCGTGTGCTGGCAGCCGCTCGAATCAATCCACTCGCCCCCCACAAACAAAAAGACCGCTTCGCCCGAGTAATACCAGTATAAAGTAGCTCCTTGGTTAACACTGGCGAGGGCGTCATAGGCAATAACAAAGCCACCTGATCAAACTCTGATCCTTGAGATTTATGCACTGTCATTGCAAATACCACTTCAAACTCGCTTAAACGGCTCGGCAATAACCCCGTAAAAGTCCCATCTGGCTGCATAAACCAGACTCGAAGGCGCTGAAACACATCCGGCATGCAAAGACCGATATCCCCGTTAAACAAACCCAGTGCTGCGTCATTACGAGTGAGCATTACCGCTTTGCCGGGATACCAAACATGAGGGTCTTTCACTCTTCCCCGTTGATAGAAATACTGTTCGAGTTGAGCGTTCACTTTCTCGACACCAAATTCGCCTTGGCGAACCGCGGTCAAAATCTGGTAGCGCGAAAACACCTCATACAGTTTAGCGATGTCAAGGTTCTGACGTACTGCGTCCCAATAGTCATCATAGCCTTTTGCCAAGGTCGCAATATCCGCTTTACTCTGTCCCTCTTCCGGTACTCGCCACTCGATGTCGGCGTAATTTGATTGCAAACAACGCAACACAGCTTGACTGTCGCCAGCGTTCATCGCTTTTGCCAAGTGCCCAATGCCGCTATTGGCATCAAAGCGGTAACTGGTGCGCAACAAAGTTAGCGCGCGACTGATTGGCGGAGCCGATGGATTACCAAACGGGGCTAGATTTTCACCAGTAAGGTGAGTAAGACGAGCCGCCCAATCTGGTTGAAAGTAAACCGCTTCAATACCGTAGGATAAATCCCCCAGCACACTGCCCGCTTCTACCGACGCCAACTGATCCTTATCGCCTAACAAAATAAGTCGAGCATGGGGTGGCATGGCATCAATCAACTTGGCCATCATAGGCAAGTCCACCATGGACACTTCATCCACCAGCAACACATCCAGATGCAAAGGATTGTCTTTATTGTGCTTAAAGCGACTCCGCCCAAAATCACTGCCCAGTAAACGATGCAAGGTACTGGCTTGTTCTGGAATGGCGAGTTTAACGTCATCACTCAATGGCAAATCCGCTTTGGCTTTTGAAATAGACTCTGTTAATCGAGCCGCCGCTTTGCCCGTTGGGGCAGCCAGTTCAATACGCAGCACCTTACCTTCCGCCATTGACTGAGCCACCAGCAAAGCTAGCAAGCGAGTCACAGTGGTTGTCTTACCCGTACCTGGGCCGCCACTGATCACCGAAAAAGGTAAGCTCGCCGCATTGGCGACCGCGACTTTTTGCCAATCCACCACATCGGCTTTCTTAGGAAACAGCGTCGCCAATAAACCTGCGTCTACACCAAAAGGCGCAACAGAGAATTGACCTTTGAGATATTTCAGCACCTGCTGCTCATATTGAAAATAGCGATACAAATACAAACGCGTGCCCGCCAACACCATAGGACGTTCAACGACGTTTTCGACCTGAGACACCAAACAGCTCCTTCGCAAAGCGTCACACCAAGCCGACACACTGTTTACGCCACTGCCTTCTAGCACCGCTCGCCATTCGGCGAGATCAATACCTTCCGGTGGCTTTTGCCAAAAGTTCGCCAGATCGATACAAATATGCCCCGCGCCAAGATACGCACTGCACAAAGCGCCAGCGATATGAACCGCGCTATTCTCTCCATCAGACGTGCTTTCTTTTGCGTGTTGCGCCAGCTGTTCAATCCATTGGCAATCAATCGCTCTTAACACGCCTTTGGCTTGCCAAGCAGACAAACTGAACGGCGTTGCGACAGGAGAATTCTCCTCAAGCGTTTTTTCATCAAGAGAGTCGAGCAAACCTAGCTGATTAGAAAAGTCCATATTGCACCGCCTCGTTATTTTCTGGCTGATCGCTTTCACCACTAAACAGCTTGTCTAAAGCGTTAACATGCTTAAGGGTTAAACGGCTTTGAAAAATGCCAGTTTGCTGCTGGGGCTGCATGCCTCGCAGGAATAAATACACAACGCCACCCACCTGTTTTTCATAATCATAATTCGGCAAACGCTGCTTCAACAAACGATGCAAAGCCAAAGTATAAAGCTGATATTGCAAATCGTATCTGTGCTCAGCAATCGCATGAACCAGCTTCTCAGGCTCGTAATCGGCAAAATCGTCACCCAAGTAATTAGACTTATAATCCAACACGTAATAACGACCTTGATATTCGAACAACAAATCGATAAAGCCTTTTAACATGCCTTTTAGCGGACGATCCTGAATCATAGGCGCGACCCGAGACACCGCATCGTGCTCACGGGAAATACGGTCTAACTGCAAGGCATTCATGCCAGTCACCGGAATAAAAAACTCCATCTCCTTACGACAAGCCGAGGGCGTCAAACTCCCCAAACTCATTCCCGTCATTAGCTCAGTGTTCACTATGTCTGGCAGCCATTCGCTCAATACATCCTGCCATTCATCGAAACCTTGTCTTTTATAAAAATCGGCCATTAACTTATGGTGACTGGTTTTTAATAAGTCCTTAAAGCTAGGATTGCTCGACACGTCATGCAGCGCTTTGCCTTCCAAAGTGTCATGCAAAAAAGTGCCCGGTTTTGCGCCTTTGGGAAAAGTGAAACGACTCTTTTTTGGCTCAAGCGAAAGCTCAGACACCTCTATTTCATCTAATAGAGGATCAACTAAACGCGTCATTTCATCCAAGCCCGGCATACTTTCATCATGGTGTTCTTTGTCTTCCACCACCAGCGAGGAATAACTTCCCACCCACCAATCTCGCTCCACTCGTCCGGTAAAATCTCGGACATGAGGCTCGATCAAGTCAGCTTGTGCCATTTTGAAACGCGGTAGTTGCGGCGGGTCATCGGGCAACGCCAATAGCTGCATTTGCCCAGCTTGATAACGTCCACAGAGGCGCTCAATACTAGGATATAAATCTCCGGCTTCTAGCGGCTCGCCTTCGCCAATCAAAGCACCCACACCGCTAAGATGCACCTCTGATACAGCACCACGAGACTTATTGGCGCCTTTGCCAACGTCCATGGTGCCAATAAAACACGCTTCTTTGGAGCGGGTTAACGCCACATAAGCCAAACGAATTTCCGCCGCGTACAACTCTTCTTTATGCTGTTCGGTTTGTACTTCATCAGGATCAATAGCGATCCACAATTGCTGTTGTGCATCGTGATACAAAGCCGAACTGTCTTGGTCTCGATAGGGTGTAAAAGCAAAAGGCAAATAGACGATTGGGTATTCCAAGCCCTTACTTTTGTGAATGGTGACAATTCGAACCAATTCTGCATCGGTTTCAAGGCGAATCTTTTGCTCGTCACTGTTGCCATTCGGGTTTTGTATCGCCAACCTGAGGTAACGCAAAACCCCTTCTTTAGAGTCCAATTCAAGAGACTTCTGCTGTAACTTTTCGGTTAAATGCAAGAAATCGGTTAGACGCCGTTCGCCACCAATATGGCTCAACATATTGGCTGCCAAAGCGACATCCTGCATAAATTCACGCAGCATGGGCAACAGACCTTGCTTATCCCAAAGCGCCAGATAATCGCGGAAGGCTTGCGCCCATTTTTCATAGACCACATCGTCGTGATTGAGCGTATCCAAGTCTTCTAATGACCAATCGACCAAGCTGGTCGCCAAGGCTGAGCGCAGCTTGCTTTCTTGTCCATTGGATAAGATCGCCGTCAGCACGATCAACAATTCTCGCGCTTCGACGGTTTCAAACACAGAGCCTTTGTCACTGAGATACACACTGGCGATGCCACGCTGACGCAGGGCATCTTTCAAGGCATTGGCTTGGCTAAAATTGGTTACCAACAAGGCAACGTCTTTTGGTCGTACGCCTTTGCCATCAATGAGTGCCGCTCCTTGCTGCCCCTCCAGTAACAACGCATGAAGGTGCGCTGCACAGGATTCCGCCATCGTTTGACGATACTCTTTGGCAGAAACGGGCTCCTCACTGCGCTGATACAAGAATTGCAACGCGGCTTGCGTATGACCGTGGCGAGAAAAACCACTGGCAACGCCACGATCTTGCACTTCAACAAAAGGAATCCCGGTAACGCGAAAGGGTTCTGCTTGCGTGGTAAAAAGTCCATTCACCGACTGAATCATCGCCGCCGAAGAACGATAATTGGTCGTCAAAGAATACACACTATCGACGCGTCTCTTAGCCGCCAAATAGGTGTAAATATCCGCGCCACGAAAAGCGTAAATGGCTTGTTTAGGATCGCCAATCATGATCAAACCAAGTGAATTTTGATCCACCGTCGCTGGCGCATAAATGGTGGAAAAAATCCGATATTGCACCGCATCCGTGTCTTGGAATTCATCGATCAGAGCAATGGGATAAAGATGACGAATCCGTTCCGCCAACTTGCCCGCTTCGTCTTGCGTCAGCGCCACATCAAGAGAGGTTAGCAAATCGGTAAAAGTGAGCGATTGAGTACTGCGCTTCCAGCGTTTCATGCGTTCTTGAGTTTGTTGCCAAAGCTGAGTCAACAAGACCGCTTTTAATCGCCCCGCATCAGGGAAGCTTTCACGCAAGGTTTGCACCAAACCAAAAAATGCGTGCACAGGCAAATCGCCGCCTTTGCTCAGTCGACTGGCATGCTCTTGGGTATCAAATTTTTCAAGGCTCTTGTCTAACTCAAAACGCGTTGAATTCGCCCACTGCGTGATGGCCTCGATGTCTTTCGACGGATCTTTGCGCCAAAAAGTACGCTTAATGCCGCTACGCTCAAGGGCATCAATAATATCTTGCGATTGATCCAGCCACATGGCGCGCACCGCCACCATGGTTTCTTGCGCCTGATGTAAGGCATTTTCCCAATCGTAATCAGGCACAACGATTTTAGCGTCGGGCTGATTGTTCAGTAAATATAAGTCTTTCAGCAGAGCCTCTGGATTCGACCAAAGCGGCTGAATCAAGGCGGCTTTGGTGTCGTCCATCGGATAAAACACACTGCGCCACACGTCTTTCACCGCCATGGACAAGGGCGCGAGTTCGTCGGTCTCAATGGTTTGCTGGAACAACATGCGACTTTCAAAAGCGTTCTGGCTCAACATACGCTGACAAAAACCATGAATGGTAAACACCGCGGCTTCGTCCATTTGCTTTTCCGCATACAGCAGCTTTTCAATGGCGCCAGCGCGTTGCTCGGCTGACATTTTTGCCAGCCACTCCGCCAGAAAGGCATCGCGGCTTTCGCCTTGCAATAAGGCTTTTCGCGCCGCTCGTATGCGTCCACGAATACGGGCTTTTAGCTCGGCGGTGGCGGCTTCGGTAAAGGTCACCACCAAGATTTGGTCAACTGTCAGAGGTTTATCTAAATCACCGCTATTTCCAGATAAAGACGGTCCCGTTGGCACCAACAAGCGCAAATACAAGTTGGCAATGGTGTAGGTTTTTCCTGTGCCCGCGCTGGCTTCGATTAAACGTTTACCAAACAAGGGAAAAGTTAACGCGTTTAGTGGTTCGGGAATCATGTTCAGGGCTTCTGCATTCGCAGAAACAGACTCAGAAGAAAGACTCATTCCATTCCCTCCAAATGACGATGCATGGGCAACCAAATTTGCTCACACAAGGCGACAAATTGTTCCTTTTGGCGATTTAAGTCGGGGAAATAACGCTGCCAATAAGCATCATCTACCTCGCTACGCGTGAAAGCACTGCTGTTATCTTGATAGAGTTTCAATGCTTGCTCCCAAGCCACATCGGCGTCTTCTGCCGCTTTATTGGAACAATAACTTTTACACCATGCATCTGCGCTTTTGGCCGGCAAAGCAATTGGCTGACACAAGCCTTGCTGCAATAACGCCAACATAGTGTTGAGATAGTCTTGAGCATCCTTCGGCGGGATAACGATAAAACTGTGTTGCAACAGTTTGCCCGTTTTCGACAAATTAATAAGATGATGCTGCTTTGGCGTACCCTGGGCACACAAGGCCAAATGCTCAATCCACGCCTGCATTTTTTGATGGGCAGATAAGTCACCAATGCGATAAGACAAACGCATTGTGGCTGTTGGTAAATCCAACCACGCTTGCAGCACAATACTACCAAGGGTTAAATTCACCTCAATTGGCTCACACTCTTCCAATGCATAACCTTGCAACACAGACAACAACTGCCGGCATTGATTTCGGCTTTGCTGCAAAGACAACCGACCGAGCGCACCATAGGGCAAAGCCCCCATCAAGGACAAACGCTCAACGAACTGATCTTCATCGCCTTTTAGCATGGCCTGCAACAAACCTTCGCGCAGCTGATAACCCGCCAAGCCATCCAGTGCGAACGGCTCGTCTTCTTGTTCTTCCTCTTCTTGCATACTCAAATAGGCTTTTAATCGGCGCTGAGTAAAGTAACGTGTCGGATGCCCAATAAAACGCGACAACTCATCAAGCGCCAGCTCCAATCTTGGCTGCTCTAAACCATCCAGTGGTGAAAACTCGAAATGCGTATCGTCCACAGGAACGCTAAGCAAGGCCGGCAACCATTGTTCATCATAACTGTATAAGCGATTATCAAATGCCTGAGAATCGGTTACTAAAGACGGCTTAGACGAATAATATGCCGCATTAAATGGCTGCAAAGGATGTTCAAGAATCAGCTTTTCTAACAAGGCTTTCTGTGCGTCGTCTGGCGCTAATGCTTGATCGCCTTCAAACACACAACTTTGCGCAATGTATTCCAGCAACTCACTCACTAAAATCGACGGATTCTTCTCACTATTGTCCTGAATACTGCGACCAACGTAACTGATATAGAAACAATCTCGGGCCGACATAAGCGCTTCAAGGAACAAGTATTTATCGTCTTCCCGTCGGCTTCGGTCGCCGCTGCGATATTGCCCAACCATTAGGTCAAAGCCCATCGGCGCCACGCTGCGCGGATAATCCCCTTCGTTTAACCCTAATACACAGATGACTTTAAAAGGCACCGAACGCATGGGCATCAAGGTACAAAAATTCACTCGTCCTGCTAAGAAGCGCTGACCACCTTGGGATTCTTGCAACAAAGGCGACAGCAACTGGCGAATCACTTGCTGGTCCAATGGCGCATCAAAATGGGCTTGCTGCCATTGCAAGGTCAGCACGTCGAGCTGCTTGCTTAACAAGACCTGAAAGGCATCGTCTTCATCCACCAAGAAAAAGCGATCCGCCAAATAATACAAAGTAGAAATCCACTCTTTAGGAGCAAGCGATTCCATCAGCTTGGCTTGAGCATCATTGATGGCCACCAAGAACTCAGCCAATTTACCCGCCACAGACGCTTCCAAACCTTCCACGTCACCATAGCTTAAGGTGCCTTGCCAAATATAGTCGTGCCCCATGGCGTAACCCAACAACATTCGACGCACGCCATTCAGCCAAGTGTGCGATTCCTGTATCGGCAGATCATGCTGCTGAGCGGTTTTGCCATCCAATCCCCAACGAATACCGACTTCTGTCGACCATTGGCGAATTCGCTCTAACTCGTCGGCGGTCAATTCAAAGCGCGCCAACACAGCTGGAACTTCTAACACGCTGATCAATTCAGACAAGGTGAAACGACTTTCGCCTAAGCCGAGCAAATACAAATAGGCATCCACAATGGGGTTTTCCATGCCACCAGATTGGTCGATCAAAGCAAAGGGAATGTGTTTTCTACCCTGCATTTGCCCGCTCTTTTTCTGTCCACCAAAAACGGCCTTAACAAATGGGCTATAAGTATTGACGTCGGGCAACATGACGATGATATCTTTTGGCGTTAGTGTTGGATCACTTTCGAACATCTGCAACAGCTGATCATGCAAAACCTCCACTTCCCGCAATGGACTGTGACAGCGATGCACACGAATACTTTGATCATGGGTTGAGATCGTATGGCGATAATCTGCGCATACGATGGTAGCGTCTCTTTCTTGTTTCGCTCCATGGTTTTCTAGGGTCAATACATCTTGCTGAACCCATTGCAGCAAACCGCTCGACTGCTCGCTCAGATAGTCTTCAAAAACTTCTAATTCGTTGTCGGCCATTTCTTGCAGCTGAGCAATGTAGTCTCGACCCAAACGCCCCCAACTGGCCAGCAAAGGATTGGCATCCAAATGTAAGGTATCAGTACTCAGCCCAGGCTTGAGGGTTTGGCGTTTTATTGCTCGACCTAAATAATGTTTATCAACCACATCGCCCCAGTAAAAACGACAAGGGTTCTGCAAAAACAAGTGCACATCGATCCAACCCGAAGCGGCCAGTACACGCAACGACTCAAGCGTATTCGGCGGTAAAGAAGACACACCAAAAATAAAGATTCGTTCTGGAACACCAGCCGGTCGTGCAGAGGATTGAGTTTTGTCATGCAAGGCTTCAATCAGATTGCCACGATGATAAAGCGAGTTTCCTTGCTGACTGATATCAGCCACCAGATCTCGCCACAAAATCGCTTGCCATGGTTGCTGTTCAAAAATAGCTTTCAGCGTGGGATCTTGTGTCTCGCCACCTTCCCAAGATTTGATCCAATCCGGTCGATAAACCAGATATTGATCGTAAATATCAGCAATGCTGCTGCATAACTGAAAGCGCCGGATTTGCGTATCATCTTCTTCAAGATACCAACTGAGCGCTTGAAATGCTGGTTCACCAAGACGAGAGTCCAGCAAGCGCATCAAGCGCCACACCAAAAAAGGTTTGTTAAACTCACTTTGCGCCGGAATATCGTCCAACGTGTGTGCAAAAGTTTGCCAAACAAAGGTAGAAGGCAGAGGAAACACCAAACCCGCCGCAATAGAGTGAGATTCAGCCAAAAACATCTTCAGCCACTGCGCCATACCGGGGTTTTGCACCAAGATAGCTTCGTCATCAAACGGATTTTCTGGCGGAGAAATCGCCAAAATCTTCGCAAGCAACACGGCCAAATCCTCTAGACGGTTACTTGTGTAAAGTTGAAACATGCACGAATCCTAGACCCTAGAAAGGAACTTAATAAAAATACTGATAAGCCTAACCTTGGATGCCGCAAAAAAGAAGGACTGAATAGGAGAAATAATAAGTGAAACTGGTGGAGCTAAGCGGGATCGAACCGCTGACCTCTTGCATGCCATGCAAGCGCTCTCCCAGCTGAGCTATAGCCCCACAAAACGCGTAGCGTAAGTGGACAGAATGTCCTGGGTGATGTTTTTATTGATCACTTATTTAGCAATAAGTGGTGGAGCTAAGCGGGATCGAACCGCTGACCTCTTGCATGCCATGCAAGCGCTCTCCCAGCTGAGCTATAGCCCCTAAAAACTGGCGAGGATTTTATGGGCGCTTTTCAATGCTGTCAACCTTTTTACAAGCCCACCTGTGGATATTTTTACCTCAACCACACAAAATCGAACACTTTATACGTTGTGATAGCCAAGCTGTTTATGTTTTTATAAGTGCTTGTTCTAACAGTGTGAGAACACTCGTTTTAAAACCCAACATTAATAATAAGAGAAGCGCAATGATCGAATTCCCAACGGTCTTAGATGATTTAATGATGGCTCAACAACCGATACTCAAAAAAACAAAAGAAATTTTTGGGTATGAGCTTTTGTTTCGTGGAAAGGACTCCCTAAGCGCCAACATCTCTGACGGTGAAGCGGCAACCAGCCAAGTATTGGTCAACCTATGCATTGGCATCACCAAACTGGAATCTCAGCTCAGAAAACCTTTTTTTATTAATATGACAACCGAACTTATGTTGTCTGACGCTTTTTTTCCTATCGATCCAGACACCGTTTACATTGAAATCCTTGAGAGCCAAAAACTGACCCCTGAATTTTTTACTGCCTTAAAAAATTGGCGAGCTGCAGGCTATCGATTCGCGCTAGACGACTATCAGTTCGACACTAATTACCAAGCATTACTGCCTTGGGTCTCTATCGTAAAAATAGACGTACTTCTCACGCCGCCAGCTCAGTTCGCTACTCAAATTGCAGAACTAAAGTCTCGGGGGCTTATCTTGCTTGCAGAAAAAGTAGAGGATGCTGCCATGTTTGAGCTTTGCAAGCAGTTGGGATTCGATTTGTTTCAAGGTTATTTTTTACAACGCCCTGAACTCATCAAAGGCAAAAGAATCGATTCAGCCACACACGGTGCAATCGAGTTAGTTAACGCCTTGCAGAACAAAGACATCAGCATTGAAGCATTGACCGACCTAGTCGCTAAAAATCCCAAACTGTCATATCAATTGCTGCGGATTCTTAACAGCCCGGTTTGCGGCGTATCTAAAACCGTGACGTCTATCAAAGAAGCCATTATCTTTTTAGGCTTAGTACAGTTAAAAAAATGGGCTCTACTTATCACCATTACGTCCTCAACAAAACAGCCGCAATCCTTGCTTAAAGTCTTATTAACTCGTGGACGTTGCTGTCAGTTATTAGCAGAGAGCAAAAAGTCACCCCTTGCGGACTCTGCCTTTATGGTTGGCATGATGTCAGGCATTGATGCCGTCTTCAACTTAGAAAAGTCCGTCGTGCTTGAACAAATTGCTTTGGATAAAAGTTTACTGGCGGCCATTCTCAAACAATCAGGGGAGCTAGGCTCCTATTTAAAACAAACGTTGAGCTGTGAAGATCAAGACTGGAACAAAATCCAATCAATGACACCGGCCGAAAGAACAACACTCAACAGAGCCTTTTTAGACGCCATGCTATGGGCTGATGACGTCGTCCGATCAATAAATTAATTAAATACAAAATAAATGTATTTTTTTACGTTAAATGATTGACACCCCAATAAAAAACCATAGAATACTCTTCACCTTTTTCAAGGCCAGTGTGGTGGAATTGGTAGACACGACGGATTCAAAATCCGTTGCCTTCGGGTGTGGCGGTTCGAGTCCGCCTACTGGTACCAACATGAAAAAAGCGCTTACTTCGGTAAGCGCTTTTTTTTGCTTGTAACTTTTCAGCTGGTCACTTTGAGCCAGCAACATAACTTTCAGCCATTAGAATCGCTCACCCCAACCCCGTGCTTACTAAAAAGTCTTTTTTAATAAGCACGATAAGTCGAGCACTGGAATGACGATCAATGATCGTCAAAACCATGCAGTACGTAATCAGGCAAATCCTCTTCTTTGGGAATAGGGGTAGATCGCCCCGTATCGTCTATCGCCACAAACTTAAACATCCCTTCTGTCACTTTTTCGCGTCGCCCAATACGACCACGACGAACCCAAGCTTCCACAAGAATATTCATAGAGGTACGACCAACCGACTCAACGCGAGTATACACACCCAAAATATCGCCCACTTTGACCGGCCGAATAAAACTCATCCCATCAAGCGCCACCGTCACAACACGTGACTGCGCCCTCTGCCCAGCGCAAATCCCTGCCGCGATATCCATTTGCGATACCACCCAACCACCAAAGATATCACCCGCAGGATTCGTATCTCCAGGCATAGCCACGGTTCTTGTCGTAAGACGACCCTTTGCCTTTTCTTCAGACTCTGACATAACACTCTCTCAATCAATTTACCATGCTCACTAAGAGCAAGTGTATCCGTTTATATGGACCAAGAGTAACAACAAAATACCGTCTCGAGCATTTAAAAAAACATCACCAGAGCGCCAGATAGCGAACTTATTTAACCGACTCCGTTTCATAATATATGGCTGTTCCTTTAGCTTCTGTTGTCGGGAAGGAAAAACTCGAACCAATCGACGTTCCTAAACCACCGCCGCTGCCTGCACTAATACCAACACCAGTCCCCAAACGTCTAAATGACAACTGTGTCACTTCATCTAAAATAACACCATTCGCACCAATTTTGGCAGCCTGCTCTCTCAGCTCAAGCGTCGCCTTCTCTTTTCGAGAGTCCTCTGTAAAACCATTGTCGCTTGACGCATAAACAGTCCCAACCACCTCGTAGGCAAACGCAGGTGCTTGCTCAAACACCGTTACCTGATCCACTTCAAGCTCTGGCATCTGCTGCCCTGTCACCACATGGGAACCAGAAGCACAACCAAACAACAATACAGGCAACACTAAAACCGATAAGTATTTAATAGCATTCATCACCACACCTCTCTTTTGAAGCTTAAATCATAACAGTGTTGCACAAAGACAACGAAAGCAGATCGATAAAAGTGTGGATTTTCCTAAAAAATCGATACAAACATAGGAGAAAACGGCAAGCTAGCAAAACAATCATCATCTATGATTAGATAGATGAACGTTTTTATACGCTTAAAATACGTTAAGAGGTGCATATGAGCGAACTACTAGAAACAAATATTTCATGCCCTTACTGCGGCGAAAGCATCGACGTCGTGATAGAAGTGCTAGATGAAAGCCAAGAATACATAGAAGACCGCCAAGTCTGTTGCCGCCCTATCGTCTTCAACATAGACACCGCCTTCGATGGATCAACCTCGGTTTCCGTGCATTCAGAAAATGAGACGTATTGAGAAGAAACACCAACTGGCGCTGGATCGCAAGCGAAGTCATGTCATGGGCACTCGCCCAAAGCATCACCACCAAACACTAAACTAAATTACAGACACAAAAAAACCGCCAACGGGCGGTTTTTTTATTGATATTAGATTGACGGTCTAACATCGTGTGCGCAATGCACCATCTAACTGATGTTGGCGTATGGAAGGCCAGATAAACATATGACCAAGCGGCCTCAGGATAATGGGGGCCATATGCTAGAAGTAGCTGTCCTTGTGATTAGCTTAATCGTTAACATTGTAAAACTGTTAACGCTTATCTTCCGCAAGTAAAAGAACAAACCGCCCTACCTCAGGTAGGGCGGTTTTTATCTTATTACACTGTTATTCTTATGGTCTTATCGTTTACAAGCGAATCGTATATGATAGAACGTCCATCGACTAATAACCCAATCATTTTCCAGTATCTATCCTTTCTATCTTTCAAAATTCGATCAAGAATTTCTTTTAAGGTCACATCTAAATTTCCTTTTTGATAAAATGAACTAACGATTAACGCATAATCTTCTTTAGAAATTTTTTCTGATTTTAACTTCCCAGAAATAAAATACTTTATTGAAACTCTATCTTCGTGACGGTTATTAAAAGCACCATGCACTAGTTGATTTCTCATATCAGTAAGAAATATCTGCTCTTCTCTTGTTAATTTTTCAAACAGCTCAGTCGATAACTTACACAAATTCATAATATTCTTAGTATTTTCAGCCAGTTTAGTCCAACCATTAGATTCAGCTTCTTTAATATATTTTGGCAAATCCCATGCATCAGCCATCGCTGTATCAAATAGAGAACAAAACCATATTACACCAATTTTGTTTCGCAGCTCAGGCTCACCCTTAAAGTCGTCATTAACCAGATAAACACCCCAATTTCTGATACACATGTAGTTACCATTAACAACTTCATATATCTTGTTTATCAGCTTCTGCTTATCACCCATAACAATCCTTTCCTTCACATTGGTTATATTCGACTTTGAGTTCAAACTAAATAAACTGGCTCCACTGCCGCTCTGTCAAAATAATAAGTGGATGGCCGTATAATAAATAGGGTCAGAGTCTGAGGCCCCCCACGAATTTTATATAAATAACAATTAGTTAACGCAAGAAGGGAACGTTCATGACCCTTGGTGATCAATAATTTCGCCAAAAACAACCAAACACGAGAGCCATGAACGCGACGACTATTCTGAACAAAACCCTTCCATTTGTCAGCCCAAATATGCACAAAGTTCGACGCAATGCTGTAGCGGCCTGCGTTCAAAGTCTTGCACAAGGTAATCTCAGTACGGTGACTAGTATTGGAAGAGGTATTCAATCCAAAGCCTTTGAAAAACACTGCATCAAACGTGCTGATCGAGTGCTTTCTAACGCTCATTTACAACAAGAATCACTCTCTATTTATGCTCATATGTGTCACCTTTTTGCGAGCAAAGGTCGACCCATTATCAGTGTCGATTGGTCGGATCTTGATGCGCGAAAACAACACTTTCTCATCAGGGCGGTAGTGGCCTTTCAAGGTCGGCCATTTACTCTATACGAAGAAGTGCATGACATTAAAACCAAGGAGAAACCGAAAACACACAAGTACTTTCTTGCCACGCTAAAATTACTTCTTCCAAAAGAGACCAAACCAATCATTGTCACGGATGCTGGTTTTAAACTGCCTTGGATAGAGTTAGTAAAAAGCTTAGGTTGGGATTATGTCGGACGTGTCCGTCGACCACGTAAGTTTTTTGATGAAAAAAGCGAATCGTGGCGTTGTATCTCACATTTATTTCCTACAGCCAGTAGCACGCCAAAGTCACTTTCGTTGAATCTAGATCAATCAACGCCTCACTTTTGTCATCTAGCGCTCTACAAAAGAAAGCCAAAAGGTCGGCACTCTTTAAACCAAGATGGATCAACGAAAGCATCAAAGACATCGTTAACCGCGGCTCGTGGCGCAAAAGAGCCATGGTTGTTGATTTCATCATTGTCAAAGAACAGCTCGTTTGCCAAGAAAAGCGTGAAGGTTTATCAGACACGAATGCAAATAGAAGAAAGTTTTAGAGACATGAAAAGCACAAAATTCGGCTTAGGTTTCGAGCATAACTACACTAAAATTTTAGCCAGAATGAAGCTGCTGGTTTTACTGACAACGCTGACCGCTATGGTGCTTATCTTGTTAGGAAAAGTGGTTGAACAGGCTGGATTAGCGTATCGTTTTCAATCTTCTAGCACTCGCAAACGCAGAGTACTCTCGCACTTTTTTCTTGGTAAAAAAGCACTATCAACGAACCTCAAAATCCCCCTCAAACAATGGCGAGAAGGAGTTCGGCAATTCGCCGAACAGCTGTTTAAGGGTGAAGGTTTTATGGTTTAAATTCGCGGGGATACCTCAGAGTCAGAGTGAAATTAAAATCTTCACCCTACTCCTTACACCTGAATCAAAAAAATTTGTGGCAATTTAATTTTTTAACCATTGATAATAGGCTAAATAAACCTAACCCACTCTTGTTCCGTTAGGATGATAAGCGGATGTTCGCCATCCCTTAGTTCTATCGCCTTTTGTATCTTGCGGCCAAAGCTAGTGTGCTTCAAATCCGACGATACTTGCGAGCCGATAACAACATAATAAATCGATTTGCTCGGGTCTTTACGAGGCGTAGCGCCCAGCTTGATAGCAATCACTTCTACTTCTTTGCGGGTACCTGTGTTGAATACACCAGTAAAATAAATGACCGCACCCTCGTGGTTCATGGATTCGATGCTGCCTACGATGTGGTCCATAGGGTGTGCATCGGCGGCGCCCGTTTCTAGGAAGCGATACCAGCTTGCATGTAGCTTAATATTGTCGTAGATAGATAATCAGAGGGATATGCTAAATAGTTGTTAGCCATAACTTCCCTTTCGCTATCGCTGTAAGCATTTATGCACATTTGTATTGATAAAGACCAATAGCACAGTTACTGACTAATCCTTTACAGTAAATCGTTTTAGCCTTTTACGCTAGTCGAACCAAACGGCAGGCACAAAAAACCGCCTAGTGGGCGGTTCTTTTAGAAAATTTTTCTTTAATTTGCCAAAGTTTGGCGTGACATAAAAGAAGCATTACGTTTCAGACTGGCTTTCAGCGATTCTTTCTCTGATTGACTCAATGTCTGGCGCTTTTTTAAGATGTCCTGCTTCACCTTGAGTGAGTTTGTCCAAACCAAACCCAACGAAGGATTTCCACCATTCATCCAATCTCTCCCCGTGCTTATCTAGTAAAGCACTGTACATTTTCATACTGACATTAATACTAGTTTGTTCTTGGAAGCAGGTCAAGACAACAGCACCTATCACTATACCGCCATTATTTTCTATAAACCCCCTTAGCGAAGCAATAGTACCTCCCATAGTAAGCGTATCATCAACAATTAAATATTTTTTATTCGGTACTACATCCCCATAAAACTCGGGAAAATTTACTAAGCGATAAAAAGCCGTTTTATTCGTTCTAAACGCTCTACTAGACTGGATGATATCAACACAAAGCTCTACCCCAATCCTTGATGAGATAGTATGAGCCAAGGCCAACGGAATTTGATTAACCCCTCCTTCTTCTACTGCATAAACTGGCACCACCTCAAAATCCCTCGATCCTCCCATCCATTCTAAAAATCTTTCAAAAGCCACACTGCTTATTACATCATCCACCAATGGAATAGCTGCACTGACATCTAAACCATTTTTTGATGCTTCATAATTTGGATGGTTTGATGCAGATTTAAGCGTAGCGAAAGAAAATACAGGAGGAAAATCATTCCAAGGAGTCCTAGTTTCAATAAAAGGCTGCTTATAGTCACTAATGGATACTACTTTCTTAGTCATCCAAGCAGTCCTGAACTATCGCTTATATTTGGTACGCAATATTCACAGCACAAAACTCTTAGGCTGATTTTCTCTAAGTTAGGCAAAATCAGATGAGAAGAACGGCACGAAGCCTTTGAAAAAGCACTTTCTTTTGTTAGACGCTCTTCATTTACAGCCCATGCCATGACATCCCGCTTAGTGGAGAAACCAGCTTTGCTTTTTCTTTTTCCGTTAACCCGAGCTTGCGCCCGTAATCCACTTCCATGTTTGTAAGCTGTTACCAATGTGAAACTCCAATTCGTATTGTTAAGGTGTGTGAAGAATTTCAGAAAAGATAGCATATAAGCGGAAAAGCGCACAATTTGGAGTAACGCGATTAAGATATCGAAAGAAAGACATTAAGAAGACTTGGACGAGCTAAGAACTTTCAGAAGTGATTTTACGCTCTGATAAATTTCAGGCATAAAAAAAGGCACCATAAATGGTGCCCGGGACCGGAATCGAACCGGTACGATATTTCTATCGCAAGATTTTAAGTCTTGTGTGTCTACCTATTTCACCACCCGGGCATATCTGATTTGGAGGCCGAAGTCGGAATCGAACCGGCGTACACGGAGTTGCAGTCCGCTGCATGACCACTCTGCCATCCGGCCTCATATCAGATACATCTTTTGATTGGAGCGGGAAACGAGGCTCGAACTCGCGACCCCAACCTTGGCAAGGTTGTGCTCTACCACTGAGCTATTCCCGCGTCTCAAAAGACGGTGCCTATTCTATGTATTTGAGCTTTCACGTCAAGGAAAAAATCCAAATAAATAACTAACTTAGGCACTTTTTTTTAAATCTGTTTAATTTTTGTGCGACTCTTTGGACATTAGCTCAGGCCAAGCCGCTTTTAAATATATATACATAGACCAAAGGGTTAATAACGCCGCCGCAATCAAGACAGCCTCGCCCACATGAGCCTCTTGCGTGTCTGGTCGGCTGCCTAATAAAATGAAAATCGCCAACATTTGCATGGTAGTTTTCAACTTACCAATATACGACACGGCAACACTTGCACGCTTACCCATTTCCGCCATCCATTCACGCAGCGCCGAGATCACAATCTCGCGACCAACAATAACAGCGCTGGCTAACGTTAGGAGCGGATTGGAGTAGCTAGCCACTAGCAGGACTAAAGCAATCGACACCATGAGCTTATCGGCGACCGGATCGAAAAACGCACCAAATGCGGTAGATTGATCCAGCTTTCTTGCTAAAAAGCCATCTAGCCAATCTGTGATCGCTGCCAGTGCAAAAATAATCGCACAGGTGTAGTAGCGACCTTCCCACGGCAAATAGTAAATCACCACAAGAATCGGAATCATAAAGATCCGCACGGACGTTAAAATATTCGGTATGTTCATTTTATTCCTAATTATTACGCTAGATGCACCAACACCTAGCAAACCCTAGCTTTTATGGAGGTGGAGATACACTTCTTCTGCTTTTTTGGCACTAATCCCTTTCACCTTGGCAATATCATCCTGACTAGCCGATAGTAATTCTTGATAGCCACCAAACGCCGTCAGCAGCTCTTTACGGCGATTCGGCCCAATACCAGGAATGTCTTCCAATACCGAGTGTCGACGTTTCTTATCGCGTCTACGGCGATGGCTCTTTACCGCAAACCGATGCGCCTCATCACGTATGTGCTGAATCAGATGCAATGCCGCAGAATCAGGCGGCAACACCACCTCATCCTCTTTGGAACCAATGTACAAGGTTTCAAGGCCAGGTTTGCGGGTATCACCTTTGGCAACGCCTAACAAAAATATATTCACCAGCCCCAATTCTTTCAGCACACTTTCCGCTTGTGTCAGTTGTCCTTTACCACCATCAATAAGCAAAACATCTGGTGCTTCTAATTCACCACTTTTCACGCGCTTATAACGACGAGTCAACGCTTGTTTCATAGCACCGTAATCATCACCAGGCTCAACACCTTCAACGTTAAAGGAACGATAACGCTTTTTGTCGGGACCATCCGGTCCGAACACGACGCAAGAGGCGACCGTTGCCTCACCACTAGAATGACTAATATCAAAGCACTCCATGTGTTTTGGCGGTTCGGAAAACCCCAATAACTTTTGCAACGCGGTAATGCGGCTAAAATGATTGCGCTTATCTGACAAACGAGCTTGTAGGCCTTGCTCTGCATTGAGCTTTGCCAAATCCAACCAGCGGGCACGCTGCCCTCTAACACTGCTAACCACTTCGATTTTTTTCTGCGTGGTTTCAAATATTCCTTCCACCAAGGCATCAACATCGTCTAGTTCGTGGCTAATGATAAGCGTCTTCGGTAACTCTTGAATACCACCTAGGTAAAATTGAGCGATAAAAGACGATAATAATTCACCTTCCGTGATTTCGATCGGCATTTTTGGGTAATGACTTTTACTGCCCACCACCTTGCCTTTGCGCACCATCATTACATGAACACACAAACCACCGGGTTGAATAATCGTAGCAATAACATCAGCTTCGCCCGTTTGCCCATAGACATGCTGCTGCTCTTGAATATGCTTGAGCTGAATGATTTGGTCGCGTAATTCCGCCGCACGCTCAAACTCCATGTCGGCGGCTGCAGCACTCATTTGTGTGGTAATTTCTGCCGTAAGCTCTTGATCCTTACCCTGCAAAAACATGCGTGCGTGACGAACATCTAGTTCATACTCTTCATCGCTAATTAAGTTCACACAAGGCCCAGAGCAACGCTTAATTTGATATTGCAAGCAAGGCCTAGAGCGATTGGAGTAAGTACTGTCCTCGCATTGACGCACCTTGAAGACCTTCTGCATGGTAATCAAACTTTCCTTTACCGCGCTACCACTTGGAAACGGGCCAAACAAAGTGCCTTTATCGGCTTTATCACCGCGACGGAATAGTAAAGCGGGATGGTGGTGGTTAGACAACAAAATATAAGGATAAGACTTGTCGTCTCGTAACAGGATATTATACGGTGGGCGATGCTGTTTGATCAGCGTCTGCTCAAGCAATAGCGCTTCGGTTTCGCTCTTTGTCACCGCAATTTCAATGCTGTGGATACGACTCACCAGTGCCATGGTCTTGGTCGTTAACCCTGTGACACGAAAATAACTCGCCACACGGTTTTTTAGATTTTTCGCTTTCCCAACATACAGCAATTCACCGTGCACATCGTACATGCGATAAACGCCTGGCCGAGTGGTTAAATGGCTAACAAAATGTTTAGGGTCAAATTCTGAATGGCTCAAACATACCTCGTTTTATGCCTAGCCCATACCAAGCACATTGTAGCGTACCGCAAGACGAATAAGCTCAACGTCGCTGTCAATATTTAACTTAGTAAAAATACGCGTACGGTAAGTGCTCACGGTTTTAGGACTGACATTAAGTTGCTCTGCGATTTCATTGGATTTTTTACAATCCACTATCATCTGAGCCACTTGCAACTCTCTGTCTGATAATTGCCCCAATGGTGATCCTTGACCATCAATAGAAAACTTAGACAAAGCCATTTTCTGAGCCACACCCTTAGAAATGTAATGCTCACCTTTAAATACCACTTGAATGGCTTCAAGCAATTCAGAGGTATTGGTGCCTTTGGTTAAATAACCAGAAGCCCCCGCCTCAAGCAGTTTGACTGGGTATAGGTTGTCATCTAATGCCGACAAAGCAATGATTTTAGTCTTAGGCAGAATGCGCTTTATTTCTTTGGTCGCCCCTAAACCACCGATTCCAGGCATATGCACGTCCATTAACACAATATCCGGCAACAATATTTTAGCCTGAATAATGGCTTCCTCGCCACAATGTACCACGCCCACGACCTGAACACCTTTTACATCCTGTAATACGCGACTAATGCCTTGGCTTACCACATCATGATCGTCAACAATTAATACTTTTAACATAACCGCCTCACCAAATTTTCTCACACCTCGTGTCGATTTCCACCTTACCTAGAATGAAACCGCCTATAGCATCCTGCTAATAAAAAATTATGTTATATAAGAAATAGAGAAAACGCACCGTTAATCTGGCAACTTTTTCGTATAGCCCATTTCTAAAAGCTTTTTCTGACTGATTTCGCGATAACGATTACGCACACCGGATCCATAAGTTTTTTGCGTGTAATACAACAATGGTGCGATTTGCGCCTCATCAACAGACAAGTCGTTAGCGATTTTACTGGCCAAATCTTTCACGGCAAGCGGCTGCTGATTTTCGATCATAATGACTTTCGGAATCACCAATCGCTCTCCAGCAATCACTCGGTCAACCGCTTTTAAATAACTTTGCTCGAAAAGCGGCCAGCTAACGCGCTCCTCTTCAGATTTGATTTTGTACCAGCCCACCTCCGAGCCGGCAAAAAAAACCGCTGGATGGCTCCATTTATACTGCAAAGGATCTGAACGACAAGCACACGCTTCAAGGTACGCAGAACGGGGATCAACTAAACCATAAGCTTTATAGGCCGTATTAATCAACTTTAAAAAATCAGCAATCGTCGGTGGCCAAGCATGAACCTCTTTAGTCCGTTCTACCGCATAAGCCAATAAGGGCTCTTGAAACCCTTTTAATGCAATCGCCCACTCACGCTTGGCTAATTTCACTTCATCAGTGGTGCTGTAAGCGGAGGCAAATTTATGGGTATAAATGGCCTTAAAACGCGCAAACAACATGTTCACTAAGACTCGTGTTTGCTGTTCTGCCTCTGTAGGACCTGATTCGCGAGCGGTTTGACCGCTGTTAGCGTAACCGCCAGAAGCAAACTCACCAGTCTGTGTCGTGGATGTTGTTGAGGGCGTCACTAACCTGTTCTCTAGAGGTTTTAGTAAATTTTGTACTGTCTGAGGTTCCTTCATATGAAGACCGATCCGATTGTTTGTATTGCCACTGACGTTTCACGTATTTGAAAAATTCGCTGTTCCAAGTTCGAACGTTTTTGCGTTGTTCTTTAATTCTTAACAAGAATTCTGTCTGTAGCGACAAGGCAAATTCTCGAGCGATGCCAGCTTGACCTATTTGTTCCAACGTTGCCTCTTCAGGCTGCCATTGATCGGGCTGTCGAGCACGTTCTTTCTGCTCCAAATACAAGTCAAAATCCGTGACACCTCGACGATCATTCACCACAGGCGGTGACGATGGCACATCATATTGCCGAACTGGCTGCTTCGCAGGATAACTTTTAGGCTGCGGCGTGAACTCTTCGTTTTTCTCTCGAGCAGCCCTGTGCAAACGATCCATTTTATTCATTAATGAGTCGTCTTTGTCTATCATTTGTGCTGCAGGCTTGACCGCTTGAGCCACCTTCTGAGGTGAAGACAAATGAATTTCTAATATTTCTTCTTGGCGCTGAAAACTTAATAGCTGACTGATTTGCAAGTTCGCCAATAAACGCATCAGCATTGGCACAGTCCAAAATGGTAACTGTGCACTGAGCCGATTCATTTCGACACGTAATACATGAGAGTTGACCAGATACGCTTGCTGCTTCAAAAAAGTCAGCAACACCGTTTCTTCTAAGCCAATCTGGGCTGCCATTGAAAATGATATCGGTAATGAATAGTCGTTATCCAACATAAATCTCGCTTTGCGCTTTGCTTTACATACCTAACACAACCGTTAGCCTAACAGTCTATCAAAAGCCGCCCCTATAAGCACGAGAACCTTCAATCAACTCGGTTCAAATACCACTCACAACCACTCGATTTTACTCTAATGCTTTACCCGTCATTCCTCATTAAAAAGCTTTGACAGCAGCCAAAGCCAGGCCTATGCTCAGAATAACAGTATGGCGATTAAAACACGTTAGATCTGTGCTAAATCCTATCTGTTGTTTGTTTGGCAAATGTTACTCAGGAGGAATGTAGTATGCACACTACCAAAATTTCTGGTCACCACGTCGACGTTACCCCAGCAATAAAAGAACACATTCATGACAAGCTCAGCAAAATAGCAAAACTAACGGACCAAATCACCTCGGTGAGCGTCACTTTACTCAAAGACAGCAAAAGTCAGAAAGCCGAAGCGAGAGTACATATTCCAGGCAAAGAAATATTTGCCGCGGCATCCTCTGAAGACAGACTATTTCATGCCATAGACGAAATGATTGAGAAGCTAGCAAAACAAATCGATAAACACAAAACCAAACAGTCTAGCGTGACACACAAAGCACTAACAACACACTAATAGAGAAAACCTTGTTTCGGTATCGTTAACACTTGTTATTACCATTCATCTAGGAAAAACACCGCCATGTTTGCGGTGTTTTTTTGTATTTGCCAGCGCAAAAAAACATTCAAGCTTGAAGTTTGGAACTTTCGGCTGCATATTAAGTCTATTGATAGTCTTAAACCCTAAAGGAGTAATCCCATGCGTTACACTGAAGCCCTTTCGACACACTCGTCACAAGCGGCCAACAAAACGCTCCGCAATACTTACGGACTGTTGTCGCTTACCCTTTTGTTCAGCGCCTTCACTGCGGGCATGAGCATGGCTTTCAACTTACCCCATCCTGGCCTTATTATCACGCTAGTAGGCTTTTATGGTTTGCTTTTCTTAACACATAAATTTAAAAACAGCTCTGCTGGTATTCTTTGTGTGTTTGCCTTGACTGGTTTTATGGGCCTTACCCTTGGACCTATCTTAAGTGCTTACTTAAGTTTGTCGAATGGTGCCAGCCTAATCATGAGCGCACTGGGCATCACAGGCCTGTCGTTTCTTGGCTTGTCGGCTTACGCCCTAGTATCAAAGAAAGACTTTAGCTTCCTGAATGGATTTATTACGGTCGGTTTCTTTGTCCTATTGTTTGCTGTTATCGCCGGTATCTTTGTAAAAATGCCAGCTCTGCAAATCTTTATCTCTGCTGGTTTTGCACTCTTCTCAGCGGCGGTGATTTTACTGCAAACTAGCCAAATCGTTCGTGGTGGTGAAACCAACTACATTATGGCAACAGTGAACTTGTATGTGTCTTTATACAACATGTTCCTAAGCGTTTTATCATTGCTTGGTATGGCTCGCGACGAGTAATTCCAAACAGCAATACGAAAAGGCCGCTGACTGCGGCCTTTTTTGTGTGTAAAATCAAGTCATTCGCGTATAAAGCTTATTTTAAAGGTCATTTTTTAATGCAATACACCCTGCTTATCACAGGCTCTCCCTATCAAACCAAGGCCTGCCATAGCGGTCTGCGCTTTATTAAAGCCGCCCTGTCAAAATACCCTGACAGCATAAAAGGTGTGTTTTTTTACGAAGATGCCGTGTTGATTGGCAGCCAGATAGCACAACCACCAAGAGATGAAATCAATCTCATGAAAGCGTGGCAAGACATAGCGCAGCAACATAACGTTCCGTTGTATTTATGCATCGCTGCCGCAGTAAGACGCGGCATTATTAACGACACTGAAAGTCGTCGTTATGAACTAGAGCAACACACCCTTGCGGAGCACTTCCAACTAGAAGGATTAGGCACGCTTGTTGATCTAATGAACACCACGAACAAAATCATTCAGTTTAGGTAACCCAATGAAACACACATTAATCCACCTAAACACCAGCCCATATGCCAATTTAGCCTGCAAAGAGGGTCTGGATCTGGCCTTGGTTTTAGCAACGTTTGAACAAGCTGTCGACTTATGCATTTCTGGCGCCGCTCTCGCACTTTTGACAGACAATCAGCAACCCACTGCTGAGCACGGTAAAAATCTTCACAAGCTACTAGCAGGGCTAGAATTTTATGACATTGAAAACCTCTATATAGAAAAAGCCAACACGTGGCTTAAAGACAGCAACATATGGCCAGGCGCCAAGCCACTTGAAGAGACCGAATGGCAGGCGCTGTTTTCACAATACCAACAGGTTTTCCGGTTTTAATCATGCGACTTCACCAAATAAATCAACTCGATTACTCTGTTACGTTAGAAAAAACGTGGCAAAACAGTTTACAAGCAGGCGACCAAATATTACTGATTGAAGACGGTTTTTTAAGAATTATTCAACAGACCAATGCCATGCAGACATTGCTCGAAAAAACAGGCACCGAACTTTATTATTTGCAAAGCGACGCACAGGCTTATGGTTTAACACCAAAATTAGGCATCGCGTTGTCAGATGATGAGTGGGTGGATCTCACCTTTGCGGCTGACGCAAACATTAGCTGGTAATCAATATGACCAATAGAAACCTAGCGCTTGATGAAGAAGGTTATTTGCTTAATTTACAAGACTGGACACCAGAGCTTGCCAATCAATTAGCCCAAGACGTTGACATTGAACTCACAGATGCGCACTGGGAAATCATCCACCTATTACGGGACTTCTACCAAGAATTCGAAGTGTCTCCCGCCATGCGCCCACTGGTCAAAGCGGTCAGTAAGAAACTAGGAGCGGAAAAAGGCAGAAGCATTTACCTAATGACTTTATTTCCCGGAAGCCCGCCAAAGTTAGCGGCAAAAATAGCCGGCCTTCCCAAACCTGCGAACTGCTTATAGACCGACAAGAAACCATGTAGGTCGGCCTTTAGGCCGTCAAAAGCCGATAACACCAAACCAACAGCCTTAACGCGCTAAAATTCGACCTACACAACCCCATAAAAAAACACCCACTATTAGTATTTACCGTACCATTCTAACTTCTTCTGTAAGGTCACAACCTCACCGATAATCAACAACGCTGGTGATTTCGCTTCATTCACAACGGACACGTCATAAACATCTTGGATGGTGGAAGTGAATACACGCTGCTCACTCGTCGTGCCTTTCTCAACAATCGCCACCGGCATGGACGGACTCATACCAAAACGAATCAATGACTGACTGATGTCTTTAAGCCCTGTCAGCCCCATATAAATAACCAAGGTTTGCGCAGGGTGAACCAACTCTTCCCAAGGCAAATCTGTCGTGCCGTCCTTTAAATGCCCCGTTAAGAAACGCACCGACTGCGCATAATCACGATGAGTCAAAGGAATACCAGCGTAAGCCGCACAACCTGCAGCAGCAGTCACACCAGGAACCACTTCAAAAGGCACGCCTTCATCAATCAACTCTTCAAGCTCTTCACCACCGCGCCCAAATATAAAAGGATCACCGCCCTTAAGACGCACCACCATGTGGCCTTCTTTCGCTTTGGCGGCCAGTAGGCTGTTAATTTCTTCTTGTGGTAGGCTGTGCAATGATTTGGCTTTTCCTACATACATTTTCTCTGCAGATTCAGGAATAAGTTCAATAATTTCTTTCCCAACCAAACGATCGTATAACACCACGTCCGCTTGTTTAAGCAGTCGATGCGCCTTTAACGTCAATAACTCTGGGTCACCTGGACCCGCACCAATCAAATAGACCTTGCCCGTCATAGTTTTCTGTTTTCCACTTCCTATAAAAAAAGCCTCTAAGAGGCTTTTTCATTTAAAACCGATCGCACTGGCGCAACAAAACACTCTAAAACAAAAGCCCTAGGCTTTTTTTAGCAATGTTTTTCCGCCCATATAAGGTACCAACACATCAGGAACACGCACGCTACCATCAGAATTTTGGTAATTTTCAAGCACCGCCACTAACGTACGACCTACTGCCAAACCAGAACCATTCAAGGTGTGTGCCAATTCTGGACGACCTGTCTCTGGATTACGCCAGCGCGCCTGCATACGACGAGCCTGAAAATCCCACATATTAGAACAAGAAGAAATTTCGCGATATTTGCCTTGACCTGGCAACCAAACTTCAATGTCGTAGGTTTTATGTGCTGAGAAACCTAGATCACCACCACACAGAATAACGGTACGGTAAGGCAACTCTAGCTTCTGCAAAATGACTTCTGCATGACCAACCAGCTCTTCAAGTACGGCTTCAGAACGATCCGGACGGCAAACATGCACCAGCTCAACTTTTTCAAACTGATGCTGACGAATCATGCCACGAGTGTCACGACCGTAGCTGCCCGCTTCACTGCGAAAACAAGGCGTATGGGCAACAAATTTTTTGTGTAAATCTGCGTCATTAAGTATCTCATCACGCACCAAATTGGTGACTGGTACTTCTGCCGTTGGAATCAAATAAAAATCGTTATTTCCGCTATCTTTATCTACTGGCACTTTAAACAAATCGGCTTCGAACTTAGGCAGCTGCCCTGTTCCTTTCAATGACGCCGCATTTACCAAATAAGGCACATAAACTTCTGTATAACCGTGCAAATCGACATGGGTGTTAATCATAAACTGTGTAAGTGCACGGTGTAAGCGCGCCAAGTCAGAATGCATGACGGCAAAACGAGAACCCGTGATTTTTACCGCCGCCGCAAAATCCAACATTTCCATGGCCTCACCAAGATCAACGTGATCTTTGACTTCAAAATCAAATTGCTTAGGCTCACCCCAACGACGAATCTCTACGTTGTCATCTTCAGACTTACCTTCCGGCACAGAGTCATGAGGAATATTGGGAATGCCTTCCAAGAAGATTTCAAAATCTTCTTGAGTTTGCGTCAGCTGCGCTTTCGCTGCTTCAAGATCATCACCCAAATTTGCTGTTTGTGCTTTTAGCTCGGCGGCTTTATCTTTATCGCCAGACTTCATCGCCTGACCAATTTCTTTGGATACTGAGTTGCGAGCTTGCTGCAGCTGTTCCGTTTCTACTTGAATGGCTTTACGACGTTCTTCTAAGGAAGAAAAGGTCGCCACATCCAACTCGTAGCCTTTCTTTTTAAGTTGAGCCGCAATGGCTTCTGGGTCGGCGCGCAAGGCTTTAATGTCTAACATCTCGGCAACAATATCCTTCAAACAGTGTATAAAAATAAATTAGGGGGCCTTCATTCAACCACAGAGATCAAAATGCGCGAGTTACCGTCATTCCGATCGCCAAACCAGCCACCCCTAAAATGCAGCTTAATAATAAATAGCTTACGGCACTTAGCCAAGCCTGCATATTAATAAGTGACACAATTTCCAATGAAAAAGTCGAAAAAGTCGTAAACGCCCCTAAAAATCCGACCATAATAAGTGGTCGATATGGCTCTAATGAAGGCATCCGCTCGCTTATCAAAACAAACGCCACCCCCATCAGCACGCTGCCGAGTACATTAATCAGCATGGTGGCAAAAGGAAAATGATGATGCCAATAAGTATTCACCCATTTGGTCATTCCATAACGACTCAGAGCACCAAAGGCCCCGCCAAAGGCAATCATAAAATACATCATGCAAATCTCTCTCACGTCTCTTTTTTTAAAACGGATACATCACAAAGAAGCCATTACACTAAGTATCATAGCGACGTTGTGTGCTTTGATCGTCCAAATCGGCTAACCAAGCCAGTTTGTCATTGATTTTTTTCTCTAATCCGCGATCTGTAGGATGGTAATATCGTAGGTTGGCTAATTCTTCTGGCATATAATTTTCACCCGCCGCATAGGCATGCTCTTCATTATGGGCGTAGCGATATTCATCGCCATGCCCCATGCTTTTTGCTAACGATGTTGGCGCATTACGCAAGTGAACTGGCACGTCATAACTGGGTTGTGCCGCGACATCAGACATTGCCTGATTAAAGGCTTGATATACAGCGTTGCTCTTAGGCGCACACGCCATATAGACGGCGGCTTGAGCAATCGCCCTATTACCTTCACCCGGTCCGACACGCTCAAAAACATCCCACGCATTTAAGCCAATTTGTAAGGCTCGCGGATCTGCGTTGCCAATATCCTCTGACGCTATTGCTAGCAAACGACGTGCAATGTACAAAGGATCACAACCGCCATCCAGCATTCGTGCCATCCAATACAAAGCACCGTCTGGGGAAGAACCACGAACAGATTTGTGGAACGCTGAAATTTGGTCGTAAAACACATCGCCTTTACGGTCAAAACGACGCACACTCCCGCCTAGCACGTCTTCCAACTGCTCTTGAGTCACCTTACTTCCAGGCTCGACAAGATCAGACAATATTTCTAAAAAATTCAGACCACGGCGGATATCCCCATCCGCTGCCTGCGCCAATACAGACAAAAAATAATCGTCTATTTGAAAGCCACTGTCTGGAGAGTACGCAGCAATCCCTTTTTCATGATCTTGTAACGCTCGCTCAAGCACTCGCTTCACATCTTCCACGCTTGGCGTTTTTAAGCGATAAACCCGCGCCCTAGACAACAAGGCTGAATTTAACTCAAACGCGGGATTTTCTGTGGTCGCACCGATAAACAAAAAGGTGCCGTCTTCAATGAAAGGCAAAAAAGCATCTTGTTGAGATTTGTTAAAGCGGTGCACCTCGTCAACAAACAATACGGTCTGAGTACCGCGCATTTGACGCAAATTTTTTGCCTGATCCACCGCCGCACGAATCTCTTTCACCCCAGACATCACAGCCGAAATTTCAATAAACTGCGCATCAAGGGCGTAAGATAGCAACTGAGCAAAAGTGGTTTTACCCACCCCAGGCGGCCCCCAGAGAATAAAGGAATGGCAATGACCTGTTTCAACCATTCGACGCAATGGTTTTCCCGGACCCACCAAATGCGACTGCCCGATGTAATCATCTAAACTGACCGGCCGCATTCTCGCTGCCAAAGGCTGATACGCCTTGGAAGGCATGTCCGAAAAAAGATCTTTCATTACTGACCTTCTACAATCACATCCACATTATCAGGCAAGTTTAAGATAAAGTTTTCTTTCGCGACACCTTCGTGTGTCTCAACGTTTTTAAACTCAATCACCGTCGTCTGGCCTAACGTATCCAAAATACTCATCGCACTGATCACTTGATTTCGGAAGGATAGAGTCAGCGTCTGAAATAGATCTTGGTTCTGTTTCGGCGTTAAGCGGAACTTTTCATCGCCCAGTGTCGCTACATTATAATGTGGCAACACATCAGCAGCGGGTTGACCCAACAAGGCTGCAGGAGAGTTTCCAACCGTACCCGACAACGGCTTTTTCGTGGCCTGCTCTAAGTCCACATCCCAAACCGTGATGTTTTTGCCATCAGAAATAATGCGTTGCGCAAAAGGCGTTACACTGTCCCAAACAAATTGATTCGGTTTAGCAAGGAGAAAAACACCTTCACTTACTTGTAATTGTTTGCCTTTTTCATCGTAAGTAACCTGTCGAAACTCACCTTCGATGTTTCGATTTAGCTCTAACAGATTTTCTATTGAGCCCGCCGCAACCTCTTCCGCTTGAGCACTGCCCATTTGCGCTGTAATCGCGATAACAAACATAATCACAGTGACGACTTTATTTAACAAAATTTTTCTCCACTAACACATTAAAAAGGCAGTGTTCCATAAAACAGAACCCAAAACCGACACATTTACTCTGGAATCAATATATCGCGCTGACCATTTGTCCCCATTGGTCCAACCAAGCCCGCCGCCTCCATTGACTCAACCAAATTAGCCGCCCTGTTGTACCCTATTTTGAGACGACGTTGAATAGACGAAATAGAAGCTTTACGCGTTTCAATGACAATTTTCACCGCTTCGTCATAAAGTGCATCTTTGTCTTCACCACCGCCGTCAGTCATTAAGTCTTCAGGATTCACAACGACATCCTGAATGTACTCTGGCTCCCCGCGCAGCTTCCACTCTTCCACCACCGCATGCACTTCTTCATCAGACACAAACGCACCATGCACTCGAATGGGTGTTGGCAATCCAGCAGGAAGGTATAACATATCCCCCATACCCAATAGCTGGTCTGCTCCCCCCTGATCAAGAATGGTTCGTGAGTCTATTTTTGAAGACACCTGAAATGCCATACGAGTGGGTATATTGGCTTTAATCAACCCCGTGATAACGTCAACCGATGGGCGTTGTGTTGCCAAAATTAAATGAATACCCGCAGCACGGGCTTTTTGAGCAATACGTGCAATCAACTCTTCCACTTTTTTACCAACAATCATCATCATGTCAGCAAATTCATCAACGATAATGACAATATAAGGCAAAGGCTCCAAATGCGGCACGGTACGCGCTACGCCATCCTCTGAAAACATAGCCATCTCAGGCTGCCATAATGGATCTTGAATGGGTTTACCCGCTTCAATCGCATCACGCACCTTTTTATTATAACCCGCAATATTTCTCACCCCTAACTTAGACATGAGCTTATAACGACGCTCCATTTCATCGACTGACCAACGCAAGCCATTAGCAGCGTCTTTCATGTCCGTAATCACAGGCGTCAAAAGATGTGGAATGCCTTCATAAATGGATAACTCCAACATTTTGGGGTCAACCATGATCATACGCACTTCATCAGGCGTCGATTTAAGCAGCATACTAAGAATCATGGCGTTTACACCAACCGACTTACCTGAACCAGTCGTACCGGCAACCAGCACATGCGGCATTTTGGCAAGATCGACCACCACTGGTTCACCGGAAATATCATGACCTAATGACAAGGTCAGGGGCGACGAGGATCTGTCATACGCATCACAATTAATCACTTCGGAAAAATACACGGTATCGCGAACCTGATTCGGAATCTCAATCCCGATAGTCGATTTACCCGCAATAACCTCTACCACTCGCACACTCATTACACTCAAAGAGCGTGCAAGGTCTTTTGCTAAATTGGTAATACGAGACACTTTCACACCAGGCGCAGGTTGAATTTCAAAACGCGTAATCACCGGACCTGGGTTCACTTCAACCACATCCGCCTTCACCCCAAAGTCTTGAAGACGTTGCTCCAATAATTCAGACAGTGCCAACAATTCGTCTTCTGAATAACCACCTTGCTTCGGTTTAGGTGTGGTCAATACCGAACGATCTGGCAAAGAATAGGTCTCTACTTTTCTTTTATTCTCCACCTCATCCGCATAGGGACCACTGAGCGAATCTAGCTGCTTTGCTTCAGACAAGGTACGAAACGCAGGTTTGTGCGCTGGCGGAATCATGTCTGCACTATCGTGCTGAAACAACTTGGCATCCGCTTGCTCTTTCGAGATGTCAAAAGACATATCGTCTTCGTCTTCCCATTCAACCGCCTGGGTCATAGTAGGCGGTTTAGGAGCCATCGTCTTATTTTGCTCTGTGTTATCAGGCTGATCAGACCAAGAATCCTCGATGTACAAAGTATCGCCAAAATGGATGTCATCGTCCTGTATGGACAAGTCATCTAGACCGCTAAATTCTGGCTCTGCGTGAGTGATAGCCACATCATTCAGTGTGTCGTCTGTCTTTATAGGTTTTGAACGTGAAAACAAGGAAGGCAAACGCAACTTGAATTTTTTATCCCCCTCATTATCACCATCACCTTCACGGTCGACTCGAGCGTCTTCAAATAACACGTTATCGTTGGATTGCGCAGTAGACGTCGCCGCATGTTTTGGCGTCTCAATAGCAGCCTTCCTTCTTTTACGAACAATCGCAGGCTCTTCCGCCTCATCCGCAAACGCTTCCACGATGTCTTTACGCGCATTAGATTTCATCTCTTTGCGATCAGCCCATTTATGGCGAACAAAGATCACAAAATTATAAGCTCTCTCACCAAGGCGATCCATCAGGTTTAGCCAATGTAACTGTGACAATAGGGTAAAAGATAAAATGACCAAGGCCAAACTGACCAGCGTGGCACCATCATAACCAATGAAGCCATAAAGCAGCTTTCCTAGACCGTGGCCCAGTATGCCGCCGGGGCCGTATTGCAAAGAATATTCGCCTACTGTGTGCAAAAAACACAGCACTGAGCCAAAGGACAAATACAGAATACTGCCTATCGTGCAAAGCAAAGCATTATTAAGCGGTAACAAAGAATGAGGGTTGCGCCATAAAATAATAGCCACCCAAATAAACAGCGGAGGTAAAGAATAAAACAAAGAACCAAAAAAACCCGACGCCAAATCCGCAATAACCGCGCCAATGGGCCCCATCGAATTTTGGATAGCACCACCACTACCGGAATAAAACCAGCCCGCATCTTGAGGGCTATAAGAATACGTTGCCAACGCGAAAAAAAACAATATTAGCAAAGCCGCAATAAACGCTGCTTGTTTGGCAAACAATTCCCAAATTGGTGATCGTACCGACTCACTCATTTCTTCTGACAAAACGCGCCTTCCTATCTTATGCTAATCAAAACAAACCACACTCCAAACAGCGGAGCCACAAGTTGGCTAAGCTTACCATAAAAAAAGCCAACCCAAAGGGCTGGCTTTCGCTTTTACTAAGAAAGGCTTTCTCTGATTGAAAAAGCCTTGTAAAGAAAAGTCTTAGAAAACTGTTTTAACACCTACGATAGTACGCTCACCATCGTTACCAGCATCAACCTTGGTGTCTAACAGATCACCAGCGTAGTTTTCAACATAATAAGTTAGATCACCAGCTTTGTAAGCTGCGATGAAGTAAGTACCATCTACTTCATTCTCTAGATCGTTAGAGTACTCTAGCGTCAAAGTCAAAGCGTCAGTTGCTGCAAAAGCAACAGAAGATGTCATCTGCTCAACATCAGTTTGACCTGTCGCGCCTTTCTCACCCACACCGTAGTTCAAAGACACAGTGAAAGGACCAGATACTGTCTGCATACCAACGTTTACTGCGTTAGCATCACCTACCGCACCACCAGAGATACCTGCTTTAATAAAACCAAAATCTTTAACGAAAGACGCTGCAACACCCACTTCAGAATCTTCAGTTCCGTTTGGACGAGTTGCTTCTAATGCAACAGTAAACTCAGGAGTTACTTTGTAACGAACGCCAGTGTTGTCTGTATCATTAGATGTAACAAGATCAACACCATCGTAAATCTCATCCATACCCATGAAAGAACCAGTCGCTACTGTACCGTCAAAGCGACCGAAAGACACGGCACCTTGCTTCACGTAAATTTTTTCTAGACCAATATCTACGTCTTCGTCAGTGCCAGTACCTGCGATTTCAAGCTCAGCGTAAACAACACCAGTATCTACGTGTAGCTCTAATTCACTTAGGTTAGTACCATCAGCAGCGTCTAATTTATTTTGATCGCTACCGTAACTAACATACTCAACACCAGCTTCACCCGTAATGATGGCATCAGCAGCGAAAGTGGCAGTAGAAACAGCAGCCGCAACAGCAGTTACTGCAAACACAGAAGCAAGTTTAATCGCTTTCATTCAAGATTCCCCTTTATATTATATTGTGTGGCCTTGTAGACCTATTGATCGATTTTCGTCAAATCAAGAAACGCTGTTAAATCAACGACTCATGTATCTTAAAACCGATCGATTTCACTTTTGTGACAATTGCCAAAAAAGCCAGTTATCTTAATTCCCAATACAGCATTCGATTATGCTTTCGAATTACCGTTATGGAATGCATTGATTAAAACCAAGTTTTCTATTATCGGTCAAGCATTCCTTGCACTTTTTTTCTTTTTTTTTTCATCTTGAAGCCTTTTTTGGACAAAAAACATCCAATAAAGACAACGAAGAACATTTTTTTTCGTTTATTCATGCACAGTTAAATCAATTGAGCACGAGATTGTGTCAGTAAGTCGCAAGTCTAATATTTTTTTTTACTTAATTCGACCCACTTATCCTATTTAACGGATCGAAAATCTATTTCTTTAATTTTTTTATGCGCTTTTAAGGTTTTTTTCATAGACATTTTTTTCCTCGCTCGTTTTAATAAATCCCAATCACACCATGCCGTAAAACGAGATCCTTCAGGATAGTGCTTACCCTATGCAAACCGCGACCACTGACTCAAATACCGATGACACACAAGAGCTCGTTTTACTAACAGAGTCACCTTACGACACACCTGATCCAAGCAAAGCATTACATGACCCAGAAGGACTCTCCGCCATCGGTGGGGACCTATCTACCACGCGTTTGCTCCATCTTTACAGCAAGGGTTTTTTTCCTTGGTTCAGCGACCCTGACCCGATTTTATGGTGGCACCCAAAACAACGCTGTGTACTCAGACCTGCCGATTTCCATTTGTCGAGATCTCTCCAAAAAGCCTTTAAAAAAATAGGTCAAGCGGCCCCTAAAAACGAGCAATGGTCGTTTTCCATTAACCATGACTTTCCTGCTGTGATCCACCATTGCGCTGAATTAAGGGTCAATAAAGAAGGAACTTGGATATCAAAAGACATCAAACAGGCTTATCAAAAATTGCATAAATTGGGCTACGCCCATTCCATTGAAATATGGCAAAATGAGACACTTATCGGGGGATTTTATGGCATTGCAATGGGAAATATGTTCTTTGGTGAGTCGATGTTTTCACTCGTTCCCAACGCATCAAAAGTGGCACTAAAACTCTTTTGTGAGCTCGCACAAGAATGCCACATCGAACTCATTGATTGCCAAGTAGAATCCAAGCATCTGCTGTCGTTAGGCGCCAAGCTAATACAGAGAGACGTTTTTTCAACTCAATTAGAGCAACTCATCCCAAGTATAGAAAAAAACACCATTCTCATAAGCATTGGCAAGAGACCTGAAAAACACCCCATATAACAGGATATCGTTGGGGGAACCTTTAATTACCACCAACGCTTTGCGATTAAGATGAAAATAGACGCCATGAAAACACAACTAGGTTTGCCTTACGCTGCGTTTTTAGGCAAAATACGCTCGATCAAAATTCAGACGTTGCTAAATGCACGTAGTAATTAGTGCCTAACCGACAAATAACAGCACTAAACTGACAAAAGTAGCGCACCATTCCTTAACGCTGGCGCCTACTAAAATGAGAGCTTTGCAGGACGTTAAGTCGTGCAAAGCTCTCTAAATGTAAGTATTAACACCATAGGACACTCATTGTGGCAAAAGAAGAAGGCTTAGAAATGGAGGGCACTATCATTGATACGTTGCCTAATACCATGTTCCGTGTCGAATTAGAAAACGGACACGTAGTAATTGCTCATATCTCTGGAAAAATGCGTAAAAACTACATTCGTATTTTGACTGGCGATAAGGTAAAAGTTGAGTTAACACCATACGATCTTTCAAAAGGCCGTATTGTTTACCGCGCTCGTTAATGTAAATTGTTTAAAAACAATTTAACAAAGACATAAAAAAACCGGACTTGATGTCCGGTTTTTTTATGTCGCTAATACCTGTAGGTCGCCTTTAGGCCGTCAAAGCCTGATAACACCAAACCAACCCCATGTAGGTCGGCCTTTAGGCCGTCAAAGCCTGATAACACTAAACTAACCCAATGTAGGTCGGTCTTTAGGCCGTCAAAGCCCGATAACACCAAACCAACCCCATGTAGGTCGGCCTTTAGGCCGTCAAAGCCTGATAACACCAAACCAACCCCATGTAGGTCGGCCTTTAGGCCGTCAAAGCCTGATAACACTAAACCAAAAACCTTGACGCGCTAAAGCACGACCCACAAGATCGACGGAGTTCGTTTTGTGACAGTTTAATGCACGACCTCTTCTTTGATCACTTCGAATTTCAACTCATCACTCTTCTCATCCAGCGCCACTTTGACATGGCCACCATCATGAAGATCACCGAACAATATCTTATCGGCCAATGGTTTCTTCAAATGCTCTTGAATCACCCTAGCCATTGGACGCGCGCCCATTTGACGATCGTAGCCTTTATTGGCCAACCATCCTCTAGCGGTATCGGACACCTCCAACAAGACACCTTTAGGATCAAGCTGAGCCTGAAGCTCTACCAAGAACTTATCCACGACGTTGAAGATGATGCGTTCATCCAGTTGCTGAAATTGAATCACAGCGTCAAGACGGTTTCTAAATTCTGGCGTAAAGGTTCGATTAATTACCTCCATGCCGTCAGTCGAATTGTCCTGATTGGAGAAGCCGATCGAACGACGCGCCAGCTCTTCTGCTCCCGCGTTTGATGTCATCACCAAAATCACATTACGGAAATCCGCTTTGCGACCATTGTTATCCGTTAAAGTACCATGATCCATTACCTGCAATAGCAAGTTAAACACTTCAGGATGGGCTTTTTCAATCTCATCCAACAACACAACACTGTGTGGATTTTTCGTCACAGCTTCGGTCAATAAACCACCTTGATCAAACCCAACATAACCCGGCGGCGCACCGATCAAACGAGACACGGCATGACGCTCCATATATTCAGACATATCAAAGCGAATCAATTCTAAGCCTAGCTGCTTGGCCAACTGCTTGGTCACTTCGGTCTTACCAACCCCTGTCGGTCCCGCCATCAAAAACGAACCTATGGGTTTTTGCTCTGCTTTTAAACCTGCGCGTGATAACTTAATCGCCGAAGACAAGGAATCAATGGCTTTATCCTGTCCAAACACCACCATTTTCAAATTACGCTCTAGATTAGACAACACTTGTCTATCATCAGAGTTCACCGCTCTCACGGGCACTCTCGCAATTTTAGAAACGATATCTTCGATGTCAGCCACAGTGATTACTGCCTTGCGCTTACCTTCTGGTTGCAGACGCTGGTACGCACCCGCTTCATCAATAACATCAATCGCCTTGTCTGGCATATGACGATCTGTCACGTAACGTTGTGCAAGCTCTGCGGCAGCCAATAAAGCTGGTTCTTCATATTTGACTTTATGGTGTTCTTCAAACGCACCAATGATGCCTTTCAAAATTTGATAAGTATCATCTACGCTTGGCTCATTGACATCGATTTTCTGAAAACGACGAGCCAGAGCGTGGTCTTTTTCAAACACTCCGCGAAATTCTTGGAAAGTGGTTGAACCGATACAACGTAAGCCACCAGAACTCAATACTGGCTTGAGCAAATTGGAGGCATCCATTACTCCGCCGGAAGCAGCGCCCGCACCAATGATGGTGTGAATTTCATCGATAAACAAAATAGCATTAGGCAGCTTTTTCAAATCGCCTAACAACTGCTTGAGGCGTTTTTCAAAATCCCCACGATATTTTGTACCAGCAAGCAAAGCGCCCAAATCAAGCGAATAAACAATACCATCCGCAATCACATCGGGCACTTGTCCGTCTACGATACGCTTTGCCAGACCTTCTGCAATGGCCGTTTTACCTACACCAGATTCACCGACCAACAAAGGGTTGTTTTTACGACGACGAGAAAGCGTCTGAATGACGCGTTCGACTTCGTATTCACGTCCAATGAGCTTATCAATTTTGCCCGCTTTCGCTTCTTCGTTTAGGTTGGTTGCGAATTTTTGTAATGGCGCAGCGACGGAATCTTCCGCTTCGTCATCATGTTCCGCCTCTTGAGAGGAAGAATCCCCCAATTTAGAAATACCATGAGCAACGTAATTCACTACGTCTATACGCGCCACACCGTGGCGTTTTAGCAAATAAACCGTTTGACTTTCTTGCTCACTAAAAATAGCCACAAGCACGTTAGCGCCGGTAACTTCTCGTTTACCGGAGGATTGAACATGAAAAACCGCACGCTGTAACACGCGCTGAAAACCTAAGGTAGGTTGCACCTCACGTTCTTCATCGTTTTCTGGAATCAGCGGTGTTGTGCTGTTTACAAACTCCTCAAGCTCCCGACTCAAGACTTCTAAATTAACACCGCATGCTTTTAAGACGCTTGATGCAGCGCCATTTTCAATAAGAGCGAGTAGTAGATGCTCCACCGTCATGAATTCATGGCGTTTGTCACGCGCCGCTTTAAAAGCCATATTCAGGGTTTGTTCTAGTTCTTTATCTAACATTGCTATTCCCTCACTCTGAATCAGTCGACCTTTTGTAGGTCACACATTAAGGGGTGCTCATTTTGTTCCACGAACTGTTGTACCATTGCGACTTTGGTTTCGGCAATATCAAAAGGGTAAATACCGCAAACACCCTTCCCTTTTGTATGCACTTCTAACATTACCTGCTTGGCCTTCTCCCCATCCATAGAAAAAAAACGCTGTAACACAAATACGACAAAATCCATCGGCGTATAGTCATCATTAAATAACACCACCTGATACATGGAAGGCGGCTTTAATTCTGTTTCTTCAGGAGCAATCGCGATGTTGGAATGTCCGTGTTGCTCGTCTTCTGATACTAGTCTAATTTGTTGATCTACAATCATCCCATGCCTCTGAGGCTACAATTTTTTACGTAATTTGCCAAATTTGACTCATTACGACTTATATACGCAACACTTAGTCACTTGGATTTTACAAATCCCAAAAGGGCTTCTACGCTCTTAATGGGGGCAACTAAATGTGCAATCAATGTTTATGACTAAAATTCTAGCATTGATTCAGCCTAAACAAGTTGCACCTATTTCGCAATCTACGCTATTCGAGTGATGTTTTTAAGGTGCCAAGCAACATCATTATGCATTTTTGATGGTGCAGGCATATAAATGGTTAGACGGTTTACAGCGATCAGAGTCGTAAGGAGTAACTCATGTATCACGGATCAGTGAAGTGGTTTAACAACGCAAAAGGCTACGGATTCATTGTCTCAGAGGATTTTAATGAAGATTTATTTATTCATTATTCAGCCATTAATGTCGAAGGCTACAAAACCCTCAAAGCAGGACAGGCAGTAACATTTAATGTCGAACCTGGCGAAAGAGGACTGCACGCCATTGAGATTAATCCTACAACAACGAAACGAGAGGAAGCCCATTCCGTCGACAAAAAAACGCAGCCTGCGTAAAACAGAAACATCGTCGCTATCCTTGTACAGATTTGCTATCTTACTCCTCAATACGAGGAGTAAGATAAGTGCTTTTTTACGCCTTTTTTACGTTTTCCGCTTTCCCTAGACACGTACTGAATCCATGCCTTCCCATTTAATTGTATTTAATAAACCATTTCGAGTTCTCAGTCAGTTTTCTGCCGAAGGTGATAAATCGACACTGGCCGACTACATTGAGATACCAGAATTTTATCCTGCTGGACGATTAGATTTTGACTCCGAAGGATTATTGCTGCTAACAAACCAAGGAGCGCTGCAGCATGTAATAGCCTCCCCGGATTTCAAACTGCCCAAGACGTATTGGGTGCAAGTAGAAGGAGAGATTACGGACGACGCGCTCATAAAACTGAGACAAGGTGTTGAATTAAAAGATGGTTTAACAAAGCCAGCTCAAGCGGAACGTATGACAGAGCCAAACATTTGGGAAAGAATACCTGCGGTTAGATACAGAGAAAACATACCCACCAGTTGGTTAACACTGCAAATTCGTGAAGGTAAGAATCGACAAGTCCGTCGAATGACAGCCGCTGTCGGCTTCCCAACACTTAGATTAATTCGTTATGCCATTGGCCCTTATACTCTAGAAAATACCACTGTAGGCCAATGGAACTATATAGAGCCAACCGATAACTTACTAAAAGAGGTCACTCAGTTTGAAGAACAAAGAAAGAGAAAGGCTGCCTCACCTAACCGTCGCCGCCCTAGTGAGAAAGGTCAACAAAGACACCAAGGAAACAAAGTATCTCATGGTGAAGGAATGGCAAGACGGCCAAACAGTACTAAATCAACCCGCCGGCCACGTTGAAAATAATGAAAGCGTCATCGAAGCCGTCATTCGCGAAGCAAAAGAAGAATCTGGCTGGATCGTAAAACCCATCGGCCTACTTGGCATGTATGCGCTTACGCCCTTTGAAGGCGCAGACACCTATCACCGTCTGTGCTTTTTATGCGAGGTAATAAGTGACACCCATGAACCACTCGATAAGGACATCATTTCCAGTCATTGGTTGACCTATGAAGAGATAATGGCCTTACCCCATCGTAGTCCATTAATTAAAGCGTGCATTGAAGATTCATTTAATAACCCCATTATCTCCTTATCCTTCGTATCGGATCAATTTCTTCAACCAAAGAAAGTGATACAATAACGAACATTAAATCCCTTTGAGGCCACGCCTCTTTGCTTTACCCAAATAACCGTCGAGAAATCACAGCACATGAAAGAAAGCCCTATTGCGAATAGCGCAAACCACTCTAAAAAAGTCATTGTCGGCATGTCCGGTGGTGTCGACTCCTCTGTGTCAGCACTGATTTTGATGCAGCAGGGTTACCAGGTTGAAGGCCTCTTCATGAAAAACTGGGACGAAGACGATGGCACAGAGTACTGCACCGCCAAAGACGATCTTGCTGACGCCCAAGCGGTATCCGACAAACTAGGCATTAAACTGCATACCGCCAATTTTGCTGCAGAATATTGGGACAATGTGTTCGAGCATTTTTTAGCTGAGTACAAAGCTGGGCGCACCCCTAACCCTGATATTCTATGCAACAAAGAAATTAAGTTTAAAGCCTTTTTAGAATACGCCATGGCGCTAAACGCAGACTATATAGCAACCGGTCACTATGTTCGTCGTGGCGAGCAAGACGGCGAGCCATTACTGCTAAAAGGCTTGGATGCGAATAAAGACCAGAGCTATTTTTTGTATGCTGTGGGCAAAGACGAAATTGCCAAAACCCTCTTTCCAGTGGGAGAGCTAGAAAAACCTGAAGTGCGTCGTTTGGCGGAAGAATTTGGCTTAGTGACGCACAACAAAAAAGACAGTACCGGTATTTGTTTCATTGGGGAGCGCCGCTTCAAAGATTTTTTAGAGCAATATTTGCCTGCTCAACCCGGTGATATTGAAACCCTTGAAGGCGATAAAATTGGTCGTCACCACGGATTGATGTACCACACCATTGGTCAACGCCAAGGCTTAGGTATTGGTGGTCTGGCCAAATATTCTGATGATCCATGGTATGTGGTGGAAAAAGATCTCGAACGCAACGTGTTAATTGTCACCCAAGGCGGCCAACATGAATCGCTCTTTAAAACCCATTTAATTGCCGATAATTTTGATTGGGTTGCCAGAACAAAACCCTCTTTACCACTGACTTGCAAAGCAAAATGCCGCTACCGTCAAGCTGACCAAGACTGCACCATCAGTGAATTGGCTGATGGACGTATTGAAGTGTCTTTTGTCGAACCGCAACGCGCAGTCACACCTGGGCAATCTGTGGTATTTTATCTAGACGATGTGTGTCTTGGTGGCGGCATTATCAACGTCGCTTTTAACAAATAATCATTGAGAGAAAAAACGTGAGTAGTAGAGAAAAAGAGCAAACTATCGCCCTATCTGCGGTCTTTCAAGCGGCAGAATTGGTTTCCATTCTAGCCAAAACGGGTCAAGTCGATAATGCCAGTCTCCGCCCCCTATTAGAAAGCATCTTAATGGTTAACGCCGACTCTACCGAAGATATTTACGGTGGCCAATGGGATTGCTCTAGCAATCTCGCCCTGGGCAGAAAAATCTCTCGACAGGCATTAGGCAAAGAGCGCAGCAGCGTCAATCCAGACACTCTGCGCTATGCGCTTAGCCTAATACACCTTGAAAACAAACTCTCAAAAACCCCTGAGATGCTCACGGTCATTGGCCAAAAAATCACCCAGATCGAACAGAAAAAAGCCCATTACGACAGTGTTTTGCATGAAAACATGCTCGCCTCTATTTCGGGCTTATATCAAGACACTTTAAGCAAACTCACCTTTCGCATTCAAGTTCATGGTGACAGTCGATTTTTACAACAGCCGCACGTCGCCAATCAAGTTCGAGCTATCTTGATGGCGGGTATCCGCGCCGCCATGTTATGGCGACAACTCGGCGGTAAGCGCTGGCATTTAATCTTTAAGCGAAAAGCCTTATTAAACGCCTTAGATGCGCGTAATTGATAAAACCCGATTGAGTAATGACGCCTTTTCGCGACAATGAAAAGGCAATAGGATAACTGAAATCAATTCTGAGTATATCCAATAGCCAATATCTAAAAAGTGTTTTTTTAAGTTACTATACGGCACAATTTTTTAAATCTATTAATCAGATTACTGTACAGAAGATTTAAATAAGGGAATGGCGGCGAAAAGTCATCTTCGATTCACATAGGCAACTAGCCTTAAATGTTAGGGGAATTATATGTCGAAACAAACCATCTATTACACGTTGACCGATGAAGCACCAGCACTTGCTACCGCGTCTTTGCTTCCAATCTTTGGCGCTTTTGCAAAAGAAGCCGATATTGAGTTAAAACTTACAGATATTTCTTTAGCGAGCCGTATTATTGCTGCTTTTTCCGATCTGTTGCCTGCTGATAAACAAGCAGAAGATGGCCTAAAATTCTTGGGTGATCTTACCGCCGACCCTCAAGCCAACATTGTTAAACTGCCTAACATCAGCGCGTCACTACCACAACTTAACGCCGCGATTAAAGAGCTTAATGCCGAAGGTTACGGTCTTCCTGAATACCCAGAAAACCCACAAACAGACGAAGAGAAAGACGTTCAAGCTCGCTATTCTAAAGTGCTTGGCAGTGCGGTAAACCCGGTTCTACGTCAAGGCAACTCTGACCGTCGTGCACCTGCTGCGGTTAAAGGTTATGCTCGCAAAAACCCTCACTCAATGGGTAAATGGAAAAAAACCTCTATTTCCCATGTTGATTACATGCGCGAAGGCGATTTTTACTCTTCTGAGCAATCTGTCACTATGGATTCCGCTCAAACAGTTAAAATCGAATTTGTGGCACAAGATGGTTCTGTTGAAGTGAAAAAATCACTTCCTCTTCTAGCTGGCGAAATCATCGACAGCATGAACATCAGCACTAAAAAACTTCGTGCTTTCTTTGAAGCGACCTTACAAGAAGCGAAAGAAGATAACATCATGTGGTCTGTGCATTTAAAAGCCACCATGATGAAGGTCTCTCACCCTATCGTTTTTGGTCATGCAGTAACTGTTTTCTACAAAGACGTTTTTGAAAAATACGGTGAGCTTTTCAAAGAAATTGGTGTTAACCCAAACAACGGCCTAGGCAGTGTTTACGACAAAATCAAAACACTTCCAGAAGCGAAACAAGAAGAGATCAAACAAGCCATCCAAGACGTTTATAAAACTCGTCCTGAATTAGCTATGGTTGATTCAGATAAAGGTATCACTAACCTACACGTACCAAGTGACGTGATCGTAGATGCTTCTATGCCAGCTATGATTCGTAACTCTGGTAAAATGTGGGGCCGTGATGGCAAAGCGCACGATGCGAAAGCCGTCATTCCTGACAGTACTTACGCTCGTATCTACCAAGAAACGATTAACTTCTGTAAAACCAATGGTGCATTCAACCCAGTTACTATGGGCACAGTGCCAAACGTTGGCCTAATGGCACAAAAAGCAGAAGAATACGGCTCTCATGATAAAACGTATGAAATGAAAGCCGATGGCGTTATGCGCGTTGTGGATGCAAACGGCAATGTCCTAATGCAACACAATGTAGAAAAAGGTGACATCTGGCGCGCTTGCCAAACCAAAGATGCCGCGATTCGCGACTGGGTGAAACTAGGCGTAACTCGTGCTCGTCAATCTGATACGCCAGCGGTATTCTGGTTGGAAGATGCTCGCGCACATGACAATGAGCTTCGTAAGAAAGTTGAAACTTACCTACAAGAACATGACACGAACGGCCTAGACATTCGCATTATGCCTTACAACGAAGCAATCCGTTTCTCTATGGAACGTATTATTCGTGGTAAAGACACTATTTCAGTAACAGGTAACATTCTACGTGACTACTTGACTGACTTGTTCCCAATTTTGGAACTAGGCACCTCTGCTAAAATGTTGTCTATCGTACCCATGCTAAATGGCGGTGGTATGTATGAAACGGGTGCGGGCGGCTCTGCTCCTAAACACGTTCAACAGCTTATGGAAGAAAACTACCTTCGCTGGGACTCTCTAGGTGAATTCCTTGCTGTAGCTGTCTCTTTCGAAGAGCTTGGCATCAAGCAAAATAACGAAAAAGCGAAAATTTTGGCTAAGTGCCTAGATAAAGCAACGGGCAAATTGTTAGATACTAACAAGTCTCCTTCTCGTAAAGTTGGCGAAATTGATAACCGTGGCAGTCACTTCTACCTAGCGATGTACTGGGCTCAAGAACTTGCCGCACAAACAGACAATGCTGAAATGGCGGCTAAATTTGCACCATTGGCGAAAGAACTGACTGAGAAAGAAGCGACAATCGTTGCGGAACTTACAGCGGTTCAAGGTAAGCCTGCAGGTCTAACGGGTTATTACCATATTAACCTTGAAGAAGTCGCGAAAATCATGCGTCCTAGTGCGACCTTCAACCAAGCATTAGCAACGCTTTAAGCGAAAGCTTAATCGTGCTGTCCGAAAGCCCCGATGCGACTTAAGCCGCATCGGGGCTTTTTTATGTCAATCCCTCCGGTGAATCTCTGTATTACCTGCGCCCTTTTGCCTATAATAGCGGCTCCCTGAAAACCATGTCCGAGGCGTTATCTCAATGGAATTAACTAGCTTAAATGCAATTTCCCCTATCGACGGTCGTTACGGATCGAAAACAAACGTACTACGTCGCTCTGTGAGCGAGTATGGTTTGCTGCGTATGCGAGTCATAGTCGAAGTTCGCTGGCTACAGGCGCTTGCCAAACACCCACAAATTATCGAAGTGCCAGCCTTGAGCCGTGAAGCCAGTGCTTTATTGGATCAACTTGCCGACAACTTCAGTGAAGCCGATGCACAAGCCATTAAAGACATTGAGAAAACCACGAACCACGATGTCAAAGCGGTTGAGTACTTCATCAAGAACAAAATGGCTGGAAACACTGAATTAGCGGCCATCTCTGAATTTGTTCACTTCGCCTGTACATCAGAAGACATCAACAACTTATCGCATGCATTGATGTTGCGTGAAGCATTGGAAGAAGGCATTACTCCAGAGCTTAAAAACGTCATTACGGCCATCCAAGACCTAGCAATCGAACACGCAGAACAATCTATGTTGTCTCGTACGCATGGCCAAACCGCATCACCAACCACGGTTGGTAAAGAAATGGCGAACGTAGCTGCTCGTCTTAGCCGCCAGCTTAAGCAAATCGAAAGCGTTGAATTTTTAGGCAAAATCAACGGCGCTGTCGGTAACTATAACGCTCACCTTTCGGCTTACCCAGATGTAGATTGGCAAGCACACGCGGAACAGTTTGTTACCTCTTTAGGTTTGACTTGGAACCCGTACACGACTCAAATCGAGCCACATGATTACATCGCTGAACTATACGATGCCATTTGCCGTTTCAACACCATCCTGATCGATTTCGACCGTGATGTGTGGGGCTACATTTCCATGGGCTTCTTTAAGCAAAAAACCATTGCTGGCGAAATTGGCTCCTCTACTATGCCACACAAAGTGAACCCAATTGACTTCGAAAACTCCGAAGGTAACTTGGGCATTGCGAACGCCATCATGGGTCACTTGAGCGCTAAATTACCGATTTCTCGCTGGCAGCGTGACCTAACGGACTCTACGGTTCTGCGTAACCTTGGCGTTGGTTTGGCTCACAGTTTGATCGCTTACCAAGCAACCCTAAAAGGCATCAGCAAATTGGAAATCAATGCCCCTCGCCTTGAAGCTGACCTTAACAATGCCTGGGAAGTTTTGGCTGAGCCAATCCAAACCGTCATGCGTCGCTACGGCATCGAATCTCCATATGAAAAGCTAAAAGAGCTCACTCGTGGCCGCACTATCGACCAAGCGACGATTGAAGCTTTTGTTGATACGCTAGACATGCCTGAACAAGCAAAAGCAGACCTTAAAAAGCTGACCCCTGCAACTTACATCGGCAACGCTGTAGCGCAGGCAAAAGCGATTCGTAACTGATTTTCTCTGTAAAACGTCTCAATCCATCATTGAGGCGTTTCATGAGCAAATTTAAAAGAGCCGATTTATCGGCTCTTTTTGCCTTTTAAGCCATTAGCTTCTAAGATTCATCACCACTTCCTTTGTTCTATTAATGAGCGATTTATGACAGATTTAAACACCCCATTGACTATTCTTGGTGGCATGACAGGCCAACACTTTATCGACGAATATTGGCAGAAAAAGCCGTTGTTAATTCGCGGTGGTCTGGTCAACTTTACTCTACCTCTGGAAGCGGATGAGCTTGCAGGCATGGCAATGGAAGAGGAGATAGAATCCCGTATTGTGATCGAAAACGGACTGATACCCTGGGAAATGCGCCAAGGCCCTTTTGGCGAAGATACTTTTGCCACCTTGCCGGAAAAAGAGTGGACCTTACTGGTCCAAGCCGTTGATCACTGGGTACCAGAGGTTCAAACACTTAAAGAGCAATTTGAATTTTTGCCCAGTTGGCGCTTGGACGATGTCATGGTCAGCTACGCCACAGAAGGCGGCAGTGTTGGACCCCATTACGACCAATATGACGTGTTCCTAGTTCAAGTCTCTGGCAAACGTCGCTGGCAAGTGCTAGCACCTCATGAGTACCAGGATTCTGCCATCCCCAATATTAAATTGCATATTTTAGATAACTTCCCGGTGAACCCCGATATGGACTGGGAACTGGAAGCGGGTGATATTCTTTATTTACCGCCCAACTTTGCCCACAATGGCCGAGCATTGGATGACGACTGCATGACCTACTCTGTTGGCTTTCGTGCGCCAAGCATGCAAGACGTGCTGACAGGTATCCGCGACAAGCTGTGCGAAACTGACAACGTGAAAGACCGCTTTGCCGCACCAGAAACCGCTGGGCGTCAACACAGTGCGCATATTAGCCAAGATGATATTCAATACTTACAAACACAACTGGCTCGCCTTATTAATCAACCCGATCTACTGGCTGAATGGTTAGGGGAGACAATGAGCGAGAGCAAATACCCTGAATATCTTGAGCCCTTAAATCAAAAAGAGCTAAACGCAGCCTTTAACAGCGCAACACAAGGCCAAACCTTCTTACGCCCTGGTGATGCGCGCATTTGTTACTATATTCAACAAAACGCAGCAGACAAAGGCAAAATTCGTGTGTTTTGCAATGGTGAGCATCTGCTTGTTGATGAAACACTGACCGGTTTTGTTGAGGCTGTTTGTCACCAAGTCGAGTTCGATTTTTCTGGACTGGATCTAACACAACATGCAGATCTAGAACCGCTTGTACGCTTTCTCATTCGTCAGCAAGGATTAATCGAATTGGCTGCGGCAGAAGAATAAAAGAACATTTATTAAGAGAATAACATGAAGGTATTAACGTCAGACTGGAACAGCAGCAAAGATCAACTCACTTTTGTTCGCAAACAAGTCTTTATCATTGAACAAGGTATCGACCCAAAAGACGAATGGGATGAGTTAGATGAAGACGCAGTGCATTTTGTCTCATTTGGCACAACCGCAGTGCCGACGGGCACCTGCCGTTTAACCGAAAATGGTCAAATTAGTCGGCTGGCTGTATTGCCGGCATACAGACATCAAGGTTATGGCGAAATGCTGTTAACTCGTGCAGTAAAAGTGGCCAGAGAAATGGGCATTCGCACCGTATTTCTGCACGCCCAAGTTGATGTACAAACCTTCTATGAAAAACAAAACTTCCACAGTGACGGCAAAGTATTTTTAGAAGCCGGAAAAATGCACATTCGTATGGAAAGAGAGATTTAACCAAAGCCTCTGACGACAAAGTTAACTAGTCATCAGAGGCTGCTGTCAATCTTTTCAATAAAACCTCTTTGGCGTGGGCCACTCTTGCTTGTCGTAAGGCGCTTGATGCCCAAATCAAATAATACTGCATAGTATAAGTCCCCACTGGCGCGGGGATTTCCTGCAATTCCCCTTTTACTATTTGCTCACGACATAAAAATTCCGGCATCACAGACCAACCAACACCTTTTGTCAGCAAATTACGCAATGCTCGTAAATCTTGGCTCACCACGGTCGGAATAATGTGCTCGGTTTTAATATTATTTTTTATCAGCCATTTATCAATCAATGACAATTCAAGGTTATAAGCCAACAAAGGCGTATGATAGATTGCTTGATTAAAGTCCTCTGAGGTAATCAAAGAGTCAACAACCGCTGGCGAAGCCACAGCTACCACACCACACGTCAACAGAGTTTCACTGTGCAATCGACTGTCTATAACTGGGTGAGCAGAAATCCCTAGGTCACAATGACCTTCTAAGAGCATACTGGTAATCATTGGCCCATCGCCAGTATGCATTCTGATACGAATCCCATCCTCTATCAGAGGCAGCAACTCGCCCGTTAGCACCTCTGCCATAAAATCCGCATGACCAATAATTTGCAAAGCACCAGCAACACCGACGGAACGAAATCGAGCAGAAGACAATGCGGCCTCAGCGGCATCAAGCTTATCTCCTACATCAGCTGCTAATTCGTCCGCGGCAGAGGTCGGAACCACGCCAGCAGGCTGACGCTCAAACAAAGGACGACCAACAGCCACTTCAAGACCCGCAATATGCTGAGACACAGCAGGCTGGGTCAAATTAAGAGCCCGTGCCGCACCACTAATCGATCGTTGGCGATAAACTTCGACAAAAGTACGTAAGCGAGAAAGCGACATACAACCCCATAAATTATTTTATACCCCTACAAAAATAGCATTGTTGGCACCCAATCACTAGCAACGATTACTATATGGACATAATGAGCAAAAACGTCAGGTCGGCTTGAAAACACCCTAAGCCACCTAAATAGACCTTATCTGAAGGAGGATAGTATTATGACACCGACAAACGCACATTCAGATCTACTCGCCACATTAAATCAAATGAAACAGCACAATATGGCAGCAGGTCCAGCCAGTGCTAAGTTACGCAAAGATCGATTACAACGCGCTATTAAACTCATCAAAGAAAACCACCGTGAACTCAGTGATGCCATGAGCAAAGACTTTGGTCACCGCAGTGTTTATCAGTCTTCTACCGCAGACATCGCGACAACCATTAAATTATTAAAAGACGCTATTGAAAACTTATCGACTTAGATGCAAGACCAACTAGTGGAAGCACCTGAGCCAGGCATGAAAACTTGGATTCAACAGCAACCGTTAGGTGTTATTGGCATTATCAGTCCGTGGAACTTCCCTATTAACCTGTCTTTTGGGCCATTGGCGAGTGTATTTTCGGCTGGTAACACAGCCATGCTAAAACCGTCTGAGCTAACCCCCAAAACATCCGCGCTATTGGCAGAGCTGGTTGCACGCTATTTTGCACCAGAAGAACTAACCGTCGTGCTCGGTGACGCCGAAGTCGGCAAAGCATTTAGTGCGTTACCCTTCGACCATTTGGTCTTTACTGGTAGTACCGCAGTAGGTAAACACATCATGCGCGCGGCGGCTGAAAACCTTGTTCCTGTGACACTAGAGCTTGGTGGTAAATCACCAGCAGTGGTGGATGAAAAGGCGGATATCGTTCAAGCGGCAGAGCGAATCATGACTGTAAAAACCTTTAATGTTGGTCAAATCTGTATTTCACCTGACTACATGATTGTTCCAGAACACCAAGTAGAACACTTTGTCGCTGCCGCTAAGATCTTTGTACAAAGCAGCTTTCCAACCATGCAAGGCAACCCTGATTACACCTCCATCATCAGTGACAATCACTTCAAACGTCTTATTGGCTTACTTGACGATGCCAAGAAAAAGGGAGCGAACGTCATTAGTTTAGCGGCGGAAGGCGAGCCAGATTATGATGTAAATAGTCGCAAAATAGCCCCATTTTTGGTGCTTGATGTCACGGATGATATGAACATTATGCAAGAGGAAATCTTCGGTCCTCTCCTGCCCATAAAAACCTACGCGAAACCAGAAGAAGCCGTGGCTTACATCAACCATAATCCACGTCCATTGGCGGCGTATTACTTTGGGGACAACCCCGAACGTCAGCAGGCATTTGCACGTAATACCATCTCTGGCGGATTGGTCATCAATGATGCCATGACACATGTCTCGGTTGAAACACTCCCATTTGGCGGTGTTGGCCCATCTGGAATGGGGGCATACCATGGCATTCATGGCTTCAAGCGCTTTACTCACGAGAAAGCGGTTGTACTACAAAGTAAAGATGGGGCATCAGGTAAACGCCTACGTGCGCCGTACCAAGATAAACAGGCTGCGCTAGAGGAAATGCTAGATAGTTAAGCGCAAGGACTGAACTTAAAGCAACAAAAAAGCGAGTCATTCAGTGCAATGACTCGCTTTTTTATAAACACTATCGCGTTGCTTAATTAAACAACGGCAATTAGCTCAACATCAAATTGCAAAACAGAGAAAGGTTGAATCATTGCGCCAGCGCCTTGAGCACCGTAAGCCAATTCCGCAGGAATAGTAAGACGGTATTTAGCACCTTCTTTCATCAACTGAAGGCCTTCTGTCCAACCAGCAATAACGCCAGTTAGAGGAAATTCAATCGGCTCACCACGGGCAATAGAGCTATCAAATACTTGTCCGTCAATGAGACGGCCTTCGTAATGAACACGCACGGTATTTTCACGAACTGGAGTCGCACCCGTACCTTCTTCAAGTACTTCAAACTGCAGACCACTTTCAGTTGTTTGAACGCCTTCTTTTGTTTTGTTTGCCGCTAAAAAGTCTTCGCCCGCTTTTACATTTTCTTCAGACGCCGCACGGCTTTTTTCTTCCATTTTTTGCTGTAGCTCAGCAAAAGCCGCTTCTAACTCAGCACCAGGAACACGCATTTCAGTACCGTTAAGGGAATCTTCAATTGCAGCAAAAAGATGCGTTAGAGACAATTCACCAAGATCGCTACCACTAAGTTGATCACCAATTTGACGACCAATACCGTAGGCTATTTTTGCTTCGTTAGAGTCGAACGACAATTCTGACATGTTTACACTCTCTTATTCGTTTACTGAAAATTGGGCGAGCATTATAACATAGGCAAATCTCATGAGCTTGTTTTTCAACCGCTCTACTCTCTAAAACGCTCTCTAGAAAAATATATTAATTACAGCTATAGATTTATTAAATGATATTCATTATCATTTAATAAATCACTATTAACTAGGAGCACATTATGAAATCTAAAAGCTTTGTTCCGGCCCCTAAACGCTATCAAGACGATAAAAAGCCAAAGGATTACTGGGGAATGCTTTTTATTAGCTTTATCTTTTTGTCATCCATGAGCTGCTTCTTATTTGCAAACCACGGTGACAGACAAACATCCAACCGCTTATCCGATTCGATCCAAGACATAAGCACCAAGATGATTGACACAGATCAGCGCAGCAAAAGTTAAAAAGATTAAGCTTGTAGGTACATCAAAAGAGGATCTTGCCATGTTACCCACAATAAAGACGATTGTTTACGCTTGCGATTTAGAAGGCAAAACACAAGCCGCTATGGAGCTAGTACTGAGTTTAGCCAATTCTCATGGCGCAAAAGTCATATTAATGCACGCAATTGAACCACTGAATGCTCAAGCGTCGAATATGATAAACAACTACATTAGCGAAGATATTAGAAATGCGATGCGTAAGGATGCCTTAAAAGACATCGAAGCTCGTATGGAAACATTACTGTCCGAGTTTATGGAACAATACGCAGAAGCGTTAACTGGCTTAGAAACCGCTCCTGAAACATTGATTGTCAGCGGTGTGCCTGCCGAATCGATCCAACGCATCGCCAAAGAAAAAAATGCCGATTTAATTGTCATGAATAGCCGAACACATAGCCGATTAAGCCAAATGATCATTGGCTCAACCGCCAACAAAGTCATTCATAGCAGCGCCATTCCTGTGCTTGTGGTGCCAATAAAGTAACGGTTCAACGACAAAATAACGTCTCTATCTAGCCACGCTTACCACAGTTAGATACACTTACTGTATATATAAACAGTAAGTGTATTTATGATTCTCTATATTGCTGAAAAACCCAGTCTTGCACGCGCGATTGCCGCTGCACTTCCCTCACCTCAGAAAAAAGAAGAAGGCTGTATTTGGCTGCCAAATGGCGACTGTATCAGCTGGTGTATCGGGCACTTACTGGAACAAGCAGAACCTCATCAATACAATCCGGCTTATAAAGCGTGGAATTTGGATCACTTACCTATTATCCCAACCGACTGGCAGTGGCAAGAAAAAGCCAATACTAAAAAGCAACTTGGTGTATTAAAAAAGCTCATTAAAAAAGCCACGCTATTGGTTCATGCCGGTGACCCGGACAGAGAAGGCCAGCTATTAGTCGACGAAGTGCTGCATTACACCCAAGTACCAGCGCAGAAGCTAAAAAATACGCAGCGACTTTTAGTGAATGATTTAACACCCTCGGCCATCAAAAAAGCCCTTAATAATCTACGCTCAAATAATGAATTCGCTGCGCTGTCCCGTTCGGCCTTGGGGCGCGCTCGGGCAGACTGGTTATTTGGTCTAAACCTAACTCGCGCTTACACTATTAAAGGTAGGCAGGCAGGCTATCAAGGCGTTCTATCTATTGGACGAGTGCAAACGCCGGTGTTGGGGCTTGTTGTCGCAAGAGACAAAGAAAGAGATGTGTTTGTCCCTAAAGATTTTTACCAAGTGTGGGCGAACATACAAACACCACAAGGCGCACAATTTCAGGCTAAATGGCTACCCAGTGAAGCTTGCCAACCCTATATGGACGAAGAAAATCGTGTACTAAGCTTGCCGCTTGCACAAAACGTCGCCCATCGTATTACGAACAAACCCGCTATAGTGGTGGAAGCAAGTTACACAAAAAAGAAGCAAACCGCACCACTTCCTTACAGCTTGTCAGCCCTTCAAATCGATGCGGCTAAGGCTTTTTCCTTATCAGCACAACAAGTGTTAGACACCTGCCAAACACTGTATGAACGCCACCAAATGATCACCTACCCAAGATCCGATTGTCGTTACTTACCGACACAACAACATAAAGATGCGCCAGCCATTATTGCGGCTCTGGCACGATCCGGAGGGGAAATCCAACAAGGTGCTCAGAACGCCGATGCCTCACAAAAAAGCAAAGCCTGGAATGATAAACAGGTCACAGCTCACCACGCCATTATTCCAACCATTCAGGCCCATAAAGCCGCCTCGCTTTCAAAAACAGAAGCCTTAGTCTTCCAGTTAATCGCTCGTCAATACCTCATGCAATTTTATCCAGCATACGATTATCTGGCGTCATACATTAAATTGGACATTGCGGGCGGACAATTTGAGGCCAAAGGCAATACCCCCATTGCGCTTGGTTGGAAAGTGCTTTTGCCAACTAATACTAAAAACAAAGACTCAGAAGATGAAAACCAAAACGAATTACCCAAACTTAACAAAGGCGATGAGCTATGGTGTACACACGGTCAGGTGCATGAAAAAGTCACCACACCCCCTGCCGCCTTTACTGATGCTACCTTGCTTGCTGCAATGACAGGGATTAGTCGCTTTGTCACAGACAAAGATATCCGAGCCATATTAAAAGAAACCGATGGATTAGGAACAGAAGCCACCCGTGCAAGTATTATCGAATTACTTTTTAAGCGCGGTTTTCTGACAAGACAAGGCAAACAAATTCACGCCAGCCAAACAGGACGCGCCTTTATTGATTGCTTGCCCACACAGCTAGTGACGCCAGACATGACAGCGCAATGGGAGTCAGCACTAAACCGTATCAGTCTTGGAGAGGCCAGCTACCAAACCTTTATGGAAAACCTAGAAGGCAATCTGCATCAGCTACTCAGCGTCTCTCGGAATATGCCAACATCGGCTTTGCAAAATCTACCGGCACCCACAAAAAATCCTTTTGCCAAACGAAGAGCACCAAGTAATAAAAAAACACCTGTAAGAAAATCAGCCAGCACGAAAAGCAAAGGCACGACAACAAAAAGACGCCCAAAGGCGCCTTCTTAACGTTTTTTAAGTGGCGCTTTTTTGACCATCAACCAACCGCTAACCAAACCCCCACGCCAATCATCAAAGAGCCTGCGATACGATTCATAATTCGTACATTTCCGCTTTGCATCAATATGGCTTTCAATGTTCTGCCACCTGCGGCATAAATGAGTAGACAAATCAGTTCAAGTGTCAAAATGATGGCAATCAACACGGTAAGCTGACTGGCTAAAGGGCGACTGGCATCTAAAAAAGGAGGCAACAAAGCAACAAAAAATGCCCAGCCTTTTGGATTCGCAATGGCGGTCACAAAGCCTTGCGAGATTAAATCAAACCGTGACGCAGGCTTACTTCCCGCGGCATCCATTTTGATGGCCATTTTTCCTTTAGACAACCACATTTGCAGACCAATAAAAGCCAAATAAGCACCGCCAATATACTTCAAGACCATAAAGACACTGGGATAATTCAATAGCAAGGCAGCCACACCAATGGCCGATAAAATTGCCACTGTCGCCACACCGACCAGCTCACCTAACATCATCCAAAGCGCACGCTTCACACCAATAGTCATTCCCAATGTCATGGCCAACGTCATGCACATACCTGGAGTGATGGAAACAAAAAAGAAAGTCGGCACAAACGCCGAAAGAAGCGCTAAATTCACAGAAAGTCCTTATCAAAAACACAATGGAGAGAATGGAAAAATCGCATTATTTTCTATAACTAGCAAGAGAATATGATAAAAAACCCAGCCTACCAAAAGGAGCGATGACATTAAGAGGCATAAAATGAAACGCAAACAGCACTGGATAGGAAAAGCGAGCTAAAAGCGCTTTTTCGTTTTAAAAGTGGAGTCTTCTATAAACTTACTCCACTCGTCATCTAACTCTTCCTCAGCTTCGTTAGACATACTCTTGTTCACTTCTTCCTCTGCTTGCTGTAATGCCATGTCATCTTCAATCTCTTTCAACAGCTCTTGATATTTTTGCACAGTGGGCTGAGCTTCTATCACATCCTTAATGGGCGTTAATTGCGCTAAAGCTTCCTTGTACATTTCAATCGCTGACTGCATCTGCCCACTCAAAAACGCTTTACGCGCAAGGTAACCATGGTAATCCGCATTTACTCTGTAGTGATAGACATTCAATAATTTGCTATAGCGATGGGCATTGTCCTGGTCGATCGTTTTTTCTTTCTGAGACAAAATCAGAAAGGATTTCAGAGACTCAAACAAGCGCTTTACTTCAATAATCAGCAGCTCATCATTCATTGGTTTAGCACGTCTTTTCTGCTTACTGGTTTGAAATTCTAACATTTCTTCAGCTAAATGATTTCTTCGACGCGTCAAGGTGGGATCTGGTTGTAGTGACAACAACTGATCATAAATGGCTACTAGGCGAGAAAATAGCCACAATCGCATGTCTTTGGGTTGATATTGTGGTGGCATGTCATCTAGGTAGCGGCGCACTTGGCGTAATTGATTGTTGAGATTCGCCACTTTACGTAGTTTCTCAAGGCGAGCCTGCTCCTTCAACTGTAGAAAAATAGCGAACGCGATGAAGCCACCGATAACAAGCAAAAGTACAGTGATGGTAACAGCTGTCATATAATAGGTTATTTACCTTAGTCGTGTTATAGCTGAGTAACGATCATCCTTATAAAGCATCAATTTACTTTATCGCGGATTCAGCTTTATTGCTTTTAGCAAATAAAACTTTTTCAACATCCTGTATCATATTTTGTAAACGAATGGCTTCTTTTTTCGCACCACTAACAGAGTCGTTTTTTTCAATGACCGACAGTGCAACACGATACTTCTCCAGTGCTCGATTTTTTTTATCATTGTCTAAGTCTTGCCTAGCTTGACGCACCAGTAAATCTCGATGAGCTAACGCATGAGCATAGCGTATTAAAACAATATGATGCCGAATGATCGTCCCACTAGCACCATAATGTTCTCTCAAATACCTCAGCTCTCTGAGCATAACCTGAAGAGCATTCTGGATCTGTTCAAGCTGCTGCTGGGTAGCCACCCTATCTTTTATAATAACATTCTTTCCAAGCTTTACTTCTGTCAGCAAACGTACCAAATAGGTTTTCTTAGTAACAAAGCTTGATTGATAGTTGGCTTTTACAAGTTGATCAATAGCCGATAATAAATACTCGATGATAAATACTTTCGTTTCTTTTGCTAAATAACGATCAGAAACGGTCTCTAATGCATAAAGTAAACGGTCACTTCGATTGGATAAAGAAGAAAGCTGCTTTTCTCTTAATGCTCGTTGCTGCTTTCGCCAGCGCAACAAAGCAGGCAAAGAACAGCACACAACAAGCACGGTAACAGCCACTAAGACCAATATACTTGATTTCATTTATTGATAGTTACCCAAGACAGTAAAACAAGTATGAAGACACACGACACACATAATCTATCTATATAACACAGACAGTTCGATAAAAACAAAAAAAGACCAGATAAACTGATCTTTTTTGTTCCATTCACACATTAATTATCGTGAGACAGAAAAACCAAGCAACATATAAAAAATCAATGCTGAAAGTAAAGCGGAAGCAGGCACTGTAATCACCCATGCCGCCGCAATGCGTAACAAGGCAGAACGCTTAACCAATTCTTTCTTCGTCGCTTTTTTCAATCCTTTACGCTCTTGCGAAGAAATCGGGGACGACGCCTGTGCTGCTTTCAACTCTTTCAGAATAACGCGTTTTTCTTCCACATCCGCTAATTTAAAACGTTTTACAAACTCTTTTGTTTGTTCACCGTTGTGACCTGCTGATGCAGAATGAGAAATAATAGAGGCCAATTTTTTCTCATAAGATTGTTTCAAATATTCACGTAAAAAGCCTACGCCAAAAATACCACCTACCGCAATGTGGGTAGAGCTGACAGGCAAACCAAGCTGAGAGGCAACAATTACCGTAATAGCGGCGGCCATCGCGACGCAAAATGCTCTGGTTTTATCCAATTCGGTAATTTCAGACCCCACCGTTTTGATCAATTTTGGACCAAATAATGCTAAACCAACCGCAATACCAATACCACCCACCATCATAATCCATAGAGGTATAGCAGCTGAACCGGACACAGCGCCAGTCAACAAGGCATCATTAATAGCAGCCAAAGGCCCTATCGCATTGGCAACATCGTTGGCCCCATGAGCAAAGCTCAATAAAGCTGCAGACACAATTAACGGAATAGTAAATAGGCTATTTACAGCATCTTTATCATTAGCCAATGACGCTGCAGCCTTATCAACGATGGGACGAACAATAAAGTAAACAGTCAATGCGATAGCAAAAGCAACAATGGCCGCAGTGGTAAAGTCCATTTTCCATAGCTTACTTAATCCTTTTAAAATCAAGTAAGTAGAAAAAGACCACACCATAATACCAACCAATAGAGGAACGACTTTTCTCGCCGCATCAATCATATCGCTTTTGTAGGTAATAGAGCGTTTTATGTACATAAGGAACAGCGCCGCAATGATGCCGCCCATAAGAGGCGAAATCACCCAACTGGCTACAATCGCAATCATTTTATCCCAGTTCGCAATATCCCAACCGCCTGCGGCAATGCCACCGCCTAATACGCCACCCACAATCGAATGCGTTGTCGACACTGGTGCGCCAAGATACGTTGCTAAATTGAGCCAAATCGCGCCGGCAAGCAAAGCCGCCATCATCACCCAAATAAAGGTTTCCGCATTACCAATTGAATTAGGATTGATGATGCCATTTTTAATCGTACCAACCACTGTACCACCAGCGATCAAAGCACCAGCGGCTTCAAATACCGCCGCGATCAAAATCGCGCCAGTCATCGATAGGGCTTTTGAGCCTACAGCAGGCCCGACGTTGTTTGCTACATCATTGGCACCAATGTTGACGGCCATGTAGGCACCAATTGCAGCTGCAATGGCTAATATAGACAGGTTAGAAACACCTATACCATTGTTGGTAGCATAAAAACCAGACGCTAAGACAAACGCTAAAGCGATCAATACTCGAATAAACTCATGGCCACTCAGTAAAGTGGATTCTTCTTTCGGGTTATTTGTAAGATCCATATGGGCTCTTCATTTGTGATTAATCTATGCCAAACTCTTGATAAACTAGGATAAAACCTAGATTATTCAACAAGGTGCCTTCCGGGCACAGTTATAAATTTGGCTCTCAATTCATCCTATCGAACATCTTGCTTATGACAGCAAATACAATATGTCTGTCATATATCTGTAAACTATCAATTCGGCGTCATTCTACACTGGGTTCGTGCAGATAAAAACCCCTATACCTTTTGCTTAGACAAGTCTAAAAAGGACAAAAAAAAGTGCCTCGAAAGGCACTGATGACAAAAATACTACACAAATATGACCGTTTTATTACAAGGCCTTTTTTAAACACAATGCCAGTGTATTAGCACTCGATAACATTAACTGCTAACCCTCCACGTGAGGTTTCTTTGTACTTATCGTTCATATCTCTCCCTGTATCTCGCATGGTACGAATCACCTTGTCGAGAGAAACGTAATGAGTACCGTCGCCACGAAGTGCCATACTCGCGGAGTTAATTGCTTTGATCGATGCCATCGCGTTACGTTCAATACAAGGCACTTGCACTAAACCACCAATAGGGTCGCACGTTAAGCCTAAATTATGCTCCATGCCTATTTCCGCAGCATTTTCAATCTGCTCTGGAGAACCGCCAGTTGCTGCAGCCAATCCTGCCGCGGCCATCGCACATGCCGATCCCACTTCGCCCTGACAACCAACCTCTGCCCCAGAGATAGAAGCATTTTCTTTAAACAATAAACCAATCGCAGCAGCCGTTAGAAAAAAGTCAACCACACCCGCTTCACTAGAACGAGGGCAAAACTCCCAGTAATAATGCAACACCGCCGGAATGATCCCTGCTGCGCCATTCGTTGGTGCCGTGACGACTCGTCCGCCTGCCGCGTTTTCTTCGTTCACGGCAAGGGCGTACAGATTCACCCAATCCATTGCGCCTAGAGACGGTGTAATCATGTCCATACGTGTCTTACTGGTGAGATCTCGATACAGGCTGGCGGCTCTACGCTTCACTTTTAAGCCACCCGGCAAAATACCTTCGTTACGAATGCCTTGCTGTACGCACTCCCTCATTACCGCCCAAATCGAAAGAATACCCTGTCTAATCTCTTCTTCCGTACGCCATGTTTTCTCATTTTCCATCATGATTTGCGCAATACTTTTGTCTTGTGCTCGACAAAGTGTAATTAAGGTCTCTGCATCGTGAAACACATGGGGTAACTCCGTTGTATCTTCGACAATTGACACCTTGCCTTGTTCATCTTCTTGTACAATAAAGCCACCACCAACCGAATAAAAAGTGGCTTGATTAATCACTTGGTTATCTGCATCAAAGGCGACCAAAACCATGCCATTGGCATGAAAGTCCAAACGATCAATGCGGTGATAAATTAAATCGGTCGCGACATCAATGTGAATACTCTGCTGCGACAATACCTTCAGTTGTGAGGACGCTTCTATTTGGGCAACACGCTCATTGACTCGACTTGGATCAATTCGATCTGGTAGCTCCCCCTCTAGGCCCATAAGAACGGCCGTACCCGTACCATGGCCTTTTCCCGTGGCACCGAGGGACCCATATAAATCCACTTTCAAACGTCGAACTTGTGACAGCAAATGGCGATCTTTTAATTGATGAGCAAACTGATTCGCCGCGATCATGGGCCCAACCGTGTGCGAACTTGAAGGACCAATGCCCACTTTAAAAAGATCGAATAAACTGATTGCCATAGCCGTTTCCTCTGTCGACACATACCGATAAAATCATTAAGGTTCACTGTACAAAATACCTGATCACTATAAAGCGAAATTATCACTTATGATACAAAGTTTCCAATAGGAAACAGAGGTGCCGCCGTATATTGGTGTGTCTATTCGGAAAAAGGCAATTTTTTGGCGCTTCGAGAGTCGTAAGAGTCTGCAAACGTAAAGAATGGATATTCAGTAAAAAGCCAAAAGACCGATCTGATCTTCTGGCTTTTCGTTTTGTCATAAACTTTTTATGTTAAATCAAAAGAACCCAAGCGGATTAATATCATAGCTTACCAGCATGTTTTTTGTTTGCTGATAATGCTCTAAGGCAATCTTGTGGGTTTCACGACCAACACCAGATTTTTTATACCCCCCAAATGCGGCATGAGCAGGATACTGATGGTAACAGTTCATCCAGACACGACCGGCTTCGAGGTTACGCCCCATACGATAGGCTAAATTAGTGTCTCTGGTCCAAACACCAGCCCCCAAGCCAAACTCGCTGTCGTTGGCGATCGCCAGCGCTTCCGCCTCATCTTTAAAGGTCGTTACACTCACGACTGGCCCAAAAATTTCTTCTTGGAAAATACGCATGGCATTGGAACCTTTGAACAAGGTCGGTTGAACATAAAAACCTTTATCCAATCCATCAACCGATTCGATACCACCGCCGATCAGCAGTTCTGCACCTTCTTTTTTACCAATATCGATGTAGCTCATGATTTTATCGAACTGCTGCTTAGATGCCTGAGCGCCCACTTGCACATCGGTATCCAGAGGATTGCCACGTTTGATGGTTTTCGTACGCTCAATCACCAATGCCATGAAATCATCGTAAATAGACTCATGAATTAAAGCACGAGACGGACAAGTACACACTTCACCTTGGTTAAAGAAAGCCAAGACCAGACCTTCAACGCATTTACTGATAAAAGCGTCTTCTTGCTTCATCACATCAGCAAAGTAGATATTGGGGGATTTACCACCTAACTCAACAGTAGAAGGAATAATATTCTCAGCTGCACATTTCAAAATATGTGAACCAACTGGAGTCGATCCGGTAAACGCAATTTTGGCAATGCGTTTGCTGGTTGCCAGCGCTTCCCCAGCTTCTTTGCCGTAGCCATTGACAATATTCAGCACGCCTGGGGGTAATAAGTCTTGAATGACTTTGACCAGCTCCAGAATAGACGCTGGCGTTTGTTCTGCGGGTTTTAATACGACACAGTTTCCTGCAGCAAGCGCTGGAGCCAATTTCCATGCAGCCATCAAGATTGGAAAGTTCCAAGGAATAATTTGACCCACGACCCCTAATGGCTCATGGAAATGATACGCCACAGTATGCTCATCTAATTCTGCGGTGCTGCCTTCTTGTGCGCGCAAGCAACCAGCAAAATAACGGAAATGATCGGCAGCCAAAGGAATATCTGCGTTTAAGGTTTCGCGAACCGCTTTACCATTGTCCCATGTTTCCGCCACCGCCAGGGCTTCTAGATTTTGTTCAATACGGTCGGCAATTTTCAGCAATATATTAGAACGATTGGTAACAGACGTTTTTCCCCAAGCCGCACGGGCCGCATGCGCTGCATCTAAAGCAAGGTTAATATCTTCTTCAGTAGAACGAGGAATACGGCAAAAAACTTCGCCATTTACTGGGCTAATATTATCAAAGTATTGTCCCTTTACCGGAGCAACCCATTGACCACCAATGAAATTGCCATACTGAGCCTCAAAGGTAATAAGGCTGCCGTTCGTGCCAGGTTGAGCGTAGATCATAAAAGCTTCTCCATTCTTGTTGTTTTTATGTCAGGTTTTAACATTGATATAAAGAGTAGAAAGAAAGTGAGAAGAAAACTTGCCTGTGAGTCCATGAAACTTGTCTCGCGATCCATTTCTGTTTTGCTTTTGTATTGACCCATGGGAAAGCAAGAGCGATGATGAGAGACAGAAAATTCACCACGCCACGCGATTAAAATAAAAATATTAAGACAAAAGAGGTGTGTTAATGAGTCGCTCAATCTCGACAGAAAAAGCGTTATTAAAACACAAGCGCGCGCCCATTCAGCTGGTCGAAAATCGCGTTTGTTTCGCTGGCCCACACTCTGAGCTCAGCATTTACGATACCTATGAACAAGCCCAAAAAGTCAGCTTAAAGGCCGATTCGCTGCTGTATTGTGGCATGGTCACGGGCGCCAAAGTCATGCACACCAAGCACGGTGACAATATCCCTTTTCTGCCTCATGAATCTTTTATATTGGCTCCTAAAGAAGAAGTGTTTATTGACTTTCCCGAAGCCCAATATCACAACCCAACCACTTGCCTTACCATTGCCATTTCACAAGAAAGAGTCGCACAAATTTGTGATCGTATGAATGATATCATGGTGGAGTCCTTACCCTCTGGTATTGCATTAGATCCAAATCAACACCTGCATACCTTGCACACTCAAGCGACACAACAAGTCATCGACAGGCTCAGCAGTGATTTTCTTCGCAATGACCCAGATCGAGATTTACTGGTTGACTTTGGTGTCAGTGAATTAGTCACGCGAATTCTAAGACATCACGGTAGAGACGCCCTATTGCGCTTTACAAGACATGCACCCGATGCAAATGGCCTAACCTGTGTCATTCAATGGATAGAACAACACCTCGCCCACCCCTTAGACATCAATCAATTGGCTAAAATGGCCTGCATGAGTCGCAGCCGCTTCTTTGACAGCTTCAAACGTCAGCTAGGCTGCAGCCCTGTCGAGTATCAGCATCAACGACGTATGAGCCGAGCTTACCAACGCTTGCAAGAGAAGCGCTCTGTCACCGAAGTCAGCTATGAGTTAGGTTACGCCAGCTTAAGTCACTTTAGTCGGCGCTTTCATCAACACTTTGGCCTATCGCCTCGCCAAGTAGCCCAAAACAAGCTTCATTCGTAACATAAACCGGAGTCATCTATGCTAAAAAATCGGCTTTAATTTCGCGCGACAGTAAATAAAAGCGCCCAACATAAAGATCAAACTAAACATCAAGGCGAAAAACGGAACCAATTGCCCTAATTGATACAAAGACGCCAGAATAACAGGACCTAATGCGGCACCAAGTCCCTGCATTGACGCATTGATACTTGCTAAACGGCTTTGCTGACTGTCTTTTACCAACAAAGTTTGCGCTGTCACAATACCTGGGAACAAGAAACCAAAACCAGCACCAAACAAGCCCATCGCAAACAATATACCCACGTAAGAATCTAAGAAAATAAACGCCAGCTGAGCAAGCACACCGACGCTAACACCAAAAAACATGAGCGCCACAACGCCCAACTGAAATCGTGGTACTAAAATCATTTGAACGAGGATACTAAAACAAGACATGGTCATCATCGCAAATCCAAGCTGATGAGTCGTATCGGCAACATTGAGCTGGAACCTATCCTGGATTAAAAAGCCCATAATCTGCTGCACCCCCGTCATGGATAAAATAGACAACGACGACATACATAAAAATGGCATAACTGGCTGAGTTAACCAATTGATTACTGGCGGTTTTTTAAATTGACGAACATGCTTAGCATCTTTCACAAAAAACACTACCCCAAACGCCGCGCAACCCGCTAATAACGCGATAATGTAAAAAGGCGCCGTCAGTCCCAAACTGCTTAATAAAGAAGCAAACGCAGGGCCTAATATCATCCCAATACTAAAAGAGGCACCAATCATCGCGATAGTTGAACTGCGATGCTTAATATCCGTATGGGCAATCAAGTAGGTTTGAATAGAAGGCAATACACCCGCAATCCCCAGAGAAAAGACAATCCGTAGTACAAATACACAATAATACGTTTGTTCAGCTGATAGCTGACGAGCCAGTGCTTCTTGTAACACAAACCCTGTCAAGGCAATGGTAATGGCATAACTCCCCATCCCAATAATCACCGAGCGAATACGGCCAATGCGATTAATAATACCGCCCCATAAAAACGCAGCCACCACAAACGTCGCAGCCCCCGCTGTAATCAGTGTACTAATTCGTACATCCGCCAATCCGATCTCACGGCCAATCGGCGGTAATGAGGTAAATATAAAAGATTGTCCAATGCCAACCGCCACTAAACAAGACAGTAACAACACGCGAGACAAACGTTCCTGCAAAGAAAAAGGAGCATCAGAATGTGTCAATGTAAATCCTTATGATCAAATGAGTTTTCAGTCTAAAAACAAAACAAGCGAACAGACAAACATCGGTGAACGATGTGGTAATGAGGGCATTATCGTCCTGATAAAAATAGCCTCATAATCTAACACACTTTTCTCGATAGGCTTTCAAGGATGAGAATAAAGAGATAAAAAAGAGAGAAATAATGACTATCAAGTCGCTTTTAAAAATGGTTAAATTTTTCTTCATAAAAAAATCAAAGAACAACATGCAACCACTTTTTAAACACCCTAATTTTGTCCACTTCTGGATTGGTCAAATCGCGTCTTCTTTCGCTTTTCAAATGCTCAGTGTCGGCATTGGCTGGCAGATGTATGATTTAACCAATAGCCCGATGGCCTTAGGCCTTGTCGGACTGTGTCAATTTTTGCCGCAGCTTCTATTAACCCTAGTCGTAGGCCATGTTGCTGACCGATATAATCGCCGGCTCATCTGTGTTTGCACGCGTTTTACCATGGCAATGACCGTTGCTATTCTGGCTTACGGCAACATGACTGAGACCATTTCAGCTGAAATGATTTATCTGTGCGCCGCCTTACTTGGCACCGCAAGAGCCTTTGAAATGCCAGCCAACCAAGCGATTCTGCCAAACCTTATCCCCAACGAGCTACTGTCTCGCGCCATCAGTGCCATGGCCTCAGCGCGAGAAATATCGGTTATCGCAGGCCCTGCGCTTGGAGGGCTTATATATCTGTTAGGACCAACAACACTGTATTTGTCTAGCATGAGCTGCTTTTTAATCTCCTGCGTCATTATGTTCTTTTTACACTATAACTTTACGGTAAAAAGTAAGTCCCCTATCACCATAGATCATCTATTCGGAGGCCTACGCTTTATTCGTGGCAATAAAGTGATTTTAGGATCTGTTTCCCTCGATATGTTCGCTGTTCTATTGGGGGGAGCGACCGCTCTTCTTCCAATTGTCGCAAAAGATATTCTTCAGACTGGGCCATGGGGATTGGGATTATTACGTTGTTCGCCCGCCCTTGGTGCATTGCTGATGTCAGTATATTTGGCGCGTCGTCCTTTGACCCACAGCGTTGGCAAAATTATGTTCGCTGCTGTGGCTATTTTTGGCGTCGCCACCATCTTATTTGGTTTATCTGAGAACCTGATTCTTTCCATGCTGGCACTGATTCTTTTGGGCTCTTCCGATATGATCAGCGTCGTGATCCGCTCAACACTTGTGCAATTAGAAACACCCGATGACATGCGTGGTCGAGTCAGTGCAGCCAACTCAGTGTTTATTGGCAGCTCCAACCAGTTAGGAGAATTTGAATCCGGTGTAACTGCGGCTTGGTTCGGCGTAGTTCCTGCCATTGTGATTGGCGGAGTCGGCACCATTGCCGTTGTTGGCTTATGGATGTATTTGTTTCCCGACTTACTAAAACGACACACTCTCGACAAAGCAAACGATTAACAGCAACTATAAAGCTCGTCTTAAAATAAGATGAAAGAGAACGAATAGAGCCAGTGCATACGTTAAAAAACTCATACTAAGGAAGGTCAGCCCAAACTGACCACCTATCAAACCACTTAAAAATGGCAGTGTCATTGCCCCCATCACGGCCGCACTCATCTGAAAGCCAATGGCGTGTACAGAGTAACTTTTACCCACCCGTATGGCAGTTTGAGAAATCATACAGGGAAAAATAGGGGCGGCACAAAACCCCATTAACGCCAAACCAAAGTAACTAGTGTAAGGTGTTATGCTGACCGTAAAGAAAAGCGCCCCCAGTGACACACCAGCCAGACAAAGCCGCAATAGCTGGTCTACGGAAAAACGTTCTACTAAGAATCCAAAAATAGCTCGACCAAATGCCAATGCCCCCCAATACACCGCAACCCAGGTTCCAGCACTGGCAATAGAAATACCACGAGACTCTGTCATCACAGTAAAAGCCCACTGCCCTACGCCAACCTCAACCCCTGAGTACAAAAAGAAAAATACAATCTGAAAACGAATAACAGGGTGTTTTAAAGCCTGAAGTTGCGTTACGGGGCCAGTATTTCCTAAAGTGACATCGACTTTTTTAGGAGCGTGTTTTTCACTTTCCCACAAATGGCGACTGAATAAAAACACCAGCGCCATGACAAACAAGATGATGGCCAAAACAGCATAACCCAAACGCCAATTTTGCGAAAAACTCACCAACACACTGGTGACTATGATAGGCCCTGCCGTCGCACCAACACCAAACGCCGCATGCAACCAATTCATATGCTTGGTAGAAAAATGCTCTGCCGCATAGGCATTTAACCCTGCATCGATTGCACCAGAACCCATGCCAATCACCACAGAAAATAACGTAAAAACAATAAAGGAGGTGCTGAAATAAAAACCAAATAAACCACTACTAACCAACAAACAGCTGGTCACTAACAACCAACCCACGCCAAAGCGGTTGATCCAATATCCCACCGAAAAGCTCGACATCAGATAACCAATACCACCAGCGGCGATCACTAAGCCAAGCCATCCTATTGGTACAGAAAAGTCCATTCGCACAAATGGCCAATTAATGCCATGAGCCGCATCCGGCAAACCTAAACTAATGAACCCTAAGTAAGCAACAAACAACAACACGCCAGATGTGCGCACTAACTTATCCTTAAATGAATTTTTTGCCTATTTGAACCGATTAAGGTTTTCAATAAAATCTTTAAATTCACTTAAATCGACTTAAGAAAAAGACGCGCTACTTGTACCATTTTCGTTTATCTTTTTCGATTGGCTTCCACTTCCAATTTGGCGCCTCCCCCTTCCATAAGTACACCAACAATAAAATCAAAGTACTGATCGTGACGAGTATCGCCCATGTCAAAAGCGTTTCCTTAGGATCAATAGCCACACTAATGATGGCCACACTGACAATATACACAACCAATACCAGCCAACCTTGCCATGTATTAGGCTTACCCCATCCCCAACCATTGTCTTTTGCCGGAAACCACACTGTTTTCTTATCTGTCATGCCAAACGCCTCAAATACAAAAGGTTTATCCTATATCGCTGCGTCACTTTGCCTGAATTTATGGCATAAAAAAAGAGCCTATGTCGATAGGCTCTTTTTGTTTGCGTAGCAATCACGCGTTTTTATGTGCAAGATGACTAAACGAGTCTTGCCAACTTATCTAGCAAGAAACTCCCCACGAGTCTTATCACTACGCTTAAACAATCCACCTAGCGCGGTGGTTTGCGTTGAGGAACTGGCATCCATTACACCACGCGCTTTTACACAATAGTGTACGGCACTTATGCTGACAGCGACATTGTCGGTTTCCAATAATGTTTGCAGTGTCACCAAAATTTGCTGAGTCAAACGTTCTTGAACCTGTGGACGCTGAGCAAAAAACCGCACAATACGATTGATTTTAGACAAGCCAATAATTTTGGTTTTCGGCAAATAAGCAACTTTAGCCAAGCCATCAATGGTCACAAAATGGTGCTCACAGGTACTGGTAAAACTAATGTCACTTACCTTCACCATTTCGTCCACTTGCATCTTGTTTTCAATGACAGTGATCTTAGGAAACAAGGCATAGTCCAGACCTGAAAAAATCTCTTTCACGTACATTTTAGCAATTCGGTGTGGTGTTTCTGCCAAGCTATCATCACTTAGATCTAGGCCAAGCGTTGTCACAATGTCTTCGAACGAATGTTTAATACGCTGATATTTTTCTTCGTTGGTTAGACCATTATCAATCATCGGGGTTTCTAAACCGCTTTTGATAAGAGCATCACGTACTTTTATCGCCGCATCAGACAAGACGGGACGAATTAAATTGGTTTGTTCAGCTGTGTTAGCTTTCATATGTTTGTCCTAAGTTGCTTAACCCTGTCTCATGACATGGAGGCGTTCAAAAAAGAGGCTATTTAGTTGGTTAAACCAAATGACGGCCCCCATCAAGTGACAAGGTTCGACCTGTCATATAGCGACTGCCTAATATGTACTGCACAGCCATTACGCCTTCTTGTTCTCCTGGCGCTTTGCGTAGCAGCGACTTATTCAATGCTTTATTACGGTATTCATCATCATCGCTTTCGTTAAACATCAACAATGACGGTGCAATCGCATTCACTTTTACCTTGGGGGCAAAGCGTTTAGCAAAAGAGCTGGTTAGATTGGCTAAACCCGCTTTACTTGCCGCATAGGCAATATGTTTATCACTGCCTTTTTCGACCACATAATCTGTCATATGAATGATGTCCGCTTGCCCATCCTGCTCAGAACCTGCACATAATAATGCTTCAAAGGCGAGATTTATACGATAAGGCGCAAATACATGCACTTGCCACATTTTTTCCATTAATAACCCTGTATCGGCACAACCTTCCTCCGCCGCCCATTCAGACGCATTATGAATGATGCCGCCTAATGCTGAATAACGACTTTTAATTGTCGCAATAAACGTATCAACACCCGTTGACGTTGAAAAGTCAGCTTGAAGACACGTTATTCCTTGTTCCTCTAAAGCAGCAATATCTTCGCGTGTTTTTCGATAAGTAATAACGACGTCATACCCCTGTGCAACTAATGCCTTTGCACAAGCTAAACCCAGGCGTTGCCCTCCACCTGTAATAATAATTGGCATTTTACGCACCATAAGTGTCCGTTCCTACTGAGTTATCTTCATTAAGAAGATTGATAAATACTATTTTCTAAGTACTGAACTGTATTTCTGCTAGATTTATATACGCATACCTTTAAAAAAAAGATCAATTATCTCATCCGATACTTTTTTTTGTACGTATGTCTATTGAACCATGTTTGGTTGTTACCTTTCAAAAGAGACATCGTTCCCTGTCTATGCTTATATTATAGCTCAGCAGTGGTCTCTAACCATGTTCTGCTTAGTTTCATCAATAACATAAAGGAAGACATTGCAATGACATCATTATCAACAAAAAAGACACCCTCTAAACATTTATCAAGTAGTAATATTCCTCAAGAAGCATTCGACTGGTATGACGAGTACGCTCATGGTGATATAGACAGACGTACTTTTTTATCTCGCCTAGGCACATTAAGTATCGCGGGACTCACCCTATCCGTGGTTGCAGGCGCGCTAACCCCTAACTATGCACTTGCAGAACAAGTCTCTTTTAACGATCCCGATATCATCGCCAGTTACCTTGAATTTGATACACCCAATGGGCATGGCAAAGGGCGTGGTTACCTAGTGATTCCAAAAAATGTAAATGCTGATAATAAAGCTCCTACCGTGTTAGTTGCACATGAAAATCGCGGCCTCAACCCTTACATTGAAGACGTTGCTAGACGCCTAGCAAAGGCGGGGTTCATCGCGTTTGCGCCTGATGCACTCTTTCCTCTGGGTGGCTATCCGGGTAATGACGATGCTGGCCGCGAAATGCAAAAAAGCCTTGATGGGAACAAAATCGAAGGGGATTTTATGGACGCTGCGACACTGCTGCAACAACACGCATTCAGTACAGGTAAAGTCGGCATGGTCGGGTTCTGTTATGGCGGTTATTTAACCAACACCTTGGCGGCAGCAATGCCCGATACAATTCAAGCAGGAGCCCCCTATTACGGCACCCCAGCCAAAGCCAATATAGAGAAAATCAAAGCCTCTTTGCAAATCCACTTTGCCGAAATAGATCAACGCGTCAATGACACTTGGCCCGATTATGAAAAAGCATTAAAGGCCAACAAGGTAGACTACACTGCGTACATCTACCCTAAAACAAACCATGGTTTTCATAACGATTCCACCGCTCGCTATGATGAAAAAAATGCTGAACTGGCATGGCAACGTACTGTTAGCTTTTTTGACAAAACCTTACGAGCTTAACGACGGACCGTTTCATTAGTCCAATCATGAAGCTAAGTGTTTAAGAAAGTGTTACTGCCTGGTATTAATGACAGGCAGTAACCTTATTGACATCCCAAAGCGGTGCGTCTTTATCGTACTGGAAGTTAATTCCTCGTACGTTGGGAGTCTGCTCCCATAACGATTCACATAAATCCATAACGTTGGAATCATCATTAGATTGCAACCAAGCCACCACAGCTTTGGCAACATTAGGATAGGAAATTTGCACCACTCGACTTGTTTCTAACCAATCTTGAATCGTGGCTGAATTCAAAACATCACAGGTCTTAGCTAAGCCCAATAAATCCAAGGCAATTGCATTAGAATGCTGCTCTATCTGTCCCTTTAACGGTTTTGCTAAAATACGACGGCCTAACTGTAAAGCCTCTGAATTTAACTCAAATCCAGCATTACAGAGTACAGACTCACATTCACTTAAATTCCGTTGAAAGACATCACGACTAAATCCAAAGACTTCAACATTGCCGTACACGCCTGGATCGATATCCTTACAATGTAAACGAAATTGATAAGCTGGTACGCCTTCAAGCCACTCCAGCACGGCCTCGCTATTTTCGAAGGGCAAATAAACAAGAACCTGATTAGCATTGGCTGAATTGACCAAAGTTTGGCCATGAATCAAAGGAGGCAAAATAGGATGACCAAAATGGTGCCAATGCGCCCCTAATTGTGTTGCTGCGGGGGCAAAATTTGACATAATCCACTGCGCAATCACATTCTTTTTATAGCGTGGAATATCGTATTTAAAGGCATATTGATGCCCAAACCCAATGCAAGGTACGCCTTGACGTTTCGCCGCCCAAGCCACAATAGGCTCAAAGTCTGTAATCACCAAGTCATATCCATGGGTATTCAACGCCCGAATATCCTTATATAAACGAATAAAATTCGCTTTACGGTAGGTCGCTACTAAATCTAGTTGACCATTACGCGCCACAAAACTTAATCCCTCAAAGGTTCGATAATTACCAAATACACTCATATCAAAATAGTCTTCTGGTGCGCGACCAGAAAAAACAAAATCCACCTCAAGTCCAGCGGCCTGCATTTCCACCGCCATGGCTCTCGCCCGAGTAATGTGTCCGTTTCCTGTTCCCTGTACACCATACAGTATCTTCACACCAATACTCCTATCGCCAATGCGGCACAAGCACTGCCCAATAAAGCGCCAATAACCGTATCCGTTGGAAAATGCACCCCCAGAAAAATACGAGACAAGCCCACATTTGCCGCCCAAAAATACAACATCATGTTTACACTAGGAAACCATTCACTTAGACAGAAAGCGATAAAAAATGCGCCAGAGGTATGGCCTGAAGGAAATGAAAATTGGTCTGACGGAATAATAAAACTGCTGAAATTATCCAATGCGTCGGCAGGACGATTACGCTTAAACCCTCGTTTTAAAACGAAATAGACCCCACGCTCAAGCACGAAACCAAACACTAAAACGGCCACTAAGGTTTCATACCCAAGCCACCATAACCATAAAGCACCTAAGCCATACAAAGGGCCGTCTGCCGAAAACGAAATAGCCCGCCCAATGCTCGTTAACTTGGCTCTATGCTTTCGCGCCATACACCAATAAAAAGTCTGCACATCAAATGCGTGGATGTTTTGAAGGATATTCATATTCATCACCTCACTGGTTTGTCTTACTTTCAACATAGACCAGTAAAATGTCCTTTCTGTGACACTGAGATGACAACTTCGTGACAGCGCGCGTTGGCCTCCCGTAGATAAAAAAATACCCCGTCAAAGCGAGGTATCTTTCATCACGATTGCCTTCATCACTATCAGTAACGAAAACACTACAACCAATTCGTTAACATGATCCCCACGCCAATCGATTGGGTTTGATGGTTGTAATCCAGTAACGATTGTCCATATCCATTAAAGTATTGAATATAACCTCTGGATTTACCCCACAAAGGAAAAGTAAAACCAACCTGTAATGCTCCTCTGTTATCAGAGGACTTAAGGTTGTTTCTCAACATAACATCAATACTGTAATCATCAATCACATGTATGATATTAAGCTCACCGTAACCATAGTAGTTTTCTATATTGGGATTATCATCAATGTCTTCGCTTTCCGGGATTCGATACCAAGGCTTAATAGAAAAGGCGGTATCCGCCGTTTCAAATAAGAAATCCACATAAAAACGGTTCCAAGAACGAGAAAGATCACCGGACTGACCATTCGACTGATGATTAAAACCGTACGTAATATAACTCGGCTTAACACCTAAAAGACCATGTTTTGGTTTGGTAACAATAAACACTTCAGGTTCATGATTAGTATCGCGAAAAGGCGCTGAAATATGGCTATTGTAGGCTTGCCAATAAGCTTGTTGAGTATAGGCAAACCACAAACTCGTATTGCGGCCCACCACATCATACACGACTGGAAATTTCACACTCAGCTGAAACTTAAACTCCACGCTCTCCAGGCTTTCATCTGTTTCATCCCCCAAAAAAGAGCGATCATTGGGGTTGGACGTGTAGGCAAAAGGCAAAAAATAATTGGGCCTGTGGGGCGTTAAGACAAACGGATTGTTCAGTGTGGCTGTTTCTCTATTCTCTCGCTGCTGAAAAAGACCATTCGCTTTTATTGCGCGCTGTGAAATAGATTCTGGTACAGCCGGTTCTTCCGGAGAATAAGGCACCTCTTCTTCCGACAATACCTCAGAAACACTGTCGTTGGACGGAAGAGAGAAGGTATCGTCCGAGGGCTGGGATTCAACTTGAGCCCACAACAAACTCGGCAGAAGCATCATTGAGCACACAATGGCTTTCATTATATTTAAAACCTTTTTTAGCGATCAGACCCGCTATCGTTATTGGGACAGAACGACCTTTTTGGCATAGGTATCGCGTTCCATTTCGCACACTTCCACGGAGAAACTAACATCTTTTAATGAAAATTGTGTTAACGCTTCAAGAACTAAGTGAGAAAGTTGTTTGCGTTGTTCCAACGTCCGACCAGACAGCATTCTCAATATGACATGAATGAAGGCATCCTCCTGCCCTGCGGTCAAAAAACTCTTGTATGGAAAACTGCGCAATTTAATGTCTTCAGCGGTAAAAAGTGACGATGCGATACAGGCAGCTTTCACCGCTTCAAGTAAATCAACGGGGGGGACTTCTTGTTCTAAATTTTGACTGTACTCAAGAATACAATGTGGCATAAAGGCTCCTATTTGGACTTATTTTAACACCCTGCAAACTAATATCCACGTATTGGGTCCACCACGGTGGGAGTAAGACCAGTTAAACGGTAATGATGAATATTGGAAGCCACTATCTGACTAGCACTGACTGGATGCGTAGGGGCTGAAATATGTGGTAAAACAGTAACGGATTTGTGCGACCAGTAAGCATGTCCAGTAGACAATGGTTCTTGCATAAAAACATCCAAAACCGCATGAGACAAATGCTTTTGATCAAGCTGAGCAAGCAAGGCATGATCGTCAACAATAGCGCCCCGAGCAAAATTGATCAGACTCGCCCCATTAGGCAAGTAAGACAAATTTTGTTGATTCAGTAGATTTCTTGTTTCCGACGTCAGAGGCAGAAGACAAACCAGTATGTCACTCTGGCGTAATAAAGCAGTCAAGCCATCCTTACCATGAAAACATTGAATGCCTTCTATGTGCTTTTCACTGCGACTCCAACCTGCTACTGAAAAACCATTGTTAACCAAACGTTGAGCACTTACTCGCCCCAGCGCACCTAATCCAAGCACGCCAATCCGACGATCTTGAGCTTGCACCATAGGACGTGGACACCAAAGCTGATCTGCCTGTTGCTTAGCATAGGCCGGCATATCACGATGCAAAAAGAGCGTCCAAGCTAACACGGCTTCCGACATGGTATTGGCTAAATTAGCATCGACCAAACGCACAATAGAAAACGTTGGAGATTCAAGCTCATTGATCATGCGCTCAACACCAGCCCACACACTATGAACCCACTTTAAGGCTGGCAACGCCATCAGATCTTCCGGACTCGGATTAGCCACAATCGCCACGTCACACTGCAGCCGTTGCTCTAAGGTTAATGCTGAAAACGGCAGAATAATCTCATCCGGCATCGCCGCTGAAAGTTGTTTAATCCAGACTGCCTGCTCAGATGGACCAACACGACTGACAAATGGAATCATTTCTCGTATACCTGAGCCAAGTCTTTAAAGCCTTTCAACTCAATAGCATTACCACTTGGGTCTTTAAAAAACAGCGTCCATTGCTCACCGGGCTGCCCCTCAAAACGAACACTCGGAGCCAGATCAAATGCTACATTCGCCTCAGTTAAACGTGTCGCCAGCTTTTGCCATTCATCCAAGGGTAAAATCAACCCAAAATGCGGCATAGGAACAAGATGGTTTCCTACTTTCCCCGTATTGGTCGTCGGGCTAGGCTCACCAAGATGAAGAGATAATTGATGCCCATGAAAGTCAAAATCAACCCAGGTCTCTGTACTACGCCCTTCGAGACAACCTAACACTTGTGTATAAAAGATGCGCGTTTCTTCTAATGATGTAACATGGTAAGCGTAATGAAACAAAGCAGACATAGGCACTCCTAACAACAAAATATGAGGTTAGAAAATACAGCACACTGAGCAAAAGTAAACACGAAGCGTAGCTGCCGCTTAATATATTTAGCATTAAGACGAAAAATGCCTCTCTCTTGCCATTGTCATGATAGAGGAAATTTGGGCAAATCAGGAACAAATGCCGCAATAAATTCGCTTGGCGGCAAAGGATGGCCAAAATAGTACCCTTGATAGAAAAAGCAATGAATCTCACGTAGCCTATCGTAATGAGGCAAGGTTTCCACGCCTTCAGCAAGAACACTGATATTGAGTGCTTTTGCCATGGCAATCACCGCGTGAACAATGGCCTCATCACTTTTATCCGTTAGCAAATCACGCACAAAGGATTGGTCTATTTTTAATCGATCAATGGGCAAAGATTTTAGGTACTTAAGAGAAGAGTAGCCGGTACCAAAATCATCAATCGAAAGATGAACGCCAAGCGCCTTGATCGCGTTCATTTTCTCCAAACAAGACGACAAATCGTTCAGTAGCATGTTCTCGGTAATCTCAAGATCCACACAGCTGGCAGGCACATCGTGTTTTTCTAGCTGGGCTTTTAACATCGGTAAGAAACCCACTTGCTGAAACTGTATTGGACTCACATTAATCGACATTCGCCACGATAACTGCCATTTACCCTCTTTCAACCAAGCCGCGACTTGAGACAGTGCTTCATTCAGCACCCAATGACCGATTTCCACAATGAGCCCTATTTCTTCAGCCACAGGAATAAACTCAGCAGGAGAAATAAAACCTTTTTTCTCATCCTTCCAACGAATCAAAGCTTCAGCACCGATGAGCTCATTTTTATCGTTCGTTTGAGGCTGGTAATACAAATTAAACAGCTTAAATTCTGTGGCATGATGGAGCGCTTTCTCCATTTCAAGACGCGCATCCGAAACAGCCTGCATTTCAGACTTGTACAAAGCGAAGGTATTACGGCCCGATTCTTTTGCTCGATAAAGCGCCGTATCCGCTTGCTTTAAAATCACTTCAGCAGAGCCTTCATTACCGTCAAAAATAGTCGCACCAAGACTGGCGGTAATATGCACCTCATGATGGCCCGCTTTTTTAACCTGCTGGCACGCATACATCACACTATCAGCAAAACCGTTTATGGCTTTTTCTACCTGCTCTTTATCATTACCGACATGAGTGAGTAAAAAAGCAAATTCATCGCCCCCCATCCGTGAAAAGACCATATTATCTTCTACCAGAAAAGCCAGTTGTGCAGCCACACAACGGAGCAACTGATCACCAACATTGTGCCCTAAAGAATCATTGATTGTTTTGAATCGATCAAGATCCATAAAAACCACAGCAGAATAGCTTAGGCGTTGCGGATGACGCTGAATTGCCTCATGGAGTTTATCCGCCAAATACTGACGATTTGGTAAATTCGTGACAGGATCATAGTAAGCAAGATGATGGATGTGTGCTTCTGTTTCTTTACGCTCAGACACATCGCGGATAAGCAGTAAGGTTTCCACCTTGTTTTGTATTGTATACTTGGCTAAGCGTATCTCTACCGGCAATTCAATATGTTGTATTCGATAAAGGGTTTCGACCGTAAGAGGCTCGTTGATTTGTAGCGAATTTAACGTCTGTAGAAAAGGCTGCCAAGAGGACGGAACGTGTAAACTTTCTAATGACGCAGAATGAAGATCCTTTTCTTTTCTCTTCAACATGTATTCTGCGGCCGTATTAACCAAGGTAATATTATTATTTTCATCCAATAACAAAATACCATCAGCGGCATGCTCTATCATCGCCTTGGTATGGCTATTACTTCGCTCTAAATCGCTTAATGCCGCGCTCAATTTATTCCATAAACGTGAGAAAGTCGCTTGTAAATGACCTAGTTCATCTGATCTATGGTGACGATAAAATGCTCTCGATAGTGGTAGTGAATGATTGTGCTCAAGGGCCGTTAACGACTCGGTCAAACGCATTAGAGGGTGAGTCACCAAGAAGTAAAAAACTAAAGAAATCAGAGAAGCAAGCAGCAGATCTTTAAATAAGTTGTACGTTAAACTGGAAAAGTGTTCTTTGAGTATTTTATCAAGCAAATAGCGCTTTTCCGGCAAGACAATTAAATGACCTGCTTGAAATACAGGCTTCTCTAAACGCAAGCTACGGTCATAGACCTGCAAATCGGATAAAAAATAATCTGCTAATGAATGAGAAATGGAAAAATTACGTTCCTTTGCAGTGGCGCCAACAAACAGCTCACCCAATTCATCTCGAACCTCCACATGCGCAATAGAAGGCGTTGACAGCAAACTATTAATCTGTTGTTGCGCAAAGGCCGTGTCTAAGCGAAAGATGGCCTCAGCCAACGGTTTTTCAACCACAGCAAGTAACTCATCAAAGTTCTGGTCAATCTGTTCTTTTTGGTACCGAACCCCTTCAAAAAATTGAATGGTACTACTGGCTAAACTCAGAACAACAGCCAAGGCTAACGTTAAAATAGCCTGCTTGATAAATAATGATCTAGAAAGAACAACACCCATTATGACTCACTTAGCTTTCTATGCGTCATGACCACCACATAACAACCATACGAAGACACTTGCACTTAGTATGCACATTACCAAGATTGGCCAATTATTCCTAACGAAAAAGCAGGGTATAAGAAAAATTTATTCACTGTCTGACGTGAATCACGATTTCTTACAAATAAATAAAAAAACCAGTATGCGTTCACATACTGGTTTTTTTATAAAAGAGCAATGTCTCAGTGCGTCACTGAAAAAGACTAGCCAATCACAGCGCCATCTTCACGGGAAATAGCAACCACACTGGAACGAGGAACCGATTGTCCGCCATTTGGCCAATGCGAATTGCCATCTTCACCAGGATGTTGAACACTGATAAACATGGCTGTTTTATTTGCATTCCACGCAAGACCAGTGATTTCACATTCCTTTGGTCCCACTAAGAAACGACGAATCTCGCCCGTTTCAGGGTCGCCAACCAACATCTGGTTATTCCCTTGACCTTGGAAATCCTTTTCATTGGAATAGTTACCGTCAGTTTGAATCCATAACAAACCTTTGGAATCAAACTTCAAACCATCTGGTGAGTTAAACATGTTGTCTTGGTTAATATTTTTAGAACCCGCATTGGCATCACTGTAAACCGCTGGGTTACCTGCTAACACAAATAAATCCCATTTAAATTCGGCACTGGTATGATCTTCGTTCATTGGCATCCAACGTACGATCTGACCAAAATTATTTTTAACGCGTGGGTTGGGTCCAGTAGCAGGTGTCTCATCGCCACCCGCATTGGGTTTCACTCCACGGTTAGAATTGTTGGTTAATGCACAATAGACTTCTACCTTATGGGGATGAGAAGCGACCCATTCTGGACGATCCATCGTCGTAGCACCCACTTTAGAGGCCGCCATACGAGTGTGAATCGCAATTTCCGCTTCCGTCATGCCAGTAGATTTTGGTGTCAATGCAATCCACTCACCACGATTGTTATCATGAAATTTGGCCGCATAAAGAGTGCCTTCTTCCAACAGATCGCGATTGTTACCACCCGCTAAATATTTGTGTTTGGACACAAAACGGTACAAAAACTCGCCACGCTCATCATCACCAAGGTAGACGACAACATGACCATTTCCAGCAATGGCTAACTCTGCATTTTCATGCTTAAAACGACCAAGAGCTGTGCGCTTTTTAGGACGAGAAGTTGGATCTAAAGGATCAATTTCCACCACGTAGCCAAAACGATTCGGCTCATTCGGCTCTTTATCTAGATTAAAACGATCATCGGCTAATGCCCAATCATAACGTCCTTCGGTACTGACGCCATAACGTTTGTAATCATCAGGCATTTTAAAATCTTTGCTTGCTGTGAAGTAGCCATTGAAATTTTCTTCACAAGTTAGATAAGTGCCCCATGGTGTCTGGCCATTACCACAGTTATTCCAAGTACCTTTCGCCACAACACCTTTAGGATCCGCAGAAGTTTGCATCCATTTATGACCACGAGCAGGGCCAGTGATATCCATTTCCGTGTCAGCAGTAATACGACGGTTATAAGGCGAATCTTGAACAATCCCCCACTTTCCGCCACGCTGATCCACTTCAATGATAGAGACACCATGAGCGGCTTTGTTTTTACGCACATCGTCAGCATTGATTGGCATACCGTCGGTGCGATTGGCATGCAATGTTTTTTCATTCGTGTATTCGTTATTGATGGCTAGAATCTGTTTACCATCTTTCGAAAAGAAAGCCATGCCATCGTTGTGATCACCAAAAGCCAATTCTTGAGAAGCGCCTGTACCACCTGTCGCTGGGTCAAATGCTGGCGCATTACTGAACAATGGATCTCCCCAAGACGCCACCACTTCCCACTTATAACCTTCAGGTACGGTAATGGTATCAAGTGTGTTGGCTTTCACCATACTGAATGCTAAGCGAGACTCTGCAGAATCCGCTGCAGCAAACGCTTTGCCTGCGGCCAGTGTTGTGGATCCCATCACAAATGCACTTGCGCCGACTGCAGCACCACCGCTTAGGAAACCACGGCGAGACACCATTTTATGAGCGACTTCTTCAAACTCAACCACTTCAGGTGCTGGACGCACTAACTCATCTAATTCATCAAAACTCAAATTCTGCTTCTGTTCAATAATCATCATACTGCCCTATATTGTCTAATAGATTGACACAAAAAAAGCCTTCTCCCCTGCAAGAGAAGTTATCCTTAATCTATAAACAAAACATGACATTAGGATGACAGTTAAACGACATTATGATGATAAAGTCGTTTTAACAGCTTAGCCTTCTGCCGGTTAAATAGGGCGTTGACAGTACAAAACATCTGCTCCATGGCGCACCTCTAAACCCTCTCTGATGGATTTTTTTAAGCCTTTCACGACCAAAGCATAAGAATGATCAATCTGCCGCTGAATTTCTCCAATGGGTAAATTCCCATCCAATACGATGGAATTCCAATGGCGTTTGTTCATATGATATGCAGGAATAACCTCAGGAAAAATATCGCGCAGCTCAATAGCATGATCTGGCGAGCATTTTAGATTGAGCAACCACTGACCTTGTTTCTTGATCAGCAAGGCAAACATCTTCCCTTGCACTTTGTATACTGCAGTGTGGTCATCAAATGGGAAATATTCTTCGGCCTCGGGTTTCGCAAGCAGATACTTTTTATGTATGGTTGAGTTCAAAATAGCGCCCTTTCAAGGTTCTAAACAATCACCAGTATAAAACAAAAAAACCGCTTACTGACATCCAGAAAGCGGCTTTAAATAGGTATTATGTGTAGGCAAGACGAGAACAACGTCTAAACAAAATCAACCTTGGTGAGCTAGATACTCATCATATGTACCTTGGAAATCAATGACCTTTCGTCCTTTAATTTCGATCACTCGGTTCGCCAACGACGACACAAACGCCCTATCGTGGCTGACAAAAATCAAGGTACCATCAAAGTCGAGCAACGCATTGTTTAACGCTTCAATAGCCTCCATGTCCATATGGTTTGTTGGCTCATCCATGACCAAGACGTTTAAGTCCATCATCATCAACTTACCAAACAACAAACGGTTTTTCTCTCCACCTGAACAGACGCGTACTTTTTTATTGAAGTCATCCGCGGTAAACAGCAAACGTCCCAACATAGCGCGCACTTTTAAATCATCATGCTTGGCCGTACGCCACTTAGACATCCAGTCAAACAAGGTTAAATCGCAATCGAAATCTTCCGTACTGTCTTGCGGACAGTAACCAATCACCGCGTTTTCAGCCCATTTGACCTCACCCTGTTTGGCATCCAGCTCTCTCATCAAACAACGTAAAAAAGTCGTTTTACCGGCACCATTTTCACCGATAATCGCCAATCGCGAACCCGCCTCTAAGATCATATTGCCGCCAGAAAACAACAACTCATCGTAGCCATGCCCAAGGTCTTCTAGAATCAATGCATGACGATGAAGTTTCTTATCTTGCTTAAAGGTCAACGACGGCGTCATTCGGCTAGATTGCTTCACTTCCGCTAATTCAATTTTTTCCAGCTTCTTAGCACGAGAACTGGCTTGCTTGGCTTTCGATGCGTTTGCAGAAAAACGATTCACGAAGGCCTGCAGATCATCCATTTCGGCACTTTTCTTCGCATTCTCTGTTAATAGCTGTTCGCGAATCAATGACGAGGCTTCCATGAAGTATTCATAGTTCCCTGGATAAATACGCAACTCACCAAAGTCAATGTCGGCCATATGAGTGCAGACAGAATTCAAGAAGTGACGGTCGTGAGAAATGATAATCATGGTGCATTTACGTTGATTCAACACACCGGCCAACCAATTAATGGTATGGATATCCAAGTTGTTCGTCGGCTCATCTAATAACAAGATATCGGGATTAGCAAACAAGGCTTGCGCTAACAAAACACGCAGTTTCCAGCCAGGTGCCACTTGGCTCATCAAGCCAAAATGAAACTCTTCAGCGATACCGGCTTCCAACAAAATGTCACCCGCACGACTTTCGGCACTGTAGCCATCCATTTCAGCGAATTCTGCTTCTAATTCACCGGCACGCATGCCATCTTCTTCGCTCATTTCAGGCTTAGAATAAATCGCATCACGCTCTTGTTTGACTTTCCACAGCGCTACATCCCCCATAATAACGGCATCAACCACCGTATACTCTTCGAACGCAAACTGATCTTGACTCAAAGTGCCCACTTTTTCACCCGGTGTGATAGACACATTGCCTGATGTTGGTGTCAGTGCCCCACTGAGAATTTTCATGAAAGTAGACTTGCCGCAACCATTTGCGCCAATTAAGCCATAACGATTACCGTTACCGAATTTTGCAGAGATGTTTTCAAACAATGGCGTTGCGCCAAATTGCATGGTGATATTAGCCGTGGAGATCAAAGGAAAAAGCCCTAAACAAAGAGATAAGAAAAACGTTCATATAGACCCCAAAATCAGGGTCAAAAGACAAACACAAAGATGGGCGAATATAGAGATTTAGAGCACTAAAGTCGAGAAATAAGTGCCGTTTTTTTGAACAAATTCGTAGATAGACCAAATTTATATCTGGTTATCATTTGGATTATTGGTTGAGTGGATGGCGTGAGTTGAATTCTCTTCACTATTTAGAAGGCGGTTCGTCTGGCTCGGAGACTGTATTTGCAGCAGAAGTCTCATTTTGTTCTGCACTGACGGCCATATAAGCAGAAACTTGCGACATTAAGAAACTCAATACATCTCGGCTAGCGCCATTAAGCAAATTTTTTCTCGCCTTTCTTGTTATATCAAGCTGTGTCGTTGCTCCCAAAACAAAACTCGCGAGTAAACCTGATGGGCTTGTGGCTTTATCTAATAGGTTATCAACCGCCTTTTCACGGGATTGTTTAGCACGCTTCTCCAATAGCTGAGTGCGCATATATAAACGATCTCGTTGTTGATTCATTCGCTTAATGCCAAACATAGACTAATCCTCATCCGTTGGAATAACTGCATCTAAAGTACGAGCAAAGTTCATGTTTTTTAGCGTTCGTTTCACCCAGTAAAGCAGCGCAAAAGAGCTGAAAAAAGTCGCTAACGTGGCGGTAGACAAAATACCAACAAGGGAAAAACCATAACTCCACGCCACAACGGCAATGGTCGCTATCAATAACAACCAAGTGGTCAGTAATAAAAAAATCACACCGCACATTAAGGCAAGAAGCTGAGCACTGGATGCAACCCACAATTTCGCCTCTAAAGCCCCCAGCCCTAATACGCTCTTCAGCCAACTTTTATGAGTGTTAATAACCTCATCAAAATCAGATTGTTCTTGCTCTGAAGCACCGTGCGGTGGTGTTTCCATGGATGGTTTTCCTCAGCTTATTTACGTTTGCAAAGGAAACTTGCGGCTAAGGCACCCGCTAGAAAGGCGATACCAATGGTTTTAACAGGGTGTTCTTTGGCATATTCGCCTACGGCTGAAGAGATTTTTTCCGATTGATTTTTCGCAGTGTCTGCAATTTTATGGGCTTGTTCACTGATTTGCTGAGCCACTTCTTCAATACGCTCTTGGCTCTGTTCTTTCATTTCGGCTGCACTGTCCACCCCTTTGTGGGCCGCTTCGGCAACACTATCTACTTTTTCATGGGCCTTTGATTGGGTCGTGCTTTTGGTTGTTGTAGCCATTCTTCATTCTCCTTACTCGAATTAAAATTAACTTTTCAACGCCAATATAGCGACAAAAAACGTACATCACCCTTTTAACCCTACGTGGTTCGTTTAGAATGGTCAAATTTACCCAGCGAAACGCATATTCTTTCCTTTTTTTATGAGTCTTCTTTAAAGAATTTCCGCAATAAAAAGCCGTTATACTCACAATAAAACACGTACAACAGTCTACAAATGAAAAAGGACAAAAATAAAGCTTAGCTTTATTCCTGCCCTTTTAGGATTGAGCCATAATAACCCCTTTTGGCTTATTGCATCTTTAATAAATGTTTAAACGATGACCCATAAAAGCGTTATTTTTTAATATCCACCCATGCGTCCCAGCCTTTCCATTCGTCCATATCAGAATTGCTCCCAGTTTCAACCTCTGCAACGGGAGCAGCTTGCTTATTAAACATTTGAACATTCATTAATTTTTTAATTAAGCGAGACATTTTAGTTTTCCTTATCTTTGATGATGTTGGAAATATCATGCTAGCACTGAAAAACGAAAGGATACGTCAGCAACCTCTAAAGAAAGTCTCTTTCCCCATTACACAAATAACCATCCTCTTTCTTGACGTATAGTGGCTATAACATAAAAAAGCGGATCGTTTTATCGAAGAAAGGACACAATTTGAACACGTTTAAATTATGTCAAACAGCCCATTGACGAGCCTCTGACACTGCATTTTTTAATAAAGGCCACTCCAACAAACTGCGCTGATATTCTCCTGCTTTACCACCCAAAACAACACCATAGGCATTCAAACGAAACGCCAAAATTGAGAAAAAAGCGTCTACAGCTCCAGCTTGTTCAAACATAAATGGCCCTTTGGCTTGAGTAAAAATCACCTCAATGCGTTCGACTTCTTTTTTCAAGGAATCAGTCAAATGTTCTAATGGTGCCACACTTGCTAACGTAAACGGGCATTGGCTACGCAGAGCCGTGAAGCCTGAATGCATTTCCATGCATAAACTTCTAGCTTGTGCTCTTTCTGATTGAGCTTTTGGATACAAAGCGCCATTGGAGCATTCATTAAAATACTCTGCAATTGCTAAAGAGTCATGTACGATAAAACCGTCCACCAACAAAGCTGGCATCAGTCCTGTCGGAGAATATTTTCGCACTTCCGTTGTATGACCCATTTTACTTAGATCTATCGGTACAAGGTCTAACGGAATATTTGCTAATGCCCCACATATTCGAGCACGTAGAGACCAAGTGGATAAAGTACCTACCACTAATTGCATAAATCCTTACCTCACTATTGATTAGACAAAGATACCATTTACTTCAGCTTGGTGACCAAGAGTTGCTCCACCCTAACGCCTTCCAAATCCAACACCTCAAATTTATAACCTTCATGGACAAAAAAATCAGTACGTTTTGGCAAACGTTTAAGACTATAGGTAATAAAGCCCCCTAACGTCTCATACTGCGTCCGATCAGGAAACTCTTCAATTCCCAAACTGCGCATCACATCATTAATAGGAGTAAGTCCCTCTATTAGCCAAGAATTCGCATCACGCTGTACGATTTGCTCTTCATCATGAGGGGTTAGTAATCCCCCCATAAAACCGCCTAACAAATCTTTTACTGTCACAATCCCTACTATGGTTGCATATTCATTTACAATTACAGCAAAAGCTTGTGGCGCGACTTTAAAAGCATTGAGTGCTTCGGACAGAGTCAGTGTTTCAGGTAAATAAAAGACATCTTTGTCAATTTTTTCTGGTTTAATGTGCGCAGGTTCGCCTTTTAATACCAAACGTAAAATTTCTTTTGATTCAATAATACCGTGAATTTTATCCAAGCTTCCATCGCACACTAGAAAATCATTATGAGGATGTTCGATAATTTTCTGGCTAATCTCTTCACTGCTATCATCAATATCAAAATAAATAATTTGGTCCCTTGGCGTCATCGTACTGGAAATACTGCGTGTTTCTAATTCAAACACATTACCAATCAATTGATATTCTTGTCGCTGTAGACTGCCGTCCTCAGCGCCCGCGTCCATCATGGCAACAATATCCTCTGTTGTTACAACCTCATCACGATCAATCGGCACGTTAAAAATACGCAGCATAGTATTGGTCAAACCGTTAAATAGAAAAACGACCGGCGTAAGTATAAACGTCACCCATAACATGGGTGTCACCATTCGAATAGCGACCGCTTCGGGCATGATAATCGCCAAACGTTTCGGTAATAAATCCGCAAATAAAATAAAGAGAGAGGTTAAACACAAAAACGAGACAACAAAACTAATCTGATCAAGCAGAGGTCCAGAATAAAGTAAGCCGACAAATTGCTTGATATAAGGTGTTAATGCTTGCTCACCAATAATACCGCCTAAAATAGCAATCGCATTTAAAGCAATCTGAATCATTGCAAAAAATGCACCCGGCTTCTGCTGCAGTTTCATCACGGCTTGAGCTTTTATGCTGCCCTCCTCCGCCAGTACTCTCAATTTTATTTTTCTCGCGGCGGCCATGCTAATCTCAGACATAGCAAACAAGGCACTGGCTATAATCAGCAAGCCAATACTTAACATATCACTCATTTTTATCTCTCTTGTTACCAGGTAAGGTAGGGTCTAGACTCACATTGAGACGCGATAACATTCCAACGCAATATAACCAGCATTATAGAAGCTCATTCTGTCGATACAACGCTTATTTTCTATACTTTCAGAAGGGGAGCGAGCAATACTAAATGCTAAGAGAGCGTCGTAGAATACAAACACCAAATCCTTTTTTAACTTATCTGAGAAGCATTATGATTATCACCTTAACAACGCCCGCCATGCTGTTCCCCGCCGTCTCTTTACTGCTTTTGGCTTACACCAACCGATTTGTCACTCTGGCTTCCATCATCCGTAATTTTGACCCTAAATTAGAAGACGAAAATATCAAAGAACAGATTGCCAACCTGCGCAAACGCATTTATTTGATACGTCGTATGCAGGAAGCGGGAGTGATCAGTTTTTTTCTTTGTGTCTTATCCATGATGGCGATTTATCTAGAATATCAACAGGCGGGAAGCTATATCTTCGGTGCCAGCTTAGTGTGCCTAATGTACTCCCTGTATTTATCCGTTCGAGAGATCACCATTTCTTGTGATGCATTAGAGTTACACTTGCGGTATTTCAGTGCCAATGTGAAATCCAAAAATGGTAAGAAGCCCTCTCAATAACGAAGTATCTGTACGTTAAAGCCTTTTAAAGACGACTCAGGAGAATATTGAGAAAAATAGTCGACGAAGCTTTCATCAATGACTTTTTTGTAGGTCAAACTGGCATGACGAAGATAGAGCACGCCATCTTTTCGAATAACGATCCCCTGATGAGAAACATTCATATTGGTGCCAATCCACTGCTTTAATGGCCAATCGGGCCGCACCATACTGATGACACTGCCTGATGGAATACGATCAAGTAAAGCCTGATTGACCGCTCTTTCAGTACCTGTAAACAACGCGGTTAAGGGCACATAGGGCAAATAAGCGGGCTCTGGTGTAAAATCACGGCCCTCTTCTTTTAATTGCCCTAACAGCCTTTGGCAATCGTTAGAAGTCGTCGCATCGCACCCTAACACATCACCGCTAAGGTGCTGATACCAAGCGGCTTTATCAATAAGAGTTTGCGCTACTTGAGCCGTACCTCCCGCCACATCTGGCGTTATATCCTGTAGTTTATCTTGGTTGTTATGAAACCAGTCTAAACTGGGAAAATGATTACGTGACACAAAAGAAACGTTTCCATCCTGATAACGCAGTGCTATTAGGTTGGCTTCAAACTCAGCGGAAGATGTCGACATAACGCCTGCCAACAGTGTTTCAACATAGGTGGTGCAGTCAAACACATCAAAACGAACAAGAGGATCCTTGTCATATTTGCTAAGAGGTCCTTCGCCAACGCTACCACCAACATATTCAGCCCCTAAAAACACCTGACTCAAAACAAGCATTTTTTCAGCATAAGACGAGGCATTAAACACGTCTCGCTGAACAGAATAATGATCTATAGCCTGATAAAAAAGCGCTCTATTCGCGGCATCAACGGCATTCACTGGTGACCTATTGTCGACCTCTGTTTGCGCTGCGGTTGACAATAGGCAATAACAAAGCACGCTAGTAGCAACAAACACTCTTCCTACATGATGTTTCATAGAAACTTCCCAATAACGACGAATATCAAACAGAAACATAAAAAAACAAACGCTGATTAAAAAATGTTCTCTTCGTATGCTACTATGTGTCTGCGTTATGTAAAACAAAAGCAATATTGTTAGAAGGCCGTTTTATGCAAATCAACAACACCTCATTCCCGTATGGTCAGCAGGGTCTGCAGCGTAGCCAAGACAGACTAGACCAAGCCAGTCAAAAGGTCGCCAGTGCGTCTACCCAAACGCTTGGCCAAAATAACACACAGACTAACACCAGATACGGCTCGGCCATTCAAGATGGTCTAATTGAAGCGAAAAGCAGCGAACTAGAAGCCAAAGCCAATGCAAACGTCATAAATGCGTCTGATAAAACCATTGGCCGACTGATTGACATCACGGTTTAACCTTTATACGTCAAAGCGCCATTAATTCACGCACTTCCTCATTTGAGGTAAAGCGCACAATGCGCCTAATCTCTTGACCATCCTGCAATAAAATCAATGTTGGCCAAAGCTTAACACCAAACTGTCGCCCAAGTCGTTTACCTTTACCATCAAACACCTTGATATGAACGATTTTTGAGTCTGTTTTGATACTGCTTTCCACAGCATCGCGAGCTGCCTGGCAATGCCCACACCAAGGCGCACCAAACTCCAATAAAGCCCGTCCCTCTAGAGCATGAATGTCTTCAAGACTGGGGGCCTCTTCCGAGTATTCAGAGTTAAAACCGATTGTCATTGCTTGCATCCAAAAATCCTCTTTTTAGTATTTGAATAAGGCCAGACGCTGTGAGATAAAACAGCGTCAAACAATAATCACAAGTTAAGGATAAAACACCATGTTTAGTCACATTATGTTAGGCGCCAATGATGTACAAGCCTCAAAAGCATTTTATGATGCAACGTTTAAAACACTTGGCTATGGCGAGGGCTTTGTTGACCCAAAAGGAAGATGTTTTTATCGCACTGATACCGGTACCTTTGCGATAACCAAACCAATAAACGGCGACGCGGCCACTCACGGCAATGGCAGTACGATTGGTTTTGCAGCCACATCTGAAGAAGCGGTAAATGCTTGGCATGCGGCAGGAGTAGCCAATGGCGGAATAAGCTGTGAAGACGCGCCAGGAATTCGCGCATTAGGAAAAACACAACTGTATTTGGCGTATTTAAGAGACCCATCAGGTAATAAGCTTTGCGCCATGTATAGACTGTAGACACACAATCATTATTAGGTAGTGACCATGAATCACTACCTAATAACGTTAAACTCTTCTCGACATTCATCGGATCCCATTTCGAACTCGCGACAAATCCAAGGACGATTCTCATAAATAGTACAGAGAAAAGTATCTCTATCGACCGCAGAGCACCAGCCATCGTCGAGTCTAAGCATGGTCTCACCACCCCACTCATCCACTGAAACGTGCTTATCCGGTACGCCAGTGTCACTGATGATCATCACCTCCATACGACAGCAGCATGCTTGACACTGAGCGCACGTCACATCGGAATCGGTTATGTTTTTAAGGGCAATGGTCATAAGTGGCTGCAAATTGGTCAAAAACGTCAATATACACCGGATCTTAACGAGAAGATATTAACCTAACGACGATCAAGAAACGCGAAATAGTCATCTGCACAGACAATACAAGCCCTCACAAACGAGAACCTATATTGTCACATTCAAGGCTTATACCTTGAATTTCACCACCAACTCATTAAGCTCTATCGCCAATCGAGTCAGTTCGGCCGTACTCGCGCTTGTTTGATTTGCACCAACCACCGTTTGCGCAGCTAAGTCACTAATTGTAGTGATATTCCCATCTATTTCTTTCGCCACATTCGATTGCTCTTCTGCCGCACTGGCAATCACGTGGTTGCTGTCACTTATGGCGATAATACGCGCTGTGATTTGCTCTAATGCCTTAGACGCTTCCGCTGCAACCATTTGTGCCTGATTGGTTTTTTGACTTGTGCTGTCCATAGACGTCACCGCTTCATTAGCCGAAAGCTGAACCTGACGCACCATGGTCTCTATTTCACCGGTGGACTCTTGGGTGCGATGAGCAAGATTTCGGACTTCATCGGCGACAACCGCGAAACCTCGACCTGTTTCACCAGCACGAGCGGCCTCGATGGCCGCATTTAAGGCCAATAGGTTTGTCTGCTCTGCCACGGCTCGAATGACATCCAAAATCTGGCCTATTGATGCCACTTGCTCAGCCAGTTGGTTAATCACTCGAGTACTGTTTGTCATCTCTTTATTCATGTCAAGAATCACAGCCGTTGTCTCACCTACTCGCGCCTTGCCTTCCGCCGCCAATGTAGCAGAATCCGCGGACGCTTCTGAGGTTTGCTGTGCAGTACGAGCCACTTCATCCACGGCAGAACTCATCTGAGTGATGGCTGATGCAGCGGATTGAATTTCATTGTTTTGCAACATCAAGCTATTTGACGAGCTTTCTGTCACAGAACTTAACTCTTCCGCTGCCGATGCCAATTGACTAGAAGAATCACCAATGTGGACAATGGCCTCACGTAAATTCCCCTGCATCGCTTTGAGCGCATTGGTTAAACGAGCCAATTCATCCTTACCTTCAGGAACAATAGCTTGCGTCAAATCCCCCTTAGCAATGATTTCGGCAGAATTGACAGCCTCTAAAAGCGGCTTGTTAATGCTCTTTGACAGTACCATGGCAATCGCGACCCCCAACGCCACAGAGATGGCTATCACGATATTGATCAAAACAAAGCCTTCGTCATAGGATTTTACCGAGTCTTCACTCGCTTCATCCGCTTCCTTTTGATTTGCTGCCACCATGGCTCGCAACATTCTAGCCATATCATCCGCAGCGTCGTTCATTTCCGGTATAAGTGTCTCAATTGCAGACAGATCACCAGTCATGACCAAAGCAGTGACTTGATTTTGCAGTCTGTAGTAATTACTTTCTTGTTTAATAAACTGCTCGAATAAACGTTTTTCACTTTCTGTATCAATAATCGCTTCATAGTCGGAGCGAGCCCCAGCAACCCCCTTTTTGATACTCTCAAGCGCAGATAAAGTTTCTTTCTTACTGTCTTCACTCGTTGCACTTAACAACCTCAGTGTAAAGATCCTGACTCGCATCAGATCTGTACTCATATCACCTAAGCTGGTAATGGCTGGCAAAACTCTTGTTTCAATCAATTCTGAATTCGATCGAATCTTATTCATCGTAGAGATACCGACACCACCTAAAATGATCATCAGAATGATGGCCGATGAAAACCCTATTAACAGTCGAGATCGAATATTTATATTCCGTAACATAACCTTATCCTCTTATGAATTTAACACTTAAAACAATCAGATGACGCAACAGCCACCTAAAAAACAACAAAAACTGTAAATGAATATAATCTAAAAAATTTTGGTATCAGAATTCTGAAAAACATTTTGATTATTCGTTCGATCTTGAGATGGTATTTAAAAACCAGCTTTCAAAATCTTGTGAGCTTAACGGTGGGGAAAATAAATACCCTTGAATGACTTCGTAACCAATTGCTTTTAAATAAGCTAACTGCTCTAAGGTCTCCACACCTTCTGCAATGGATACCGCATCAATTTTTTTTCCAATTGACAAGACAACGTCACTCAGTTCTTTCGATAATGGACTCGGAAGATGACTGACAAATGCTCTATCCAACTTTAGTTGAGATACAGGAAACTTCAATAATCGTTTTAAATTTGAATAGCCTGTACCAAAATCATCTAAAGAGATCGTGATCCCCATGGAATCAAGAGCGCCAATCACATCAATAAAAGAATTGGATAAAATAATTTTCTTACTTTCAGTGATTTCTAAAACAAGGTCCGCTGAAATAAGACCGTTTCTTTGCAGAATAAGTTGAACCGTTTCAATAAGGTTAGCTGAGTGAAAAGTATAGGGCGAGAAATTAACGGCAATCAGAGGAACAGGTATATTTTTGTCGCGCCATACAGCCAACTGACGACATGCTTCTCGAAGCACCCACAAGTCCAGCTCAGCGATGAATCCGAACTCTTCTGCCAAATCAATAAAATCATCAGGGGCAACATAACCAAACTCCGTGTCGTGCCATCTTGCCAACACCTCAACCCCGTAAAGCTGATCGTTCAAAATATTAATCTGAGGTTGATAATGCAGCGTCAATTTGTTCTGTTGCAAATCCGCTTTTAACCGCTGAGCCATTTTTAATGAGGGATGGCTGCTACTAAGATAAGCACCGACATTGTCATCATAAACAACATCATTGTCTTGAATGAGTAGGCTATAATAGTGCCTCCCTAGCAACTGAAATGCTTCTACCTGAACGTGAATCTTATAAGGCTCGCTGTGGACAGGTGTAAAGGTAAGAGTGATGCTTTTTCCTGCAATACGCTTAAATTCAGTAACAGGATAAACACGTTGTTCCGCTTCAAACCAAAAGCAGTTTGACGGCAATAAAGCATCGATTTCAGGATAAAGACTTGAAGAGGTTAGCATTTTTTGTGCTTTATCATTACAAGAAACGATACAATCGTTACTGTCTAACACAATAAAGCCATGATTCGTTTCTTGTAACTCCTGCCAATCATGCCCAGTATTCATTCCTTCTGTTTTCACAAGTCAATCCTTCTACTGCATGCTTCGATTAACACAAGATACCGTCTTTTATTTGTCTTTAAGACACAAACAACCCTCAATATTGCCTATATGGCAAAAAGTGTCAAGCAAATTGCCTGTCAGGTTTTGTCATATAGGCAAAATTAAACGGATAATCTTGCCATGAATATTGGCCAAGTTATCAAGATCTTACGCATACAGCGCAAGATGACCCAAGAACAAGTCGCACTGGAAGCTGACATGGCCACCAGCAATCTGTCACGAATTGAAAAAGGTCAAAGGCAACCTTCACAAAAAGTCTTACAGAAGCTTGCTATGGCGTTAGATACCAAACCTTCGATCTTGTATGCTGCCAGCGAACATCCACCAGAAGACATTGCCGACTTTTTAAGGCAGGAAAATAACAAAGGAAAACTCGCAGAAACCCCAATTGACGTTCAATTCACTTACGAGGCAAAAATGGTGTTGAGCTTATTCAGCGAATTAACACCAAACAATAAATCGTTATTATTAGAACAACTAAAAGCCATACACAAATGGCAAACAAAAACGGACCAGTAAACATTCGGTGCGATTAGTTCAGGGCTCTGCACTTTCACGTCACTAAGCCCCGTAGTAAAAAATAGAAAAATAATGACAAACGGTTCCAGCCACCACAAACAAATGCCAAACCAAATGGCCGTAACGCAGCTTAGAGTCGATCACAAAAAACACCACACCCAAAGTATAAAGCACACCGCCTAGTACCAACAGCAGCAAACCATTGGGCGCCATAAGTGAAATAAGCGGTTTGATCGCAATAAGAATAAGCCAGCCCAAAATAACATAGAGCGTCGTAGAAACAGCAGGATGAGAAGCCTTACCAAAGGCTTTGAGAGCAACCCCGATCAAAGCTAATGTCCATACGGCGACGAGTAAAGACCAGCCCCAAACGCCCTCTAACACTCCCAAGGTAAAAGGGGTATATGTGCCCGCAATCAACAAATAGACAGCAGAGTGGTCAATGACTCGAAAAACATATTTCGCCTTGCCTCTAGGCATCGCATGATAAAGTGTCGATGCCAAATACAATAAAATCATGGTAGCGGAGAAAATACTGACCCCGACCACAAAACTGACATCAGCGTAGTCAATCGCGCTTAGAATGAGAAACGGTGTGCCAACAATTGCAGCAACCAGCCCCACTCCGTGGCTGATACTATTCGCCACCTCTTCTCCGAGTGACTGACCTCGACCTGAGGACGCTGTAATATATTTGCCCATGCCTTAACGCTCCTCAATGAACTCTTAAAAGCATGGAACAAGTGGTGCTGTTTGACAATGAAAGACAACGAATAAACTATGCAAATAAAAATAGTCCTCTTACAAAGCGCTATCTGTGTCGCTCACTGACTAAAAAAGTTAAATGTCCCTTGAGAAGAAAAGACTAATTTTGACATATTTGTGGCGCCTGATAATCCAAACCTAACAAAGTAAAGTAATTTTCTCCCAAGGCAATATTACGAAACGCATCGTCATCTAGGTATTGAAGTATCCGGCTCGTAACCTCCAATTCCTGCTGGTACACCTTAAAATTATTGCCTCGAAAAGCAACAAAATCAGAGCCAGGCAAAATACGTTCAGAATAACGATTAAGGAATGCCACATACAAAGGCTGATTCGCGGCTTTACTAAAATAATAGTCGTCCAAAACTCGCCAAGATATATCAATCATCAAGTTCGGATATTGATCTAACAGACGAGACAAGATAGCAATATGCTCAGAGGCATCCATTTTCGTTTGCTCATAAGACAACCCCATGTGCGCCCAGACTATTTTATTATCTGGATACAAGGCCAAGGCCCGTTCCATTAAAGGCAAATACAAGGTAGGCGAGGTATTATTCCCTATATCGGAATGAATCGTTATGGGGTAGTTCCGTACTCTTAACTCCGTCATAAAACCTGCCCATTGCGTAATGTCTTTTGGGGTTGCTGGTTTATGACGGTTATTAAACTGCGCCTGCTTCACCAGATTCACTTCCCCCATCCAGTGAAACAGTCCTGGGTATTCCTTTTCGTAAAGCTTCATGAGGGCAACGGTCGGTTCAGGATCAGACAAATCCGTAAAGGTCATCGACAACGTCAGGTGAAGATCATCTGGTTTGTATTCCAGCATATTGGCGGCATTCACAAAATCATTTCGCGTGGTAGGCGATACTGGCGTGCCTGGGCATTTTAAATAATTAGAGCAAAGAGAATCAGACGGCAGCATTTGTCCAATGCCATACACATTGGCAAAACGCACACTGGTTTGAGATAAATAGTCATTCACTTCATTAAAGGGAATCGCTCGACCATCGAAAGGCCGATAATGTAGATGCGTATCCACCACAGCCGTGTATGGTTCTGTCTCTCTGTCGTAACAAGCAGACCGACCTTTAAACGAATCCAGCGAACGCAACGCTGGTGTGTTATCAGAGGCGGCACAACCACCGAGCAACACAGAAACCAACACAGCAAAAGACATACAAGGGCGCATCACAAACATTCCCACAAAATAAGAGACTCAGAACTTTGCCCGACACGAGAAAAGAAGTAAAGAAATGCTAAAACAAGCCTTCCTTTTCCTCCTCATAAAACGACACCTAAAATCCACACCTTTTGCTTTGACCTATTCTCGTCAAAACGCTATTTTGTACGGCGTTTTTTTAAACTGCTTGCTGTACAAAGCGGGTTTCTAATAGGAAGGACTCATGTCTACCCACCACTACTATCAACTACAAGGCTACTTTCGTGAACTGATTGAGCAGAAAACACTTAAATCGGGCAGTAAGTTACCCTCGGAAAGAGAAATAGGGGAACAGTTTAAACTGACCCGCGTCACGGTTCGACAAGCGCTGCAAAATCTAGAAGCGGAAGGTCTGATTTATCGACAAAACCGCAAAGGCTGGTTTGTCACACCGCCAGCGGTAATCTACAACCCATCGAGCCATCTTAGTTTTAATTTGTACGTCACCGAGCAAGGTTTTCTTCCGCACACGGAAAAATTAATGCAACAAATTGAGCCAGCAAATGCGTACATTGCCCAATTAATGAACATCGCAGAAAACGCCCCTGTTCTGTACCTTCATCGCCGACGCTCCATTAATCAACGGCCCGTGTTGATCGAAAAAATGTACATCAATCTTAATTTATTACCCGGCATTGAAAAAGAAGACCTTACCCAATCCTTGAGTCAGTTACTGAAAAACAACTATCAGCGGGAATACCGAGACATGGACCTCGTCTTTAAATCTACCTCGCTGCCCAGTAGCGCGGCTAATGAATTAGGCATTTCAGCAGGACAGCCTGGATTGCACATTGAGCGTATTAACTACACGGATGACAAACAGGTATTGGAAGTAGATTACGAATTTTGGCGCCATGACGCGGTCAATATTAACATCGCTATCCGAGACTAGCCCTTCTTTTACACATATACATCCCCAGCCTTTTCTTTGTAAAAGGCCTCCCATCAGACCGCTCAAACCAATAAATTCCGCCCTCATGTCATCGATTTGACATATTTGGCTGATATCTTGCTTATTAAATCTGGTCTATACCAGATTAAGTCTACCCAAACGATGATAAAGATGGAGAAGTGAAGATGACAATCAAGCCCTTGATCAAAAGCCTAAGTGCTATCGCCGGTATCGGCATGGTTTCCATGGCTGCTCACGCTGCAACAACAGAACTCACTGTCTATTCTGCCGTAGAAGCAGAAGATCTGAAAAAATACGCAGCCCGCTTTAATCAGGATCATCCCGACATCAAGATCAATTGGGTACGCGACTCAACGGGCATTGTCACGGCAAAACTCTTAGCAGAAAAAGCCAATCCTCAAGCCGATGTGGTATGGGGCTTAGCGGCTACCAGCCTAATGTTGCTCAAAAACGAAAACATGCTAGAAAGCTACAAGCCAAAAAACTACGATCAACTCTCCCCTAAATTCAAAGACACGTCAGAAAATCCTGTCTGGACAGGCATGGACGCATGGATGGCTGCTATCTGCTACAACACAGTGGAAGCAGAAAAACTCGGCTTACCCAAACCTACTTCATGGCAAGATCTAACGAACCCTGTTTACCAAGGCCATATCGTTATGCCAAACCCAAGCTCATCGGGCACGGGCTATTTAGATGTCAGCAGTTGGCTGCAATTGTTTGGTGAAGACAAAGGCTGGGAATACATGGACGCGCTACACAACAACATTGGCAGCTATACACACTCAGGGTCTAAACCTTGTAAATTAGCGGCATCAGGGGAAACCGTTATCGGTATTTCGTTTGCCTTTCGTGCTGCCAAATCTAAAAAAGAAGGCGCACCACTGGACATCGTTTTTCCAACCGAAGGCTTAGGTTGGGACATGGAAGCCACAGCCATCATCAAAGGCACCGATAAGTTAGAAGCAGCCAAAACCCTAGCGGATTGGGCAGCGTCACAAAAAGCCAATGAAATGTACAACGAAGGCTACGCTGTGGTTGCCATGCCAGGCATTGCACAACCCGTTGAATATTTCCCCGCTAACGCAGAATCACTGATGATCGAGAACGACTTTGCTTGGTCAGCGGCCAACCGTGATGCGATTTTGACCCAGTGGCAACAACGCTATGACAACAAAAGCGAGCCAAAATAACACTCACACTCCAATCATAGAGCAAAAAAGTGAGATCAAAAAACACGCGTCAGGCACACACGGTCGTGTGAGTCTGACGAACCTTTGATCATCGGCATCTTTACATGGATCATAATAGAGGGCGACTTATGTCTAGCAAAGTGTCTAGTAGCGCATATTTAGAACTTCACAACATTCACCAATCCTTTGGCTCACATCACGCGCTAAAAGACGTGTCATTACAGATTGCTGAAGGGGAATTTGTCTGTTTCTTAGGGCCATCTGGATGTGGTAAAACCAGCCTATTACGCATTATTGCAGGTTTAGACACTCCGACGTCAGGCACGCTGTTACAAGGCGGTATAGACATTACTCACGCCCCCATCAAACACCGTGATTTTGGCATCGTCTTTCAATCTTACGCGCTCTTTCCCAATTTGACCGTCGCCGACAACATCGCCTATGGTCTAGTGTCACAAAAAGTTTCTGCCAATGATCGTCGTGCCCGCGTCAAAGAATTACTGACAACGGTCGGCTTATCGGGCAGTGATGATAAATACCCCGCACAACTGTCTGGTGGTCAACAACAACGCGTCGCCCTTGCAAGAGCATTAGCCACGTCCCCTGGCCTATTACTTTTGGACGAACCCTTGTCCGCCTTAGACGCCAGAGTCCGCGCTCATTTACGTCAAGAAATAAAACAGCTGCAAGAAAAACTGGGCGTCACCACCATTATGGTCACCCATGACCAAGAAGAAGCGCTCACCATGGCCGATCAAATCGTGGTGATGAATCAAGGCGTCATTGAGCAAATTGGCTCACCACAAACAATATATGCCCACCCACACTCCCCTTTTGTCGCCGAGTTTGTCGGTGAGATGAATTTCCTAAATGCCGAAGTCACAGGCACAGGACAAATGCAATCTGGTCAACTCACACTGCACTGCGCTCCATCGAATACGCTTATGCTTGGAGACCATGCCCAACTGGCGATTCGTCCTGAAGACGTGCGTTTTTCGGCCAATCAAGATAACCTCCTAGATCACAACAATACACTGCGTGCAGAAGTCATTCATCTGGAATTTTTGGGCTCGCGGGTTCGCTCGTTATTAAAACTGGACAACCACAAGCGTCCAATATTGGCAGATATCTCTATGAACGAAATGGCGCACTTACAACTAAAACAAGGCCAAATGGTTCACTGTCAACTGCCACAGGATCGTCTACATGTGTTTGGAGGCGCAGCATGAACCAAGCACTCACTCAAACAGAAACCACTAACATCGCCGCCACACCAAGCAAGCGCCCATGGTTTGGACGCCGTAGTCTAGATGAATGGTCCCTTGGTGGTGTGCTGATTATTGGCGTACTGGGGTTATTTATTTGTGTGGTATTGCCGCTTTATACGCTGCTATCAAAAAGTGTGCAAAACAGTGACGGACAATTTATTGGCTTAGCCAATTTTGCCAAATTTGTTACCACTCCTAGCTTATTTAATTCCGTCAGTAACTCTTTATGGATCGCCTTCATCTCAACGATCATTGTTACCAGTCTGTCTTTTTTGACTGCATACGCCATCAGTCGCACTCGTATACCACTGAAAAACACGTTTCGAACCTTGTTGGTCTTACCAATATTAGCGCCGTCTTTGCTGCCTGCGATTAGCTTGGTGTATTTATTTGGCAACCAAGGGATTCTCAAAGAATTACTGCTGGGAGAAAGTATCTATGGTCCCATCGGTATTGTCATTGGTTCGTGTTTCTGGACCTTTCCCCACGCTCTGATGATCATGCTAACGGCGTTAGCCAATACCGACGCGAGGTTATACGAATCCGCCGAAGCATTAGGCGCATCACCCATGCGCACCTTTTTTACCGTCACACTGCCCGCCGCTAAATACGGCATCATCAGTGTGGCCTTTGTGATTTTCACGCTGGTGATTACCGATTTTGGAGTGCCCAAAGTCATTGGTGGTCAATTCAATGTGCTTGCCACCGACATTTATAAACAAGTCATTGGACAGCAAAACTTTGAAATGGGCGCCGCCGTCAGTGTCATACTGCTGTTGCCGGCACTGTTAACCTTTGCTACGGATCGCTGGCTGCAACGCCGTCAATCGGCACTGCTCACATCCAAAGCCGTACCTTGGACACCGCCCGTTCGTCCTCTGATTGACAAGATTTTTTTGGCCCTTATGTGTCTTGTGTCTGCTTTTATTGTCAGCATTATCGCCATGGCCGTTTACGCCTCCCTAGTGACTTTTTGGCCTTATAATTTAAGCTTGTCACTAAAGAACTATAATTTTGACCTGATGGACGGTGGCGGCTGGAGTGCCTATTGGAACTCCATCCAAATGGCCTCTTACACGGCGATAATCGGTACGGTTTTTATTTTTTTCCAATCCTACCTAGTGGCAAAACTGTCTGGATTTGCCGTGCTTAAATGGTTTTTCCATCTGTTTGCGATTTTGCCTTTGGCAGTACCTGGCTTGGTATTGGGTTTGGCGTATATCTTCTTTTTTAATGCTCCCAACAACCCTCTCAATGGTATTTATGGCACCATGACGATCTTAGTGATATGCACCATCAGCCACTTTTACACCGTCTGTCATTTAACCGCGACCACCGCGCTGAAACAAATCGATGCGGAATTTGAAGCGGTTTCCGCGTCTTTAAAAGTGCCGCAAATCCTTACCTTTTGGCGAGTATCCTTGCCCGTGTGTATGCCTGCGGTACTCGACATAGCCAGTTACCTTTTTGTAAATGCCATGACAACTGTGTCTGCGCTGGTGTTTTTATACTCCTACAATACCAATTTGGCATCGGTGGCGGTATTAAACATGGACGAAGCGGGTGACATTGCTCCAGCCGCAGCCATGGCTGTGATGATCATGCTAACCTGTATGGTGGCACGTTTGGTTCATTGGCTACTGGGCAGTGTCCTGCTCAAACACACACAACATTGGCGTCGACGTTAGGAGCCGCTATAAATGACAATCACCGCCATTATTTTGGTGCTTATTTCGACTTTTATGCACGCGGGCTGGAATTTTTTTGGCAAAAAAACCAGCCCCACGCTAGGTTTCTTTTTCCTCACCATGGTGGCTGGAAGCCTGATTTTTTCCCCCGTGGTTTTTTACCATTGGTCACTGATAATGGCGCTCAATGTCGATATTGTGGTCTTACTGTTTTTAACCGGGCTGTTTCAGTCTTTCTATTTATGGGGATTAGCAGAAGCGTACAAATCTGGCGATATGTCGATTGCTTATCCCATTGCCCGCTCTTCTCCATTAATTGTCGTGTGTATTTCCAGCTTCTTTCTCGGCCAACAACAAAATGTTTCCGCGCAAGCTGTGGTAGGAATTGTGCTGATTGTGCTGGGCTGCTTGTTTATTCCCTTACCAAGTTTTCGTGATTTAAAACTGTCTAACTACCAAAACCGTACCACTGCTTTTGCTCTGGTAGCGGCGTTTGCAACGGCTGGATATTCCTTAGTGGACAACCGTGCGACACAACTGATGCGAGGCTTAACCAATGATGTAGGAGATACCCTCGCCAGCGCCAGTGAAGTGGCTTTGGTTTATGTCACCTTGCAAAGTGCTTTTTCTGTCATTTGGATGATTGGCATTGTATTAAGCACACAAAAACAACGCAGCGAATTGTGTATTTTAAGCAAAACCCAATGGCGTGCAGCGCTGCTAACTGGCGCACTGATGTTAGGAACCTACTCATTGGTAATTTTAAGTATGGCGTTTGTCGATAACGTCAGCTATGTGGTGGCCTTTCGGCAGTTAAGCATTCCGCTGGGCGTGTTATTCGCAGTGATTGGTTTTAAAGAGTCGTTGAAACGCCCCAAAATAATCGGCGTAATAATCACATTCATTGGCTTAATCGCCGTCGCGTTGGGCTAGCTCACACCAGCCTTACCATTATCACTATTCTATTTATCTGATTAAGGAGCCTATATGGCACTGGCATTTTTTGACCTAGATAACACGCTGGTCGCAGGCGATACCGCCCAAGCATTTGCGGAATACATGGCCGCCAATGAACTTCCCACCCCGATCGATTTTTTAGACATCAATCGTGCTTACATGGAAGACTACGATGCAGGTACCTTACACCTCGCTGACTACATGCGTTATACCCTGTCTCCCTTGTGTGGCTTAGACTCAGACACAGTGGCGGCTTTTATTGAGCGCTTCATCCAAGAAGTGGTCGTGTCTATGACGCTGCCCAAAGCACACGAACTCATTCAAAAACACAAAAACGCCGGCGATGAAGTGGTGATTATTTCAGCAACAGGTATACACCTTGTCGCTCCTATTGCCCGTTATCTTGGTGTAAAACACGCACTTGGCGTCGATATTGAAATTAAAAATGGCCGCATTACCGGTGAACTGACGGGCGTTCCTACCTTTCGAGAAGGCAAGGTCACACGCGCATTACAATGGGCACAAGAACAGGGCTATGAAATGACAGACACCTACTTCTATAGCGATTCACATAATGACATTCCTCTGCTAGAGAAAGCGCTTTATCCTGTTGCCGTAGACCCAGACCCTATTTTGACCACCATGGCAAACGCCAAAAACTGGCCCATTATTAGTTTAAGATAATAAGCCTAAAGACCAACCTACAGGTATTTGGTTTGTGTAGGTCGTGCTTTAGCGCGTCAAGGGGGTTGGTTTGGTGTTGTCCGTTTTTGTCGGCCTGAAGGCGCGACCTACAGGTGATTTGGTTTGTGTAGGTCGTGCTTTAGCGCGTCAATAGGGTTGGTTTGGTGCTGTCCGTTTTTGTCGGCCTGAAGGCACGACCTACAGGTGATTTGGTTTGTGTAGGTCGTGCTTTAGCGCGTCAAGGGGGTTGGTTTGGTGTTGTCCGTTTTTGTCGGCCTGAAGGCGCGACCTACAGGTGATTTGGTTTGTGTAGGTCGTGCTTTAGCGCGTCAATAGGGTTGGTTTGGTGCTGTCCGTTTTTGTCGGCCTGAAGGCACGACCTACAGGTGATTTGGTTTGTGTAGGTC
>NZ_QGOK01000010.1 GCF_003259175.1 Marinomonas shanghaiensis | reverse complement strand
CCCGTCAGAGGGTTTGTAAAGGCTGAATGCATTTTGACGGCCTGAAGGCCGACCTACACGTGATTGGTTTTTGTAGGTCGCGCTTTAGCCCGTCAAAGGGGTTGCAAAGGCTGAATGTTTTTTGACGGCCTGAAGGCCGATCTACAGGTGATTGGTTTTTGTAGGTCGTGCTTTAGCGCGTCAAAGGGGTTACAAAGGCTGAATGCTTTTTGAGGGCCTGAAGGTCGACCTACATCTTAGTTCAGGTCCAAGGAAAGCTTTTTTGACGGCCTAAAGGCCGACCTACATGTATTGGTTTTTGTAGGTTGTGGCTTTAGCGCGTCAGAGGGTCTGCAAAGGCTACAGTTTGGTTCAGGTTGCGGTTTTACCCCGACAAGGCTTAGGGTATTGGCATAATACCCTAAGGGGAAGGAGGGCGTTGTTGTATACAGGAAGGTCTGTTGGTTAAAATCGAGATAAGGAATTAGCCTCTTCTTTCAGCCAATACTTTAAATGTCTGATTGCTTCTTCATTTTTGCGACTTTCTTTATAAGCGAGATGAAAGTTGTCGCCTGTTTTAAATGCATTGCATGGTAGTCGAGTGAGTGGTGTCTCTTCATATTTTTCATTCATCATATAGTCGTTTACCAGTGCAATGCCAAGTGAATGTTTAGCGGCTTCATAAGCTAGCATCAGGTGACTAAAGCGATGGAATTGTATTGTACTTGGTAATGGCTGTTTTTGGTTTGCAAACCATCTTCTCCAGTCTTCTGTATGCCGGTCATAGATACTGTATGACGTGATGAGGGGGAAGTGCGCTAATAAGCTAGGATTTGTGCTTAGTTGGCTATGTAGTTCTTCTGTTGAAGTGATATTTAGTCGGTTTTTAATCACCTCAAAAAATTGATAACTGCATACCGGAAACAGTTCCTCTTCGTACAAAGATTCAAATAAAAAGCCTCTCTTCTCTTTTTCCACGGTAATAAAGAAGTCTGCCGTTCTATCTGACAGATCAGGAGAGTTATGGCTCATTTCAATACTAAGTTCTAGGCTTGGGTGTAGGCGTTTAAGTTCAGGTAACCTAGGTATTAGCCAGTAGACGGCAAACGAGCTGTAAACAGCCAGCCTTATCTGCGTTTTGTGCACTCCTTTCAGGCGATTTGTGGCTTCGGTTATTTGTAGCAGTGAGCTACTGATAGCATCTAAATACTGCTTACCTTCTTTAGTGAGCTCTAGGTTTCTACCTTGTCGATGAAAAAGGCTTTCCCCCAAGTAGTTTTCAAGGATTCTTATCTGATGAGATACAGCGCTTTGGCTGACATTTAGTTCATTAGCAGCCAGTGAAAAACTGTTGAGGCGCGCAACTGTCTCAAACACTGGAAGGGATTTCAAAGGCGGTGTCATTTTATTATCCAAATAACTAATACTTACTTTAAATATATCACTTTATCTAATGATGTAAACTCACTAAGCTACTTTGAATTTGAATGCTTTTGAGGGGAATTACGTGTCGGGTCGAACCGTGAGCAGTGCTATTTTTGTTTTAGTTCTAGGCAGTTTTTTTGCTACCTTGTGTGATACTTTTATTAAAATGGCAGGCGCAGATGTGGCTATTTTTCAGTTTACGTTTTTGCGAGCGGTTTTTATGTGCCTCATTCTTTGCCCTATTGTCGCGTTTCGCTTCCGCCGTTATTCAAAATCCTCTGCTTTTTTAGGGATGAAGCTACATTTTATCCGCGGCAATATGTGGGTCTTGGCAGCTGTTTTACTGGTTCTTTCTTTGGCTGAACTGTCATTGGCAACGGCTAATGCTGTGTTTTATACCGCTCCTATTTTTATTATGCTGTTGGGGGCTTTTTTTTATAAAGAGCGCCTGACAATGGATGTGGTGTGCGCAGCTGTTTTGGGATTTATTGGCATTCTGGTTATCTTAAGGCCGACAGAGATTAGTTCTGGGATGATCAGTGCGATCCTGTTTGCGGTTGTTCTTGCGACAAACAGTTTGTTAATCAAGCGCTTGCCCCAAAATCAAGATATGCTTTATGGTCTGTTAATTACCCAGCTCTTTGCTTTGCCGTTAGCAGGGGGATTGGCTCTTTGGGAAGGGGCGGCGTTTCAAGTTGAGGTATTAATGTATTCTGCATTATCTTCGGTGTGTTCGATTCTATACAGTGTATCCTGTTTGGTTGGGTACCGTTATGTTGCTTCAAGCCAGGTCACGAGTGCTGAATATTCCGGTTTAATTTTCGCTTTTTTGCTAGGTTGGTGGATCTTTGGTGAAGCGCCCGATCTAGGTGTTTTTGTCGGATCGCTTTTTGTGATTATGCCATTGCTGTATTTGAGTCATAGGGATATTAAGCGATTAAGAAAAGAACAATTATTGTCTAATACGCGATCCAATTTAGGCGCTGGTTGAACAGAGGTTTTTAATCATCTGTTCAATCATATCAGGTAAGTCTTCCGTACTTAGGTAGATACCATCTATAAATAGTCGAGCAAGTCCATGTAGGCTAGCCCAAGTGGTTTGCCCTATTCTGAGTGGTGTGTTGTTGTTTGGTAGGACATTTTGCTCTTGTAATTCTTCCACCCAATCAATCCATGCTTTAAAAGTTTGTTTTGATGCGGCTTTTAATGAATCGCTTGGATTACCTGCTTTCCATAGTGTTCTGCCATACATCAGATCATAAACTTCGTTATGCTGAAGTGCATATTCCAAATAAATATGAACGTATTTTTTAAAGCCTTCGGTTGCCGTGTTGCTTTGCGCTCTTAAAGCACGAAGCATGTGTTCTTGTTCATGAAAGCCTTGTTCTGCAAGTGCACAAAGCAGTGCGTTTTTATCTTTGAAATGATGATAAGGCGCAGTTCTTGAAACACCAACCGTGTCTGCAAGTTTACGCATGCTGAGGCTTTCTACGCCTTGTTCTTTGATGATTAAAGAGGCGGATTCTAGTAAAGATTTGGTTAGATCACCGTGGTGATATTGTGTTTTAAGTGTCGACATGGGCTGATTAAATACTTGTATCTTGACAATGTCAAAATGAATATCTATCTTGACAGTGTCAAAATTGCATGCGGGCAGCTGCAATCGCCAAAATAATAAACAAAGTGAGCCACATTATGAGTCCATCATCCTACCCACATCTTTTTCAGCCATTAGATCTTGGTTTTACTCAGTTGAAGAATCGCATCATTATGGGCTCTATGCATTTAGGGCTAGAAGAAGTCAAAGGCGGTTTTGCGCGTATGGCGGTGTTTTATGCGGAACGTGCTCGGGGTGGAGTCGCTTTGATTGTGACAGGTGGTATTGGTCCAAATGCAGAGGGAGGCGTATACGCAGGAGCGGCACTAATGGTTAGTGAGCAGGATGTGGCTAATCATCGTCAAGTAACCGAAGCTGTTCATGCAGAAGGGGGCAAGATATGCATGCAAATTTTGCACACAGGTCGGTATGCTTATAATCCTAAATTGGTCGCGCCATCGGCATTGCAGGCTCCGATTAACCCTTTTATACCCCATGAATTAACTGACGAAGAGATTGCTTTGCAAATCGATGACTTTGTAAGTGCGGCGGTGTTAGCTCAAAAAGCGGGATACGATGGCGTTGAAGTTATGGGGTCCGAGGGATACTTAATTAATCAATTTATTGTTTCTCGTACCAATCAGCGTGAGGATGGCTGGGGAGGAGATTATAGTAATCGTATCCGTCTGCCATTAGAAATTGTGCGTCGTGTTCGTGCCGCTGTGGGTGAGAACTTTATCATTATTTATCGTTTATCTATGTTGGATTTGGTAGAGCAAGGGAGCACGCTTGAAGAGGTCGTTGCATTGGGATTAGGTATAGAGGAAGCGGGAGCCAGTATTATCAATACAGGTATTGGTTGGCATGAGGCAAGGATACCTACTATTGCAACAAAAGTACCAAGGGCGGCTTTTACTTGGGTAACAGCTAAGGTTAGAGCGTCACTGAATGTACCTTTAATTACCTCGAACCGCATTAATATGCCCGAAGTGGCAGAGGCCGTTTTAGCTCGTGGTGATGCAGATCTCGTTTCGATGGCAAGGCCTTTTTTGGCCGATCCTGAGTTTGTGGTGAAGGCTGAGCAAAATAGAGCGGATGAGATCAATACCTGTATTGGTTGTAATCAAGCGTGTTTGGATCATGTTTTTGATCATAAGATGACCTCGTGTCTGGTGAACCCAAGGGCGTGCCATGAGACAGAATTGCTTATTCTGCCCGCTGAAACCGTAAAACGGATTGGCGTAATTGGTGCTGGGCCTGCTGGTTTGGCATTTGCAACTACAGCGGCAAAGCGAGGCCACGATGTGACTTTGTTTGATGCGGCTAGCGAAATTGGTGGGCAGTTTAATATCGCTAAGCGTATTCCGGGAAAAGAAGAGTTCTTTGAAACCTTACGCTACTTTAAGCGTCAGTTAGAGCTGACAGGGGTTAAGCTGTTGCTTAATACTCAAGTAGATGAGCAATTGTTATCGCAGTACGATTTTGATGAACTGGTATTCGCGACTGGCATTGTGCCACGAGACTTGGAGATTGATGGTATCGATCATCCGAAAGTATTAAGTTATTTGGATGTTATGAATGGCTGTGCTGTGGGTAAGCGCGTCGCCGTAATAGGGGCAGGCGGTATAGGCTTTGACATCAGTGAATATTTGATTCATGACCCTAATCATTCTTCACGAAGTATCGAAGGATTTATGAAACAGTGGGGGGTTGATATGACGTTTCATGCAAGAGGGGGCGTTGATGGTGTTAAGACAGAATTTATTCCAGCATCACGAGACGTTTTTTTGCTTCAGCGCAAAGCGTCGAAAGTAGGCGCTAACCTTGGGAAAACGACAGGTTGGATTCATCGTACTGAGTTGTTAAAGAAAGGTGTGACCATGATCGCAGATTGCGATTATCAACAGATTGATGATCAAGGGTTGCATTTGTTGGTGTCCGGAAAACCGCAATGTTTAGAGGTTGACAACGTGGTGATTTGCGCAGGTCAATTGCCGAATAAGACGCTAGGTGAAAGCTTAGATCGGCCTGTGCATTTTATTGGAGGGGCTGCCGTGGCCTCAGAATTGGATGCCAAGCGAGCCATAAAGCAAGGCACCATTTTGGCCACGAAACTTTAGTTTTATTCAATTCATTATAATAATCATAACGTCTTGTTGTTAAGTCTGTAGAAAAAGCCCCTCTTCATTGAGGGGCTTTGTCATTTGGCTCCCCTGTTTTGAGTAACTTCAATAAATCTTCTCTTTTTATGCTGCCTTTTAGGGCCAGGTCTAGCTGATATTGATACTCGTCATTCCAGTCTGTTGTTCTAGGGCTGAGTGCTGATAAGTCGCTCATGGCGGATTTCATGACTTTTAGGTAAGCCTGAATGTTTTGTTCTTGGTTGATTAAGATGTTTTTTAGCGCTGTTGCACTGCTGTGTCTTAAATACAGCTTTAAGGTTTCATTTTGTGCTTCGATGGCCTTCATCTTCATATCCTGTTGCGTGAGTGTTTCCTGTATTTTTGATAATTGCTCCTCATGCGCTCCCAATTTGGTGATGGTTTCGATGTCTTCTTGGGATTGAAGTAGGAAATAGGTCACTCCTGAAGAAACTGCAACACTGGCTAAAAAACACAACAACAACGCTACTATAGGCATTTTGTTTTTTTGTGGTATGACTTCTACTTCTGTTTTTTTTTCGGCTATAGGTTTTTGTGGCATAATCCGCTCTCCTGACAGCTGTCGTATACGGATTTAATAGTGTGCTTTTTTGTGTGAAAAGAACACGTTTTTTCTACTTGCTTTTGGTTGCTCGGTTTTGTTTTGCATGATTATTGTCCTGCAGGGCCTAGTGGTGGTTTTGAGCGATTTTTAGGATGTACTTTAGAATTGTATTCAGCGGTTTAGTTTTTGTCCCAGTACACGTAAAATATGGCCGCGTGGTAAGAGGGACTAATAACCTACTAAAATAGTCAGGTAAATACTTGATCAAAACAGTAGGTTTTGTGTACTATTCATACTCACAGAATAATCTAAAGTGGATAGTTTATGCGCCTGACAACAAAAGGTCGTTATGCGGTAACCGCCATGCTTGATTTGGCATTGCATTCGGATAAAGGACCTGTGTCCTTGTCGGATATTTCGAATCGACAGGGAATATCATTATCTTATCTGGAGCAGTTATTTTCTAAGCTCCGTAAGAAAGCATTGGTAAACAGTGTTCGAGGTCCTGGTGGCGGTTATCGTCTGAGCCGCTCTCACCATGATATTTTTGTTGCGCAAATAGTCGATGCCGTTAATGAGTCGGTAGACGCGACGGGCTGTAAAGGCCGTAGCGATTGTCAGAGCGGTAATACTTGCCTTACCCATCATTTATGGTGTGATTTAAGCGATCAAATACACGATTTTTTAAATCAAATTAGCTTAGAACAGCTAGTGCGTCGCAACGATGTACGTCAAGTGGCTGAGCGACAAGACCTTGAGAGCCGAAAGCGTTGTTCTGAAAATGACAAAATTAGCGCGGCCATTGTTGATTAAATAAAGAATACATTAGTAGAGCTTAATGTGCCGATTCACGGTGCATTAGTGGCTATAATTGAGTGAGTTTTTATATGACTGAGCAGATAGATAAGGCGCTGGCACGGGAATACGAAGCAGGTTTTGTGTCTGATGTGGAATCAGAAACCTTTGAGCCTGGTTTGGATGAAAATGTTATCCGACGTATTTCTGAAATGAAAGGCGAGCCTGAATGGATGCTCGAATGGCGCCTAAGTGCATTTCGTGAATGGTTAGAAATGGAAGAGCCTGAGTGGGCGTTAGTCGATTATCCAAAAATTGATTTCCAGTCCATTTCTTACTATTCGGCACCAAAGAGTATGAAGGACAAACCTAAGTCTTTGGATGAAGTTGATCCTGAATTACTGCGTACTTATGAGAAACTTGGCATTCCTCTCATTGAACAGCAGATGTTGGCCGGTATCGCGGTTGACGCGGTGTTTGACTCCGTATCCGTGGTGACAACATTCCGTGAAAAGCTAGAAGAAGCGGGGGTTATTTTTTGTCCAATTTCTGAGGCACTTCATAAATACCCAGATCTTGTTAAAAAGTACATTGGCAGTGTCGTTCCTAAGAAAGACAATTATTATGCCGCGTTGAACTGTGCTGTGTTTACGGATGGTTCTTTTGTTTATATTCCTAAAGGCACTCGTTGTCCGATGGAGTTGTCGACTTATTTTCGTATTAACGAACAAAATACAGGTCAATTCGAACGTACTTTGATTATCGCCGATGAAGGCAGTCATGTGAGTTACCTTGAAGGTTGTACTGCGCCTCAGCGTGACGAAAATCAGTTACATGCCGCCGTTGTTGAATTGGTGGCCATGGATAACGCTGAGATCAAATACTCAACCGTACAAAACTGGTATCCAGGTGATGAAAACGGCAAAGGTGGTATTTACAACTTTGTAACGAAGCGCGGTATTTGTCATACCAACGCTAAAATCTCTTGGACGCAAGTAGAGACAGGCTCTTCTGTGACTTGGAAGTACCCAAGCTGTATTTTGAAAGGTGATAACAGTGTAGGCGAGTTCTACTCAGTTGCTTTGACGCGTGGTCGTCAGCAAGCTGACACAGGCACTAAGATGATCCACATTGGTAAGAATACCAAGTCTACTATCATTTCTAAGGGGATCTCTGCAGGCCGAAGTAACAATAGTTACCGTGGTCTTGTACGTATGAATCCTGGTGCAGAAGGGGCTCGAAACTTTACCCAATGCGACTCCTTGTTGATTGGTGATCAATGTGGTGCACATACTTTTCCGTATGTCGAAAGTCGTAATCCGTCCGCCATCATCGAGCACGAAGCAACCACGTCTAAAGTCAGTGATGAGCAGATGTTCTTGTGTCGTCAGCGTGGTCTTGACCCTGAAAAAGCCGTCTCCATGATTGTGAATGGCTTCTGCAAAGAAGTATTTAAAGAATTGCCAATGGAATTTGCCGTCGAAGCGGGCAAATTACTAGAAATAAGCCTTGAAGGCTCAGTAGGTTAAGGAATTATTAAAGATGTCGAACACCAACAGTTTGTTGACGATAAAAGATTTGCACGCCAGTGTTGAAGAAAAGCAAATCATTAAAGGGTTAGATCTAGATATCAAACCCGGTGAAGTGCATGCAATCATGGGGCCAAACGGTGCCGGTAAAAGTACCTTAGGTTATGTTCTTTCAGGTCGTGATAGTTACAGCGTAGACAGTGGTAGCGTCACTCTTGATGGTGAAGATTTGCTTGAAATGGAAACGGAAGACCGTGCTCGTGCTGGCTTGTTTTTGGCATTCCAATACCCTGTCGAGATTCCAGGTGTCAGCAACTTAGAATTTTTAAAAGCATCCGTTGATGCGCAGCGTCAGGCTCGTGGTGAAGAAGCCATTACCTCGGCGGATTTCTTGAAAGAAGCTAAGGCGGCTTGTAAACAAGTTAACTTGCCAGTGGCTTTTTTGAAGCGTGGTGTGAATGAAGGTTTTTCTGGTGGCGAGAAAAAACGTAATGAGTTAATGCAGATGTTATTGCTTAAGCCAAAGCTTTGCATCCTTGATGAAACAGACTCAGGTTTGGACATCGACGCATTACAGATAGTCGCAGAAGGTGTGAACAGCCAACGCTCAGCGGATCGTAGCTTTATTGTTGTGACCCATTACCAGCGTCTTTTGGACTATATTAAGCCTGATTTTGTGCACGTATTGTCTGACGGTAAAATCGTTAAGAGCGGTGATGCATCCCTTGCGCTTGAGTTAGAAGCTCAAGGTTACTCTTGGTTGCAAAAAGAGCCAGTTGAAGACGAACTTGAGGGGTAATTCATGAGTGAATGGTTAGAAAGCGCCATTACTCGAGCGCAAGGTATTAATGATTGGCTGACCCCAAAGCGAGCGCATGCGCTTGATCTTTTAGCTAATACCAAATGGCCCACCCGCAAAACCGAAGCGTGGCGCTACACGCCACTTCGTCCGGTAGAGCGTACACAGGCTAAAGTGATGAGCGATAAGTTTAATTTGTTGCCTGTCGCTATTACCGATTTGTCTGCTATTGAAGTGGTGTTTGCAAACGGTCAGTTTGATCAAGCTCAATTAGCGCAAACCTTGCCTGAAGGCTTGTCTATCGCCTTAGGTGGTGATTTGAATTCAGCGCAGCAAGCCGATGCACTCAATGCGTTTTCGACGATTAAGCCAGAACGACACATTTTTGGTTTGATTAACGATGCTCTAGCACAAGATGTCGTCGTTGTGTCTGTTGCTGAAGGCGTTGAAATTGCTCAGCCAGTGCGTATTAGTACTTTGCTGAGTCAAGGTTCAGAATCTCATACACGTGTTCAAGTTGTCTTAGGGGCGGGATCTAAGTTAACCGTGATTGAAGATGTGCAGGCGCAGGGTGATAGTTTAAATACTGCGTTTGTAGAATACGATATCGCAGCCAAGGCGCATTTAGAGCATTATCGTTTTGCTCTGCAAACAGGTAGCAATGTGGCAATCGGCGGAAGTCATTTTAACTTGCATGATCATGCCAAAATGCACAGCACCATCATTGGTTTTGGTAGTGAGTTATCCCGTTTGGATACCGATATTATTCACGCGGGTGAGTTTGCCGATGCCAAACTGAATGCGATGTATTTGTTGGACGGCAAGGAGCTATTTGATCTGCATGCGACTGTCGAGCACGCGATGCCAAATGGCAAAACTGAAGAGAATGTTCGTTGTATCGTCGCCGATCGCGCTCGCGCTATTTTCAATGGCCGTATTCACATTCACCGTGATGCACAGAAAACCTTGGCTGAGCTCAATAATCGCAACTTATTACTATCCGATAAAGCCGAGATTAATACCAAACCAGAGCTAGAGATTTACGCAGACGACGTAAAGTGTGCTCATGGTGCAACGGTTGCTCAGATTGATAAGCAAGCTTTGTATTACTTGCAGACTCGCGGTGTGAGCCGTTCGAAGGCGCAAGTGATGCTTAACTTTGGTTTTATTAACGAGCTGATTGATTTAATGCCAAATGCGGCCCTAGCGGAATGGGTTCGTCCTATTATTCGCGAGCGTTTTGCGCAGATGGAAGTGAAATAAGCGAGAATCGAATGAGTTTTGATGTAGCGGCTATCCGCGAGCAATTTCCGATCTTGAAACGTGTTATTGATGGAAATCCACTGATTTATCTCGATAATGCGGCGACCACGCAAAAGCCACAATGTGTGATTGATGCGTTGGTAGATTACTACACGACATGCAATTCTAATGTGCATCGTGGTGCTCATCGTCTTGCGGATGAAGCGACACGTCGCTTTGAGGATGCGCGCGACATCGTAAAAAACTTCATGAATGCGCCGAAACGTGAAGAGGTCATTTGGACTACTGGGACGACAGAAGGCATTAATATTGTTGCCAACGGACTGAGTCAGTTACTGTCTACTGGTGATGAAGTAATTGCTACTGGGATGGAGCATCATGCCAATCTAGTCACTTGGCAGCAAGCTTGTAAGGCATCTGGTGCAATTCTAAGAACGGTTCCCGTCACAGATGAAGGCGAGCTAGATCAAGTGGCTTATGGCGCTATGTTGAACGAGCGAACACGTTTTGTTGCTTTTCCTCATGTGTCTAACGCGTTGGGTACAGTGAACCCCATTAAAGAAATGACAGCGCAAGCTAAACAGGTTGGTGCTTTAGTTTTGGTGGACGGTGCGCAAGGGGCGGCTCATGGTTGGGTTGATGTGCAAGATATCGGCTGTGATTTTTATGTCTTTTCAGGCCATAAAATTTACGGGCCCATGGGGGTTGGTGTGCTGTGGGGCAAAGAGTCCGTGTTGTCGACTTGGCCTGTTTGGCGGACCGGAGGCGAGATGATCTCTACTGTGACGTTGCAAGACGCCACTTGGAATGTGTTGCCTTATCGTTTTGAGGCTGGCACGCCTAATGTGGGTGATGTCATTGCTTTGGGCGAAGCCATTCGTTGGTTTAGTGCGTTAGATCAAGAAGCGGTTGCGGCCCATGAAAAAGCACTACTGGATCGGGCAACTGAGCTTGCAGAGCAATTTGACGGCTTAACCATCATTGGCACGGCCAAAGACAAAATCGGTGTGTTGAGCTTTGTGATGGATCAGGGGCACCCAGCGGATATCGGTTTTCTACTGGATCGTCAGGGGATTGCTGTGCGTACAGGTGATCATTGTGCTCAGCCTTTGATGGCGCGTTTTAATGTTCCTGGTACCGCGCGAGCATCGTTTGCAATTTATAATACATTAGACGAAGTTGATGCTTTGTTTGTGGCACTGAAAAAAGTGCGAACAATGCTGGCTTAGGAGGTTTCAATGACAGTAACAACGTTTGATCCTGTCTCTAGCGTGTCTTTAACCGCTTCTGCGCAGAAATATTTTGCCTCAAAATTGACAAAGCAACCAGGCAAGCTGATTCGATTAAGTACCAAGGAAAGTGGCTGTACAGGCTTTTCTTATGTGCTAGACATTGTTGATGCCGCTGCTTTGGAAGATACCGTTCTCGAGTTTGGTAATGTGACTCTCGCGGTAGATTCGCATTCTGTTGCTATGCTGAAAGGCACAGAGATTGATTTGGTGCGCGAAGGTGTTAACGAAGTCGTGAAGTTTAAAAACCCTAACGTTGTAGCGGAATGCGGCTGTGGCGAAAGCTTTAGTGTGAGTTAACTTCATGCAAAAAATGGTAGTAACAAATCGCGCGTGTCCAGCGCGACGAGTGCCGAGCGGTGAGCCGGTCAGCATTCCAGAAGGTCAGTTTATTACAATTAATCAGAGTTTGGGTGGTAACTATACCGTCACCTGGCAAGGTAATATGCTGCGCATTGATGGCACTGATGCTGAAGCCATTGGTCAGCAACCAGAAATTTTAGATTTTGAAGATCTTGGTACCGGGGAAATCAGTAAGGACCAAGTTTGGCAGGCATTGGATACCATCTACGATCCAGAGATTCCTATCAGCTTGGTGTCCTTAGGTTTGGTGTATAAAGTGACGCTTGACCAAGAGGCTAAGTCTGTTTTGATTGATATGACGTTGACTGCGCCGGGTTGTGGTATGGGGCCTGTGTTGGTGGGAGATGTAAAATATCGCGTTGCCAAAGTGCCAAATGTGGATTCCGTTAAAGTCGATCTCGTGTTTGATCCGCCTTGGTCGCGAGAAATGATGAGTGAAGAAGCACAATTAGAAGCCGGTCTTTTCTTCTAATACCTTTCTTTTGAGTGCTTCGGTCATCGGCTAAAATCGAATACAATAAGAAACGGCCTTGGTGCTTTGCCAATGCCGTTTTTGTTTTAATAGGCTTAGTGCAAACAAAGAGGGTGGTCATGGCTTTACCTAGTACAGAAGATATCGTGGACGATCTGTCGTTTTTTGACGATTGGGAAGACAAATACAAGTACATCATTGATCTGGGTAAATCTTTGCCTGCATTCGATGAGGCGTGGCGAACGCCGGAACGCTTGGTGAAGGGCTGTCAGAGTAGCGTTTGGATTCAGCCAGGCAGTGAGCAGGATGCGACTAAAGGCGAAGTACTAACGTTTTTAGTGGACAGTGATGCGATTATTGTTCGTGGTTTGCTTGGTTTGGTGTTGGCTGCACTGGACCATAAAACGCCACAAGAAATTTTAGATTTCGATATTACAGCCTATTTTGAAGCGTTGGATCTTGAAAGACACCTAAGCCCAACTCGTGGCAATGGCTTGCGTTCCATTGTTGGTCGCATAAAAGGCATCGCGCAGGCAGCTGCTTAGTGTTAATGGTAAAAAAGCAGTCGTTTTATTTTTTATTGGAGAGCGTTAAATGAACACCCCGGTTTACCTAGATAATTCTGCTACCACACCCGTTGACCCAAGAGTGGCTGAAAAAATGATGGCGTGTTTGACGCAGGATGGTAATTTCGGTAATCCAGCGTCGCGCTCGCATCTTTTTGGCTGGCGTGCCGAGGAAGCGGTCGAAGAAGCTAGGTTGCAGGTGGCGAGTTTAATTAACGCGGACTCTCGTGAGATTGTTTGGACCTCTGGTGCGACAGAAGCCAATAATTTGGCGCTCAAAGGTGTGGCGCAAGCTTATCGTCAAAAGGGACGCCATATTATTACGTCTATGATTGAGCATAAGGCGGTTTTGGACCCTTGTAAGCAACTTGAAAAAGAAGGCTTTGAAGTGACGTATTTGCAACCCGATGCTCATGGTGTGATTTCGCCGAGTCAGGTTGCAGAAGCGCTTCGTGAAGACACCATTTTAGTCTCTTTGATGCATGGTAATAATGAGCTTGGTGTGCTGACGGATATCGCGGAGATTGGTGCATTAACTCGACCTCGTGGTGTATTTTTACATGTGGATGCGGCGCAGACGACTGGTAAAGTTGAGATCGATGTGAATGCCATGAATGTGGATTTGATGTCGCTTACGGCTCATAAAACTTATGGTCCAAAAGGCATTGGTGCTTTGTTCGTACGTCGTTCGCCAAAAGTGAAATTAGAGGCGCAAATACATGGTGGCGGTCATGAGCGGGGAATGCGCTCTGGTACCTTAGCTACCCATCAGATCGTTGGTATGGGCGAATCTTTCCGTTTAGCGGCTGAGGAAATGGCACAAGATTGCGCGCGTATTAAAGCGCTGCGTGAGCGCTTATGGTCTTCTTTAAGTGAGTTGTCTGGTGTGCATCTGAATGGTGACTCAGATCAGCGAGTCGCAGGTGTGTTGAATGTTGGCTTTTCGGGTGTGGACGGGGAAGTGTTGTTAATGTCTTTGAGTGATATTGCGGTCTCTTCTGGTTCGGCTTGTACTTCGGCTAGCTTGGAACCATCGTATGTTTTGCGTGCGATTGGTCTAGCCGATGATTTGGCGCACAGTTCATTGCGCCTTTCTGTCGGCCGCTTTTCGACCGAGGATGATGTGGATTTTGCTGCTGAAACCATTAAAAATGCCGTCAGTCGACTCCGATCTGTTGCTTAAATGTCAGAACCCAAGCTTTTATTCTTATTAAGATAAATAATATTGGTTTGATCGTACAATTTTAACGAATTGATGCGTATAATACGCGCGCTGAACTTTTAAGTCCCGGACCATGCAGAAAGCATCGTCCCTTTAAATTTAATTTGGAGTTATATCATGGCGTTAGAACGCACTCTATCTATCATCAAGCCTGATGCTGTTGCGAAAAACGTAATCGGCGAAATCTACACTCGTTTTGAGCGTGCTGGTTTCAAAATCGTTGAAGCAAAAATGATTCAACTAGACGACGAATTGGCGGGTGGTTTCTACGCTGAGCACAAAGAGCGTCCTTTCTACAAAGATTTGGTTGCTTTCATGACTTCTGGTCCTGTTGTTGTGTCTGTTCTTGAAGGTGAAGGCGCTGTTCTTCGTCACCGTGAACTTATGGGTGCGACTAACCCTAAAGACGCAGCAGCTGGTACGTTGCGTGCAGATTACGCAACATCTATTGATGCAAACGCTGTTCACGGTTCTGATTCTGTTGAATCTGCTGCACGTGAAATTGCTTACTTTTTCGGTAAGTAATTGACAGCTAGGACCTTTATGTCCGATCTGTTTTGTAAAAGCGGGCGCGAGCCCGCTTTTTTACAGAGGCTTCTGAAAAGACTTTTCTTTTCAGAGGCTTTTTTCGTTTACACTTAATGCTACCTACAGCAAGCGATATTGAATTATGACTGACATCAAAAAAGTAAACCTTTTAGGTTTATCCCCTGACAAGCTGATTGAATTTTTTGAATCCATTGGTGAGAAAAAATTTCGTGCCACTCAAGTCATTAAATGGATTCATCAGAAAGGCGCTGAAAGCTTTGAAGAAATGACGGATGTCAGTAAGGCGTTGCGTGCAAAGCTAGAACAAATTTGTGAAATTCGTGGCCCTGAGGTGGTATCGCAGAATATTTCTACTGATGGTACGCGTAAATGGATTATTCGTACGGAAGGTGGCAAAAACGACTGCGTTGAAACCGTATTGATTCCAGATGGCGACAGAGCCACTTTGTGTGTGTCTTCACAGGTAGGTTGTTCTTTGGATTGCAGCTTTTGCTCAACCGGTAAGCAAGGTTTTAACCGGAATTTAACGCCAGCGGAGATTATCGGTCAGGTTTGGATTGCGATTAAGTCTTTTGGTCCTATGGATCCAAATGGCCCTCGTCGTGTTACCAACGTGGTCATGATGGGGATGGGCGAGCCTTTGATGAATTTCGAGCCGGTTGTGGATGCGATGATTCTGATGATGCACGATCATGCTTACGGTCTGTCTAAGCGCCGCGTCACATTGAGTACATCTGGGGTTGTGCCTAAAATTTATGAGTTAGTAAAGCGTACAGATGTGTCTTTGGCGATTTCATTGCATGCGCCAAACGATGCTTTACGCAATGAGCTCGTGCCCATTAATAAAAAATACCCGATTGCTGAGTTGTTGGAAGCGTGTCAATTTTACTTGGCAAACTTGCCTGATAAGCGTCACATAACAATCGAATATACCCTGATGTCTGGTGTGAATGACAATGAAGAGCAGGCAGAGGAACTCGCTGAGTTGCTTAAAGATTTGGAATGTAAGATCAACTTGATCCCATTTAATCCGTTTCCTCATTCAGGTTATGAAAAGCCATCTAACAACCGTACGCGTCGTTTTCAGAAGATTTTAGCGGATGCTGGTTACACTGTGACGGTTCGAACCACTCGAGGTGATGATATCGATGCAGCTTGTGGTCAATTGGTTGGTGATTTCCATGATAAAACACGTCGTAGTCAGAAATACATAGAGCTGCGTGAAGTGAAAAGTTAATTATTTGATTTAGTTTAGACAAGGATGTCTGTATGCGATTGTATTTGTTGCCATTTTTATTTTGTTGTGTGTTGATTTCTTCTTGTGCCTATCAGGCTGTTCCCTCACCATCGCCCTCAGTATCTGAGTCTAAGCGGCTCTTGATGGTCCAAGCCCATCTTTTGCTAGGGCAATGGGAGTTGGCGAAGAAGCAGCTTGACCAAGTTCGCATGGCTGATCAAGATAGAGACTATTGGCGATTAGTAAGCTTGTATTGGTTGAGTGTTGGGTCGCATGATAGGGCGCTGGCTGTACATAACAAGGCACTGCAGAAATATCCAGACGATGATTTTATCTGGAATAACTACGGCGTATTGTTAGGTTTAAAGCAACGTTGGCTAGAGGCTTGTGACGCGTTTGAAAAAGCAGACAAAAGTAGCTTCTTGAAACGTCAATCTGTGCAAATAAATCTATCGAGATGTGCAATACGTCAGAATCAAGTAAATTTGGCAGGAAACTATCTGAAACAGGCAAAAGAAATTGCAGATTTGCCCCTGATTGGTTTGATGACCGAGCTCAATCTTGTTTTAATACAGGGTACTAATGACAAAGCTCGCTTAATTTTTAATAATATCCAGGCTGATAAAGAAATTGCCCGAGGATCGGTGCATTTTGATGAGTACAACTGTCTGTCGCGGCATTTAATTGCACGCGAGACTGACCCTACACTGTATTCATTAGCGAGTAATTTTACATGCCTGCATGGCTCAAGGTATTGACATGACAACTGAATCTCAAACGAATGCTTCTGTAAGCAAAATGAATATGGATACCATTAATATTGGCAATAGATTGAAGTCAAAAAGACTAGAGCTAGAGTTTGATGAAAGGTATGTTGCCACTGCGTTAAAAATCCCCATAGATCAAGTTCGAGCGCTTGAAGCGAACGATTTTAAGTACTTCCGTTCTGTGACCTTTGCTCGGGGTTTTTTAAAAAGCTATTGTCGTTTATTGGGTATCGAGCACACCGAAATGCTGCATGCCTTCGATAGCAGTAGAGAAGTGGTTGAAACAACCATTAAGCCTGTTGATAAGGTGAACAAGCAAACGCATCTTGGTGATCCAATTATTGTGTTTATTTCCATTGTTATTATTGCTGTTTTAGTGTTTTTAGTTTTTTGGTGGCCATCCCAATCCACAACGGTTGCTGTGGAAGAGCAACAGATGGAAGCCAATGAGAGCGCTTTAATGGTTGAGCCAAATATGGAAACTTCCCCAGCGATTGAACCGACTATGCCACTTGATGAGTCTTCTAGCGCTCCAGCTTCGACGAGTGATGAGGCTTCAGCCCCGGTACTTGATGAGAGTGATGTAAGCACGAGCGGTTCGGTTGAGAATGAATCTGTTGCACCTTCTTCCGTTAGAAACAGTTCGGTTGTCACAGGGCTTTCTGCGGAAACGATGGCTATTTTAGAAGAAGCTGGAGTCAGACCTGAAGATGTTATAAGGGCTACGGCTGAGGTGCCTACGACACCAGCTCCGACTATTCCATCTTATACAGATGAGGTTGAAGTGGCTTTTTCGGCGGATTGTTGGACAGAAGTGCGTGATGCTACCGGTAAAATTCTATTTTCTGGCGTAAAAACGGCGGGTAGTAATTTGTCTTTAACGGGCAAAGCTCCTTACCGTATTGTCTTTGGTTACGCGCGAGGTGTGTCATCTTTAAAATTTAAAGGCGAAGTGTTCGATTTTTCTTCTTCTATTCGTAACGATTTGGCTCGATTTGAGCTCAAGTAGAGACTTTTATGCATTTTGAATCCCCTATTAAACGCCGACATTCTCGCCAAATTATGGTTGGCAATGTGCCAGTTGGCGGTGGCGCGCCAATCAGTGTTCAAAGTATGACGAATACTGAGACTTGTGATGTTGACGCGACGGTTGCTCAGATTCGTGCTATTGCGGCTGCAGGTGCAGACATAGTTCGTGTTTCTATCCCATCTATGGATGCGGCTGAAGCGTTTAAAAAAATTCGGGAAGCGGTCTCTATTCCCTTGGTTGCCGATATTCACTTTGATTATAAAATTGCGTTGAAAGTGGCTGAGTACGGCGTTGACTGTCTTCGTATCAATCCGGGCAACATCGGCAACAAAGATCGTGTTCGTGCTGTTGTTGATTGCGCGCGAGACAAAAACATACCCATACGTATCGGTGTTAATGCTGGGTCTTTGGAAAAAGATCTACAAAAAAAATACGGTGAGCCAACACCTGATGCTTTAGTTGAGTCTGCTTTTCGTCAGATCCAGTATTTTGACGAGTTAGATTTTCATGAATATAAGTTGAGTCTAAAAGCTTCCGATATATTCATGACAGTAGAAGCGTATCGCAAAATTGCGAGTCAAATAGACAATCCATTGCATCTAGGTATTACTGAAGCAGGTGGCCTACGTTCTGGTACAGTGAAGTCTTCTATCGGTCTTGGTTTACTTCTGATGGATGGTATTGGTGATACTTTGCGTGTTTCCTTGGCGGCTGATCCTGTACAAGAAATTAAAGTGGGCTGGGATATGTTACGCAGTTTAAAACTGCGTAATCGCGGCATTAACTTTATTGCCTGTCCAAGCTGCTCTCGTCAGAATTTTGATGTAATCAAAACGATGAACGAACTTGAAGAGCGACTTGAAGATATCGTTGTTCCTATGGATGTGGCGGTTATCGGCTGTGTCGTTAATGGACCTGGCGAGGCAAAAGAAGCAGACATAGGTTTGGCTGGTGGATCGCCAAACAACTTGATTTACCAAGATGGCAAGCCAAATAGCAAAACTAAAAACGAAACGCTTGTTGATGATTTAGAAAAAATGATTCGTAAAAAGGCGCTTCTTAAAGAACGAGAATTAGCCAATATCATTGTAAAAAATTAAGGATCCATTGTGGCTCGTAAAATTCAAGCGATTAGGGGAATGAATGACATTTTACCTGATCAATCCTCTGTTTGGTTATATTTAGAAAAAACAGTGGCTGATGTTGTTAAGTCTTATGGATATCAGCAAATTCGTTTTCCCATTGTAGAGAACACAGATTTGTTTAAACGCGGTGTTGGTGAAACAACTGATATCGTGGAAAAGGAAATGTACACATTTAATGATCGCAATGGTGAGTCATTGACCTTGCGTCCTGAAGGGACAGCAAGCTGTGTTCGTGCTGCTGATCAAGCTGGTTTGTTGTTTAACCAGACTCAGCGTCTTTGGTACATGGGGCCAATGTTCCGTTATGAGCGTCCTCAAAAAGGGCGCTATCGTCAGTTTCATCAGATTGGTGTCGAGTCTTTTGGCATGGGAACCGCGGACATTGATGCTGAGCTGATTATTTTGTCTGCTCGGCTGTGGCAGAAGCTTGGTCTTTTAGGGCAGGTTGAGTTGCAGTTGAACACGATAGGTTTGGCGTCTGAGCGTGAAGCTTATAAGGCAGCTTTGGTTGATTACTTGACACAATTTAAAGATCAGTTAGACGAAGACAGCCAACGTCGCTTAGGTACCAACCCGCTCAGGATTCTAGACTCTAAAGATGAGGCAACTCAGTCTGTATTAAAAGAGGCGCCAAGTTTAGAGGATTTTATTGGGGAAGAGTCGCAAAGTCATTTTGAGCGCTTACAAACCATCTTAAAAGCCAACGGCATCTCTTACGTTATTAATCGCCGTCTAGTTCGAGGTTTGGACTATTATGGCAAAACTGTTTTTGAGTGGGTGACCTCACATCTTGGTGCTCAGGCGACTGTTTGTGCAGGTGGTCGCTATGATGGCTTGGTTGAGCAGCTAGGAGGAAAACCTACCCCTGCGGTCGGGTTTGCTATGGGGATAGAGCGCTTAGTTTTATTGCTTGAAACCTTAGATTTGATACCTCAGTCGGCTAAATTTTCAGCTGATGTTTTTGTGGTTAGTATTGGTGATGACGCCGAAGTTGCTTCTTTTGTTTTGGCAGAGAAGTTGCGCGAAGTGAGCCCAAATCTGGTCATATTGCGCCATTGTGGTGGCGGTAGTTTTAAGAACCAAATGAAAAAAGCAGATAAATCAGAGGCGCGCTTCACTCTTATTTTAGGCCAAGACGAAATCGATCAAGGCATCTGCCAAGTGAAAGACATGTCAACGGGAGAGCAGCAATCTCATCCGCTCCATGATGTGGTTGCTTACCTGAATAGCAAATTATAATTTGATTTAATAGCGTGCTGCCATTTAAGTGATTTGGTAGTGCCTTGTATGAGGAAATGAAAGTGTCTGAATTAAAGACTGAAGAAGAACAAATTGAAGCGTTTAAATCTTGGTGGAAGAAAAACGGTATTATTCTAGTGGTCGCGGTGGCGTTAGCCGTTGGCGGTTATTTCGGCTGGCAAGCATGGAAAACGAGTCAAGCGAATTACACGAGTGAAGCGTCTGCTTTGTATCAAAATTTGGTGCAAGCGTCTGCCGATTTAAGTGATGAAGAGAATCAAAAAACGGTTACTTTTATTGCTAAGCAATTGGTTGATGATTATGGTGACACAGGCTATGCCATGTTTGGCCAGTTATTTTTAGCGCGAGTGGACGCTGAGAATGGTCAATATGATGACGCTATTAGTGCCCTAGATACGGCTATTGCCAAAACAAAAGATGTGTCTTTTATTGCCATTGCGAATCTGCGTGTTGCTCGTCTATTGCTTCAAAAAGAAGACTACGCGGGTGCGATGGCTCGAGCAGAACAAGTAACCGCAGAGGAATTTGAGGCGCAACAGCAAGAGTTAATAGGGGATATTTTAATATCACAAGGTAAGCGTGATGATGCCCGCGTTGCTTATACGAAAGCAAACGAAGCATTGGGCGTGGGTGTGAATCATCCTCTGCTAGATATTAAACTGAAAGATTTGGTAAAAGGCTAAATTATGAACAAGTCTCTTTTTCTTGTTGTATTGTTTTCAGCGCTAGTCATTCAGGGGTGCTCTAACTCTCGTCCCGCTTTACCCGATTTACCGGCATTAGACGCTAAAGTAAATCTTAAAACTTCATGGCGCACTGGAGTAGATGGAAACTTTGGTGAGTCGAGCGAACGTTTTAATCTCGTAGCGGAAGATGATGCTCTGTTTTTTGTAACGGAAAAAGGCACGGTTTACGAGCTAGGGCAAGAGAAAGGTAAAAAGAAGAATACACTGTCGACTGAATTTAAACCGAGCTCTGGCGTAGCTCGTCATGGAGACACGCTGTTCTTTGGTACATATGATGCTAAGTTAGTCGCTGTTTCTTTGGCAAATAAATCTGTTTTATGGGAAAAGTCTTTAAGTTCGGAAGTTTTATCTGAGGCTGCTTACGCCGCTGGCAAATTGGCGGTACAAACTGCTGATGGCTGGTTGAGTGTGCTTGACGCTGAGACCGGTGATATTCTGTGGCGTGCCAAAGAAGATTTGCCATCGCTTACTGTACGTGGTACAAGCGCTCCCATTATTGTAGATGGCAAAGTGATTGCGGGCTTTGCGAGTGGACGATTAAAAGCGTTTTCTTTACAGGGTGGCAATCTGCTTTGGTCTTATGAAGTAGGAAAGCCGGAAGGGCGATACGAAATAGAAAGGTTGAGCGATATCGATGGTCGTTTGGTAGTAAGTAATGGCGTTGTTTATGCTGTTGCTTACAATGGGACGTTGGTTGCGCTTTCTCTTGAAAGTGGACGGCCATTATGGCAACGCAGTATTGCGAGCTCAGTTGGTGTTGCGGTTAAAGGTGAATTACTCATTGCTGTTGATATGACGAGCAAAGTCATTGCTTTGAATGCAAAAAATGGTACTGAGGTATGGGAGAATGCGGATCTTGTTGAGCGTGATTTGATCTCGCCTGAATTTTTCCGTGATTATGTGGCTGTCATGGACCGAGCTGGTTATGTTCATTTACTTGACTTAAACTCAGGTGAAATAGCGGTGCACAAGGTTGCTGACAACAAGGTGCCACCAGGAAGTCGAATGGTCGCAAATGATAAACAGCTGTTTATTCTTACGCCGAACTCTAACGTGACGGCATTGAGCTACTGAAATTAATTTTGATTTTTGTTAGCGATTTTTTAAAGAGGCTGCCATCCTTTTTTAGGGTGGTGGCCGCTTTGTATTTTTATAGGTAAAAAAATGATTCCAGTTATTGCATTGGTAGGTAGACCCAATGTTGGCAAGTCAACTCTCTTCAATCAATTGACGAGATCCCGTGATGCTTTGGTTGCCGATTATCCAGGCTTAACCCGTGACCGCAAATACGGTGACGGTAAGCTTGGTGAACATGAGTTTATTGTTATTGATACGGGTGGTATCAGTGGTGATGAGCAAGGTATTGACGAAAGAATGGCACGACAGTCTTTGTTAGCCATCGAAGAAGCTGATACTGTTTTGTTTATTGTTGATGGCCGCCACGGCTTAAACCCTGCTGACGAGATGATTGCTAACCATTTGCGTCGCTCAAATAAGCCCGTTTCTCTTGTGGTGAATAAGACAGATGGTATTAACGAAGACATTGCCTTAGCAGACTTTTATTCGTTGGGTTTTGGTGAGTTGCATCCGATTGCGGCGTCGCATGGTAAAGGGGTTCATGTCTTAATTGATAAGGTTATGTTGCCTTACGCTGAGCGTGTTGAAGAAGCAAAAAATCAAATTAGTTTAGAATCTCGCGGTATTCGTATCGGCGTGGTGGGGCGTCCAAATGTGGGCAAGTCTACATTGGTCAATCGCATGTTAGGTGAAGACCGTGTGGTGGTTTATGACATGCCTGGTACGACCCGCGATAGTGTGTATATTCCTTATGTGCGTCACGATAAAGAATACACCCTTATTGATACAGCGGGCATTCGTCGACGTAAACACGTCAAAGAGGCGGTTGAAAAGTTCTCTATCGTGAAGACATTGCAGGCCATTCAAGACGCTAACGTGGTGATTGTCGTGATCGATTCCCACGAAGATCTAGTGGAACAAGATCTTCATATGATCGGTTATGTGTTGGACGCTGGTCGCGGTGTGATTATTGCAATTAATAAGTGGGACGGTCTTAAAAAAGACGACCGTGAACATATTAAGAGTGAAGTAGAGCGTCGTTTAGGCTTTGTTCCTTACGCGAAGGTTCATTATATTTCGGCGTTGCATGGTACGGGCGTTGGTGATTTATACGATACCATCGAAAGTACGTATGAATCCTGCTATGCCAAGTGGACAACCAACCGTTTGACACGGATCTTGGAGGATTCGGTTGCAGAGCATCAGCCTCCTATGGTGAACAGTCGTCGCATTAAATTACGTTATGCACATCAAGGCGGCTCTAACCCGCCACGTATTGTGGTGCATGGAAATCAGACAGACTCTTTGCCTGGTAGTTACAAGCGCTACTTGGAAAATAAGTTTAGAACCGTGCTTAATATTACCGGCACACCGATTATTTTTGAGTTTAAATCGTCTGAAAACCCGTTTTCACCGAAAAAGTAATCGCAGCTTTTTGTTTGACTCTTGACGAATCTCTAAGTGCTTTTGTTATGCAAAGGTGCTTGGAGATTTTTTTATGGAAAAGGCAGAAATCTCTTTCTAAATGTATTCTGATTCACTATTCTCGCGCCAATGGTCTTTCTCTATTTATAGGCATTTTTATAAGCATCGTTTGCTCGTGTGCTTTATTTTTCTGTTCAAAGGACATCTATGAAAATCGCAATACTTTCTCGTAATCCTCGGCTTTATTCTACTCGTCGATTGGTTGAAGCCGGTGAGCAGCTCGGTCATGAGGTAGATGTTATTGATACGATGCATTGCTACATGGACATCACCAGTAGTAATCCATCTGTGCGTTACAATGGCCAGCCTTTACCAAAATACGATGCCGTTATTCCAAGAATTGGCGCGTCCGTGACTTTTTATGGTACGGCGGTTGTTAGGCAATTTGAAATGATGGGGACCTACAGCATCAATGAGTCGGTTGCGATCAGTCGATCTCGTGATAAGTTAAGATCTTTGCAGTTAATGTCTCGTAAGGGTCTGGGGTTGCCCAAAACAGGCTTTGCACATCACCCAGATAAGATAGGCGACTTGTTGAAAAACGTCGGTGGTGCGCCTGTTGTGATTAAGTTGCTAGAAGGTACTCAAGGTATCGGAGTTGTGTTGGCGGAATCGAATAAAACCGCAGAGTCGATTATTGAAGCCTTTATGGGGCTAAAAGCGAATATTTTGGTACAAGAATACATCAAAGAGGCGGGTGGCGCTGATATTCGTTGTCTCGTGGTCGGTGGTAAAGTTATTGCCGCAATGAAGCGACAAGGAGCCGAGGGCGAGTTTCGTTCTAACCTGCACCGTGGCGGAACGGCATCGTTAATCAGATTGTCTCCGGAAGAGAGGCGCACGGCCGTGGAAGCTGCAAAAGTGATGGGGTTGAATATGTGTGGTGTGGATATTTTACGTTCTAATCACGGCCCTTTGATTATGGAGGTTAATTCATCTCCAGGTTTGGAAGGTATTGAGGCGGCCACTGGAAAGGATGTCGCTTCAATGATCATTCAGCATATTGAAAAGACTGCTTTTTTGAGTAACACAAAAACAAAAGGGAAGGGCTAATGGCGAAGACAGTTTTAACGATTGGCGGTGTGGAGATTCCGTTAGGCGGCACTGCAAGAATAAAGCTGCCAATGGTAAAACTGTATACCGATACCAATATGTCGATGCCTGTTTTTGTTAAACGTGGCAAACGATCTGGTCCAACATTATTTATTAGTGCGGCTATTCACGGCGATGAACTTAATGGCATTGAGATCATTAGCCGTATTATTCAAAGTAAATATTTGGAGAATTTGAAAGGGACTCTGATTGCCGTGCCAATTGTGAATGGTTATGGTGTTCTAAGTCAGAGTCGCTATTTACCCGACCGCCGTGATTTGAATCGTTCTTTTCCTGGTTCTCAGCGTGGTTCTTTGGCTGGTCGTGTCGCTGATCGCTTTTTAAATGAAATTGTTTCCAAAGCAGATTACGGTATTGATCTTCATACTGGGAGTTTACACCGTACGAATTTGCCGCAAATTAGAGCCAATCTTGATGACCCTGAAACACTTGAAATTGCTAAAGCGTTCGGTGTGCCGGTTCTGATGAATTCCAACCTGCGTGATGGTTCGTTGCGAGAGTGCGCAAATGATGTGGGGGCCAAAGTCATTCTGTATGAAGCAGGAGAAGCTTTGCGTTTTGATGAACTTTCCATCAGAGCAGGCGTGAAAGGGATTGTTGGAGTGATGAGGCATTTAGGGATGTTGCCCAAGTCTCGCAGTAAGAAATCGCTGTCTGAGCCAAGAATTGCTCGAAGCAGCAGCTGGATTCGCGCCACCGACAGCGGTTTTACTACACATATCAAAGAACTGGGTGACCTTGTTGAAGCGGGCGATGTGCTGGCTGAAATCAAAGACCCTTATGGTGATATTCTCGATAAGGTATTGTGCAAAAATGGTGGCATTATTATTGGTAAGCAGAATATTCCTTTAGTTCAGGAAGGGGATGCTATGTATCACATTGCACACTTTCTGGCGCCTGATGAAGTGGCTGGTTATGTGGAAAGTATGCAGGATGAGTTGATGGACAGTGAGGCGTCATTAAATTTGATTGATTATAAATCCTCCTAATCAGAGGCGTGGTATTGCACGTCCTACTGGTACGCATGTTATGACATATTAATTATAAATGTCATAACATGCGCATAAAACAAGAAATGATAGTGTCATCTTCTTGTAATACATCGTTTTTTCACTTTTTTTTCATTAAAATCTCGTCATTAAAAATCGAGGTTTTTTTATGTTTATTTTTCGTAGTCTTGCTTATCTTTTCGCTGTGGCGGGTGTGGCTCAATTAATCGCTTTGGAAGGTTATGAATTCCAAACAGCTGCTCAGTACAGTGAAAGTACACTGACTGAACACTTGCAAGACTTTATGTCTTTTTTTAGTTGTTTGCTTTTTTTGTACGCAGCGCGTTTGAATGAAAAATTGAACATAGCAGCAACTTTACTCGGTGCTTTGCTTGCGATGATGTTTGTACGTGAGTCTGATTCTTTATTGGACAGCTATGTGTTTGATGGCGCTTGGCAGACACTGGTAGTAGGGATCTTTGTGTGTGTTATGGTGTTTTTATGGGGGCGTTTTTCTTCGATATACGCATCATTAAAAGAATATTCTCAACAGCCTTGCTTCGGCACATTCTTGGCTGGATTTGTTACCATCTTGGCATTTTCTCGTTTAATGGGTCGAAGTTCATATTGGCAGGCCATTATGGGGGACGCCTATATGCGATTAGTGAAAAACATTGTAGAAGAGGGAATCGAGACGTTAGGTTATACCTTGATTTTAATTTCTGCCATTGAGCTGGTTCTGATTTGTCGTAAGCAGAATAAATTACCCTCATAGACGTTACTAAGACTATTGTTTCTAACCTAAAAAACGTGGCATATGTAAATAATATGCCACGTTTTTTTTATATTCTAGTCAGGGTTTATTGGCGAGTCTTTACTTTTGCCTTACGACGTTTTGATGGGGCTGCAGAAGCCTCATTTGCGTTTTTACGACGTGCTTTTTCGGCAACTGCATTTTTTTCCATTGTCGGTCTATTTGATGTATGAGATGCACCAATGGCCTGCCCTGGTTTTGCTTTTTGTGGTCGACGGTGTATTTGCTTGTCTTTGTCTTCAGCCGGAACCAATTTATTGTCTCCGTGACCGATAAGATCAGTACGACCCATTTTAACCAAGGTATTGCGTAGGTCTTGCCAGTTACTTGGGTCATGGTAGCGTAAGAAACCTTTTTGTACGGTTCGTTGCTTGGCGTCTTTTGGAGTATAAACGTCTTCACTCTTGTAGGTAACGGGTTTGAGTGGGTTTTTACCAGAGTGATACATGGCTGTCGCGAGTGACATAGGCGAAGGATAAAAGGTTTGTACTTGGTCTGGTTTAAAATCATTGGTTTTTAACCAGACGGCAAGGTTAAGCATATCCTCATCTGAGCTGCCTGGATGAGCCGCAATAAAGTAAGGGATCAAGTGTTGTTTCTTACCCGCTTCTTTAGAATATTTATCAAACATACGTTTGAAACGGTCGTATGTTCCCATACCCGGCTTCATCATTTTTGATAAAGTGCCTTGCTCAGAGTGTTCTGGCGCGATTTTTAACAAGCCACCAACGTGATAGGTCACCAGCTCGCGCACGTACTCTGGATCCTCAACGGCGAGGTCATAGCGCAGGCCTGAGGCAATAGAAACGGTGTGAATGCCTTCTACAGCACGTGTTTTTCGGTACAGTTCCGTCGTTGGACTGTGGTCCGTGTTTAAATTAGAGCAAATGGTGGGATACACGCAGGACAGCTTGCGGCAAGAAGCTTGAACCTCATCATCATTGCAGTTCAAGGTATACATGTTAGAGGTTGGTCCACCAAGGTCAGAGATATGACCTGTGAAACCTGGTACCTTTGCTTTTATGTCTTCAATCTCATTTAAAATAGATTCGTGTGAGCGAGATTGAATAACGCGTCCTTCATGCTCGGTTATCGAACAAAAAGTGCAGCCACCAAAGCAGCCACGCATGATGTTGATTGACGTTTTGATCATATCATAAGCAGGGATACGGGCTTTTTTGTACTTTGGATGTGGTACGCGAGCATAAGGCAAATCGAACACCCCATCCATCTCTGGGGTTTCTAATGGGATTGGTGGTGGATTTACCCAGATTTCTTTTTTGCCATGTTTCTGGATCAGCGCACGAGCGTTATGTGGGTTTGATTCAAGATGCAAAATACGTGAAGTGTGCGCGTATAGCACTGGGTCTTTAGACACTTTTTCAAAAGAGGGTAAACGAATATAGGTTTTTTCTGGATCCAGTTTTTCACCACGGCGTAGTGGTGCGGGAATCACGCGAATAGGCATAACATCCGAATCGCCTTCGTCTTTAGTCTGACATTTTCCTTCCGGAATGTATTCGTAAGGACTGTAGATTTGATCGACCTTACCCGGCCAATCAACACGAGTCGAGTCGATTTCTGTATAGCCACCAGGAGGCGCATTACGAACAATGGTGGTACCACGAATATCGGTGAGTTCGTCGAGAGTTTTGCCCATGGCCATTTGATGCGTGACTTCAATCATCGCACGTTCGGCGTTACCGTAAAGTAAGATATCTGCTGTAGAGTCGATTAAAACTGAGCGACGAACTTCATCACTCCAGTAGTCGTATTGAGCAATGCGTCGCAGACTGGCTTCAATACCACCAATCATCACAGGCACGTCTTGGAAGGCTTCTTTGCAACGCTGCGAGTAGACAATAACCGCGCGGTCAGGACGTTTTCCTCCAACACCGTAAGGTGTATAGGCATCGTCATTTCGTACTTTCAAATCGGCCGTGTAACGGTTGATTAAAGAATCCATGTTGCCTGCGGTAACACCAAAATAGAGATTGGGGCGACCAAGGCGCATAAAATCTTGAGTATTGCGCCAGTCTGGCTGATCAATGATCCCGACACGATAGCCCTGAGCTTCTAATAAGCGACCTAATACCGCCATGCCAAAACTTGGGTGATCAACATAGGCGTCGCCGGAGACAATAATGACATCGCAGCTGTCCCAACCAAGGGCATCCATTTCCTCTCTGGTGGTAGGAAGAAAGGGGGAAACCCCATAACACTCAGCCCAATACAATGGGTAAGAAAAGAGTTGCTTGGCGGTTTTATGTCGTTTGATCATTATCTACTCTTGGTATCGGGCGTAATGGCGATGATTGTTGCGTGGCAATTACAAGGATACATGGATTATCGGTGAAAAATTGTGCCGTATTATCCCAGAAAAAACCTAGGGTAGACAGTCTAATCTAGGGCTATTCAACCTTATATTCGCTAAGCTTGAATACGCCACACACTTTCCTCAAAAACATTGTGTCCTTGTTCTTTGTAGAGAGGGGTGGTTTGCGCTAAATTCTCGGACGCAATTCTTTGAATTTTATTTCCCCACAGTGCCGTTATGCTTTCTTCTTCGACCGAGAATGGTGGTCCCTGTGTGTCGCCATCATACTGTAATGAAATCAGCAATAAGCTGGCAGTAGAAGACATACGCCCAAGAGTGTGTGTGACATATTCAGCGCGTCTTGAGTCTGGCATGGCGATCATGGCGGCGCGATCGTAGCAAGCATCAAATTCGCTCTCAGTGAAAAGGAAATAATCGCCTTCAACAATGCGCAGTGGTAAGCCATTCACTGTGTGGATTTTTAGCTCACCTTGTTGATGGGTGTCATAACTTAAATCGTTATCACCTAGAAATTGAATGACTGCTAAGGAAGACAGTTCAACGCCCGTGACCTGATAGCCTTGTTCCGCCAACCAGATCATGTCATTGGACTTGCCACACAAAGGCACAAGAACGCTACTGCCTTTTGGTAATATGGGCCAAAACTCAATCAGTTTAGGATTGACACCTTCTTGGTGAAAGCCGATACGTCCCGTTTTCCATCGATCTAACCAAAATTCATTTGTAATCACGGTAACCTCGTTAAATTAGGCTTGTTTATGTTCGATGTGTATTGTATTTGTCTTATTTACGCTGAACAATTGATAATGCCAAAAGCCATTATAGACGGCAAAATGGTTTTTCACGGACTATTTAGTGTATTTTACCTATATATTATTGCCGTTTTTCGCATGGAGTTTTTATGTCTTTAGACCAAGCGCCAGATCATATCAAATTGGCTGTTGATCTTATTGCGTTATTGGAAAGTCACGATATTGAACCCAGTGTCGCCGTAGGTGCGCTGACCATTGCGCTGCAAGATTTCCAGCAAAAACTTGCGCAACTAGATGAAAAATCTAACGTGCTTGATGAAGTAGACCAGGATAGAGCAAAATAGTTTCTCTGTTTCTTGATTGCAATGAGATAAGAGACTGGGGAAAGTTTGCTTAATGGGATAAAAATAAGAAGGAGAGAGGGTATGGAGTTAATCGCAACGTTAGCCACGGTTTTTGTCGCATTCTTGCATTTCTACATCATGTATATTGAGATGTTTCTTTGGGATACGCCTAAAGGCATGAAGATCTTTGGGTTGAAGCCAGACTTTGCTAAAGCAAGTAAGGTGATGGCAGCGAATCAGGGACTTTACAATGGCTTTCTTGCTGTGGGCTTGTTGTGGGGGTTGTGGCTTGGTGACGGGGGGGCACACGTAACGATTTTCTTTTTACTCTGTGTGGGTGTCGCTGGCGTGTATGGTGCCATTACTTCAAGCAAAAAGATTTTATTTATACAAGGTTTGCCGGCAATGATTGCACTGATTGCGGTGCTATTAGCGAGATAAAAGTCACCATCCTATACCCTTAATTGGTTATAATGTGTGTAAATTTTCATTACAAAGAGTTTTATTTTGCACACACTCGACCAGCTTAACCGTGGAGAGCTGAAAGGCGTAGTTCGCTTACAGTTATCGGATAATTTAACGACTTTCCCTGAGGCTATTTTTGATCTGGCTGACAGTCTAGAAATTTTAGATTTGTCGAATAATAAGCTAAGTGAATTACCCGCGGACCTCTCGCGTCTCACAAAACTTCGTATAGTGTTTTGCTCGAATAATTGTTTTACTCATTTGCCAGAAGCGTTAGGACGATGTGAAAACTTGGAGATGATCGGGTTTAAAAGTAACCAAATCACTCGTGTCTCATCGGATTCGTTACCGACCTTAACGCGTTGGCTCATTCTTACGGATAACAAAATAACGTCGTTACCAAAAGACTTTGGCAGATTGACGCGATTGCAAAAACTGGCATTGGCTGGTAACCGTTTAACGACACTTCCCGACTCCATCGTAAACTGCCGTAATCTAGAGTTGATTCGTTTGTCGGCTAATCAGCTGGCGGCTTTTCCTGATGTTTTATTAACGCTACCTCGTTTGGCTTGGTTAGCATTTTCTGGTAATCCATTTTGTGCTGCACGTGATCCCCATAATGAATTTAAGACAGTGCCATTTCGAGACTTAGAGTTACATCAGGTTTTAGGGCAGGGCGCATCTGGCGTTATTTCCCTCGCAACATGGCGAGAAAACCCCTTTCATTTTTCAGACTCTGTTGCTGTAAAAGTATTTAAAGGTGAGGTGACCAGTGACGGTTATCCACAAGATGAACTGGATGCATGTCTTGCCGTTGGCAGTCATAAAAACTTGGTTCGCCCTCTTGCTAAGGTGGCAGAGGTGGATTGCTCAGCTCTCGTAATGGAGTTAATTCCTGCCCATTATACAAATTTAGGGCAACCGCCCAGTTTGGCGTCTTGCACACGAGATACTTTTGCACAAGACCAGCAATTTTCAGTTGATAAAATTGCCCGAATTATTGAGCAAGTAGATCAGTTAGTCGCATATTTTTGTGAGAAAAAGGTCAGTCACGGAGATCTTTATGCTCACAATACCTTGATCAACGAAGAAGGACATGTGTTGTTTGGTGATTTTGGGGCGGCCTCAAGATACGGCAATTTATCCCTTCAACAGCAGCAAGGCATCGAGCAAATTGAACGCCGAGCGTTAGGTTTTTTTATTGATGATATGTTGGGGTTATGTGTTGAGGCGGATAGGAAGAGTGATCTTTATATCTCGCTAAGATCTCATGCTTTTTCTTAGCACATTCTCTTAGTGTGTATCGTTAAAATAAAAACGCCTCGTATCATCTGAGATACGAGGCGTTTTGACGACTTTGGTGCCTGTTAAGCTAATGCTTATCGCATTTGTTTGGCTTTTTCTGTCAAGCGAATGGTTTGATCGCAGGCATTTGCCAGCTCAATTCCCTTCTTAACAAAATGACGGCTAAAGTAGTCTTTATGTTCGTCGTGTTCATGGAAGTTATGTGGTGTCAGCACCGCGGTAAGAACCGGTACTTCTGTTTCCAATTGGACTTGCATTAGGGCATTGCAGATGGTTGAGGCAACAAAGTCATGACGATAAATACCGCCATCCACAACCAATGCCGTGCCAGCAATCGCGGAATACTGTCCGCTTTTAGCAAGCAGTTTTGCTTGTAGGGGAATTTCGTAGCCGCCAGGTACGGGAATGATGTCTATTAATGACGCATCGTAACCACGAGCTACAAGCTCTTTTGTGAAGCCTTCTACGCAATTCAGCACGATTTCGGTGTGCCAAGAAGCATGCAGAATAGCGATGCGTTTTGTTGCTGGAGTGAATTCAATATTCGTTGAGCTCTGATTCATTTTTTAATCCTAAATATCTAAGGTGAATCAGGGCGAACGGGCAGGCAAATACACCACGTTTAAATGGCATACCTTTGTTGGGCACCGCAAAAAATACGGTACTCTAATAGGTTTTGTCTGACGCGCTCTCTATCATCCGGACTATGACCGTCGGCTCTGGAGTTACACCAGATCTGCTGACCCTAAAAGAAAATATCTAAAAGGCGCTCGCGGGCTTAGGCTGTTGTTTAAAAATAGCCTTTACCGCCGGTGGGGAATTTCACCCCGCCCCGAGAACGAAGTCGGATATGTCCGACGCAGGAAATATACTCGTTTTTGTCCTTAACTGTCAAAGTCTCTGATCGTCTCAATTGTGGTGATTTTGTGACAATGTATCGGTTTATTCGCCAATAAGAAGCGATTATTCACATAAAGCAACCCATCAGAATCGCGGTGGTTGATCTTATTTTCTGGCTAGAGGTCGAAGGGAGTGTTAAAATTCATGTTACTTATTATAACCATCACTCAGAAAATAAGTGGACTGGAACAAGTGGTTCTAGAATGGAGTCTCGAAAATGCGTATAAAAAAAACCGTGTTACCCAACGCCCTAGTGGTTATTTCTTTTTTTGGTTTAGTGGCTTGTAGTTCTGTAGGAACGAATATCGACTCTGACGATGAAGTTTATGAAGCTGAAAACACCATACAAACCAATTCTGCTGTTTATAACTGCAATGGTAAACCGTTAGCCATTCTTTTTCACGCAGATCAAGCGCAATTATCTTGGCAGAAAAAAGAGTATCAGCTAACTCAAGCCGTGAGTGCTTCCGGCGCTTCTTATTTGGGAGAAGGTGTGTCTTTCTGGATTCACTCCGATGAAGCCATGCTTGAGCTACGGGATATGAAAAAACTCCAGTGTCAGCTTGTGCGTGTTGAATCTTAGTGTTGCTCCTGAAAAGCGTTCATTCTAAATCGTGGTGTTTTCATCTCGTCCGCTTTGTAATCCGTGTACAATGGTCTTATTCGCGTCTTGTGGCGCTTGATTAGATTGTAGAGAGTGCATGAGCAAGTTATTTGTAATGGGTATGGGGCCTGGCGATCTCGGTTTGGTAGCGCCCAATGCCACGACAGCATTAGCTGTCTGCAGTGATTGGGTTGCCTATGGCTATTATTTAGATTTACTTGGTGAGCTGAGTGAAGGTAAGACGTTTCATGACTTGCCCCTAGGTGAAGAGATTGGGCGTGCCCGCTTAGCGCTTAATTTGGCAGCGCAAGGTAAAAATACCGCGTTGATTTCCAGTGGTGATATTGGCATTTATGCCATGGCCACCTTGGTATTTGAATTGCTTGATATGCAGTTACAAAGCAAAGAGAATCACCCTGAATGGCTGGATGTAGACATAGAAGTTATTCCAGGTATTTCAGCGATGCAAGCGGGAGCGAGCCGAGTCGGCGCTATGTTGGGGCACGATTTTTGTACCATTTCACTGTCTGATTTGTTGACCCCTTGGGAAACCATTGATAAGCGCTTACATGCCTGTGGTGCAGGTGATTTTGTGGTGTCTTTTTATAATCCTGTGTCAAAAAAACGCGATTGGCAATTGAATCACGCGCGTGATGTCTTATTGCAATATCGTCCTGCCAGCACCCCTGTGATGATTGGTCGTCAGCTCACTCGTCCAGAAGAAGAAATTACCTTTACGACATTGGGTGAATTAGACGCCAAAGACGTAGATATGTTCACCATGGTCAGTGTCGGGAACTCGGATAGCAAACACATAGTCAATGGTCAGAAGCATTGGATTTATACGCCGCGTGGCTACTCTAAGAAGCTGTAAGAGCGCTGATATAGGCTTTAGCTTGTGATAAAAGGTAAGAGAAATAAATGAAAGTTTACTTTATTGGCGCAGGCCCTGGCGATCCAGATTTGATGACGGTGAAAGCCGTTAAGACCATGGAGCGCTGCCCAATTGTTCTTTATGCGGGTTCTTTGATTCCCCCACAAGTAATAGACAGTGTTCGTGGTTCTGCGCAAGCGATATACGACACCGCCGAAATGAACTTGGATGAAACCACAGCCGTTATCGAAAAAGCGGCGCAAGAAGGCAAAGATGTTGCTCGTTTGCAGTCTGGCGATCCGGCTTTGTACGGTGCGATTGGCGAACAAATTCGTCGCTTGGAAGCTCTGAATATTGATTACGAAGTGATACCAGGGGTCAGTGCTGTTGCCGCCTCGGCCGCGTTGTTACGCAAAGAGTTGACTTTATCGGGCGTTTCTCAAACGGTCATCATGACGCGCTATGAAGGTAAAACACCTTTTCCTGAAAGGGAGCGTTTGCCTGCGCTAGCACAGAGTGGCGCCACGTTAGCGATTCATCTTGGTATTACGCGTATCCATAAAATTGTTGAAGAGCTGATTCCACATTACGGTGAGGATTGCCCTGTTGCGGTGTGTTATCGCACCAGTTGGCCTGATCAAGATTATGTGGTGGGAACCTTGGCAGATATTGTCGCCAAAGTAAGAGAGAAAAAATTTACTCGTACCAGTTTGATATTGGTCGGGAAGGTATTAGACACGGAAGATTTTGCGGATTCTTATTTATACGATAAAGGACAAGCGCACATCTTTCGTAAGATACATAAGCCTAAAAAAATCTAGTGTAAACAGACTTTCCCTCAAAGTAAGAAGGATGAATCATGCAATTGAATAAAATTCCAACAACAATTGTGACTGGCTTTTTGGGCAGTGGTAAAACAACGTTATTATCCAATGTGCTAAAACAAGCCGCAGGCAAGCGTATTGCGGTGATCGTCAATGAGTTTGGTGAGCTGGATATTGATTCGGACCTACTGCGCTCTTGTCCTCTTGATTGCCCAGAAGGGGTTGAAGAGGGAAGCCAGCGCAGCGACGACGGTTTTTATGAGCTGGCGAATGGTTGTATTTGCTGCACTGTAGAAGAAGAGTTTTTACCTGTCATGCAGCAGTTGGTTGCTCGCCGAGGTGATATTGACCATATCCTGATCGAAACCAGTGGCTTGGCGTTACCTAAGCCGCTCGTTCAGGCTTTTAACTGGCCGGGTATAAAAGAGCATTGTACCGTTGATGCGGTCATTACCGTTGTTGATGGTGCGGCCGTGGCGGCGGGGCGTTTTGCTCATGACGAAGACAAGGTGCAAGCACAACGTCTAGCGGATGAGAGTTTGGATCATGATCCAAGCCTGCAAGAATTACTGGATGATCAGCTCAGTGCCGCGGATCTGGTGGTGGTGAGTAAAAACGACTTACTTAATGACGAAGAACGTGCACGCGTGCAAGCCATTATTGCTCATGAAGTACCCAGCACAGTGAAAACCGTGTATATCGAAAATGGCGAGGCGGCATTGGATGTTTTGTTAGGCATTGACGCAGCAACAGAAAGCCGAATCGATGAGGTGCATAACCATCACGACCATCATCATGCTCATGGTGCCCATCACGACCACGCTCACGATCATTTTGATTCTTTTGTTGTGACATTGGGTGAAGTGCAATCTGATCTTTTGCAAGAAACCCTGACTCAGCTGGTTGAAGAGCACAACATTTTTCGTATTAAAGGTTTTGCTGCCGTTCACGGCAAACCAATGCGCCAAGTGTTTCAAGTGGTTGGCACGCGTTTAGATCGTTACTTTGACCGTTTATGGCAGCCAGAAGAAGTGCGCAAAACACAGTTGGTGTTCATCGGTAAGGGCATTAGTAAAGAGAACATCGAAGGTATTTTACACGATGCACTGAGTGCTTGATGGCGGCTACTGCGCTTGCTTTTAGTCATCCCAGTCGTTCTTTTGTAGGTCGTGGCTTTAGCCTACAATTGTTTGATTTATATTGTTTTTTTGTAGGTCGTGCTTTAGCGCGTCAAGGGTTTTGGTTTGGTGTTATCAGGTTTTTGACGGCCTAAAGGCCAACCTACAGGAGATTACCTTTAGCGACGACCTCGAAGGCGGGAATCAATCTCTTAATTTTAAACTTGTGGATTCCCACCTTCGCGGGAATGACAGGTAAGTACAAAAAAGAAGCTGGAGAAACCGTGCATTTATTAGCAGCCAAACCGGGTGGCTTTGTTGACGATGAAGGGATTGTTGATCTTGGGCAAACTCCAGCAGAGTTGGTTATTCTGGCGGCTGCGGATAGTGTGCTCGGTTCACTTGGCAGTGCGCTTGATCAAATTGTTTCTCTTCATCGTGCCAATGATGAATGGGAAAACGTGCGACTACCGACTGTTCGCCTTGCTAATTGGATGCAGCTGGTTAAACCCGCGGCTTACGATTTATATGAGCACAAGGTGCTTGATCATGCCAACGTCGTGGTGGTTTCACTGCTTGGCGGTGAGCATTATTGGGCGTATGGCTTTCAGCGCTTGCAAGAATGGGCGAAAGCAAAAGCCAGCCGCATTTTAATCGTGGTATCCGGTGACGACTCCCATGACCCTTTGTTAACGAATGTCTCCACCGCGACACCAGAAGATTGCCATCGAGTATGGCGGTATCTACGTGAAAGCGGGCAAGTTAACGCCCAACAATTGTTTTATTTCCTTTCTGATCGCTACTTTGCCTTGTCTTATGCGTGGCAAGAGCCAGCGCCTTTGGCGAGCGCGCTGATTTATCATGCTGGTCATTCGTCTGGCTTTACCCAGTGGCAAAGCCACTATATGGATGAATTAGCACAAAGTCGCCCTGTTGCCATCTTGGTGTTTTACCGTTCTCATTTACAAAGCGGAAACACCGACATGTTTGACGGCTTGATTGAGATTATCGAACAAGAAGGTTTGGTACCCTTGGCGGTGGCGGTGAATTCTCTCAAAGATGATGTGTCGGTTGGCTTGATAGAATCGCTGGTGGAGCGCACCCAAGCCAAGGTCATTTTAAACACGACTGGTTTTGCTGCCAATCGGGTGGGTAGCCCAGATTTGGCCTCTGAACCGACGGATTTTCAATCGGCTTTTGCGTCACCGATTCCCGTGTTGCAGTTGATTTTGTCTGGCAGTACTGAAGAAGATTGGCTCGCCCAAACTCAAGGCTTGCGTAGCCGAGATGTAGCCATGCAAATCGTTTTGCCAGAAATGGATGGTCGTATCGTGACTCGTGCGGTGAGTTTTAAAGCTTTGAGTCATTATAACGACATTGCTCAAGTCGATTTAGTACGCTATGAGCTGCACGAAGAGCGGGCACGCTTTGTCGCTCAACTTGCCAAACGTTTTGCTAATTTAGCCAGCAAACCCAATCATGAAAAACGCATTGCCTTTGTTCTCGCCAACTACCCAACCAAAGACGGTCGTATTGGCAATGGCGTGGGCTTGGATACGCCCGCTTCTGCGGTGAACTTATTAAACGCCTTAGAAGTTGCGGGTTATCCGATTGAGCATATTCCTGCGCACGGTAATGCTTTGATCGAAGCGTTGTTGGGGGCAGTGACGAATAATCCCAATACTTTGCATGAAAGAGGGTGTTGGCAAAGTCTCGCCTTGGAAGACTACTTACATTACTTTTATCAACTGCCATTAGAATGCCAAAACGCCGTTTGGGACCGCTGGGGGCCACCGGAAGATGACCACAAATGCCGCGAGCAAAATGGTCAGCGACGTATCATGTTGGCTGGGATTCGGCTTGGCGAAACCTTTGTGGGGATTCAGCCGGCCCGTGGTTTTAATTTGGATCTCGCGGCAAACTATCATGACCCTGATTTGATTCCGCCCCATAGCTATTTGGCGTTCTATTTTTGGTTGCGTCATGTCTATCAAGTGGATGCTTTTGTGCATGTGGGCAAACATGGCAACCTTGAATGGTTACCGGGTAAGGGCACGGCTTTATCTGAATCGTGCTGGCCCGATATCGCTCTTGGTCCGATGCCGCATTTTTATCCTTTCATTGTCAATGACCCTGGTGAAGGAGCACAAGCCAAACGACGTACACAAGCGGTAATCATTGACCATCTTATGCCGCCGATGACTCGGGCTGAAACGTATGGTGAGATGGCCGAGCTAGAAAACCTTGTTGATGAATACTACCAAGCCATGGGCATGGATGTGCGCCGCGAAACCTGGTTGCGTGAGCAAATCCTTAAAAAAGTTCAAGAATCTCACCTTTTAGAAGAGCTGGCGATTATTGCAAGTGAGGATGCTGAATCCGGCAATGACGATGCGGTCTTGGAGGGGCTTGATACGTATTTATGTGAGATAAAAGAAGCGCAAATTCGTCATGGCTTGCATCGCCTGGGAGAGTTGCCAGAAGACGACAAACTGGCCGATACCTTGGTGGCTTTGTTACGTTTACCTCGTGGCAGTGAGATCACCAGCCAAGGCATTCTCCATGCATTAGTAAAAGACCTTTCATTGGAGCAAGACGATTTTGACCCGATGAAAAGTGAGCGCTCACCTTGGTTAGGCAATAAGCCAGAGCGGTTGCAATCAATGAGTGAACTCGCTTGGCGCACCCACGCGGATACCAAAGAACGCTTGGAGTTATTTGCCAAAACATTGGTATTAAGCCATTTGATTGGTAACGAATCCACAGACGATTTATCTGTCAAACTACCACAAACCGCCACTTTATTAGCGCACAGTAAGAAACGCTTGTTGGTGGCTTTGCAGCAAAGTGCTCACGATGAAATTCAAGCCTTGATAACCGGCTTGGCGGGCGGTTTTATTCCCCCAGGCCCAAGTGGTGCACCAACCCGAGGTCGACTTGATACTTTACCAACAGGGCGTAACTTTTTTTCTGTGGATAATCGTGCGATTCCATCGCCTGCGGCATGGGCGATTGGTCAGAAATCGGCCGAGGCTTTGATTCAGCGACATTTACAAGAACATGGTGATTATCCAAAAGACCTGGGGTTGTCTGTATGGGGCACTGCTACTATGCGTACTGGTGGCGATGATATCGCTCAAGCTTTTGCCTTAATGGGAATTCGCCCAATTTGGGCGCCGGGATCGAACCGCGTGACGGATTTTGAGATTGTATCGTGCATGCAATTAGGTCGGCCTAGAGTGGATGTCACTTTGCGTGTTTCTGGCTTTTTTCGTGATGCGTTTGCGAATGTGATGCGACTGTATGATGCAGCCGTGTTGGCACTGGCTGACTATCAAGAGCCCGGTAATGGCAATGTGATACGCGCCAATGTGGAAGCACGTAAAACCCAATTACTTGCGAAAGGTATGAGTGAAGTCGAGGCGAATCGTCAAGCCACTTACCGTGTGTTCGGAAGCAAACCAGGCGCTTACGGCGCAGGACTGCAAGGTTTGATTGATGAGCGTTGCTGGGATACTAAAGCCGATCTTGCCGAAGCTTATGTAAATTGGGGCGGTTATGCATACGGTTCTTATAGTGATGATGTGAATAGCAAAGGCGTTCATCACAAAATGAGTGGCGAAGGTGTTGAAGCAAAAGACGCCTTTATCGAGCGACTGTCGCAACTGGATGCGGTCGTGCAAAACCAAGATAACCGCGAGCACGATATTCTTGATTCAGACGATTATTATCAATTCCAAGGCGGCATGACCAATGCGGTGACCGAGTTTAGCGGACAAGCGCCGAGTGTCTATCACAGTGACCATTCCAACCCTAGCTCGCCAAAAATTCGTACCTTAAAAGAAGAGCTGAATCGTGTGGTGCGTTCCAGAGTACTGAACCCTAAATGGATCGAAGCCATGCAAACACACGGTTACAAGGGGGCGTTTGAAATGACAGCGACGGTAGATTATTTGTTTGCTTACGATGCGACCACCGATCTGGTAGCGGATTATCAATACGAGCAGGTGACGGATAGATTGCTACTTGATCCAGATAATCAAGCCTTTATGCGTGATAATAACCCCCACGCATTAGAAGAAATGGGTGAACGCTTATTAGAAGCCATACAGCGTGGTATGTGGCAAAATGCCGATACGCATCGAGAAAAAATTCAATCCTTGTTGCTTGATTTAGATCAGCAACAAGAACAACGTCAGTGATCTTGGGCAGAAGAGCGCTGGTAACCTTGCTGTTAGTCGTTACACTCACTATCAGCTAAGACGATTTAAAGTAGAGAGAAATAATGAGTAAGAAAGAAGCGGCCAAAAAGGGCATTATGATTTGTGGTCACGGCAGTCGTGATAAAGACGCAGAGCGTGAGTTTGGTCTGGTGGCGAAGGGGCTTAAAGCGCGCTTTCCGAATCTGCCTGTCGAATATGGATTTCTAGAGTTTTCAGCCCCCAATATTCATATGGGCCTAGACAGCCTTGTCAACCAAGGTGTTGAAGAAATTTATGCGGTACCAGGCATGTTGTTTGCCGCGACACACGCAAAGAATGATATTCCTTCTGTGTTGACCACGTACGAAGAAAAACACCCTGGTTTAAAAGTGACTTATGGTCGTGAATTAGGCTTACAAGATGACATGATTGAGGCCTTTCAGGCGCGTATTTACGAATCGCTTGGTCTTGATCCAGAAAATCCACCAGAGAATATTTATGACACTCTGCTCGTGGTGGTGGGTCGTGGCACCTCGGATACTTCTGCCAACGCCGAAGCCGCAAAGTTAACGCGTATCGTCAATGAGAACATGGGCTTTGGTTGGGCGGATACAGTTTACTCTGGTGTGACTTACCCATCCGTTGGTGTAGGGCTTGAGAAACTCATGAAGCTTGGTTTCAAACGTATTGTTGTGGCGCCATATTTCTTGTTTACGGGTCGTTTGATCAAGCGAATTCAAGGTTATGTTGACAAAGTGGCGCAAGAGCACCCAGAGGTCACGTTTGTTCAGACACCTTACTTGAACGATCATCCTCGTGTTATCGATGCCTTCCAAAACCGTGTTGAAGAGATCATGCAGGGCGAATTACCAACGGGTGAAGAAACGCTAATGAACTCTTTTAAGCGTCGCCTTGCCGCCGGTGAAGTAGATGTGCATCACCACCATGCGGAGTTTGTTGATCCACAGGACGATACCCAAGGTTTGTCTGCGTTTGATCTAAAGCACGCCGTTATTTCAATGGGTGAAGTGCCCAATATCAATGTGTTGAAAAATCACACTCACGACCATGGACACGGTCACAGTCATGATCATAGCCATAGCCATAGCCATTCTCATGGGCATGCCCACGACCACTCCCATGGACACAGTCACGGCGTCTATAAACACATTGGTCATCCAATGGGACCACGCACCATGATTGGCGAAGGTATTTGCTGTTGTTTTATGGGGCAATTTACCCCTGAGATACTTGAAGAAGAGAAAGACAAAATCGACGGTGACTGCACTAAAACCGCCTTTGCTCACCGCTGAGTTCTCTGAGCGACAAGCAGAGTTTTCTTGTGCAAACATGGCCATCTAAAAACGAAAAAGCCAGCTTGTGAGCTGGCTTTTTTTGCGCTAGTTGAGCCTGTTTTATTTTTTGGCTAGGGCATCAGCCAATGCTTTTTTCATGTCTTCTAGATTATTTGTCAGTGTGCTGATTTTTTCTTCTAGTAAAACAGAATAGGTTTTCTGATCTTTTAGTTCTTTACGAAGCTGTTGTTGTGCTTGAATGGACGCTTCTTGACCTTTTAAGTTGGTTTCTATAAAGCTAACCAACGCTTTGCCTTGCTCTTCAAAAGCGAGGTCTCTACGGTCGTCAGCATTAAGCGCATTGCTGATTGAAAGCAACACTTTCTCATAACCGACAATGTAGTCTTCATAATCTTTTGGTTGGATTGTCTTTAGCTTTTTAACAGTCTGGGCGATTTGTTTTGCTCGATTCACTGCAAACATAACGTTTTCACCTTGAAGTTTGATGTCGTCTATCGCTCTTGGCTGTGTTGCAGCAAAAGCTGTTGCCGCAGTCAGTGCTGTCATGGCCTGGGAAAGCGATTTAGGCGCATGTTGAGTCGCGTCTGTTTTCATCAGCTTGTCTAGCGCATTTTTGGCATCAGTAAGGTAAATAGCGGTAACCGTTTTTACTTCAAGTGCACGCATCTTAGCGACGAGAGCTGGTTGTGCGCTGACCGCCGATTGAGCTTTATTACTCGCGATTTGGTCAACAAGTTTTTTTAGGTTGTCTTCCAATTCTTGCGAGGCACCAGGAAAGTATTGTTTCGCATTCAGGGTTTTTAGCTGAGCACGATAGTCAAAGGCTTCTGGTAAGGTTGATTGTGCCTTGGCTTTTAGGTTAACCGCGTTGGTCATGTGCTGGTTAAATGTTTTGATGGCGGTATTTGCAGCCTCAAGATAGGTCGTTGAACCAAAAAAGCTAGTACTAGCGCTCGCTTTAGATGGATCAAATTCAAATTTAGAATAGTGGTCTTTCGCTTCTGCTAATGCCTTCTTCGCTTCTTCTATATCTTGGGTGGCGAACCAAGGCAATTCGTTTTCAGCGCCTTTTGCCAAGCTTTTGTCTGCACTATCAATGGCTTGCTTGAGGTCATTGATCTGAACGATGGTTTGCGAATATTTTGCGTCTGCGGCCAAGTTTGCAGCAGAATCAGGGTTAGATGCACAACCGGCGAGCGTTAGTGAAATCACAGCAGTGAGAGCTGCAATTTTTAGTTGCTGTTTCATTACGAAGTTCCTTTGAGAGAGTATCTCAGGTGGGTGGATTTTGGCGTATTGTATGGACTTTATTGGAATTTCGTAAGTAGAGGAGAGCGAAATAAGAGGGGTATTTATAAGAATAAATTTCAGCGCCCCTCTTGCGGGAAAGGCGCTGATATGAGTGCGTTTATTAAAGGGTAAAAGGGCGGTCGCCGTTCTCATCTTTAATACGAGTTGGCAGCCCCATTTCGTTTAATAAACCTAGAAATGGTTTAGGGTCTAGCTGCTCTACGTTACGCATTTCTTTTGCATCCCATATGCCGTTTGCAACAAGAATGGCAGCAGCAACAGGTGGAACGCCTGCCGTATAAGAGATTCCTTGACTGCCGACTTCGTTGTAAGCGTCTTTGTGGTCAGCGACATTGTAGATAAAGATTTCTTTATCCTGACCGTCTTTTTTCCCTTTGATCACATCTCCAATGCAGGTTTTGCCCGTGTAGGCTGGGGCAAGTGAAGAGGGATCCGGTAAAACGGCTTTGACTACTTTAAGGGGAACAACTTCTAAGCCTTCGGCGGTTTTAACAGGTTGTTCAGATAATAAGCCTAAATTTTTCAGTATCGTGAAGACATTAATATAATGCTCACCGAAGCCCATCCAAAAACGTACGTTTGGCACGTTTAGGTTTTGTGAGAGTGAATGTACTTCGTCATGGCCTGTCATGTAAGTGGTTTGAGAGCCAACGACAGGAAGGTCGTCAGTACGGCTGACTTCAAACATGCTGTTTTCTTGCCATGCGCTGTTTTGCCATGAATAAACACGTCCGGTGAATTCACGGAAGTTAATTTCAGGGTCGAAATTGGTGGCGAAGTATTTACCATGGCTACCAGCGTTCACGTCGATGATATCGATAGAGTCAACGGAGTCTAAGTAGTCGTTATAAGCAAGCGCGGCGTATGCATTGACAACGCCAGGGTCAAAACCCACACCCAGAATGGCGGTGATGCCTTTTTCTTTGCAGGCATCACGACGTTTCCACTCGTAATTGGCGTACCAAGGGGGTGTTTCGCAAATTTTGTTTGGGTCTTCATGGATGGCCGTGTCTAAATAAGCGGCTCCGGTTTCCATGCAAGCTTCCAGAACAGACATATTAACGAAAGCAGAGCCGACGTTAATGACGATTTGGGATTCGGTTTCTTGAATCAATTTAATAGTAGCTGGCACATCAAGAGCGTCTAGGGCGAATGCTTGAATGCGGCCCTCTACCTTCATGCTGCCTTTGTCGAGGACACTGGCTACAATATCGTCGCATTTCGTAACGCTGCGCGAAGCAATTGCGATATTGCCCAGTGTGTCATTGTGTTGGGCGCATTTATGTGCCACAACTCGTGCCACGCCTCCGCCGCCAATAATGAGGACATTTTTTTTCATAGTAACGCTATCTCCAAAGTATTTTGTTGAAACAGAATTAGGATAGATTCTGTTCAAAATCGTTGTAGCCGAATTCCCTGACAAGTTCGATGCTGCCATCCAATTGGCGTATGGCAATAGACGGCATCTTAACACCGTTAAACCAGTTCTTTTTCACCATGGTGTAACCTGCGGCGTCTTGGAAAGAAAGACGGTCGCCCACTTGTAATGCTTTGTCGAATTTAAATTCGCCAAAAATATCGCCAGCTAAACAAGACTTTCCACAAATCATATAGTCGTGTTCGCCATCACAAGGTGCCATTTTGGCGTTTTCACGATAGATCAATAAATCCAGCATATGCGCTTCAATGGAGCTATCGACAACGGCTAAGTTTTTACCGTTAAATAAAGTGTCTAATACAGTGACTTCTAATGTGGTGCTTTTGGTAATACTGGCTTCGCCTGGTTCTAAATAGACCTGAATGCCGTATTTTTCGGAAAATTCTTTTAGGCGCTGGCAGAATTTATCAATAGGGTAGTCGTCACCAGTGAAGTGGATACCTCCCCCTAGGCTGACCCATTGAACTTGTTGGATCAAGTGACCAAAGCGCTCTTCTATAAGAGTGAGCATCTCATCGAAACGGTCAAAGCTGTTGTTCTCACAATTATTGTGGAACATAAAACCAGAGATATCGTTAATCACAGTGGCGATTTTTTCTGGGTCCCATTCACCAAGGCGACTAAAGGGTCTGGCTGGATCGGCAATTAAAAACTCAGAAGTGCTCACTTGTGGGTTAACACGTAGGCCACGGGTTTTGTCTTGACTGGCTTCTTTAAAACGCGTGAACTGACCGATGGAGTTGAAAATGATTTTGTCAGAATGTGCTAACACTTCGCTGATTTCATCGTCAGAATAGGCCACACTGTAGGCATGGGTTTCACCTTGGAATTTTGTTTTTCCAAGCTTCACTTCGTACAAAGACGAGGACGTGGTGCCATCCATATATTCTTGCATTAGGTCAAATACCGACCAAGTCGCAAAGCATTTTAGTGCCAGTAACGATTTAGCGCCGGACTGTTGACGCACATAAGCGATCTTCTCTAAATTCTTCAAAAGAGCCGCTTTATCGATAAGATAATAAGGTGTCTTGATCATGGCAACCTGCCCGTTAGTCAAAACCGTGTATTCTAGAGCAAAGAAGGGGGCTTTTTCTAGCACGAAAACGTTATATTACAGGGCTTTTTGTGACATTTTGACGACTTTTTCCGCTTGCTTGCTGTCATGGTGCTTTTGAGCCTCTCTTTACACCTTAATTGAAGCATTTGAGAAAATTGATTTGAATTAAGAGGGACGATACATAATGAACAATAGGTCTCTTGGTGATTTGGCACTATAATCCGCAACCATTAAAGCAGAGCAATCGGATGATCTGCGTGTAGACCGTGACTGAATTTTTTAAGTGTATGAGAGGAACATCTTGGTATGTTGATTTTAATAATGGGGTTAGTGATTTTCTTTTGTGTGCATTCCGTGCGTTTAGTGGCACCAGAATGGCGTGCATCAAATATGCTGCAAAACGGTGCTATGCGTTGGCTCATACGTTTTGGGATGATTACTTTGTTGGCTACGGCTTTTATTATTATGGGTTATATGCAAATGCGGATGGCACCTGTTTGGTTATGGTTTCCACCTGTGTGGACTCGTCATTTAGCAGGGTTGCTCATGTTGGTCGCGTTGTTTTTTGTGGGTTCGGCTTTGGTGCCAAACACAACCATGAAAAAGAAAGTTGGCTATCCAATGCTTATTGCCGTCAAGATTTGGGCATTTTCTCATTTGATCAGCAACGGTAATTTGGCGGATGTTATTGTATTTGGCAGCTTTTTGATTTGGTCTATTGTCAGTTTTGCTGTTTATCGACGTCGTGATCGAAAAGCAGGCGTGGTACGTGATCAAGAGTCAGGTGTTCAGTTTGACCTAGCGGCCTTTACGTTTGCCATGGTGTCTTGGTTTGTCATGGTGTTTTATTTACATCAGGCTGTTATCGGGGTTTCCCCTTTGGTTTGATATCAGACAATAAAAAATGCCCTGCACAATAAGCAGGGCATTTTTTTATGATAAGTAAAAACCTTCGGTGTTGAGAGACTTAACTCATGTTCTAAAGTGATTAATATTTTGTGTCAAATCATCTGCCAAACGTTTTAACTCTTCTGCTCGTGAAGCACTTTCTGTCGCCAGAACCACCAATTCGCTAGAACCTTGTTGGATATCTGAGGTGTTTTTATTGACCTCTGCAGTAACACTGGTCTGCTCTTCCGTCGCCGTAGCAATTTGAGCCGCTCGATCATTGATCGTGGTGACTGATTGTTGGATTTTATCCAAGCTGTCTTTTGCCTGATTCACATCCTCTACACTGCTGTTTGCTCTGGTGTGGCTTAGCTGGATTTTTGCAACGGCATTTTTAGTGATGCTTTGCAAAGACTCAATCATCTTCTGGATTTCTTCTATTGAGCTGTAAGTGCGCTGCGAAAGCACTCTCACTTCATCGGCAACAACGGCAAATCCACGACCTTGCTCACCGGCTCGAGCGGCTTCAATGGCGGCATTGAGGGCTAAGAGGTTCGTTTGTTCTGCAATACCAGAAATGGTCGTTAAAATAGTATTGATGCCATCGGCATTTTTACTCAGATCATTGATGACATGAGCCACTTCTTGAATGTCATCGGCGAGGGCGCGAATGCTATCTTGGCTTTTTAGCACTTGCTTCTGACCAATGTTGCCAGCGGCGACGGTTTCATCGGCATTAACGGCGGTATTGGTTGCATTGCCAGCAATTTCTTGTGTGGCTTGAGACATCTGGTGGATGGCGGTCGCAACCATAGCGATATTGTGCTGCTGTTCTTCTAGTTTTTTGGCGCTGTTTTGTGAGGAATCATAAGCATCGTTCGCTTGTCCCGCTAATTGATGACCAATTTTTTTCAAGTGAGACACTGTGTTATGGAGTAAGGCGACAAATTGGTTAAAATTACCAACAAGAATGGCAATTTCATCTTTTGAGCTAGCGGTTAAACGTTGTGTTAAATCGCCGTCTCCCAGAGCAATCTGCGCCATGCTGTCTGACACTCGACGTAAATCTCGTAATAGAAAACGTGTTACTTGAATCACAATCACAGAGGCGACAATTAATAAGATTAAGACACCAATAATTAAGCTGGTGCCAAGGTTAACAAGTGGCGCATTTAATACGTCTTGGTCCATCATTAAACCTAACACCCAAGGGGTTCCTTTGATGTTACTGGCGTACATGTTGATGTTTTTGTTGTCTAGCTGAAGCTGGGTAAAACTGGCTTGACGTTGTGTTGCTGCAAAAAAACTTGTATTAAGTGTTGATGACAGTTCAGAGGCGTCTTTCAAAATCAGCTTTCTATCTGGATGTGCGATGATTTTGCCGTCACCATCAAAGAGGGTGCTGTAACCTTCGCCAGCCACGTTCATCGCCATGATGGTTTCCATTAGGTCATCTAGAAACACCAGCCCACCAATGGCACCAATAAATCTACCATTTACTATGATAGGTTCGACAAACGTCATGGCAAGCTGTTGTGTGGACGCTGACACGTAAGGAGCCGTCACATACGCACTGTTTTTCGCTTTCGCATCAATGTACCAGCTACGAGTTCGTGGATCATAATCGGCACTGTTTAAAGAAGGGTCATGGCGGTACATAGCGCCATTTTCTAACCCTAAAAACGTCATACCAAAATTTAAGCCTGTTTGAGCTTGTTGAAGAATATTGAGAATGTCCTTTTCATTCACATCGGGATTTTCTTGCAAGGAGGCTTCCATTTTTTGCTTCACCGCTTGCATGGTGCTGATTCGATCTGTTGACCAACTATTAATATAGGTTGAAATGGCCGCTGCTTGGGAGCGGGCTTCGGATTGTATCCGTGCATCACTGTCTGTTTTAAAGGCATAAAAAGAGACACTGCCGACACTGATGGCAACAATAATCGCCACAATGATCGACTGAAGGGTAATTTTGGTTTGCAACGAGAAGTGCATCTTTTTTCTCCAGGATATTTTATATAAGTGAGTCTTACTTATATTCTTGTCTAAGTATGTTGTTATTCTGCAATTTTCGGTTATTGAGCGTAAGATTTCTAGGACAATACCCAGGGGGAATAGTTTTGATACTTTTGAATCTTTCTGTTATCGTCCGCGCCCCCTTTGATTATCGATATTAGGTATAGCATAAATGATTTGTGGATTTGATTACGGAACATCGAATTGTGCATTAGGTATAGTGCAAAACTCGCGTGTACGCTTGGTTAATTTAGAAGATGACCACGCTTTTCTCCCTTCCACTTTGTATGCGCTAGATCGAGACTTAATTACGGAATCGGTAATAAGAGGCATCGGTGATATTGTTTCTCGGCAAGCGTTCGCTGAGCTGCGCCAAAATGCGATAGCACGTGCCAAGCGTGCTCGTTATGAGGAAGATATTGCGGAGGACGATCAAACGTTATTTTTTGGGCGCGCAGCGTTCAATGAATATTTCCAGTGGCCGGAAGAAGGCTATTTTGTTAAATCACCAAAATCCTTTTTAGGTGGCGCAGGGTTGCGAGCAGAACACATTCATTTTTTTGAAGATGTTGTCACCGTGATGATGCAGAATATCAAACAGCGTGCTGAGAAAAGCTTGGGCGCTGAGATTACCCACACAGTTATTGGGCGCCCTGTGAATTTTCAAGGTTTGGACGCAGAAGTCAGTAATCGCCAAGCTTTAGACATATTAACAACCGCTGGTAAGAGGGCTGGCTTTAAAGAAATTGAATTTCTTTATGAGCCGATTGCGGCGGGTTTGGATTTCGAAGTCACTCTGACAGAAAACAAGACAGTATTGGTCGTGGACATAGGTGGTGGTACGACTGACTGTGCTATGGTTCGGATGGGACCTGAGTATTTAGCAAAAGAAGACAGACGAAATGACTTTTTAGCACACACGGGAGAACGTGTTGGCGGTAATGATTTAGACATACAAATTGCGGGTAAGCATTTTATGCCGCTATTTGGCATGGATTCTTTATTGAAAACAGGATTACCCATGCCGACTCAGTTGTATTGGAATGCAATTACAACCAATGACGTGTCAGCTATCGCGACATTTAATAGTATGGAAACAAGGCATCAGATTAATCAGTTGCGTTTGGATGCGGCACAACCCAAATTGATTGAACGATTTTTACGAATGCGAGAAGAAAAGCATAATTATCACATAGTGCGCAGTGCGGAAGAGACTAAGATCGCCTTGTCCGATACGTCGCAATACCTTGCTTCCTTGGATTATATTGAAACAGACCTAAGCGCTTCTATTAGCCGTGAAGAACTGACTAAGTCCATATTTTCACCCTTAGAAAAAATGCTGAATTTGATGACGTTGGCTATAGAGCAAGCAGGCGAGAAGCCTGATTTGATCTACATAACAGGTGGGTCGGCCAAGTCACCAGTGATTCGCGAGGCGATTCAACACCGGCTTGGTGATATTCCTGTGTTAGATGGCGATCACTTTGGCAGTGTGGCGGCTGGTTTAACCGTTTGGTCAGACCGTATTTTTAGATAGTAGAGCCGTCAAAAGTAAGATCTAAAACAAGGTATTAAAAAAGCGAACCCATCAATATGGGTTCGCTTTTTGCTTTGTGTGGCAGGTGAAAAATTAGCGTTAGCGAATCAAGATATTGAAATTACAAAGAGAAGCGATCAATAGAAGATTGCAACTTGTTTAGTACCTCTGAAAGCGTTTTGGTGGTGACCATCATCTCTTTCACACCGTGCGCGGTATCGTTTGATAGGTTGCGAATATTTTCAAGGTTTTCATTTACACTGGCGGCCACTGCGGATTGTTCAGTAATCGAGCTGGCAATGTTAATCGACATGGAGTTAATGAGACTGACCGACTGGGTCACTTTCATCAATCCCTTGCTGGCTTCTAGGGCTTTTTCTGCATTGCCTGCTGCTTGATCTCGTCCATTAATGACTTCCATAGAGGCTGTTTTGGACAATTTCTGCAGTTGGGCTATCATGCCTTCAATTTCTGCAGTGGCATCTTGTGTTCGGGTGGCCAACGTTCTGACTTCATCTGCTACCACAGCAAAGCCACGGCCTTGTTCACCTGCGCGTGCGGCTTCAATCGCCGCGTTAAGGGCAAGTAGATTGGTTTGCTCAGCAATGCTGCGAATTACGTCTAATACGGAGCCGATACTAATACTTTCCTTCTCAACGTCTTGCATCACAGTAGAAGCATGTCCAATCACATTTGCCAGACCTTGCATATCCGAAGCGACATTATCGACGACTTGGGTGCCGGATTTGGTTTCTTTGTCCGCTTTTTGAGTTTCATTGGTGGTGTCGTTGACGTTCTGCGAGACGTTTTCTACCGCGATGACCATCTGACTCATCGCGGTTGCCACTAAGTCTGTTTCTTCCTGTTGTTTGCTCATGCTTTTAGACGCGAGATTGGCGGTTGACTGTACTTTTGAACTAGCGTCCGCAAGGAGCTCCATGCACGATCTAACTTCTAACTGCATCGCCCTTAGCTGAGTAATAGTATTTCGGCCGTGTTTAAATAGCACATCGATTTCGTTTTGGCTTTCTGTTTGGTGATGTGAATGACGATGAAATAAATCGGTAGAGAGGTCGCCATTACCTAAAGCTTGCAAATCTTGCCCTGCTTGTTTCAGTGGGGAAAGTACGCGTTGTGTAATGAAAGCAATCATGATGACTAAGATAATGGCACAAAGAATAGACACAAGGATTAGGCTATTTTGAACAGACCTAGCAACCACAGTGAATTCGTTGACAGGACCGCCCGTTAGGATTGCCCAGTTCCATTTTTCGGCGCGGCTAAATGCCATAACGATGTCTTGTTCTTTTCCATTGATTGTTTGTTTGGTTTGAAACACGCCGTTCTTTTGCTGTTTTATCTGTTGTAAATACTGGTCAGCCTCTTGCACACCAATTTCAGAGAAGAGTTTGTCTTTATTTTGCGAATCAACAACGATTCTGCCAAAGTCTTTGCCTTCTTGAAGATTAATGACGGTGGCTTTTCCTGTTTCGCCAAACGATAGGCTATTTATTTCTTTTTCTAGGTTCTTTAGACCTTCTGTGTAATCAAAGCCGATGTAAAGCACACCAACGACCTTTCCTGTTGAATCTTTAAATGGAACGTACTTTGTCATGTAGTTACGACCAAATAAGGCCGCCGGACCCGAATATATTTCGCCATTAATCAGTTTTTGATAAGCAGGGTGGCTTTTGCCTAACAAGGTACCGTAGGCACGAGTACCATCGGCTTTTTTGAGTGAAGTACTGATACGTAAAAAGTCATCACCATAACGAATAAACACGGTTGCAGTGCCGCCCGTCATCTTGGTGAATTGATCTGGTTTATCAAAATTGAGGTTAATGACTTCGCCCGAGTTGGTGGCTAAAGGGCTGTCGTATTCGCCGATTTTCACCGTTTCAGAATCACTCACTGTGATACCATTAGGAAACAGCGTGAAAAATATGTCGGCCAGTCTATCTGTGCTGCTTTTTAGATTTTCATTATAAAAATCGAGCAACATACCTCCTTGTCCAGCGCTGGTCTGTAACTCGTGTTCTATGCTCTCCATAAAACCATTGTAAGATTTACTTGATGTGAGCCAAGTGAGTGTTCCAAAGCAGGTAATGGAGACCAAAAACACCACGACAGCTAATTGTCGTGTGATCGGCATGGTTTTAATAAGCTGTATCATGGAGTATTCCTCTAGTTAAAATATGCTTTGCAATCAGGCCAATACAGCATTAGATAAAGCTATTATGATTGTAGTTGTCTTTACTTTTATTGCTAAATAATGACTGAAAATAGGTTTTAAAAGGTTGTGGCAATCGAAGACGTACTTTGCTTTTCCACGATTGATCGAACCACTTCACATAAAGAACAACAAGACGATTTTTGTCTTGCTGTTCTTATTTTTGTAACCAATAGTGACGTTAGGTCAATAATTATAAATTTGGATGTGTTTTTTCCACATGATGTTTTTCATTGACTGGCCGTATCATTAGGTTCGCAAAAAAGCCAATAACCAACAAACCTGCCATGGCGTACATGGTGGTGTTATAAAGGCCAGAGGTCGGGTCTATTGTGCCTGCAGGCGCAATGTCCATCAGGTTGCTCACGGTGACGGTCTTCGCTGCAATTAACTCATTTAATTGTGAAATAGAGGCATTGAATTTGGCTTCAAAAGCCGCTGGATCAACTTTATTGGCTAAGTCGTGAATGGCACTTTCCACTGACATGTTTCTTAAATAAGTGATAACAAATGGCCCTAAGACGCCAGCGGTTGCCCAAGCGGTCAGTAATCGACCGTGTATGCCACCGACGTGTAGGGTACCGAAAATATCTGCTAGATACGCAGGAATAGTCGCAAATCCACCACCGTACATGGTGAAAATAATCATACTGGCCCCGTAGAACATGATTAACCAAGTGACCGACGGATCAGCGCTGACCGCAGACGCTGCAAATGGAATAGAAAGGTATAAAAGTGTGCCAAGTACAAAGAAGCAATGATAGGTGTTTTTACGGCCAATGAAGTCCGATGTGGACGCCCAAAAGAAGCGACCGCACATATTAAAGACCGAAATCATCAAGACATAAGTGCCTGCAAAGCTGGCTGTGGCAATCGTTGGCAAGGTGGTGCCAAAGATTTCTGTCATCATGGTTTTTGCGATACCGATCACGCCAATGCCCGCGGTCACGTTGAAACAGAGTTCGATCCATAATAACCAAAATTGCGGTGTTTTTAAGGCTTGATCAATGTGCACGTGATTGCGGCTAATCATGCTGTTGGTTTTATCTTTGGCTGGTGGTGTCCAACCTTCTGGTTGCCAATCTTTAGGTGGAACGCGATAAGCAAATGCCGCGACCATCATAATAACGAAATACACGATCCCAAGGGTGAGGAAGACGCTAGCAGCGCCAGTATTTCCCGTGCCTACAACATACACACCTGCTTCCCCTGGAATGGGGAGTTTTGAGGCTTCTGATGCACTGGCTACGACGACTTCAAGCTGTCCATTTGCCATTTCAGCGAAGCGTCTTCCACCCTCAGTAATAAGGTTGACCGCCGATTCTGGTCCAAGATACGTTGGAGCTACTGCGAATTTTTCTAATAAAAAGGTTTTTAAGGGGGCGCCAATCATTGCGCCGCCGCCGAAGCCCATGATTGCCATGCCGGTTGCCATGCCGCGTTTGTCTGGGAACCAGCGCAGTAGCGTCGATACGGGAGAAACATAGCCAAGCCCTAAGCCACAGCCACCTAATACACCGTACCCTAGATACACTAGCCATAGTTGATGGGTCGAAATGCCGACGCTGCCGATAATAAAACCGCCGCCCCAAAGGAACGCCGCTGTGACGCCTACACAGCGAGGGCCAACTTCTTCCAACCATTTTCCTGCAACCGCAGCTGACAGGCCGAGAAAAACAATGGCAACGGAGAATATCCACACAACGCTACTGAGACTCCAGTCCTCTGCTGCGCTGGTGACGACGCCAAATTCTTTGGTTAAGGCTGGGTTAAAAATACTCCACGCGTAAACAGAGCCTATACATAGGTGAATAGCAATGGAAGCGGGAGGAACGAGCCAGCGATTAAAGTTGGCGGAGGCAACGATCTTATCCTTCATTAAAAGGGATAAGAGTGAGCGAATGAGGTTCATAATCTGTGTCCTTGCAGAAGATTGATAATGGCAACATTGAGAAACAAAAAGTTACAAACGACACTATAATATTTTTTTATAAGGAAATATAAAAAAATAGTAGAGTTTTGGCTTTTAAAACACTTTATTTCGTTTTGAACGCTGATTGATGCCTTTTAAGGATGAGTGAGCCTATTGTTTTGTGTGTTTTTTCATTATTTAGAGGAGAGAATGGTGATAGAATGTTTATCTACTAAACAGATTTTCATGGAGTATCTCGTTGATAAAAGCCCTCTTGATTCAGTTAAAAGACCTTTTTTCATGGAGCGACATTAAGCGTCCTTGGCACCTTGCTGTTCTTGCCGCTGTTTGTGTTGGTATTCCTGCCTTGATTGGTGCGGCTACAGACCAATTTGCGGTAGCAACGCTATCAAGCTTAGGGGCGATGGTTATTTTATATTTGCCTAAAACGCGCACAGCACATCGAATGGTGACGCTCGCCATGTGTTCATTTGGCTTTATGGTGTGTTTTACCATTGGCTCGCTGTCTAGCTTTAATCCATATTTAGCGGCTTTGGCGCTTGGGTTGTTGTCTTTTGGTGCGATTGTTATCACACGTTATTACCGTTTGCCGCCTCCAGGCAGTTTTTTCTTTATTCTCGTTTCTGCTTTGGCGATCTATCTGCCTTTTGATTTAGGTAAATGGACCTCGAATATCGGTATGGTGGCTTTGGGAGGGATCTTATCTTGTGCTTTAGCCTTTGTTTATAGCGTAATGACTGGCGCGAACGACTTGCCTGCCACAAAAGTAGAAACCGATCCTCAGGTCAATGCGATTATCCTGGAAGCGGCGTTAGTGGCTTTTTTTATCGCTTTTTCTTATTTGTTCGCGATATGGCTGGCCTTGCCTAATGCGCTTTGGGTGCCCATTTCTTGCGCAGCTATTTTACAAGGCGCGACTTATCGTATGATCTGGCATCGAAATGTTCATCGTATTGTTGGTACGGCAATTGGTATGGGCGTTGCGTGGTGTTTGTTTTCTTTGCAGCCCAATTATTGGGTGTTGGCGCTTAGTATGATCTTTTTTCAATTTCTTGTGGAATTATTGATCGTCAAAAACTACGGTGCGGCCGTGATCTTTATTACGCCGTTAACGGTTATTATGGCCGAGTTTACCAGTGCAAATATGAGTACGGCGGTTTTACTAGAACATCGTTTGGTTGATATCTCTATTGGCAGTGTGATTGGTATCATAGGCGGGACGATCTTTCATAGAACATCTTTGCTAAAAAATATCGAGTCTAAAATGAATGCTCGTAGCTCTTTATCTGGACGTAAATCTTCTTAAAAATTTTCAGATTATCAAACTTAGATGAATGCCTTTCTTGTTTGCAGTAACAAGCAGGGCATTTGTTAACGTCTCCTTATTTCTCACGCTGTAGTTGCTTAAATTTTGGTTAAAACGTACGCTTCAAATCTCTGCGAATGGAATTGAAATGCATATCGCAGTTCTTGTGAAGGTGCCTATAAAAGGGTGAAACGGGAAACAGGTGCGTTTAATTTTTAAGCAATCCCTGTACTGCCCCCGCAACGGTAAATAAGTGGTGTATTTTTCTTGCTTCCACTGTTCATGGCTATAAAAAGTGCTGAATGGGAAGGGACGAGATTGTCAGTAATACAGATCGACCAAACGCTTATCAGTCCGGAGACCGGCCTTCATTGTTTAGGACTTTTTAACCTTGTAAATATGGCTAAACAAGTCCGCTAATTTGAATCATACGGGTGAGTATGAAGCATATTTTGGAGGCACATAGTGCATATTGAACCTGGCGTCGTTGATGGCGCAAAAATTGTTTTAAGTTACGCTACGGCATTGGTAGCGTTTGGCTTTTCTGCGAAAGCCTCTATCGATATGATAAAAAAAGACGGTCTGCTGTCTTTGGTCGGTCGTAGTGTGTTAACCACTCTGTTTGTCTTTGCCTTTTTTGAACTCTTGCCTCATCACGCTGTTGGTGTATCGGAAGTGCATCTTATTTTAGGCTCAACCTTGTTTCTTATTTTTGGCCCAGCGGCCGCTTCTATTGGCTTGATATTAGGTTTGTTAACGCAAGGCGTGTTCTTTGCTCAATTTGACTTACCTCAATATGGCATGAACGTGACAACTTTATTGTTACCTTTGTTTGCGATGAGTGCTATTGCGCGTCGAACCATTGCTGACAATACGGCTTACGTTGACATCAGCTACAAACAAGCCTTGCAACTGTCTTTCACTTACCAAGGAGGCATTGTCGCCTGGGTGGCTTTTTGGGCATTCTATGGACAAGGTTTTGGCGCCGAAAACTTAGCCTCTGTGGCGACGTTTGGCATCGCTTATCTCAGTGTTGTATTGCTTGAGCCTTTATTAGATTTGGCTGTACTAGCGGGTGCAAAAAGCGTGCAGCGCTTTAAAAACTCCTCTTTGTTTGAAACGCGCTTGTTCAATTAATCTAAGTTAGGTGTTTTTGAATACCCACTTTTCTAACCGTAAAGTGGGTATTTTTATGGGCGCCTTTTGTAGCGGCCATGTTCGCTCACAAATTCTAAAAAAGCACGATTCGCTTTTGATAAATAACTGTCTTTGCGCCAAGCAATGCCAAGATCTAACCAAATTGGTGGATCAAAGGAGCGAGTAATGAGTTCATCGTCCTCTTCAATTACCATGGCGAGTAGGGTAGAAATGCCAAAACCTTGTTGAGTGATGGATTTGATGAGCGGAATCAAGTTGGTTTCAAAACCAATTTTAGGTATTCGTTTGCAGTCTTTGGCTAATTTATCGACAATTCGCCGATGAAAATACCCTTCTTTGAACATCACTAACTCTTCTTCGAAAAACGCCTCAGGGGAAATTTTCGTGAGCTGGCTGAAAGGGTGATCAGTGGCTACCGTTACCAGCATTTCCTCTCGAATGAGGGCTTGAGTCTGAAGACTATCAGGAAGGGTTTCAGCGACGATAACGCTCAGGTCCAATTCGCCACTTTCAAGCATTTTTTGTAATTGCCAAGTTCCGCCTTCAATGACTTTAAGTGTAATAGTGGGATACTTGTGGCGAAATGCCATCAGAATCGGTGGAAAGTAATAAGAGCCCAGCATGCTCGGAATACCTACTCGAACTTCACCTTGGCTTAGTCCTTTTAGCTCGCTCATTTCCAACAAGGCATCGTCTGTGGCTTGAATGATTTTTTCCGCATGAATCAGCAATTTTTTGCCTTCATCGGTAAGACCAATATTCCGGTCTGCTCGATGGATTAAGGTTAAGTCTAAATCCGCTTCTAGCTTCTTGATGGCCATACTCACTGCAGGTTGGGCAACACCCAGTTGTTGCGCGGCCTTGGTGAAGCTCTCTGTTTTTGCAATCGCAATAAAATAACGCAGCGGTTTAATGTCCATCAATAACCCTTATGGATTGGATAAGATGGATATATTTTATTGATTATTTGGCTGGGCGTATAGTGCTGAACAACGCGTTATTTTGTTTGGTTTACCGTTGGGAGTGTGGTCGTGATCGAAGTGGGTAGTTCTGTCTTTTGGCGAGGCACTGTGGCGCTTATTATTGGCTCTTTTATGATTTTCGCCAATGTGTATGTGACGCAACCTTTGTTGCCTATGATTGCCAATGAGTTTTCTATAACCCCGCTACAGGCCAGTGGTAGTTTTACCATTACAACGCTGACGTTGGGTATCTCCTTGCTTTTTTATGGTCCAATCTCAGACGCTTTGGGTCGCAAAGGCATTATGGTGATGACCATGGTGGGTATTACGGCCACCACTTTTTGTTTGTCGTTAGTGCAAAACTATGAATCCTTACTGGCATTGCGTGCTCTGCAAGGTTTCTTTCTCGCTGGATTGCCAGCCATTGCGGTTGCGTATTTGGGAGACGAATATACACCTGAAGCCTTGATGGTAGCCGTTGGCTTGTACATCAGTGGAAACACGTTAGGTGGCATTGGTGGTCGTCTTATTGGTGGTTTTGTTGGTGAATGGCTGGGACGATCAGCGACCTTTGGTGTGATGAGTGCCATTAGCCTATTTTGTTTATTGGCTTTTTATATTCTATTGCCCAAATCCCAGCATTTCGAGCCAAAGCCATTGCGTATCGGCCACATAGTGATGAACATGAAAGGCCACCTACAGAATCGCCGTTTGCTGACTTGTTATTTAATCGGTGGCTTCAGTTTTTTCATTTTTATCAATCAATACAGCTACGTGACCTTCGTTTTGGAAGCTTCGCCTTATAACTTAACCGCTAAATACGTTGGCTTGCTTTTCTTAACGTACTTGTCGGGCACCTTGGGTTCGGCGATTTCAGGCAAGCTTGCCAAGCGCTGGAGCCAGCCGAATATTATGGTGCTAGGCACCTGTATTTTCATGTTTGGCTCGTTAGTGACCCTTGGTGATTCTTTACTAGCAATCATCTTAGGCTTATTGATCAATAGCTTTGGTTTCTTTTTATGCCATTCCACGGCCAGCGGTTTTGTCAGTCGTAATGCCACACACGCCAAAGCCAGTGCATCGTCTTTGTATCTAGTGTTTTACTACTTAGGTGCCAGTCTTGGTGGCTTTTATCTTGATCCTTTCTGGCAAGCGGATGGTTGGACCGGGGTTATCATTGGGTCTTGGTTTGTACTTGGTTTTGTTGTGTTGGCGGGCGTCAGCTTGATTCGACAAAAAAGCGCTATGAATGAATTAACGATCGAAAAGGTTTAGCTTTGTCCTAAAGTTGAGCGCTTTTCTACACTGTTTGATTATCTAAATGGCAATGAGTTTCGTTATCGCTTTTTTTATGTAAAAATAGGCTGATTGATAGGATGTCATCAGAATGTAGGTTTTATGGAAAAAACAACGAACCAACCTAGCTCAACTCTATTTAGGCAAGAAGCTTTGCGTGAGAAGCACCATTCTCATATGGGGCAAGTGCTTATTCACCAGCCTGCGAACTATACATGGATTGCTTTTATTGCTCTCTTTCTGGCGATCCTTGTTGTAGCGTTTATATTCTTTGGCACCCATACTCAAAAAGTGAGTGCTTCAGGTATTTTGGCTCCAAACCAAGGAGTGCTGAGGATTCTTGCTCCTACACAAGGCCAAGTGGTAGATGTAAGCGTCAGAGAGGGCCAATTTGTTAAATCAGGTGATTCTTTATTAACGGTATCGGATGAGCGTATTTCCAGTGCTGGTGAGTTACAGAGTCTTTTAGCGGCAAAGCTAGCGTTGAGAGAGTCTTTGATAAGGCAGGAAAAAGAGCAAGCCAGTGTGAGATTTGCTCGACAGAAAAATTTATTGAATCTTCGGCTGTCATCGATCGAGATTGGAAAAGCGCAATTTGAAACAGAAATTAATTTATTAAGGCAAAGAGAGAGGCTCGCGGAAAAAAATCTCGATCGTTTGCAAATATTACGTGATCAGAGTCATATTGCTGATTTTGAATTACAGGATGCTGAGGCTGAGTTATTGGTTTTAGCTAGCCAAAAGCAATCTCTCATACGTAGTCAAAGCAGTTTAGAAAATAATCGTTTAGAGCTAATAGCACAACGTCAAGATCAAGAAGAGCAATATCAACGTCAGATGACGGAGGCTGAGCAAAAATTAGCGTTATTACAGCAAGAAATAGCTGAAAACAATGTACGTTCAAAGCAAATTGTCCAAGCACCTTTTAGTGGAAAAGTGACAGGTTTAAATGTTCAAGCAGGTCAGCAAGTCACGATCAATACTTTAATGACCAGTCTCGTACCTCAGAATAGTAAGCTGCAAGCTCATCTATACATTACGCCCAGTCAGGTAGGTTTTATAGCCATTGGTCAAAATGTTTCGCTTCGTTACACTGCCTATCCATATCAGAAATTTGGCATGGCGCAAGGACGCATTACGAGTATTGCAAGCAGTCCATATTCACTTCAAGAACTCCCCACACATATTGCTAGTATTCTACAGAATACGGTTGTCAATCAAAATCAAGCGCAGAACTTTTATAAAGTTACTGTGGCAATAAACTCCCAACATCATGGCGGTTCTCAACCGTTACTCCCAGGTATGCAGCTTGAAGCTGATGTTCAACAGGACACACGTAGAATCTACGAGTGGATTCTCGATCCTATTTATTCAATAGTACGAAAAATATAGTTTAGACAAGAAAGGTTAACATTATGCAATTAACAAATCGAGAGCAGGAAGTTCTACGAGTTTTGGCAGAGGGGAAGAGCAATAAGAAAATTGCTTCGGAGCTTAATATCAGTCATTTCACAGTGAGAGACCATGTATCCTCATTACTTCGAAAGAAGCAGGTTTCATCTAGACAGCAGCTGGTATCAATTTATTACTGTGAAAATATGGGTAGTGGTGAATTTTAAAACCCTACATCTGTAGGGTTTTATTTTAAATTTAGATTTTATAGTATAAATAATGTTTTAAATTTATGAAAATCGATAATTTTTTAGAGGTTATTTATGAGAGAGTTGACAATAAGTGAATTAGATCTGGTTTCTGGTTCAGGGAATGCTATTGATACAGTAAACGCTACAATTACGGCCGGCGGAGCTGGTGCAGTTGCAGGATCGGTTTTAAGGGGGCAGCTATTGGGTCTAGAGCCGGAATTATAGGGGCTGTTGTTGGAGGTGCGATTGGCCTTGCTGCTGGTGTATATGACTGGTATCAAGATGGATCAGATTATTCTGATGGAACAGGTTATTGATTTCAATTAATTCTCTCTAGAATTTATAAGAGGTAATGGCATGTTTTTAAGATTTTTAATATATTTGTTTGGTTTTTTTGTGTTTTTTTCAGCTTCCTCCTCATTTTATTTTTTATATTTAGGAGAGTCAAAAGATTTGGTTATATCAACTCAGAGTATGTTGATATCTATAATTATTTATAGAGAGTTTTATAAGTATAAAAATGAATTAAATTGAGATTTTTATTGTTTTTAATTGGGGTTTTTTATTAATGGTTATGGTATAGGGCTTTATTATAATTTTTATGTTTAATCTATTTTAATATTTATTGTGTTTTACTAGCTCTTTTTTATTTTTATTGTGCTGATATTTAAAGCAGTAGTAGTTTATGCTGGTTATCTAATAGTTAATTTAATTCAAGATAGTTAGCCAACAGCGCAAAGAGCTGCTATAGCTGCAGTTATTGGTGGTACCGCGGCTTTGGCAGGCACTCTATCTCCACACATTCTTCGAACAACAGTACTCTCTTCTATTGCGGGAGGTTCGGCAGGTAATGCGGTCGATGGCTCAGATTATTGTTTTAAGTGGTACAAACTATAATTAGTATTATTTTATTATTGATCTTAAAAGGATTTTGATTTTGTTCGATATATATAGAGAGAATTTTATTTCTAACCACCTTTATAAAAAACCTTTTCTTTTTAAAAGTGTCATGTCTGATATTGGGTTGTCCTGGAAAGATATTAGTGAAATATATGAGCGGGCTGATGCATCCGACCCTAGTTTTAAATTGATGAATGGTCATGAGGTGCTAAAGTCTGAATATTTGGAATCCTATTTAAATGTAGGGCGAGTTGAATATCGTTATATAAAACCTGTTATTTATGATTATATGAGAAAAGGTGCAACCTTAGTTTATAATCGTATCCGTAATGAGCCCTTTATAAGCAATATTTCTCGACAAATAGCTAACTTCGCTCAAGCACAGGTCATTACCAGTGGTTATGCTGCATTTAGTGCTAAGCCTTCTTATCGTTGCCATTGGGATACTCGAGATGTTTTTGCTGTTCAGTTAAAAGGCCGTAAACGTTGGATTTTAAAAGAACCAACCTTTGAACTCCCTTTGTATATGCAGCAAACGAAAGATATGCCTGATGCTGAGGAGCCGGAAAAGGTTTATTTAGATGTCGTGCTTGAAGAGGGCGATATTTTATATGTACCTCGAGGCTGGTGGCATAATCCGATTCCTATTGGAGAAGAAACGTTTCATTTGGCTGTTGGAACCTTCGCGCCAACGGGTTTTGATTATATTCGTTGGCTCGTGCAGAAGGCCCCTAATATAGTGGATGGTCGCCATAATTTACATGGATTCCAAGAAAGTAAAGAATCATTAGAGCGATTTGGAAAGGAGTTTGCATCGTTAATGTCTGATGAGGCGACTTATGAGCAGTTTATGGCAGACTATATAGGGCAACATCGAGTTGATTCACCGATATCACTTAGTACCCTTGCCAATGGAAAAATAAATCAATTGGAAGTGACTCAAAAAATTCGGCTTAATGTGAATTTTCTCTATTCGTTCTCTAATGACTTTGTGGTAGTGAATGGTAACAAAATAAATTTAGATGAGATTAGTCAGGGGCTTATTGATTATATAAATAAGCATCAGGCTTGTACTGTTAGCGATGTTCTATTTGTATTCTCAAGCTACCCTAGTGACAAACTCCACGAGTTGTTATTTCAGCTTGCACTAAATGATGTACTAGAGCTGATTTCAGGTTCTGACAGTGTGGCCATTGGATTGGAAGAAAAGAATACAGCCTTGAATATGGTTTGATGAAATGAAAGTTATTCTTCAATCAGAAAGCCATGAATGCGGACTTGCTTGTCTTGTAATGCTTGCCAGTGCTTATGGGTCGCACTTAGATCTTGCAACACTACGGCGGCGCTTTTCTATCTCGGTCAAAGGTACCAGTCTTCCGCAAATTCTTCACTATGCGCAGTCATTAGATTTTTCCAGTCGTCCAGTTCGGTTGGAATTAGATGAATTGAAGCAGCTTCGTCTGCCTTGCATCCTACATTGGAGCTTGAATCACTTTGTGGTGTTAGAAAAGGTGGGTGCTCAGAAGGTGACTATTCTTGACCCTGCAGTGGGGCGAAGGACATTAACCATGGATGATGTGTCCCGTTGCTTTACTGGTGTTGCTTTAGAGCTGACACCAAGTGCAAGGTTCCTACCAGCAGAGAAGAAGCCTCGTTTACGGCTTCGTGAATTAACGGGACGTATTCTTGGTCTAAAACGAGCTCTGGTAAATATCCTTATGCTTGCTTTAGCTCTAGAAGTTGTCGCTCTGCTATCGCCACAAGTTATGCAATGGGTTGTGGATCATGCATTGGTTTCGGCTGATTATGATCTATTACTACTGGTAGTAATAGGTGGTTGCCTCTTGTTGGTTATTGACTTTGTCTTACGTATGGCGCGGGGCTGGATGGGGTTAAGGCTAAATCAACAGCTGACGTTGCAGTGGACCAGCAATTTTTTTCACCATTTATTGAGACTGCCTTGGTCTTTTTTCGAGAAACGGCATTTGGGTGATATTACAGCTCGCTTTCAATCTTTAGATGCTATTCGTGCGGTTCTTACAAATGGCGCTGTGACTATTTTGCTTGATGCGTTGGTTGCCTTGATCACGCTCACTCTGATGACACTCTACAGTAAAATGTTGACTGTGATTGTTCTGACAGCGGTTGCTTTGTATGTACTTCTTCGTTGGGCTTTTTATGCTCCCCTACGAAATGCTATGGAAGAACGTATCGTTCTCGCGACAAGAGAAAATGCGTATTTTTTAGAAACTATTCGAGCGGTACAACCGCTTAAGCTTTTTAACTCAACGCCTTTACGACTAGCTACTTGGCAAAATTTACTGACAGATGTACAGAATCGAGACCTTAAAACCCAAAAAATGTTACTGGTGTTTGGTGGTCTCAATACGCTGATTTTTGGCTTGGAGGGCATGGTGCTTTTGTATGTCGGTGGATTGGCGGTTTTAGGAAATACGTTAACCTTAGGCATGCTACTTGCGTTTCTTGCTTACAAAAGTCAGTTTACTGCTCGTGCAAGTAAGCTGATTGATCTAGGGATTGAAATCAAAATGCTATCTTTGCATGGGGAGCGCTTGGCCGATATTGCTCTTGAAACACCGGAACCTAATATTGCCATTGAAACCGACCTTAGCAGGGTTGAGCCACGTATCGAGTTTAAAAGTGTGTCTTTTCGATATGCTGATGGAGAGCGTTGGGTCATCAAGGATCTATCATTCACCATTGAAGCGGGTGATTCTATTGCCTTAGTCGGCCGTTCTGGCTGCGGCAAATCTACTTTATTTAAGCTTATGTTGGGCCTGTTAGAACCAACAGAGGGTGATATTCGCATTGGTGGTACCTCTATTCGTCAGCTGGGACCAACGGCTTTAAGGAATATGGTTGGTGTAGTGATGCAGGATGATCAGCTCATGGCGGGTTCTCTTGCTGAAAATATTGCTTGTTTCGAGGCTGGCGCAACGCAAGAGCGGATTGAAACGGCTGCACAGCAGGCCAATATTCATAAAGCGATTATAAATATGCCAATGGGCTATCAGACGTTAGTGGCTGAAATGGGAAGTGGTTTGTCCGGTGGTCAAAAGCAGCGGCTGTTATTAGCAAGAGCCTTGTATAAGCAACCTAGTATTTTGGCGTTAGATGAAGCCACCAGCCATTTAGATTTGCATGGCGAACAACATGTGGTCAGTAATTTAAAATCACTGTCCATGACGCGAGTCGTTATTGCTCACCGTAGAGAAACGGTTGCTATGGTTTCTCGGATAATTCATCTTGAACAAGGAAAGATAACAGAAGACATTCGTTTAGACACAGACGAAGTTGCATGATTTCTAATTAAGGACAGATCAATGTTGCGGTATATGGTTTTTATTTTATTAGTGTTTGTCTCCGTTCAAGCAAAAGCATTGCCTGAACTGATGAAAAGTTGGGAGGGGATTGACGAGTATAGACTAGAAAATGGTATGACCATTTTGCTGTCTCCCGATGCTGAGAAAAAAGTCATTCATGTTGACCTTGTATATTTGACAGGGAGTTTAGCTGACCCAGAAAGCGCTCCTGGCACAGCGCATTTACTTGAGCATATGATGTTTAAGGGGACAACGCAGCGCACAGGGCCACAGCTTCTGGCTGATTTGCAAGAGCAAGGTATTCAGTTTAATGCTACAACCAGTTTTGATCGTACTCGCTATTCCGCTATGTTCCATGCAGATCAGAGTAAGTTGGATTTTCTGTTAGAGCTTGAAGCCGAGCGTATGGTGGCTCCCGTTTTTTCAGAATCGGATATGAGTGCCGAAGTCGAAGTGGTTCGCCAAGAGATTACTCGAGCACAAAATGATCCATTAGGCTTCTTCAATCAACAATTGCTTGCGACAGCATGGGATGGAAAAGGGTACGGACGTCCCGTTCTTGGTAACTATGATGAGTTGCGAGCAATTACGCTTCAAGATCTACGTCAATTTCATGCCGACTATTACCACCCTAATAATGCCGTACTTGTGTTAACTGGTGGTTTTGATTTAGATCAAGCTCTTTCATCCGTGAATGATCGATTCGCGAAGATTAAGCCTTCTGCTCATGCTATCCATAACATCAAACATACGCCTTCGAAAAATACAGACAGTACTATTCAAGTTCAGCAGGGGGGACTGAACATATTGGCCTTGAGTTATGAGTTACCACCTAGTCAGGATGAGCGTAACACCGCATTAGTTGTACTTGCCGAAATGTTGGCTGGTGAGCCTCATGGGCGGCTTTATCAATCACTTGTTGTCTCAGGAAAAGCTCAATCCGTTTTTGCTATTCCTCAATTTTTTCGGCAAGGTGGGCAAGTGATAATTGGAGTGGTACTAGCGCAAGGTCAATCACCGCTGATTGTTCAGCAAGAACTTATCGCTCAAATAGAACGGCTACGAGAGCAACCAATACCGCTGGATGAACTGGCGCGTATTCAGACGATGAGGCGCCCGCTTAAAAATTTGATCTTGAATGATACTGCTAGTTTATCGGACGTACTTTCGGAAGCCGTCGCACAGGGGAATTGGTTGCTCCACTTTCAGCGCCATGATCAAGTTGAGACACTCACACCAACGCAATTACAAGTTCAAGTTGAGACTCTTTTTGCCGATCAAAAGCCAGTGGTGGGTTATTTACTAGCCCAGCATGAAGAGGAGAGTGTTTCAGATAATACTAAAGAGCCGCTAAGTAGCAACAGAAGTGCCACATCGACAAAGATGTCCCCACTTGTATCTACTAGTCAGAAAGCTGCTGTAGAGTTAGATATGCCAGATGTTGAGGAATTTAATGCTTATATTAGAGCAATAGAAGACAGCATTCAGCGCGATAAGCTGAGCAATGGCATGAAGGTAGCGTTACGTCCCTTGCCAGATAGTAAAGATTTGGTTCTAGGTAACCTAAATCTACGCTTTGGTGATTTAGAAAACTTACAAGGTACCCAGGCCGTATCCGATCTTGTTGGCACTTTGCTGATAAGAGGAACACATAAGCGTAGTTATCAAGCGCTGGTAGACAGAGTGAATCAATTGGGCGCAGGTTTTCAGGTTATGCCTAAGCGGGGCATGTTAAACGTCAGCTTTGCTAGCCCACCGGAAAATGTAACAAAAGTGCTGAGCTTAATTGCTGAGGTGTTAAAAGCGCCTGCATTTCCAGAGAGTGAGTTTGATTTGGTGAAAAGGCATCAAATGCAAGCTTTAATGACACCTGTTACTCAGCCTGCTGACCTAGTGAACAGAACGTTGCGACGTTATACAGAACAACACTATTCACAACAGGATGTTAGACGCCATCTAGAGCTACAGGAGATACGGCAGCAGCTTGAAAAGGTAACTCGGAAAACGGCACAACAATTCCATAGAGACTATTATGGTGCTCAGTACGGAGAAGTGGCGATTAGTGGAAATTTTGATTCTGAGCAGATCAAAGAAACACTAGAAGTACTGTTTGGCAATTGGATGAGTCTCTCCTCTTACGAGCCAATTATAATGACACATCGGGAGCAACCTCCTGTTCGAAAAGACGTTCAGGCGGGTTCAAAGGGCGGTTATTATCAAGGCCGTATCTATTTTTCTGCGAATACTTCTACCGAAGAAAATACTGAACTTTTTATTGTTGAGCATGTACTGGGTCGACACCCATTAACCTCTCGCTTAAGTAAACGTTTGCGTGAACAAGAGCTGCTTACTTATGACATTCGATCGTCCATACATGTACCGACTCAAGGTGATCATGCTTTCGTGAGTATTCGAGGTGGTTTTTCTAAAGGACAGGGAGAGCAATTAGCAGACACTATTAAGGAAGAAGTGAATCGCATTGCTGAATTCGGCGTTTCTCAATATGAGTTAGATCTAGCAAAATACACTATTTTGACTGAGCGACGTAATACTTTAAGTGATGATAGGAGAGTTCTTAGATTGTTGTCGAAACAACTGGCGGACGGAACAACAATGGTGTCATGGATTGTTCGTAACAAGGAGTATGCGGAGGCGAGCTTAGAGAAAGTGAACGCAGCTGCAGGTCGCTATTTTAAAGTGGACGAAATGATTGAAGTTATCGCTGACTCTGAGTGACTGAGTATTGCGTTTTTCATTGGCCCGAATAATTGTTCCGAAAAAAAGAGTCTTATTTCGAGAGACTGTCACGTATGGTTCTGTGAGCTGCTTGGGGGCGAAACTCCCCCTTGCTGACTCGATTTTTAAATACGAAAAACGGTGTCAAGAATAGATGAAATAGAACCCCTACATCTGTCAGATTTTAAAATAATTATTTTGTTTATATAATGTTGATGGGGTTTTAAATTAAAATAACGGATGGAAGGTGTTGTTTTTTTTATTGGGAATTATATAAAAAATAGAGAGAGGTGATATGAAAGAATTACAAGCTGAAGCAGAGAAAGTTTTTAAAAAGCATGATTTTTTTATGATTTTTTTTGGTAAATTTAGTGTTTTAGGTTTTGCTTTTATTTTCTTAAATGAAGAAATGAAAGCAATAGGTGTGGTTGATAAAATAATTTTTTATTTTGATGTTTTTTTTTCTATTGCACTAGTTTGCACGGTTTTTTTTGGAGTTATGATAAACTCTTATGCAGTCGGAAAATATGAAAATGATAATAATATAAGTTATATTAAAAATCCTGTAAAAGTTATTTTGCTCGAGCTTACGGTTTATTTTTTAATGATGTTAGCTGGATTTTTTATGCTTTACGTTGTGCCTAGATACTATGTTGAGACTTATAGTCAAATTGTTTATGGTTTTGTATTTATAGGTTCTGGTCTGTCTCTTTTTTATTGGAGTTGTTTTTGTTATCTACGAAAAAAAGATTAATTTTTGGTTGAATTATGTGTAGATTGGAATTTATATTTTTTTGTCGTTTAGCTGAGTTAGAAGGTCTATGGATTTTGTCCTTTGGTTTGTTGTTTTCTTTTATAATTAATCTAGGGTTTAGATTTTTTTATTAAGTTTTTTAGGGAAGAAAACGCATTCGAAAGCTATAACTCTCTCCGGCGTAATAGGTATTTCTTTATCTATAGTGTTGAGGGGATTAGTTTTCTTGTGAATATATTGTGTAAGGAGGATAGCATGAGAGATCTTACAATTAGAGAGCTAGAGTGTGTGAATGGTGGAGTAGCTCCTGTCGTAGTTGCTGCCGTTAGAGGCGTTGTTGGTGGGGTGGGCGGTGTCGGAAGTTACGTAGCATCATCATCAATTCAAGAGCAGCCAATGAGTTTTTCAGGAGCTGCTGGTGCTTTTGTTGCTGGGGCTATTACAGGCGGAGGAGCAAGCACAATTAGGACTGGCATAATATCTGGTACTGCTGGTGGACTGACAGTAAACGCTTTAGATGGGACTAGTTATTCTGATGGAACTGGCTACTAGTTATTATAATATTTTTTAATGTTTATGAATGGAAGTATATTTTATTTAAAATAAATGAGACGGATTTATAATATTTTTCGTACTATATTTTTAATAAAATGTTGGGAAGCAAATCAGGCCTGTGATTGAGGTAGGGCGAATGCAAAATTTTGGTTATATAAAAATACCGTTTAGTTTGATGCTGAGTGATGACAGGGAGTAACAGGATTTAGAAGCTATCTTGTGCTTGGATTGACGCGAATTCACTGTAATAGGATGTCCCATTGGAACTCATTCACTGTCCTGGTCAAGTTCAAGAAATGCGTTCACATATCAACTAAGTCTACCCAGTGCAGGAGGTCAGCTTTCTATTACTAGTCGCCCTTAGTTGTGGCCATCAGGGCTGGTCTGATATCGAAGATTTCGGCAACGGCAATCTGGAGTGGCAACGACGCTATTTTCCTTATGAAAATGGCATTCCAACTTGCCAAAATATTGCCCGTATCGTCAGAGCTATTGTACCGGAAAATTTGCTGGCCGCGCTGGTGGAATAGGTAAACCAAAACCGACAGCGAAACGGTCAGGTGATCATCGCTCTAGATGGTAAGGACATGAAAGGCGTGCAACGTTATGAAAAACATCGTTAGGTCAGGTATCGGCCTTCGATATTCAGGAAGGCTTGGTACTGTATCATAAGGCCACTTTCGGTAAAGGGTAGGAAATTGAAGCGGTCCGTAGCCTAATTGAGTGCCTAATTATTGAAGGCTGTATTCTGACAATGGATGCCCTGCATTGTCAGGCAGACACCTTAAGCAGGTTGTAGACAAAGACGCAACGGCACTCGTGCAGGTAAAGAAGAACCAGTCCAAATTGTTTGAGGCGGTGGACGACCCCTTTCTGGCATATTGGAAGAAGGAGGAGGTTGATCAAGTTTCTTTGACGACCTCAAAAAAAGGGCATGGTAGACAGGAAAAACGCACACTTTATCAATTACCGCTGAGCCTCAGCGGTGAGCTTAAAAAAGAAGTGGCCGATGTTGGTTAGCGCCATCGCGGTCACCCGAGAGCGCTGTTTCAAAGGTGTCTGGTCTTATGAAGCCGCCTATTTTGTCTGTACTGGAGAGCCCACGCTGGAAAAGGCGATGCAGGCAACAAGAGGGCATTTGCGAACGGAAAATCAGCAACATTGGGTGCTGGACGTGGTGTTTGGTGAAGGTGCTCAAAAAACATATGTTGGAAAGGGGCCTGAAAAATGGCCTGCTTCAGACGACTGGCGATGAATTTACTGAAAAAAGATTCGACTAAGCTGTCGAATCCAAGAAAGATGAACAAGGCAAAGTATGATCATGACTATCGTCATAGGTTACTGTTCTCAGAATTCTGAATATGGGTTATATCGATATAGCGAGAAGTTTGCACTCGCCCTGTGTTGGCGGGCGTCAGCTTGATTCGACAAAAAAAGCGATGTAAGTCGATTAAGCTCTGATAACACTTAAATGTTGAAATTTAGTAGGGATAATAAACCGTCTACTGTTTGAGTAGTGGAGGGTTTTAATAATAAAAAATATCTGTAGAATATATTTTTCATAAAGTATAGGGACGTTGAGGTGTGAATTATTATGGCAAGTTATTCTATTAGTTCAAATGCAGGCAGTTTTGAGTGTGATGATGGTTATTATTTACTTGATGCAGCTGAAGACAATGGTATTAAATTGAAATATTCTTGTAGGGCTGGGTCTTGTTCTACATGTCTCTGCTTTAGTTAAGATATAGGTATGTATGATGATTCGGATCAGTCCTTTCTAAGCTCTGAATGGCAAAATGTCGGTTTCTTTTTAAGTTGTGTAACTACACCAAAAGGTAGTATGTCTTTTGTTGAATGCGATGAGCGCTTATTATCAATACTTGATCCTTCGTGGACTGGAGAGGACAGTAATGGGGCTGCTATGTGGCGTTACTTTTTTGGGCATGGTGAACCGATGGAGTTGGGGTTTATGGCAAAAAACGCTTTAGAAACAAGTTTTTGACAGCTTCAAGCTGAGGCTAATATCATTGCTGGAACAACGGCTATATAGGGGAATTATGGAGTGGATTTAACTTATAGTGCTGGTTTCGTTAATTTGCATGTGGGTAATACAGGAGTTCATTATAGAACTGTGTGCTCTGACGGCATGTGCACCACACGATTTACAGGGTTTGTTCAAGCACAGGGTGATCGAATCATAGGGCCTGATTGTTTTCAAGAACCTCTGACGTATATAGGAATTATTGGAGAGCTACCTAGAGGAACACCGTTTCCTTATATGCCCCATATATGGGAAATAACGTTTCCAAATCCAGGGTATCCAGAAAAATGATTAGTGAAATCATAGGACAACTATTTATCTATAGCTGCATTAAGGCTGTTTTATTTAATGTTGGGGTTGTGGTTTTTTACAATTATATAGCAAAAAAACCTAATGTTTTTACAAGTATTATTGTTTGCTTTTTGTTGTCATATTTAATAATTACTCTTCCTATACAGGGGATATCAGATTACTTTGAATGGAAGATGTATACATTTGATATTAATGGTGACAGGATGTTCTCGGCTGAAGAGACCACTCAAAAACTAATATACTATCAAAGAGTTTTTATGGATGATTTAAATAGACCTATGGACATTGTTGTTCGTTTTCTATCCGCTATCTTATGCTCTTTATTTTCGAACTTACTTGTTTTTTTAGTATCTTTTATTTCTAAAAAGATACTAAAAAACATGCCTGAGGAGCGACACTTTTAAAGCAGTTGCCACACTCGAATGATTACTGCTGGATCTTCGTTATAGTTATCGGCTCTATCTAATGTGCCTAGAAAGACGGATTTATTCATCCATTCATAAGGGCTGCCGATCGGAGCTTCGAAGCTTAATACGCTTCGGGCATAACGATTATTTGGGTCTTCTTTAGTGGGTTCTGGGCTAATGGTAACTTTGTTTTGAACTAAAATCACAAAGCCATCATCGGTTTTTAGTGCGTATTTTGCATCTAATTCTTTACTGCCATCGGGTCTACCCAGCTGCCAGTCACCGCCGCCAGATATGACTTTTCCTCTCATCGATGGCCCTGCAAACTCACCACCTGTTATCCAAATAATACCACGTTCACCGTATTTGCTTTGTCCAACGGTGACGCGCTCTTTGTCTATTGTTACGCGGGATTCGTAGACGAATTTTGTTGTAAAGCGGTCGTCTCTGTTCGGGTTTTCATCGGCGGCTGATACAGCAACACTGCTGATTAAAAAGATTGAACACATTGCTATGTTGTTCATGATTTTAAACATACTTGTTCTCCATTTTTATTGTTATTGCCCTTGTAATCTAAGCGCTGCTTTTATAAAAAAGCATTTTGAGAATAGAGGTATGATGTTTGTCTTTGTAATTGTTTAATCGATAAATGATATTGATTTTTGCGATAAGCGAAATATCCCCGTTATTAATCTCTTAGGCTCAGCATTCACTCGAAAGGGTCTTATTTTACGTCGTCATATGAATTTACAGGGTTACTAATGACAAACTAAGCCTTCGATACTCTGCCAGCGCCACTTTATCCGCCTCGATATCAAGTGGGTTTGCCTTAAGCGAATGCCAAGCGACTTCATCCGCTTCTAGTGAGACGATGGTGCCTGTCCATTCTGTGATGACATAATAATGAATGAGTTGAAGTTCCCCTGTGGGGTGGTAAAGGGAACATAAATGCACATAATTTGTTGGGACTATGTCTAGCTCTTCTTTCAGCTCTCGTAATAGGGCTTGTTCCTGTGTTTCACCATGTTCCATATGGCCGCCAGGAATCGCGATCAGATTGGGGTCGTATTCTTTGTCTTTGGCGCGTTTTTCTAACAATACCTGATGGTCTTTTAGTAAGATAAAAGAAACGCATTCATGAACTTGCATTGAGATAGCTCCCATTATTTTTTAAGATCCCAGCGAAAAGCTGTCATAAATCCTCTATTAAAATTACCATACTCGCTATGACATAATCGAATGCCTTAAACAGAGTGATATATGAACACCAAAATATACAAAGAAGTGCTTTTTTTAGCCAAAGAACTCATGACCTGTGCGAACAAAAAAGACCAAGCTGGTTTTGATGCCTATTACGCAGAATTAAAAGCCATCTGTGATGACAACGATGGCACAGACAAAGATCATCCAGTTCAATGGGAAACCCTTGGTGACTTTACCGATGATTTAGAACAAGCGATTGCTGTCTATGATAAAGCCTTAGTAAAAGCCGCCGCAATCAACTCAAAAGACTACCTCTCTTCTATCGGTTTCTCTGCCGCTCAACTCAAAATTGAGCTTGGTGATACCGCTGGTGCCATTGAATACCTAGAGCAAGCCAAAATTCACAGCAACAAAATTATCGATAAAGAGCTAAAAGCGGAAATCCACGACGTACTGTTTGACCTGAAAAAAGCCTAAAAAACATTAGAGAAAAAAGAATGGAACGTCCTACCAAGGAACAAATCAGCGAATTACCCTTATACATTGGCCTTGGTCTTTCCGATATTTACATCGTTGAAAACGAACTCGACGCAGCACAAGCCATAGACGCCCTAAAAAGCGAAATCAGTCTTGGGTTCGATACTGAAAGTAAGCCGATCTTTCAAAAAGGAGAGGTCGGCCCCGGGCCGTCATTGATCCAACTGGCAACCGAAACAAAAGCCTTCCTCTTCCCAATCCGATTTCCTGCTGCTGTCGCAGCTGCTAGAGAAATATTAACCAATCAAAAGATCCAAAAAATAGGTTTCGGCATCAAAGATGACAACAAAGAGCTGCGTAATAAGCTCAATATCGACATAGTCAATACGCAAGACTTGTCCATCACTTTAAAGCAACTGGCTGGAGAGAAAAACACCATCGGCGCCTGCGCCGCCGTCGCCATGGTACTTGGAAAACGTCTTGGTAAAGGTGCCCAAAGATCCAACTGGGGCGCTTATCCACTGAAAGAACATCAGATTCTTTATGCGGCCAATGATGCTCATGCTGCTATCTGTGTGGAGAGAGCATTGAGTAAATAAAAAATAAAAACGTTTTCTTTTTACTATTTAATTTAAAGAAATTCCTGTTGTTTTTAATGATTTTATAAGGGATGGATGCTTTTTATTAAAATGCGAAAAACACAGAAGGAAAAATAGTATCCCTCTGTGTTTTTTTTTAAATGGTATTAAATATGTATTATTACTTAGGGCCTATTATTTAGGCAGTAATACGGTATCGATTACATGAATTACACCATTGCTTGCGGCAACATCAGCAATAACGACTTTGGCATCATTAATCATCACATTACCACCACTTGCTTTAACCGTCACAGCTTGACCTTGAACGGTAGTTGCACTGTCAAGTTTTACCACATCTGCTGCAGTAACTTTGCCAGCCACCACGTGATAAGTTAAAACAGCAACGAGTTTGTCTTTGTTTTCAGGCTTTAACAGCATTTCAACTGTCCCGGCAGGCAGCTTAGCAAAGGCTTCATCGGTTGGAGCAAAAACAGTAAATGGGCCTTCACTTTTTAGTGTGTCAACAAGACCACCCGCTTGCACCGCAGCTACAAGCGTATTAAAGGAGCCATTTTCAACTGCGACATCAACAATATCTTTTTTCATGCCATGATTATCTGCATGAACAACAGGTGTAAATATAAAGCTAGCAGCGATAAGTGGCAAAGTAGCAACTAATTTCTTTAACATAATATTTTCCTTTTTGAGAGAGTAGTGTTTTTGTTCAACACTTTTAAATACGATGCTAATAAAAAACTGGATCAAAATAATTTTAAAAAAATTAAAAATAATAAATCTGAGGAGGAAGGTGCTTTAAAAGAGTGAGGAAAAGACGCCCAGTGCTTAGCCGTTATAAAGTTCTATCGCGTCATATGTAACAGTGGATATGGCTTGCCCTGACCATCCACTGGTGATCTGCCGACCACTCTAAAGCCAATATGCAGGTAAAAACCTAGAGCTTGCTCATTTTGTTCATTGACGTCGACCTTTGACGCTCCTTGTTCTTTGATAGCATGGGCTGACAGCATGGCACCAATGCCTTTTCCGCGTGCATCCGGTGAGATGAACAACATTTCAATATTACCGTCATGGACACCGCAGAAGCCTTGGATTTCGCCATAGGCATTTTTAGCGCACCTCAACTCAACGGCATCAAAATACTGTTCTAAAATTAACGGCTTTAACGCTTGTAGATCCTCTTCAGCCAGAAAATCATGAGTGGCCCTGACCGAGGACTCCCAGATTTCTATTAGCTTAAGATAGTCTGCTTTTTCTACGGTTTCGATATTCATGATCAAACTCGATTAAACATTGAATAGTTAAGGGTCACATAGTGGTGTCGCCACAGCTATGACGCTCTGTTTAGTGGTGGTGTTTCTACAGGAGCGGATTTGTCATCACACGTCAGAGAAATCACAACTAGATGGCTGATTTTTTTAATTTTTCATCTGACCCTTTATTCCCTTAGGCTTTGAACAAGCGGCGTTCGATAAGAGACTGCATATCACGACGACCGTCCGCGATTACCATGACATAAACAGACTGCGGACTCATTTGGTAAATAATACGGTAGGGTTTGAAATAGATTTCTCGATACTCCCGTAGGCCAACAGCTAGCAACTCATTTGGGTAGGTCCCGCGCTCGGGATTATCGGCAAGGCTTAAAAATGCCTCTTCAATTTTGTCTAGAACGTAATCTGCTTTTTCTGGTGCATCATGAGTTTCGATATACTCGTATAGAGCCTCAAGATCGTAAGCGGCATCATCAGTGAGAAAAACCTGATAGCTCATTAGCGGCTTTTACTCCGGTTACGAAGCTTGGCGACAACGTCACCAGCAGGCTGAACTTTACCTTCTTCTATCTGACGTTGACCCAGGGCCAATATCTTAAGTAGCGCCATAGTTTCTTGGGTTTGCTCATAGCTTTTGATGTCTTGTATCACCGCCTTAGCTTCACCGTTTTGAGTGATCACAATAGGTTGCATATTCGTAGCCAGGTTACGCACGACCTCAGCAGCATGAGCTTTCAAATAGCTAATAGGTTTGATTTGATCTGATAACTTCATAAATACCTCTTTGTTATGACCAAATATAGTCCTTAAACAGGTCGTCGGTCAATGAGAATAGCTTGGATAGGGCGGTTGTACTCATGATAGCTTCACTTAGAGTTTAGTTTTTTCTCTTTTAAATGGAAGGACGGATGATGTGGAATACTGGAGTATATCGGTGATGCGTGTTGCTGCATTTGTGGCTATTTGCTACAGTTCTTATATAACACTAAGGAGATTTTATTATGTCTACAGCAAGTATTCGACTTGACCAAGAACTGGTTGATAGAGCGGTCATCATGGCGAAAGCCTTAAACCGAACAACACCTAAGCAAATTGAGCACTGGGCGAAAATCGGTGAAATGATGGAAGATAACCCAGATTTACCTTATGAATTTGTAAAACAAGCCATCATTGCCAAAGCGGAAAAAGAAGCCGGAAAACTTGAGGAATACAGCTTTGGCTAACATTACTCAAGTTCTTCAAACAACCACATTTAAAAAAGCGGTTAAAAAACTGCATAAAAACCAAAAAGCAGATCTAGATAATGCAATCAGAGAATTGATTGAGTATCCGCTTCTAGGGCAACAGAATAAAGCCGATTTATCCTTCCTTCGTGTCTATAAATTTAACATGGTGAAACAACTTACATTACTTGGCTACAGCTACGAAGATGGCACAGTGACACTCGAACTCATGGCGTTAGGCACTCATGAAAACTTTTATCGTGATATGAAAAATATCGTATGAGCAGATATGAAGTGACGGCATAGACTGCTTTTGATGTAGTGGGGAAGGGGTAACTGACTCTGAAGCTCCATCAGATTGCACAATCGGCTCTATAAAAGAAATGACTTTGTTGTAGGGCGTTGGTCTTCGTAGGGCACATAAGCGGAGCGTAATGTGCCGTTGAACATTAGGGCAGACAAACATGTTTAATTTTTATCTGGGATTAATTGCTTCACCATCCCTTGACAGTAATTCATCAAAACGCTGATATACTGCTGACATCAACCAACAAGGGCGTGGCATGGCAAACAACAAAACTCTTACCGAACATAAGTGGTTCAAATGGGCTCTATGGGGGCCGATCGCTACAGCAGTGTTCTTTATCGTGATCATTGTTATTTGGGATAACAGCCAACAGTCTTTGGATTGGGGGCTGTCCTCTGCACACATCAACGATGCCATTGGCCGATTGAAACTCCCCTTGGCAATCGCGTCGCTGGCCTTTCCTTTGGTGGCATTAGTGGCTTCTCACCATCGTTCGGTTCAAACGGCTGCTCAAATTATGAGAACAGATAGGCAGATTCAGGCGACAGAACAAAAGAATGCCTTTGAGAACAACATTAAGCATAGAGAGACGTTTAAGGAATTACTTGAAAAGGAAGAAAAGTTGTGGCGAATCAAATTTCATGACGCTAATAAGCTATACGAAAATATTTTTAGTCAAAATGACTTCCGTTATTTTGGGTTCTATGCGGATGATATGAAAAGAGATGTTTTTTATACTTCCTGCACAGATGAAGAAGAGAAAGTTGCTAGAAACACTTGTTTTGTTACACCTGTACTGAATGAACTTACACTTTGTCTGAGGCTTTTTCGGGAAAGTTCCTGGCAACCGTATGAAGAAAACGAGCTGCTTAAGGTAAACGAGCTGCTTAAGTTAATTTTCAACACTCTTCATGAATTTGATATTTTGGTTGGTTCATCAGATAGTCGTATATTGGAGTATGCAGCTGAGGAAGATAACGAGGATTTAGTGGTTTGGCATCCTACGCGTATTCATCCTTACATGAATCAGATGTTTGATTTTTTAGGAAATTCTTTTGTTGAAATCATTCACTTCAGTTATAGCCCTGAATTTAGGGATAATGAACAATATAAGGAGATGTTTTGTAAGTTTAATTATGAACTTAGCGAAACAAGAAGTACCTTTAGGGATGTGGTTTATCAATATAATCGAGAATAAAAAAACGTTTAGGCGCTAGCAAAAAGTTACCCGCTCAGCAGAGCGGAATAAAGTTTGGGAATACAAAGTGTTTGAATAGAGCATGAATTCCATGTCGGGCTGAAGCCTCGACTTACAATGAAAGCTTCGCTTTCAACGGCGCATTACAATTCGTTCATGACGCCCTACGAAAATCTAGTCTCTATGATGAATTCAGTTTGAAGCCTTTTCTAAGAGAGAGTTGATTGCGCGATTTTATGGCGTTTCGGAGTCAGTTAAAAATCCCCTTCCTTAAGCCTGTAAAAACAATCTATGCCTTACGATAAATAAAGGTTGGGAATGCAAAGCGTTTAAATGGAGCATGAATTCCGTGTCGGGCTGAAGCCGCGACCTACAATGAAAGCTTCGCTTTCAACGGCGCATTACACTTCGTTCATGACGCCCTACGAAAACCTAGTCTCTATGATGAAGTCAGTTCGAAGCCTTTTCTAAGAGAGAGTTGATTGCGCGATTTTATGGCGTTTCGGAGTCAGTTAAAAATCCCCTTCCTTAAGCCTGTAAAAACAATCTATGCCTTACGATAAATAAAGGTTGGGAATGCAAAGCGTTTAAATGGAGCATGAATTCCGTGTCGGGCTGAAGCCGCGACCTACAATGAAAGCTTCGCTTTCAACGGCGCATTACACTTCGTTCATGACGCCCTACGAAAACCTAGTCTCTATGATGAAGTCAGTTCGAAGCCTTTTCTAATAGAGAGTTGATTGCGCGATTTTATGGCGTTTCGGAGTCAGTTAAAAATCCCCTTCCTTAAGCCTGTAAAAACAATCTATGCCTTACGATAAATAAAGATTAGGAATGCAAAGCGTTTAGATGGAGCATGAATTCCGTGTCGGGCTGAAGCCGCGACCTACAATGAAAGCTTTGCTTTCAGTGGCGGATTGCGGTCGTACCTCCCTTATCACGCCCTACGAGTAGCAGTACGGTATTGGGTATAAATTTGCATCGATTGACAAAAGTTACACGCCCAGCTTTTTCCTGAATTAAGGTGCGGAATAAAGGTTGGGAATGCAAAGCGTTTGAATGGAACCAAAGAAAACCAAAAAAAAGCCCCGCAGGGCGGGGCTATAAAACTAGAGAGTGGCGCTCATAAATGACTATGATAAGGCCACGTGCTGCTAACACAGCACTCTGTTCTAACAATCTATCTTTCAATAGGTCGTTAGACGCAGACTTTTTTCCCGTTACGCCATGTCTGGTATTACTGCGACGTAACGGGAAGATTTCTTTAAATGGCTTTGCTGCTTAGTTCGTTGTTTTTCAGTACTTCATCAAGGTGTAGCCAGGTTTCGATGACGGTGTCTGGGTTAAGAGACATGCTTTCGATGCCTTGGGCGACGAGCCAGTCGGCGAAGTCGGCGTGGTCGGATGGGCCTTGGCCGCAGATGCCGACGTATTTTCCTTGTTCACGACAAGCAGTAATGGCCATTTTGAGCAGTTTTTTAACCGCTGGATTACGTTCGTCGAATTTGTCGGCGATCAATCCTGAGTCGCGGTCGAGTCCGAGTGTTAGTTGGGTTAAATCGTTTGAGCCGATTGAGAAGCCATCGAAGTATTCTAGGAACTCGTCAGCCAGTAGGGCGTTTGACGGCAGTTCGCACATCATGATGACTTTCAGGCCGTTTTGACCACGGGCCAAGCCTTGTTCTGCAAGCAGTTCGGTGACTTGTTGTGCTTCTTGCAGTGTGCGGACAAACGGGATCATGATTTGTACGTTGGTTAAGCCCATGTCGTTACGCACGCGGCGGATGGCTTCACATTCTAGGGCGAAGCAATCACGGAACGAGGCGTCAATGTAACGCGCGGCACCACGGAAGCCCAGCATGGGGTTTTCTTCATCTGGTTCAAACAAGGGGCCACCAACCAGGTTGTGGTACTCGTTTGATTTGAAGTCAGATAAGCGCACGATCACGGGTTTTTTAGAGAAAGAGCAAGCCAGTGTCGCGACGCCTTCGACCAGTTTGTCGACGTAGAATTCCACCGGACCTGAGTAGCCGGCGATGCGGTGGTTGATCTCTTCTTGCAGAGCCGGTGTCATGTCTGCGTAGTTCAACAAGGCTTTTGGGTGAATGCCGATCATGCGGTTGATGATGAATTCTAGGCGCGCCAAGCCAATGCCGGCGTTGGGTAACATGGCAAAGTCAAAGGCGCGGTTTGGGTTACCCACGTTCATCATGATTTTCACCGGTAGTTCTGGCATGTTGCCGACTTCCGAGGTGATGATGTCGAAAGGCAATTCGCCTTGGTAAACAAAGCCCATGTCGCCTTGTGAGCAAGACACGGTGACGATTTGACCGTCTTTTAATACTTCGGTGGCGTCGCCACACCCTACCACGGCTGGAATGCCGAGTTCACGAGCGATGATCGCAGCGTGGCAAGTACGACCGCCACGGTTGGTGACAATCGCGGAAGCCCGCTTCATGATGGGTTCCCAATCTGGATCGGTAATGTCGGTTACCAAAACGTCACCCGGTTGGATGCGATCCATTTCAGTAATAGAAGACAATACTTTTACGGCGCCTGTGCCGATTTTGTGACCAATGGCGCGGCCGGTGATCATCACCTGAGAGGTTTTTTTCAGGTTGTAACGTTCCATGCTTTGGGCATTGGCTTGGCTACGGACGGTTTCTGGACGCGCTTGGACAATGTAAATTTTGCCGTCGATACCGTCTTTCGCCCATTCAATGTCCATTGGACGTTTGTAGTGTTTTTCGATGATGCACGCTTGGCGAGCAAGGTCTTCAATTTCGTCGTTGGTTAGGGCAAAGCGGTTTTGGTCGTCCAGAGCAACAGGAACGATTTTCACGAATTCGTCGTTGCCCGCTTCAGCGTATTCCATTTTTTGTGCTTTGCTGCCTAGGCTCTTACGGACAACCGCTGGGCGGTTAGCCGCCAGTGTGGGTTTATGAACGTAGTATTCATCTGGGTTGACTGTGCCTTGTACAACCATTTCACCAAGACCGTAAGCGGCAGTGATGAAAACCACTTCGTCAAAGCCGGATTCTGTGTCTAGGGTGAAAAGTACACCAGATGCGCCGATGTCACTGCGGACCATTTTTTGAATACCAGCGGATAAAGACACGCCTTGGTGTTCAAAACCTTGGTGAACGCGGTAAGAAATCGCACGGTCGTTAAATAGCGAAGCAAACACGCGCTTAATCGAGGCTTTGATGTCTGCTAAGCCTTTCACATTGAGAAAGGTTTCTTGCTGGCCTGCGAAAGACGCGTCTGGCAAGTCTTCTGCTGTGGCAGAAGAGCGCACGGCAAATGAGGTATCGTCGGCGTTGTCATCGCAAAGGATGGCAAAAGCCGCTTCGATCTCTTGGTCAAATTCGGTTGAGAAAGTGGCGTCTTCAATCCATTGGCGAATTTGTACGCCTGTTTCGGCAAGGGCGTGAACATCGTCTACGTCCAATGCGTCCAGTGCTTGATGGATCTTGTCGTTTAGGCCACTTTCTGTAATGAAGCGTTGATAAGCATAGGAAGTGGTTGCGAAACCGTTTGGTACTTGAATACCAAGGTCTGTCAGGTTGGAAATCATTTCACCTAAAGAGGCGTTTTTGCCGCCTACTTCACCGACATCTTCCATATGAAGATCTTTAAACCACTTAATAAATTTGCTCACAAGAGACTCCCATTATTTTTTCTTATTAAAAGAATATGGCTGGTTTTGCCAAAAGATGGCTGGTTTGCCAAGCAGACGTCAGGCACAGATCAAATCGCTGTGGGCTCTTGTCAAAGCGCTGAGTCTGGGTTCATTGTATGTAGGGTCGTTGCTTTGAATAAAATCGATTATTCGATGTAGTTTTATTTCAATCGAAAAAACGAATGTCGTTAGATAACAACAAAAATGGGAAAAACGCATGAAAGTGTACTTTGTATCAGATGGGACAGCGATCACCGCTGAGGTGTTTGGATCGGCGATGTTGTCGTTTTTTGATGTGGCGGTGGAAACCAAAAGTGTGCCTTTTTTGGCCACCAAAGATCAGGCGGAAGGCTTGAAGCAGCAGATTAATCTGGAAATGCAACAAGGCATTGCTTTGCTGGTGTTTTATACCATTTCCGATGCCGCTATTCGCGAGATTATCGATTCTTGTGATTGTCATTGTTACAACTTGTTTGGCGATTTATTGTCGCCGATTGAGCAAGCTTTGGGGGTCAAAGCTCAGCCGACAGCACGGAAAGCGCATGGTATGAAAGAGGGCGTTTATGATGCTCGAATAGAGGCCATCAACTACGCGTTGGCGAACGATGACGGGGCTTCAGTGAAGAATTTTGCCGAGGCGGATATTATCTTGTTGGGGGTGTCACGCTCAGGCAAAACACCAACCAGTTTGTACTTGGCGATGCAGTACGGCATTAAAGCCGCAAACTACCCGATTACCGAAGATGATTTTTCTACTCCAGGTTTGCCTAAGGTGTTAAAGGATCATAAGAAAAAGTTGTTTGGTTTGACCATAGATGCTCAGCGTTTGCACGAAATTCGTACGGGGCGTATGGCCGCCAGTAAATACGCTTCGTCGCGTCAGTGTCGCTATGAAGTGGACGAAGTGGAGTCTTTATATCGGCAAGAGCGTATTCCTTTTTTGAATTCGACCAAGCTCTCTGTGGAAGAAATTTCCACCAAAGTGATGGCGGAAATGAATTTGGTGCGTCACAGACAGTGAAAATGCATGGCGAAATGATCAGGTATTTCGATGGGTTCATGGTTTTTGCTTGAAATTTAGACAAATAATTCATCAAAATATTTCAGTTAGTCGAAAAAGGCATAATGCGTGCTAGAAAAAAACGTTCAAATAGCGAGTAATAAGACTGGTTTGTTGTGTAATTACCAAATTTATCCCGACAGAGTGTGCAGATAATGCTAAGAGCTACGCGAACTTGAAGAGTATTTGGTGAATATGCTCTATAATGACCATTAATTGAGCGCGTCAGTGGCAGGCTAGAATTGATAGCAAGGTACGACAAATGCTCTGAATAGTGAGATGTTCATATTTCTATTTTATAAAAAGGGCGTCTTATTGATAAAACCAAGGATAAAAATACATTGAGTAATAATAAAATTAACGACCCACATATGCAGCGAGAAGCGTCTAAGTACGATAACCCCGTACCGAGCCGCGAATTCATTTTAGAATTTCTTGCCACCCAGAATAAAAGCATGGGTCATTTAGATCTATGCGAAGCGTTTTCGCTAACAGGCGAAGACGAAATTGAAGCCCTCCGTCGACGTCTCATCGCCATGTGCCGAGACAATCAAATGACCAGCAATCAACATGACGAATATTCGCCGATATTGGAAAGCGACCTGATTGAAGGGTACGTTCAAGGCAATAAAGAAGGTCATGGTTTCTTGTTGCGTCAAAATGATGACGACATTTTCCTATCTGCCCGTCAAATGCAGAACGTGATGGATGGCGATAAAGTCAAAGCACGCCTTTCTGGTCGCAGCGTGAAAGGTCGCCTAGATGGTGTGGTGGTTGAGGTGCTAGAACGTAAGCACACCCAGCTTGTTGGCAGATATTATGAAGAGAGCCGCACGGCTTTCGTCACACCTGAAAATCCTCGTATCGCCCAAGATATCTTGATCACCACAGACTCGGGTTTGTCACCGAAACACGGACAATATGTGTTGGCTGAAATCGTGACTTACGCGGAACGTGGTAAGCCTGCCCAAGGCCTAGTGAAAAAGGTCCTTGGTGACTTTATGGCGCCAGGCGTTGAAATCGAAGTGGCCATGCACCGCTATGAAATCCCTCATGAATGGCCAGCTGCGGTTGAAAAGCAAATCAAAAATTTCAGCACAGAAGTCGCAGAAGAAGACAAAGCGCATCGTGTCGATTTGCGTGATACGCCTTTTGTGACGATCGATGGCGAAGATGCTCGTGATTTCGATGATGCGGTGTATTGTGAAAAAACACCGGGCGGTTGGAAGTTGTTCGTGGCGATTGCCGATGTGTCGCATTATGTCAAAAAAGACACAGCATTAGATGAAGAAGCCATTGTGCGTGGTAACTCTGTCTATTTTCCTGGTCGTGTGATTCCCATGCTGCCGGAAGTTTTGTCGAATGGTTTGTGTTCACTTAACCCAGACGTAGATCGTTTGGCAATGGTGGCGGAAATCTCCTTGACGAGCAAAGGCAAAATGCGCGGCTTTAAGTTCTATGAAGGTATTATTCGTTCTCACGCACGTTTGACTTATACCAAGGTCGCGAAAATGATCGCTGACGAGCCAGAAGAGCAAGGTATTGAGTTGCGTGAACGGTATGCTTCGATTGTGTCGCACATTGATGATTTAAAGGGTTTGTATCATGTGTTGAGAGACGCTCGTGATGAACGCGGTGCGATGGAGTTCGATACGGTCGAGACTCGTATGGTGTTTGATGAGAACTCTAAAATTGAGCATATCATTCCCGTTGAACGTAATGATGCTCATAAACTGATTGAAGAGTGCATGTTGTGTGCGAACGTGGCAACCGCTGAACTCTTGATTAAAGCGAATTTGCCTGCTTTATATCGCGTTCACGAAGGCCCTAAAGATGATCGTTTATTAACGCTGCGAACCTACCTCGGTTTGCTTGGTCTTGAATTAACTGGCGGCACTAAGCCAACTCCTGCTGATTATGCTGCTCTTTCCGAAAGCATTAAAGATCGTGCAGACGCGCGCAGTATTCAAACCATGATGTTGCGCTCTATGTCTCAGGCCGTGTATCAGCCGGATAATGTTGGGCATTTTGGCTTGAATTATGAGGCGTATACTCACTTTACGTCGCCCATTCGTCGTTACCCAGATTTGCTGGTTCACCGTGCGATTCGCTATTTGATTCGTGGTGAAGGTCGTCCTGCGGTGCGTCAAGCACACCGTGTGGCCGGTAGCTTAGAGATTAAAGCGCGTAAAATTTACGGCTACACCGATGCCGATATGGACAGCTTAGGCGAGTCTTGTTCCCTGACTGAGCGTCGCGCCGATGAGGCCACTCGTGATGTGGAAGCCTGGTTGAAATGCCAGTACGTTGAACAGCATTTGGGCGAGCCCTTTGATGGGGTTGTCACCGCGGTGACGTCATTTGGCTTGTTCGTTGAGTTGCAAGGTTTGTTTGTTGATGGTTTGGTGCATATTTCAGGGCTTGGACAAGATTACTTTGTGCATGACATGGAACATCAGGCGATTATCGGTGAACGTACAGGGCGTGTTTTCCGCCTTGGTGATACCTTAAAAGTGCGTGTTGCCAGTGTCAATTTGGAACAGCGTAAAATCGACTTGAGTTTGGATGAAAATACAAGCCGTCAGCCACGTAAAAAAGTCGAACGCAACGAGATGACCGAGCTTGAAATGCAATTAGCTCAGTTACCGCCTATTGAACTGGGCGGTCGTCCTAAGCCTAGAACTGTCGCTAAAGCGGAAGATGCTAAGTCGAAAGAGAAGGGTGGCAAAGCCGCAAAAGAAGGCAAAGAATCTGACGGCAAGGCAAAGAAAAAGCGTCGTTCCCCCGTGTCTAAAGGCAAACGTGTTAGACAGAAAAAATCGGGTACGGTTTCGGCTAATGGTAAGCCTGCTGCGGCAGTTGCTAAAAAGCCGAAGAAAGCTAAAAAGCCGAAAAAGAACAATGCCAAACCAAAAGCAAAAGACTGATCTGAAAGCTGTGATCTTAGCTTTTTAGATGAATAACTTTCTAGATGAGTAACGTTCTAGATGAATAAAATGGGGGCATATGCCCCCAAATTAATAGAGTAGATAATGTCAGATTTAGAATGGATATACGGCATACATGCCGTGGAAAATGCGTTGACTCAACAGCCTGAGCGTATCAAAGAAGTGCGTTTTCAAGAAGGCCGTGATGATAAGAAAACTCAGCGTTTAATACAGTTGTGTAAAACAGCGAAAGTGCGCCACAGTGTGGTGCCTCGTCGCGACCTAGATCAATTATTTACGGCCACTAAAGACCGTGTGGTTCACCAAGGTGTCGTGGCTTATACCACGATGAATAAAGCCGGTAACGAAGCGGATTTGCATACTTTGGTTGCTGGCTTAGACGAAAATCCTTTGATTATTATTCTGGATGGTGTGACCGATCCGCATAATTTAGGCGCTTGTTTGCGTAGCGCTGATGCGGCGGGCGCTCATGCGGTGGTCATGCCAAAAGATAACTCTGCGCCTTTGAATGCCACCGTGAGTAAAGTCGCTTGCGGCGCGGCCGAAAGCATTCCGGTTTATGCGGTGACTAACCTTGCTCGTACCATGAAAAAGTTGCAAGACCAAGGCGTTTGGATTTTTGGCACCGCGGGTGAAGCAACACAAACCATTTATGAACAGGACTTAACCATTCCAACGGCCATTGTCATGGGCGCAGAGGGCGATGGCATGCGTCGTTTGACTCGTGAGCAATGCGATTACCTAGTGAAATTGCCGATGGCGGGTGTGGTATCGAGTTTGAATGTGTCGGTAGCGACAGGTGTTTGTCTCTACGAAGTCGTGCGTCAACGGGCTGTTAAGGCCAAGATCTAAGGGGCAAAAAGCCTTGTTTACACAGTTTTCTATTCAAACACCGTCGGCCGTTATCGGTGCCGAGTTACAACACAAAATTGATAACAAAACGAAGCCGTTAGGGGCCTTGGGTGAGCTGGAAAACATTGCTTTTCAGCTTGGCACAATTCAGCAGACCTTAACACCTGACGTATCAAAGCCCAAAATGATTGTCTTTGCTGCCGATCATGGTGTCGTTGCCCAAGGTGTTAGTTTGTTTCCTCAAGAAGTGACCCCGCAAATGGTGATGAATTTCTTGATGGGCGGCGCGGCGGTCAGTGTGTTTTGTGCTCAGTATAATGTTCCACTTCGTGTTGTTGATGTGGGGGTGAATGCGGAACTAGCTGCTCATCCTTTATTAGGTGCGCGCAAAGTGGCTTTTTCGACAAAAGATTTTAGTCAACAAGCGGCCATGTCAGCGAAACAGTTAGAGCAGGCTGTTCAAGCTGGAGTCGATGAGGCAAACCTTGCCATTGATGACGGCGCGAACGTGTTGATGTTTGGTGAAATGGGTATTGGTAATACGTGTGTGTCCTCTTGCATGATGACCGCGTTAATTGGCGTGAGCGCTTCAGACAGCGCGGGTCGAGGGACTGGGTTAGATCAGGCTGGGGTTTCTCATAAGGCACAGGTTATTGAGCAATCATTAAAACGTGCAGAACAAGAAACGGGTCAGATGATGTCTGAGTGGAGTGCGCAAACACTCGCAGAGCAGGTGGGTGGTTTTGAAATAGTGGCAATGGCGGGGGCTATGTTGCAGTCAGCTCAGCGTCAAACCGCATTTGTAGTGGATGGTTTCATTTGCTCGGTGGCTTTATTGTTTGCTCAGAAAGTCGCACCTAATGTGCGTGACTATGCGATTTTTGCTCATCAATCCAATGAAAAAGCGCACAAGATGCTGCTTGATTATTTGCAGGCAGAACCTATTTTGTCATTGGATTTGCGTTTGGGGGAAGGCTCAGGTGCTATTTTGGCGTATCCGTTAATCAACAGCGCTTGCGTGTTTTTGAATAAAATGGCGAGCTTTGAAAGTGCTGGCGTGAGTGGTTCAGAATCCTAAAAGTAGTGCTGAACGCAATGGCAATAATGTTGGTTATATTACACGATGGTGAACAGCATGATTATGGGTCCTTATTGGCAAGGTTTTAAACGCAGTCTGGTTACCTACACTCGAATCCCATTGAAAGTGGACTGGAGTGATGATATCAAGCACGTCCCTGCGGTGTGCTTTTTACCGTGGATTGGCGTTGTCGTTGGGTTATTGAGCGCTTGGCCATTATGGTTTGATTGGCCGACGTCTTTACAAGCTCTGTTTATGTTATTAACCGCGGTATTGATTACGGGGGGATTTCATGAAGATGGCTTGATGGACAGCTGCGATGGTCTGGTGGGCGGCTGGGACAAAGAACAACGCTTAGAAATCATGAAAGATTCGCGTATCGGCAGTTATGCCGCCTTGTCTATCTGGTTTTCTTTGTCTTTAAAATGGGCGCTGCTGAGCGAGTTGTTGACTGTTATCCCCGATTCTTTTTTAGGCTTTATTTATACCCTAAGTGGTTGGTGTCTTGTGCATGTTATCGCTCGGTTTATCCCTATTGTCCTGATGAATACGTTAGATTATGTGACCATGGGGCAAAGCAAGGCGTCGAGTATGATTGCTAAATTAGATCCTAGTCAGTGGCTGCTTGCGGTGTTGCCTTGTTTGCTGATTGGTGTGTTGGCTTTTAATCTGTTTGATTTGCTTGTCACTTTTGTTTTGGTAGCGGTTTTACTCTTTTTGATGCGCCTCTATTTAAACAAAAAAATAGCCGGTTTTAATGGGGATACCTTAGGTGCCAGTGAGCAGGTCGGTGAGATTTTTGTGATTCTGTGTTTGTTGGTGTCTTATTCATGAAGTTGTATCTGATTCGACACCCAAGGCCTGAGGTGAAGAAAGGCTTGTGTTATGGCGATATGGATGTGCCACTGGCGAAGGGGTGGGAAGAAGGCGCTCACGCATTAAAGCAGGCGTTATCGATAACATTTGATGGCGAGTCAAATGCGTGTTTTCACAGCCCATTAAGCCGAGCATTGCGATTGGCTGAATACATTAGCGATGATCAATCACAGACAGTAGATGCGTTAAAGGAGTTGGATTTTGGCAATTGGGAAGGACTGTGTTGGCAAGATATTCCCAAGCAAGAAATCGATACTTGGGCCGGAGACATTGTTAACTCGGCGCCTTATGGTGGTGAGTCATTGCAAGTCGTGGCGGATCGTGTCTGGCGCTGGTGGTTATCGGTGAAAGATTTGCCGATGGAGAATTGCGTGTTGGTGGCGCATTCTGGTGTTATTAAAGTGTTCGTTAGCATGCTTTGCCAATGGCCTTTAGAGCAATGCCATCGAATTGATGTGGGTTTTTGCAGTGTCACGGAGCTTTCCATTCAGGGAGATTTTGTGATGTTAAAACGCTTAGGTGCCGGCGATTGGGTGTCTAGCTAGCCATAAGTGTGGTTTACAAGTTGGGTTTGGTGTTCACCAAATCGTCTTAGGTTCGATTGAGAAAAAATACATAATGTTGCTATATCTGTTGGGTATGTTTGGGATTGCTGCGTTTGCTATTACTGGGGTTATTTCGTCCGGTAAAAAAGACATGGATCTTTTTAGTGTTGTGTTTCTTGGAATGGTGACCTCATTGGGCGGCGGTACGATTCGGGATACGGTTTTATCTGTTGAAACAGTCTACTGGGTAAAGGATACGTCTTATTTATGGGTGGCGTTTTTGTCATCGACACTGGCGTTTTTTACAGTGCGATTTATTGAAGACAGGCAGACGGTTTTCCATTATGCCGATTCTTTTGGCTTGGCGCTTTTTACCGTTGTGGCAACCGAGAAAGTCTTGCTACTTGGTTTTCCACCCACGATTGCCATTACCATGGGGATTATCACCGGTGTGGCGGGAGGCATTATTCGTGATGTGTTAAGTCATCGTCCCCCTTTGGTGTTGGGGCGAGAGTTTTATGCCACGCCTGCGTTTTTGGGGGCTTTGTTGCTGGTGTTGCTTGAAAAAAATATACCGACGCATGAGTTTAACTCGATTTACGCTGTGGCTTTAGTCTTTATACTGAGGGTGTTTGCGATACATAAAGATTTGTACTATCCAAGTTGGCTGTTGTACAAGAAAAAATAGTACAAGAAGAAAAAGCATAAAAAGAGATACATTATGACGGATGAGAAAAAAAACCTAGAGCAAAAAACAGAGCAAGCGGAAAAGAACGAAGCGCGTTTGTTGAAAAAAAAGGCGGTTGTTGATCAGCGTATTGCGGCGGCGACCGAAGAGCGTGGTGTGACTATCTTGCTAACAGGCAATGGCAAAGGCAAAAGCTCCAGTGCTTTTGGCACCATGGCTCGTGCGTTGGGGCATGGTCAAAAATGCGCTGTTATTCAATTTATCAAAGGTCGTAAAGCCACTGGGGAGCAGTTGTTTTTTGGTGCACATCCTTCCGTGGATTTTCACGTGATGGGACATGGCTTTACGTGGGAAACACGTGATCCAGAATTAGAAAAAGAAGCCGCTGAGCAAGCATGGGCGTTAGCAAAAGGGGTTTTATCGGATCCTAGTGTGCATTTTGTTTTGCTGGATGAAATCACCTATATGTACAAGTACGGCTATTTAAACGAAGCCGATTTAATTGCCGCCTTGGCCGCACGTCCTGCTCACCAAAACGTCATGATGACAGGGCGTACAGCTCCACGCGTTCTGTTAGACACAGTTGACACTCACAGTAAAATTGCCAATGAACGTCATGCTTTTGCAAACGGCGTTAAAGCGCAAGTGGGCATTGAATGGTAGTTCACTTGGTGTGCTACCGTTGTTTTTTTGTCTCTTAAGTCTGATTTGATCACGTCTTGACACTGTAAAGAATAGATTCAAATGAGATTTATTCTCAATTTTTCTGGCTTTATTTAAAATCTTTTACGATAATGATTCTCATTAATTTTAGTGAGAGTCATCTATATTGTGGAGGTCACCATGCAAGACTGGGAACGTTTAACAAGACAAGCAAATAAAGCGTATTCAAATCATGCTTTTTCAGAGGCGGTTGACTTAAATCAACAAGCGTTGAGGCAGGCAGAACGTTCGTTTGATGAAGATTTTTATCGAGACGCAGAGTCGGCAGTCGCCGCCGCTGCGGTCAGCTTCCTGAATATTGCTGAATCTTACACCGCATTAGGTGACTATATTTCAGCCAATACCCAATATGAAAACGCAGTGAACTTCTTACAGGCCATTATCGTTCGTCCAGACATGAACGATGAGCAACGCAATCTGATCATGAGAACAGCCACACATATTCGTTTTGAGTGGGAGTTGTTTTCTCAGAGTTATAACAAAAACGTATCTGCACAAAGTAAAGCGCTCATGCAAGCCTTGTCGCACGCCGTATCAATGCCAACGGCCTTGGTGCGACATTAATGGAGTTTGTATGAAGGTTCTGTTTTCTATTGTATTGGTCTGTTCCAGTCTTTTCATTAGCCATCTTGCTTTGGCGAATTCGAGTTCGGAGTCGTATTGGTTCGGTGATTGGGTGAATTTTGTGGCTGTATTGGCCGTGGGTGGTGTGATTAGCGGCGGTTTTATTTATAAGCAATGTGTGCGTCGCCGTAAGCAAATTAATAAGGAGAATATTCATCATGATGCATAGTGTGATTACTCAGCTCGATAAATTGATCCGTTTTGAGGTGGCACACGCCTAGTGTGAAGCCTTTGAATACAACGGTATATAGGCTAAATTAAAAAAGGAGGGTCTATGTTTCGTCTCATTAAAGTACAGGGCGAAAGCATGTCGCCAAGCTTGCATAATGGCGACTTTGTTTTTACAAGCCGTTGGTATCGTAAATTGCAAGTTGGTCATCTTGTCGTGGTGGATCATGCTTTGTATGGTCTTATTGTGAAAAAGGTGCTGCACATTGCGCCTGATGGTCAGCTTTGGCTGGGAGGGGAAACGAACAAAAGTCTGCAGTCTGAGCGCATTGGTTGGGTGTCACCCCGTCGAGTGGTTGGAAAAGTGATTGGGCGAATCTGTGCCAATCCGGTGTACAAAAAACAAGACACTTTGTGAAAAACACACAAGAATTGCTTTTGTAGCGGGTGTTGGTCTGCACAAGGTTTTTCTCTAAAATTCACGCCTCTTATTTCTACTTTTATTGATGGGCTAGAGAAAATTCATGTCAACAGCAGAGCTTCCGAAGGTACAAAAACATACACGTCTTGAAGACGCCCAAGCGGTTATTCTTGGTACCTTGATTATCGCCTTGGGCGTTAACTTGTATACTCATGCCGGTTTGCTTACAGGCGGTTCCGCTGGGCTGGCATTTTTGATGAAATATTCGACTCCTCTAACGTTTGGACAAGCATTTTTTCTGATAAACCTGCCTTTTTACATTCTGGCTATTATGCATTTTGGTTGGGAGTTTACGATTAAGACTTTTTTGTCGGTCTTTTCTTTGTCTGTTTTTGCTGACGTGACTCCGATGTTGGTGAGCTTTGATCAGGTGAATCCCTTTTATGCCAGTGTGGCCGGAGGGTTTTTGATGGGGGTGGGCTTTTTAATGCTGTTTCGCCACAATGCCAGTTTAGGTGGGTTGAATATTTTGGCTCGCTACCTTGCTGAAAAATACGGCATTTCGATGGGCAAATTTCAGATGGCTGTCGATTGCGTTATCGTGTTGTTGTCTGTTTTTGTGGTGGATTTTTACTTGATCATTATCTCTGTGATTGGGGCCGTGGCGTTAAATATGATTATTGCGGTAAATCATAAACCTGGTCGTTATATGGGAAATGTTTAAAAGCTCGAATGAATTTGCATAAAAAAGCGGCTTAGGTCGCTTTTTTTATGCCTTCAAATGACTTAACGAACACGGGCGTTTCCTAACCGGCGCTCGCTCAGGTATTATTGCAATAATCTAAAAGACGAGGAAAAGAGTTTGGAATTACTCAAAGTAGACAACCTTAATCCCTATCTAGATGATCTTGTTGAGTTGCTGTGTGATGCAGTGGATTCCGGTGCGCCTATTGGCTTCTTGCCACCAATGAGTGAATCTGAGGCAAAAGCTTATTGGCTGTCGATCAATGATGATTTACAAGCCAATGCTCGACAAGTTTTGCTCATCCGAGAAGATAATAAAGTAGTGGGTAGCGTGCAAATTGCTATGTCACCAAAAGCGAACGCACTGCACCGTTGTGACGTGGAAAAATTGATGGTTCATACACAAGCCAGAGAGCATGGCCTCGGTGGAATGTTGATGCAAGGTGTTGAACGTGTTGCCGCCTCTATGCAGCGTCAATTGCTGATTCTCGAAGTCAGAAGTGACGACATAGCTCACGACATGTATGTCAATATGGGCTATATTCCGTTTGGTGAGGTGCCAGGCTACACGCGAAGTGCCAATGGCATGCTGCACAACGCGACGTTTTTTTACAAAGAAATTGAAACCACCCACGAAGTATTCTCTTAAAACTGAATAAATCCATAGGCGATACCCTTGAGACTTGATTTTTATTTATCCCACGTGACCGATTTGGCACGTAAAGCAGCAAAAATTGCGGCATCAAAAGGCCGTGTTACGGTGAATGGTGTGGTGGTTAAAAAAGCCAATTATACCGTGCAAGAAGGGGATCAAATTTGCCTAGACGATGCGCTTTTAGCGTGGCCATCTGAAGGCTACTACTTATTGCATAAACCGGCGGGTTATGTGTGCGCTACGGAAGATTCAGATCATCCTACTGTGTTGGATTTATTGCCTTCCCATTTAGGTCAAGCGTTGAAAATAGTGGGGCGTTTAGACAAAGACACCACGGGCTTGTTGTTGCTGACGACGGATGGCCAATGGCTGCATAGAATTACGTCACCACGCAATGCTTGTAACAAGCGCTATCGTATGATGTTAGCGGATCCTATTAGTGACGAGGAGCTTAAGCAGTTAGAGGAGGGGGTGATGTTGAACGGCGAAACACAGCCCACATTACCTGCGATCGCTGAGCGTATCAGTGAGTGTGATATCTACCTAACCATTCAAGAAGGCAAATACCACCAAGTGAAGCGTATGTTGGCCGCGGTAGGTAATAAAGTAGAAGAGCTCCATCGTGATCAGATCGGGCCACTTAAACTGGATGCAGACATGCCAGCTGGCGAATTCCGTGAATTGACTGAAGAAGAAGTCGCTTACTTTTAATAAAGAGATTAAATGATGAAAGAATTATCGATGGATGAACGTGTTCAACTGTTGGTTGCGCCTGATAGCGAACGTTTGGCGTATTTTATTGAACAAGCGAAAGCCACTGAATTGGTGTGGAGCTTGAGTAATGAAGATGGTTTTGTGATGGTTGAAACCGACGACGGCGATTGCGTGATGGTTTGGCCCGATGCCGAATTTGCGAGCCAGTGGGCGATTGAAGATTGGGACGACTGTGAGCCAGTATCCGTCACCCTAACCACTTTCAAAAATGAATGGTTACCCAGTCTTGCAGCAGACAAGATTACAGTAGCGGTTTTCCCGAATATTGAAGACGAAGGTAAGCTATCAACAGCGCAAGAGTTAACGGATTTACTGGCTTAATAGAGAACCCCCTCCCTAACCCTCTCCTTTAAAGACACAAGGGGAGGGAATAAACGAGTTTGCTCCTTCTCTTTAAGGATAAAGGGAATGGAACAAAACTCGCTTTCTCCTCCCTGCTAAGGGGGAGATTAGGAGGGGATGAGTCTTGTTGCAGTGCTGTTCACAAAAATACAAATAAGGACTTAACTCCCCCATGAGCAAACGTCAAAATCACCGTGAAGAAGTCTTTGTTAAAATACTGGATGCGGCCGCCATCGAGTTTGGCTTAAAAGGTTACAATGGCGCCAGTTTGCAGCACATTGCTGAACGTGCAGGTCTACCTAAGCCCAATATCATTTATTACTTCCAGTCTAAAGAAAATTTGTACAAGCAAGTGCTTGATCAGACATTAACGGGTTGGAATGATCTTTTTGACAAGGCAACCATAGACGATGACCCGGCCTGTGTGTTGGACAGTTTTATTCGCGTTAAGCTCAAGCATAGTTTTGAAAACGGCGAGGCTTCCCGCTTATTTGCGATGGAAGTGGTTGGTGGTGCGTTACACATTGGTAACTACCTAAAAGAAGAGCTAAGACCTTGGTTTAGGTCGCGGACAGCGCTGTTACAATCATGGATGGACGCAGGCAAAATGCGCCAGTGTGATCCGTCAAGCGTGATTTACATGATTTGGGCAACCACTCAACATTACGCAGACTTTGAAGCCCAAGTGCTGGCCTTGAGCGGTATTGAGTCGCTGGGTGACGAAGATCTACAGCGTATTGGTGATACGGTTAGCGGTATTATTCTCGCGGGCTGTGGTTTAAGTCTGCCTACAAAAGAGTAGCGCTTGTTATTTTGCATTCTCTCTTAGTTGATGAATGTGTTGAATCAAAGCCCGTAATTTTGCGGGTTTTGCGGGCTTTGCCATATAGGTAATATTCTGTTGTTTGCAAAGCTCTACTAGCTCAGGGTCGCGTAATGCGGTAATTAATACCGCTGGAATGCTCTTTCCGGCACGCTCCCTGAGCGCTTTAATTAAGGACACTCCGTCTTTATTATCATCAAGGTGATAATCCACCAAGAGCAGTTCTGCTTCGCCTTCGGCGTTCATGGCTTCATCAAAACGGTTGAACGTACGGCAGTCACATTGCCAATGCGTTAACAATGTATTCATTGCGACGAGATTGTTTTTCTCGTCATCAATGCACCACACATAACAATGCGCTAACTTATCTTGGGCGGGTCTCGTGACTTGGGGGGCTTGCACATGCGTAATGAAATTGCTTTGAGCCAAGGGAATGCCAATACTAAAACAGCTCCCTTTGCCTGGCGTAGAGTGTATTTCGGTGGCTAAGCCTAATTGTTTCTGCATTCGACGCACCAAGCCTAAGCCTAATCCCATGCCGGGTTCTTGGGTATTTTCCCAGCGATAAAAATCGTCAAAGATTTTTTTTTGCTCGCTCGCTGGAATGCCAACCCCTGTGTCCCAAACCTGTAAATAGACGACCCCAGAACGTGGTCTGACACTTAATAGTACACGACCTTTTTGTGTGTATTTTACCGCGTTTGAGACAAAATTTTGTATGATCCTACGCAGATAAATAGGGTCGGTATGCACTCTAAAAGGACGTAAGTGAGTGGTTAGTCTGATGTGTTTGCTTTCTGCGATGACGCCAAATTCCGCCACAATCGGAGCCAGAATGTCGAGTAAGTTACAGTCGACTAATTTGGGTTGAATTGCGCCTTGGTCTAAGCGAGCAATTTCAAGTAGGGTGGAAATCAGCGCTTCTGTGGATTCTAATGAATCGGACAGTTTTCCAATGACTTGGTTGGTGTCATTGGGAAGTTCGGTTGATTGCAAAATTCCCATATAAAGTTTGGCTGCATTCAGCGGTTGCAAAATATCATGACTGGCCAAGGCGAGAAACTCTGTCTTAGACGCATTGGCTTGTTCGGCTTCTGCTTTTGCACTGATGAGAGCTTTTTCGGCTTGGTTGCGACGTTCGATCTCTTGCATCAGTTCATGGTTTACACCTTGCACTTCTACCGTACGAGCTTCAACCCGTTTTTCCAAATCTATGTTGGCTTCTTTCAGCGCTTGCTGGCTTTCAATGTGTTCCGTCACATCGGTGAAACTGGTGACAAAACCACCGTCAGGCAGCGGGTTACCTACCATTTCAATCACTCGACCACTGGCTCTACGCCGCAGAAAGCGGTGCGTGGTGCCTTTTCTTAAGTGCTCTAAACGCTTATTGACGAGATCTTCTATGTCACCGACACCACATTCACCCCGTTCGGCATTGAAGCGGATGAGTGTCTCGACTGGTAAGCCTACTTCCAGCATCCCTTCCGGATAAGGGTAGAGCGAAAGGTAGGTTTTATTCCACGCGACAATTCTTAATTCCTTATCCACTACACTGATGCCTTGATCTAAATTGTCCATAGAAACAAACAATAAATTTTGGCTGAATTGGATGGCCTGAGTGGTCTCATCCAAGTAGGTCACCATTTCTTCTACCTTGATTTGTTTGTCAACCAAGATGGAATTAATAATGGTACGGGCTGACGAGCCGCCTAATACACCGCCCAAAATACGTTCGCAATAATCAACAAATAAACGATTCGGTGCCGCGTTAGAGGGGATACTTTGACTATAATCTTGCTCAAAACTTGATAGCACTTGCTGGCTTTTTTGCTTGCCTAAAAAAGTTTCCAGTAGTACGAAGAAATCGCCATTGGTTGCTTTGCTTTTGGGTTTGAAAAAGCCTTTTTCCAGCTCTGTGGTTGGGCTAACAAAGGCCGTCGCTTGGATGCGATCTATCAAACGCTCCGTGGATAATAACGAGCCAGCCACATAGCCGACAATGTTCGCCAATAGACTAATAAAAGCCCCATAACTGATCAATTCAGAGCGTGACTGTGCGCTATATAATGCCCAATCTATGTTACCTGCGAGTGGTAACATCATGAGCAACATCCATGACAAGAAACCCAGTGTTAAACCTGCGTACACACCATAGGCGTGGGCGCGTTTCCAATATAAGCCACCAAATACCGCTGGCATGAGCTGTAAAACCAATGAAAAAGCCAATATGCCTGTGCCTGCTAAAGATTCATTGTTGGCCATTTTTTGGTAATACAAAAAAGACAGCACAAGAATGCCGACCATTGCGAAACGCCTAATCACCAGTATACGGCGTCGGTAAAGAGGCAAGGCTTGTTGTTGAGCACTGGCGCGAGCCAGCATCAGTGGCAAGATCACATCGTTGCTGATCATAATACTAAGGGCAAAAGTGGCGATGATGATCATGGCGGTGGTAGCTGACATGCCACCGAGGAAGATTAATATCTGCAGTGGTAGGTTATCGGATACTAGGGCAAACTGAATCACATAAGTATCTGGATTAATATCGGCCGAAAAAAGGCTCTGACCAGCAATCGCAATGGGCGGAATAATGGCGGCAAAGATGAATAAATATAAGGGGAATAACCAACGTGCCATGTCGGACTGACGGTTATTTTGATGGTCTACAACGGTCACATGAAATTGCCGAGGCAAACAAATGACCGCCGCGGCAGACATAAAGGTTTGCATTATGAAAGGGAAGGATAAGAATTGCTCTGGTTTCCACACCGAGAAATCAACATTTTTGCTGAGTTTATTAACATCAAACTCATGAGTCATCAGAACGGCAACGATACCCACTGCGACAATGGCGATCAGTTTAAAAAGAGATTCTGCTCCAATGGCCAGCATCATGCCGGATCGGTATTCGGTGACCTCGACTTTGCGTGTGCCAAACAACATGGCAAATATGCCCATTAAAATGGTAGCGATTAACACCACAAGGCTGGTGGAAGACTCGTCCTGATTCACAAAAAGAGCAAAGTTTGCCCCAATGGCTTTCAGTTGTAGCGCGATATAGGGAATGACCGCCAGCATGCTGATTAGAATGACGAGGGGCGCCGTCATTGGGCGTTTGCCATATCGAGAAGAAATAAAGTCGGCGATAGAGGTAATGTTCTGCTTACGGCTTACCGTTATCATTTTTCTTAGAATGGGAAAAGCAAAGAGGTAGAGCAAAATAGGGCCGAGTAAGATAGGTAAATAACTCCAACCCGAGCGTGACGCCTCGCCAATAGAGCCATAAAAGGTCCACGCTGTACAATAAATGGCCAAGGATAAGCTGTAGACTAATGGATGACGAGTCAGTTTTTTAGCGGCAGGGCTTTCTTTGTCCCCCCAGATGGCAATCCAGAACAGACCGAAAACATAAAGAATGGCTAACAGAATCCAGAAAACCGTCATTGAATAAATCACCTGAACTTAGGCTGATACGTCATTATTGTTTGTCTTAAGACTTTTAGGTCTTATTCTTATATAAATGTAACACAGCCGATACAACAATCCTCTACGACTTAGGTCGGGTAGCCTTGGTGATTGTTTCTTATTTGATAATGCTGCGTTTTGTACAAGAGGCTCAGGCCAAATGACAACGGATGTTACACTATTGGAAAACGGTTTGAAAAATTAAGATAGGAGCCGCTATGAGTTATTTTTTGCCTGAGACCAAGATCAAAGCGTTTCATGCGCATCTTTATTACTGTGACGAAGCGGGTGTTGAACTGGCCAAAAAAGTGGCAGAGCAGGCTAGTGAATTGTTTGATATTCGAGTTGGACGCTTTCACCAAAAGCCAGTTGGACCTCATCCTGTATGGAGTTGTCAGTTGTTTTTTGCCGCAGAAACCTTTGGTCAAATTATTCCTTGGCTGATGTTAAATCGTCAATCGCTAGACGTGTTTGTTCATCCGTTAACGGGAAATGAGTACGTTGATCATACCCAAGGGGTTAGCTGGTTAGGCAAATCCTATGAGCTGGATATCGCCCAGTTCATGCCACCGAGTGAGTGATTTCAGAGCATAAGTGAGACTAAAGATTTGAAACGATTTGGTTGTTTTTAGCTTTTTTTCAAAATATTTGTGCCAGATCCCTTTAAAAATCGTCGAACGTACCAAAGTTTTAGGCTTATACGGTAGTTATTGGGCTTATGGGACGTTATCATAATGCTACAAACTATTGTTTGGGTTCGTGTTGTGGCGGTGTAACGCTTATTGTTGAAAGGTAAGATTTGCTTGTATCAAGCGCTCGTTCCCTCAGTATTTATTATTTATTCATTAGGAGAATACAATGCAAATCACAGAAAACACCGTAGTTAGCATGCACTACACATTGACTGACGAACAAGGCCAAGAGCTTGATTCATCTGTTGGTCAAGAGCCTTTAGTGTTTCTAAGCGGTGCTCAAAATATCATTGATGGTTTGGACAAAGCGCTTCAAGGTAAAGCAGCTGGTGATAAATTGGCTGTTTCTGTTGCTCCTGAAGACGGTTACGGTGCCGTTCACCAAGAATTGATTCAAAAAGTGCCTACTGAGAATTTCCAAGGCGTTGATGAAATCCAAGTAGGTATGCAATTCATGGCGCAAACACCTGGTGGTCAACAGCCTGTGACAGTGATCGCGGTAGAAGACGACGGTATCATGCTTGATGGCAACCATCCTCTTGCCGGTAAAACATTGAACTTTGATGTTGAAATCATTGATGTTCGTGCTGCCTTGGCTGAAGAACTAGAACACGGCCATGTTCACGGCGCGGGCGGTCATCACCACTAATCCTATTTCTTAGTAAATAGCAGAATATAAAGTAAGCGGCTTCTGGCTTGTTTTAATGGCAGGCAGAAGCCGCTTTTTTATGCCTTAGAAACAAAGTAATCCACTTGATCGATAAGCGCGTACAGGATAAATATATAATGAATTTATCATGGGCAGCTTGAGGGATGGGATCACATATGAAGAAGGCTAGGTTATCTCTCGTGTTATTGCTTAGTTTTCTTTTGAGCGCTTGTTCGTCATCCTTTGCCTATAACAACATCGATTGGCTACTTTATTGGTATTTAGGCGATTATGTTGATTTATCATTGGATCAAAAGGCTGTGTTAGATGAACGTATTGTCGCATGGCAAAGCTGGCATCGCTCTACGGAACTTGAAAAGTATCAAGCCCAACTCAAAGAGGTGAGAGGTAAGCTAGCGTCTGGCGTTCTGACCGAGGAACAATGGTTGAGCGAGTTCGAAGAAGCTCAACAACATCTTAATCGTTTTCGTACTAAAATTGCGCCTGAGTTGGCGGGTATTGCTCACCAACTGTCCACCGCTCAAGTAGAAGGGGCGTTGTCTTCATGGAATAAAAAAAGACAAGAACGTCAGTCTGAATTCGAAAAGCGAACAGAGACAGAGCGATTAATTCGCCAAGAAAAGCGTTTAACGGAATTTTTTGAAGATAACATGGGGACGTTAACTCAGCAACAAGCTGACATTATTAACACTTACGCACCGAGATTTCTATCAACGAACAACGAGCGAACGGCATATCACACCTCTTTACAAAATGTGATAAGAGATATTTTTGCCAATCGAGATACATTTGAATTTGAACAGCAACTTGCTGATCTTATCCGTAATCCAGACCAATACAAAACACCACAATATCAGGCTATTTTAGATCGCAACGCACGCTTGTATGCTCAAATGTTGGCAGAGCTAAACAGCACGTTTACTCAAAAGCAAAAATTAACGCTCGATGATAAACTAGAAGAGAAGATTACTCTCATTGGGGATTTGATTTCAGGTTAAGGGTATCAGGGATAACGCACAATGTCAGAGACTTTTAATGATATTAAACAGGCGATTCTCACTTGTCATTCTTGTGCGGATACTCTGCCTTATCCCCCCAAACCCATTATTCAAATTCACCCTGACGCGAAGTTATTGATTGCGGGTCAAGCACCTGGCAAAAAGACACATGATATTGGTCGTCCATTTGATGATCTAAGCGGCGATCGCTTACGCGACTGGCTTGGCATCACCAAGGCCGAATTCTATGATGAACAACGAGTTGCCATTGTTCCTATGGGGTTTTGTTTTCCGGGGAGCAGTGTTCATAAAAGTGGGCCATCTGTCGGGAAAAAATCGGGTGATTTGCCACCTCGTCCAGAGTGCGCGATAAAATGGCGCGCCACTGTGCTGAGTCAATTGGTTAATATTGAATTAACGATTGTATTAGGGGCTTACGCGCAAGCCTATCATTTAGGCCAGTCTAGTAATGTGACTGAGCAGGTTAAGCAATGGCAATATTGGTTGGAGCAAGGCAAGTTAGTATTGCCTCACCCCAGTCCAAGAAATAATCGTTGGCTCAAACAAAATCCATGGTTTGAAGCCGAGGTATTACCCGAATTGAAGCACCGTGTAAAAGTACTGCTTAGTAGGCCAGTGTCATAAGGCAGTGCTCGATGCCATCTTCCATGTACGGCTCGGATACGACCTCAAAACCGTGGGACTGATAGACCTTTTTAAGATGGAACTGAGCACCAATTTTGATGTTTGTACTGGGCCAAATAGCAAAGGTTTCTTTAATTGCTTGGTCAATAAGTGTGTGGCCTATCTTTTCTTTGCGGTATTGACTGGCGACCACCACACGACCAATGCTGCTATAGCCTTCATAACTATCATCTTTCGCTAATAAGCGGGCATACGCCACAATAGTGTTATCGCGAATGGCAAATAAATGGCGTGTCTCAGGCAACATATCCAAACCGTCTAATTCTGGGTAGGGACAGTTTTGCTCCACCACAAACACATCACATCTTAGCTTTAGTAAATGATAGAGTGTCTGAGTGGAGAGCTCGCTAAAACGTTGACAGTACCAAATCATGTTATTTCCTTTGGGCTACTTTTTTATTTACAGGCATTTCAAGCAAAGCGCTTCTCAAGATAACTGATGATCTGCGAGGATTCATACATCCATTCCACTTTACCATCTTGCTCAATTCGCAAGCACGGCACTTTCACTTTACCGCCACCTTGCAACAGCGTTTCACGATGCGGTGACCCTTCGGAGGCGCTGCGTTTTTCGATTGGAAGGTTAAGCTTATGCATTGCCCTACGAGTTTTAATGCAGAACGGGCAGGCAAAGAATTGATAAAGCGTTAGGTCTTGGACTTCTGTATTGACCTGTTGTTGCGTTTCAGGTGTTCTTTTTCGCTTGGCTCCGCGCGTTAGAACATCGGCGGTTGCAATGATGAGACCTAAAAAGTTTCGGATCAGTTTAATAAACAGTTTCATATCGTGGCTCGCTTTTGCTATTGAGTCTTGCTATTTGATGGTCGCTATTCTAGCGGTAAAGTTCTCATTGGTTAAGTGTTCGTCATAAATTAGCGATAAAGACAATTTGAGTCATCTGTCTGGCGAGTTGCTGCGTATCAGTTGCGACCTATTTCAGTAAGGACCATGAATGTTATGACACTTTCTCCAAGCGAAGCATCAAGAGTAATCGAAATGGCATGGGAAGACAGAACGCCATTTGAAGCGATCGAAACACAGTTCGGAATGAGTGAGCCGCAAGTCATTCGCTTTATGAGAAGCAATCTCAAACCAAGCAGCTTCAGATTGTGGCGAGAGCGCGTTAATGGTCGCCAGACTAAGCATTTACAACTTCGGGACCCAGCCGTAAGTCGAGGTTACTGTCGAGCACAATATAAGCCAAGATGACGATGATAATGTTAGTGGCTATCACCAAGAAAATCGTCTTTGATATATCACTTAGTATCTTTTAATTCTTAGTGAAATGCGTTTTACTGATACCTATTAAAATAATAATAGGGTCCGTGATATGAAAGCGATAGTCGAACATTTATCTCAATATGCGTTTTATCATCAAGATAGGCGTAACGTCGCCACACACTTTGTTGGTATCCCGATGATTGTTGTCGGGATTGCCGTCTTATTGTCTCGTCCACACTTTTCCTTGCTAGAGATTGTTTTAACGCCTGCTCTTATTATGGCTCTTGCCAGCAGTGTATTTTATATTCGTTTAGATAAGCTGATTGGTGTCATGATGACAATCTTGTTGGCGTTGGTAATTTGGTTTGCCGAGTTAGTGGCGGCACAAAGTACATTCGTATGGTTAATCACAGGGACCGGTTTGTTTGTGGTGGGTTGGGTGTTTCAATTTGTCGGGCATTATTTTGAAGGGAAGAAGCCCGCCTTCTTGGACGATGTCACAGGGCTCATTATCGGCCCCTTGTTTGTCTTTGTTGAGCTGATGTTTTTACTTGGATTAAAACAAGATTGGAAAAAAACAATAGAAGAAAACTGTCTCGGGAAAAATAGTGCGATGAATAAGAAGTGATTTAAAAAGACATAGAGAGTCTAGCAGGGAGTAGGGAAGCGCTTAATGTTTTTATTTTAGCGCCATTTCCTTATAAGTCTGTTGGAGTAAGCCAAAAAATCTGCTTCTAATAAAGTAGACGCTTACCCAATAACTCTTTAACTAACGTATTGATTAAGCGTGTTGAGCTGGAGAAGAAACCAATGCTGATTTAATTTTGATCGCTAGGTTTTTAACCGCTTTGATGGCAGAAGCAACACTAGCAACAATGTATTCAGCGCGTTCAGCACGAGCAATCGCTTCGTATTTTTCAGCATCTGTTAGGTATGCTGTGTTAACACTTTTTAATAATTCTGCGATAGATTGATTGTTTTTCATGGTGTATTTCCTCGTCTATGGTTGTTTTAAAAAAGCATCAAAACTCATTCCGTTTTGATGCTTTTATATTAGAAACTCTGAGTAAATAAGACAAACGATAAAAAATACACCAATAGCTGAAAAAAACTAATCAATCGTTCAACTAATGGTTTTTGAATGATTAAAAGGCAGACATCATCAGCTGTTTTTCGTTTTTATGTGCTAGTCAACGGACTGCCGTTTTGCTTTGCTGTGTCTAGGCGTATATAGGATTTTGTACTGACAACATCGGCATGGGCGTAAAGTTGTTTGACCACCAGATCGGTGAATTGCGCCATGTCCTTTGCGCAAATTTCCACCATTAAATCTACATCTCCCGTAACACCATGCACACTCAGTGCAGCACTTTGTTGTTGCAAAAAATGCATGACATTGTCGCGCGCGTTGCTTTTATCTTTGCTAACAGTGACCAAGGTCCAAGCCATGACGCTGTAGCCAAGTTTCTGGTAATTTACTTGCGCCCGATAGCCACTAATGATGTCCATCTCTTCTAAATGACGTAGGCGCCTTAGGCATTGGGATTGAGAGAGGTTGATGATGTCTGCTAGCTGAGTATTGCTAAGACGACCGTCTTTCTCTAATGCTTGAATGATTTTGTAGTCGGTGCGATCTAGGGTGATTTCTTTCATAAAAGGCTCAATTTAAACAAAAATCTTGTATTAGGTTATGAATTCTCCTTTTAAATAGCAAACAACTTGTGTGCCTTATTCTTTATACTTTGGATTACTTTCGCTTAGGAGATAAGGTTATGGCGGTATCATTAGATTTGGCGTTTGTGCGTTCTCAATTTCCTGCTTTTAAAGAGCCGTCTTTGGCGGGGCAGGCGTTTTTTGATAATGCGGGTGGTTCTTATGCTTGTCAGGCGGTGATTGATCACTTAAATCAGTATTATCGAGAAACCAAATTGCAGCCTTATCACCTCCATCCTGCGGCACAAAAAGCTGGTGCTCAGATGGATTTAGCGCACGAGCGTTTAGCCTCGTATTTGAATGTGAACACCAGCGAAGTGCATCTTGGGCCTTCTACGTCTCAAAATACTTATGTGTTAGCACAGGCTTTTGGCAAGATTTTAAAAGCGGGCGACGAGGTCATTGTCACCAATCAAGATCATGAAGCGAACATCGGTGTTTGGCGTGCATTAGAAGCACGTGGCATCCTGATCAAAGAATGGCAGGTGGATGGACAAACAGGGTCATTAGATATTGGCGCGTTAGACTCGCTTTTTACAGAGCGTACCAAGCTTTTAGCCTTTACTCACTGTTCTAACATTGTTGCTGAAATCAACCCTGTGGCCGAGATTTGCACTCGAGCGAAAGCGGCTGGTGTGGCAACAGTGGTGGATGGCGTATCCTTTGCGGGTCATGGTCTGCCAGATGTGGACGCACTGGGGGCCGATATTTATTTGTTTTCGCTTTATAAAGCCTACGGAACACACCTTGGTGTGATGGTGATTCGTGATGCGATGGCGGATAAACTGGGTAATCAGGCACATTATTTTAACAAGGCGTATCGTCAAAAATGGTTTGTCCCAGCTGGTCCTGATCATGCACAAGTCGCGGCGAGTCGTGGTGTGTTAGATTACTTCGATGCCTTACACGATCACCATTTTGATGCAACGGATTCCATGACGGTAAAAGCCCAGCGAGTACGCAGCTTAATGCACGATGCTGAGAACGCTCTTTTGGCGAAGTTGTTAGGGTTTGTGGAGCAGCATCCGAAGTTGACCTTACTTGGCACGGCAGATCCTGCAAAGAGGGCCGCGACGGTGTCGATTATTCCGCAAGGGCAAACGCCTCAGCAGTTGGCACAGAAGCTTGTCGATCAAGGCATTATTTGCGGCGCTGGGCATTTCTATGCGGTGCGGTTATTAGAGGCGATGGGCGTAGACACCAATACGGGCGTGGTCCGCTTGTCTTTTGTTCATTATACCCATGCAGCCGAAATCGATCAGTTGATTGCGGCATTAGAAAAAGCGCTAGCATAACCCATGATAAAGGCAGATCTGTGTTTGCCTCTTCTGCTGTCACTCTTTCGATTATTCTGTTGGCTCAGACCACGATTCATAATGAATCGCTGAGCTAACGTCTCGTCTTGGTAGCCAGCCGGCTCTTTCTAGATCTGGCGTGTCATGGAATTCCGCCACATAACCCACGCACAAATAGGCAATGATATCGATGGATTCTGGAATGTTGAGCGTATCGCGTATCACCTTGTCATGAACAATACTGACCCAGCCCACGCCAAGGTTTTCCGCTCTTGCCGCTAGCCATAGGTTTTGTACCGCGCAGACCGAACTGAACAAATCCATTTCTGGCTTCGCTGTTCGTCCCAATACCACAGAGCCAGTACGACTGCGGTCGCAGGTCACACAAATACCCAGTGGCGCTTCTTCAATGCCTTCTAATTTAAGGCTTTTGTATTGTGCTTTGCGTTCACCTTGAAACAGATCAGCCGCTTCAGCGTGGGCTTGCAAAAAGCCGTGTTTTATTTGTGCCTTAGATTCCGGCTTAGTGACAAGGATAAAATCCCAAGGCTGCATAAAACCAACACTGGGAGCATGGTGCGCCGCCAGCAATAGACGCTCCAAAACATCATGTGGAATAGGATCTGGCTTGAATTCTCGGCGCACATCGCGGCGGGAAAAAATGGTTTTGTACACTGCATCGCGTTCTTCAGGAGTGATCTTCATAGGGATCGGCTTTTGCTATTAAAAAGTCATATTATCCGGTGTTTTGAGGCATTGTGCCAATGAGTAAACGGTAAATACGGACAGAGAATAAGATTTCGGATCATGTTGTCAGTAAAATATGGCGTTGTGTTTCTGTGGTGAGCTAGACATAAAATCAGAAGAAATCAAGTTGATAATATCAAGGTGTGGATTAACTATTATCAACTTAATGGAAGGTCGTTTTTCACTTATCCTGAAGTAGGTCTCTGTTCTATTGAAAAGAAAGGTGAATAACCGCAGCTAGCCATATCGGCGCGGAAATGACGATGCTAAGTTCATCTTTCTTAATTTAGGGCTGACGGTGAGTAAAGAATAATAAGAGGAAAAAAACATGATGCCCTCCAAGACAAGACGTATTGTCGATTTGTCGGTTACATTAGACAACAATCCTTATACTGATCCACCGCCATTATTGCCAAAAATAGAGTATACCGATCATCAGCAAGGGTGGCCGGAAATGGCGAGTATGTTTCCCGGTCTAAAAAAAGAAGATATGCCGGGCAATGAAGCTTGGGCGGTCGAAAAAATGCTGATGAGTGCCCACAATGGCACCCATATGGACGCACCTTGGCATTATGCCTCCACGACGGATGGCGGAAAGCCCGCTTATGGCATTGATCAGCTGCCGTTGGATTGGTGTTTGCAACCTGGCGTGAAGTTGGATTTTCGTCATCTTCCAGATGGTCATATCATCACGGCTGCTGAGGTCGAAGCCGAGCTAAAACGCATTAATCATGAACTGCAACCACTCGACATTGTCTTAGTAAATACTCGTGCTGGCGAGATCTATGGTGAACCGGGTTATTTGGAAGCGGGTGTCGGTATGGGGCGTGAAGCCACCCTGTATTTACTAGAGCGCGGAGTTCGCGTAGTGGGAACCGATGCCTGGAGCTGGGATGCGCCATTCAAATACACCCGTGAAAAGTTCGCCGAGTCAGGTGACGCCTCTATTATTTGGGAAGGCCATAAAGCGGGTAGGGATATCGGTTATGGGCAAATGGAAAAGCTGTCTAATCTTGAAAGCTTGCCTGCGAATGGCTTCTTGGTATCGTGTTTTCCTTACAAAATAAAGCATGGCTCAGCGGGGTTTATACGAGCTGTGGCGATATTTACATAATGTGAAAAGCTTACTGGTCTGTGAAGAGAGAGTGCTTTTTTAGGTCTTTCTCTTTTGTTTTGAATCTATTATGTCATCATTCGATTTCATCAATACATAGGTGCAATTTTAAGGACTTGATCAAAGCCTAATTACTGATAGTTTTGTCTCTAATAAAAATAATACACAGCGAGTTAGTGGATATATCTATGATTGATTACCTTCAAAATACGGGCAAGCATGCCCTATTGAAATTCAAAGTTCCTCATCTACGTCTTGGCCTTGTTGCCGTTTCTTTATTAACCACGTCAGTTGCTATCCAGGCGGAAACGCCAGTCTCTAGCCCTAGTCGCCCTAACATCTTGTTGATTATGGCGGATGATTTGGGCTATTCAGATTTAAGTGCTTTTGGTAGTGAAATTAACACGCCAAATATTGATGCATTAGCTGAGCAAGGGCGTATTCTGACTAACTTTCATACCGCTGCTGTCTGTTCGCCTACTCGTGCAAGCTTGATGACTGGAGTGGATCATCATCTAGCGGGTATTGGTAATATGGGCGAGGTGGTAGGACTCAATATTATTCAAAATAAGCCAATTAATGCGCCATGGGGAAAATCCAATACCTACGATTTTGATAATATTCCAGAAGGTTATCGTGGACATTTAAGTGAGAAGACCGCATCGATGCCTGAGCTACTATCAGATGCTGGATATCATACTTATATGGTGGGTAAGTGGCATTTGGCATACGATATTAAAGCTCCAGATCAAGATAATAAAATCTGGTATCGGATTAATCGACAAGCGTTGCCTTTTGCACGCGGATTTGAGCGGTCATTTACCTTGATCAATGGTGGGGGATCGCATTTCGCGCCTTCCACGCCACCCACTCCGCTTGATATCACCATGTATGCGGAAGACGATCGTGTGTTTTCTGCCAAAATGCTGCCAAAAGATTTTTATTCCACGGAGTTTTATACCAATAAGTTGATGGGGTATATCGACGCCAGTCATGGAGATGGTAAACCATTTTTTGCTTATGCGGCCTATACGGCTCCCCATTGGCCCTTGCAAGCGCCGCAAGCGGATATCGACGCTCAAAAAGGGCGTTACGATGAAGGTTATGAGGCGATTAGGGAAAAGCGTATTGCCAGAATGAAATCCTTAGGATTGATGACTACGGTTGATCACGTAGCCAATGAATCGGTTGGCCCAAAGCATTGGAACGCGTTAAGTTCTGAAGAAAAGTCGATAGAAACGAAGTCGATGGAAATATACGCGGCTATGGTGAGTAATCTAGATCGACACATTGGTCGTTTGGTATCGCATTTGAAGGACATTGGTGAGTATGACAATACACTCATTGTCTTTATGTCCGATAATGGTGCCGAAGGGGCTTCTGCTTATTTGCCAAACATTCCGAATACCGCCGTCGATAATTCATTAGAAAACATGGGTAAGCCTGGATCCGCTGTGGCATATGGGCCTCGTTGGGCTGAAGTGAGCGCGGCTCCTTTTCGTTTATTTAAAGGTTTTACCGGGGCCGAAGGCGGCACGTCTTCACCATTGATCATTAAATTGCCTGGACAGCAAGAAAGTAGGCCGATGTCTTCCGCGCGAATGCAGGTCACGGATATTTTGCCTACTTTTTTAGACGCTGCGGGTGTGAATATGCCGGGGGATCGTTATAAAGGAAAGTCTATATATACACCAACGGGGGCATCCTTCTTATCGGCTTTGCAGCAACCCGATGCGATTGATCAGGTGCATTCTGACGATACAGTATTAGCCGATGAATTAATGGGAGCCAGTTATTTGGTTCGTGGGAAGTGGAAACTGAGTCAGCAAGCGCCCTTGGGAAATAGCCCAGTGTTCACAAAAGATGTTCCCTTTGCTCTTTATGATATTTCTAAAGATCGTGGTGAGACGAAAGACCTGTCAGCGCAATATCCCAAAGTATTGGCTGAGATGAAAGCCGCGTTCGGAGAATACATTCGTCAAAACCACGTCGTGGAACATGCCGCTTCTTACAACGGCAGATAAGATGGTTGCTGGAGACATGATGAGTCACAAAGTAATAGATCGAATAAACCACTTTGGCGTTATGGCGAAACCCAGTAGCTCGGTCTGTAATATTGACTGTACTTACTGTTTCTATCTGGAGAAAGAGCATCTTTATCCAGATAGAAAAAAACAGTGGCGTATGAGCAATACCACGCTAGAAAATTACATACGTGATCAGATTCAGTCTCAGCAAGGTGATGTTATTGATTTTGTTTGGCAAGGAGGTGAACCGACCCTGTTAGGGGTGGATTTCTTTCGCCAAGTAATCGCCTTTCAAGAGCAATATCGCGGTTATAAAAGGGTTACTAATGCTTTGCAAACCAACGCGACATTGCTGGATAAAGAATGGGCGTTATTTTTCAAGGAACATCAGTTTTTAATTGGTGTTTCTATTGATGGTGATCGAATCAGCAACGATACTTATCGTCTTTCTCGCAAAGGTAAAAGTACCTTTGATGACACGCTAAATGGCCTTGCTCTACTTAAAAAACATAATGTGGATTTTAATACGCTAACGGTCGTGAACGCAGAAAACGTTAAGCGGCCATTAAATGTATATGCGTTCCTAAAACGTATTGGTAGTCGATATATGCAATTCATTCCCTTGGTTGAGCGTAAAGCCATTGTCCCAGATAGTCATGGCTTAACATTGATTCAACCGACATTTGCTGGCGAATCAAATCTAGCTGAATGGTCTGTCCCAGCTAAAGCTTATGGAAAGTTTTTGAATGCTATTTTTGACCATTGGATTCAAAACGATTTGGGCGATGTTTTTGTAATGAATTTTGAGCAAACCATGAGCCAGTTAGTGGGGCGTCTTGGTGCGTGCGTATTCAGTGAAACTTGCGGTAATGGGTTAGCCATGGAATCAAACGGGGATGTGTATTCCTGTGATCATTATGTTTACCCAGAGCATAAGTTAGGTAATGTTAATGATACCTCGTTGATTGATTTGGTCAATCTGCCACAAAATCTTAAATTTGGTCAGGATAAACTCAATAATATCAGTGTTGATTGCCATCAATGTGAGGTGCGTTCTGTATGCCATGGCGGCTGTCCGAAACACCGATTTGAGCCTTCTAGTAATGGATTGCTGAATCGTAATTATCTGTGTGATGGCTTTAAATCACATTTTTCTCATGCTGTTCCGAAAATGTCTGAAACCATAAGCTTGTTGAGCCACCATTTGCCAATGAAAAAAGTAAAGCAAGAGATAAAACGAAGGTTCTATTCATGATCAGATGAATAGAACCTTATTCAGGTCAATGTTTATCCCTATAAAGTGCTTTACTCAGCATCCATATTAATCGCGGCTTCTTTTAAAATGCCTCTTAACCAGATAAGCCCTTCGTCATTGTTTCTGTACTGATGCCACTGTACACATTGTTTCATCGGTGTCACGTCAAAGGGAACCGGTAGAATTTCAAGAGGCCATACTTTGGCCATTTTTTTCGCTAATCTGGCGTGAATAGTGGCAATGTTTTCTGAGCCAATGACCAAAGCAGGCAGTGATGCGAAACTAAATGTGGTGGCGATTAAGCGCCTTTTAATGCCGTATTTTTGTGCAAAAGCAGTTTCGAAAAAGTCTTTTTTTATTACAGCTGGTCGCATTAGCACATGGCCTGCTTCTGCATATTTTTCTGCCGTTAGTTTCCCTTTAGCTATCTCACTGTGCTGCCAAACGACACAAACAAACTCTTCTTTATACAGGACATCGTGGGGATGTTGTGCTGACACAAAGTCAGATGGGATGATGAGTAAATCTGCTTTTCCTTGTTCCAGCTGTTCATCCGGGTTATCCACTTGTGGCAAAAATTGAAAGCGAGCGGTGCTTTTTTGCTTGCCAATAATTTCTAAGGCGTGAGGTGCCAGTACGGTTTGAGTGTAATCGGAGCAGAAAATACTGAACACTCTATCTGTGGTAAGGGGATCGAAGCTGGGCTGTACAAGGATGGTGCTTTCAATGTTATTTAAGGCATTACGTACATTCACTTTTAGATTTTCCCCTAAAGGGGTAATGACCATTCTTCGACCTATCTGCGTTAGCAGGTCATCTTCAAAATAATCTCGCAATCTGGACAGAGAATTACTGAGTGCAGAAGGGCTCATATTCAGCTTTTCTGCCCCTTTCGTGATGCTTTGTTCCGTGAGCAAAGTGTCTAATGCCACCAATAAATTGAGGTCGAGTTTTTTAAATCGCATAGTATTCTCACGAGTTTTATTGTTTTTATGATCTTTCGATCATATCGAATGATTGGAGTGATTTAAAGATTTTATTCGAATGGTTAGTTCTACTTTATCTTTCGATGGGATCGAAAGATTGATTCTGTTTAAAGGATTTTTCTGAATGGTTGCGGTGATTTACATTGGTTTTGTTCTTAATACATAAAAATAAAATTTGAGAGGAAGAACACGTGAAAACCATCAACTCGACACCATTTCGTTTAAAGCTAATTGTTTTGGCAATGGCTTCAAGCGCAAGCTCAGCCTACGCATTTAATATTGAAACTAATAACTCTGACTTTAGAGCGAGTCTGGATAATACGCTTAAATACAGTACCGCTTTTCGAACCAAGGAGGCTTCTCCTGGGTTAACCGAAGGGAGCGCGGCGACCAACTTCAACGACGGTGATAACAACTTTGACAAAGGATTGGTTTCGAATCGTTTGGATCTCTTTTCTGAACTGGACTTGTCTTACAAAGAAGCTGGTGTTCGCATTAGTGGTGCCGCTTGGTATGACGATGTTTATCACCAAGACACGGATAATACCAGTACCACGTCGAATCATAATCCTGCGCGCGAATTTTCCGATATCACCGAAAAGACCATGGGCGGTGATGCCGAAATCCTTGATGCTTTTGTCTATTCCCGATTCCCTGTTATGGATGGGATGGATGGCACGATTCGGATTGGCCGTCATAGTTTGTTGTGGGGCGAGAGTTTGTTTTTTGGCGCGAATGGTATCGCAGGAGGTCAGGGGCCTGTTGACGTTGTGAAGTTGTCTTCGGTCCCTAACTCTACCTTTAAAGAAACCATGCGCCCAACGGGGAAGGTTTCGATTGATGTTCCCATTTCGGAAACGGCTTCTATAGGCGCTTATGTAGGATATGAGTGGGAAAAATCTCGTTTTCTTCCTGCGGGCTCTTATCTTTCTGCTGGGGATACCTTAGAAGGTGAGCAAGTTCTTGCCGGTTCCTCAAGCTTTAAGCATACCGCGGATGAGGAAGGTTCTGATTCCGGTCAATACGGTCTACAACTCAAATGGAGCGATTACGATATTGATGCGGACTTTGGTTTGTACGCGATTCGTTTTGACTCTAGCTCGCCGAGCAATCTTTACACCATTTTGAATGCTTCTTTTCAACCGAGTCAATATAAATGGGCTTATGCGAGAGGCATTGAAGCCTATGGTGCCAGTATGGCAAAAACAGTGGGGATTTGGAGCCTATCTGGCGAGGTCTCTTATCGCCGCAACGCGCCTTTAGCGAGTACTTCTCAAACAATCAATGCCAATACTCCGCAGTATGACAATGATAAAACACCAGGTTATGCGGTAGGTGATACCGCGCATGCACAATTGTCTTGGATCGCCAGTTTAGGTCCAAACTTCTTGTCTAAAGAGTCCAGTTTTGTGGGTGAGATTGCGTGGAATACCCGTGTTAAAACCACAAAAAATGAAAACATGCTCAACCCAAATGCAGACCGTTCGGCGGTAGGTGTGCGTATGGTTTATTCACCCACATACCGTCAATTCTTTGATGGCGTTGACCTGAGTCCTTCTATTGGTATTGGGCATACATGGGGTAAATCTTCTGCTTTAGGTTCTTCATTTGGTGTGGATGGCGGCGGCGATATTAATTTTGGTGTCAATGCTGTGTATTTGAACCGCTGGAAAGGCTCTCTGAATTACATCAAATACTTAGGGGATGAAGGGATTGTGAATGAAAGCGCCAGTACTGGTGGTACGAATGCAACGTATAAGCAATCGCTAAAAGATCGCGATTTCATTTCAGCTTCTGTCAGCACAACCTTTTAATTTTTTGGAGAATGATAATGAACAACAATAAAAAACACTCTCTTAGTATGCTAGTGGCTTCGGCGGTACTGGGTTGTTTCTCGATCGCTTCTTATGGGGCTGTTAGCCCAGATCAAGCCGCACGATTAGGTGTTGATTTAACCCCGTTTGGCGCTGAAAAAGCGGGCAATAGTGATGGCTCTATTCCTGCGTGGACAGGGGGATTTAATGATCCTATCCCAGGTGAAGTGCTAGGTGGTAAGCGTTTAGATCCTTTCGCAAAAGAAAAGCCTTTATACACAATCACCGCTGCGAATATGGACAAATACGCAGACAAATTAACCGATGGTGTCAAGGCGATGATGCAAAAGTATCCTGATACCTATCGACTCAATGTCTATCCAACTCATCGCAGCGCGACCGCGCCAGAGTGGGTCTATAACTACACGGTTCAAAATGCTTTAAAGGCCAAAATGGATGGTCACAATATCACGGGAGCGTTTGCTGGTATTCCTTTTCCTATTCCACAAAATGGCTTAGAAGCGATTAATAATCACCGTTTGTCTTGGCGTGGTGTTAGTTGGGAGACAGAGGTTAATCAGTATCAAATAACTTCTAATGGCAACGTGGTGTTAACCACGGATGGTTTAATAAAAAACCAGATGCCTTATTACTTTCAAGAAGGCTCTAGTGAAGACTTTGATGGTTATTTTTGGGAAATCAATTTAGAAAACTACGGCCCGCCTATTCGTGCCGGTGAGCGCATTGTAGGACGGACTAATTTAGATGAAGATAAAAGTGCCTCTTATGTTTATTTAACGGGTCAGCGACGTGTCCGTAAATTGCCCAATGCTTGTTGTGATACCCCGACTCCTGCTACTGCTGGCTTGATGTCATTTGATGAGCTCAGTGTTTTTTCTGGGACAACAACCGTGTTTGACTGGAAGTTACTGGGTAAGAAAGAAATCTTTATTCCTTACAACCAAAATCGCTTTTTACAATACAGTGATGAACAAGCGATTACGGGCAACCATTTAAATCCAGATGCTGTGCGTTGGGAGTTGCACCGCGTTTGGGTGGTAGAGGCAACGCTTGCTGAGGGGAAACGTCACCAAGCCGTGCGCAGCAAATATTATCTTGATGAAGACACTTGGCAAGCCTCTTTAGGTGATCGCTGGGATTCCAATGGTCAGTTATGGAAAACCCTCTGGCAGTTTAACTACGTCATGCCAGAATTTCCTGGAACGATTCCGCAAACGTTCGGTTTTTACAACTTACTGTCTGGTGAAGCCTATATTGCCAACATGATGAATGATAAGTCGTTCCATAACAGACCGGTCGAACGCATACCTACGAGTACTTTCACGGGACAGGGTTTAGCGCGCCAAGGTACGCGATAAGTTCCGTTAATACTCAGTTAATCCGATTATTTTTTTGTATCAAGGGGAGAGTCTAGCCTTCCCCCTTTTGGCCTTGCTCGTCCTTTTGATGCAGTTTTTTGGATGATTGAGCGTATTTTCAACCAGATCAGCTGTTTGTCAGCTCTTAATAAACGATGTTGGAGTATTTATGTTTCGTTACTTTCCCACCAACTATCCATGGGACCTTTCTATCAATCTTGCGTTAGAAATGGGTGCTCGTATTGGAGAAATTGAAGAAATGTGTGCGCCCTTGCAGGAGGCCGCAAAGGCAAAAGATGCAGCCGGTTCTAAAGCTTTTCGTGATAGCTGGGAGCGTATGGCGGATAAGTTGTGTGAACTGGCTAAGGAAGATGAAGATCGTGGTCGTTTGATTTCAGCGGGTGAGAAATATGGTCGTGCAGCGACTTATTACCTTACCGCTGAGCGCTTGCAAGGTCATGGCTCACCAGGTCGTCAAGCTTTGTATCAGCGTTTTCTGGATGTCTTTGCTCGTGGTCTTACATTGTCAAAAGAAAATTGTGAACGAGTTGAGATTCCATACGAAGGCAAACACCTTTCTGCCTTGTACGTTCGAGCTGAAGGCGTTGATGGTAAGGCACCTATCTTGGTTCAAGTGAACGGCTTGGATTCAACCAAAGAAATGAAGTATCGCGTGGGCCTGCCGGCATGGCTAGCTAAGAGAGGGGTATCGTCTTTAATTGTTGATCAGCCGGGTACAGGTGAGGCACTTCGTTTACAAGGCTTTACGGCACGTTTTGATAGCGAGCATTGGGCAAGCCGTATTGTTGATTGGTTAGAAACTCGTGACGAAATTGATGCTAAACGCATTGGTATGGAAGGCGTTTCTTTAGGTGGTTATTACTGTCCTCGTGCCGTGGCATTTGAGCCTAGATTTGCTTGTGGTGTGGTATGGGGGGCGAACCACGACTGGCGCGACGTACAAAAGCGTCGTCTAGAAAAAGAAGGCAGTTTTCCTGTGCCGCATTACTGGGAACACGTGCGTTGGGTATGGGGAGCAAAAGACATGGATGAGTTTATGGAGATTGCTGAGAAGGTTCATTTAGATGGTGTGTTAGATCGTATCAAGGTGCCGTTCCTAGTGACGCACGGCGAAAAAGATTCTCAAATTCCGTTGAAATGGGCGCATCGAACTTATGAGCAGTTGGTCAACAGTCCGAAAAAAGAACTGAAGATTTTTACCGATCGTGAAGGGGGCGTTCAGCATTCTAGTTTTGATAATTCAGCCAACGCGGGTGCGTATATCGCTGATTGGGTGGCAGAAACATTGAGCGGTCGTACGGCCTAAGCGCAAAGAGGATAAGGAAAATGAAAATAGTGGGTTTAGAAACCATCGTTTTTGGGGTTGAAGATGTTGCCTCCTGCGCGACTTTTTTAACAGATTACGGTTTGTTTCCTGTTGATGTTACGGAATCTGGTGGGCGTTTTGAAGCCTTAGATGGTACCGCTGTTGTCTTGGCTCACGCCTCGGATAAAAGCATTCCTGCTAGCATTGGCAATGGTTGCATGATGCGAAAAACCGTTATGGGTGTGGCGGACGTTGCTACGATTGAGGCGATCACTGAAGAGCTGAGTAAAGACCGAGAAGTTCGCCAATTAGCGGATGGCTCTATTGAATCTACGGATGATTCTGGTTTTGTCATTGGTTTCCAAGTAACCACTCGTAAGGAACTGAATTTGGCCGGTGAAATATCTAACGTGCCTGGTTCACCCTTTCAACGTCCTGTGAATCATCTTGCTGTTAATGATGAGATCGGACCAATTCGTCCTCGCAGTTTATCGCATATTGTGTATTTCGTCCCTGATCCAGTGAAAGCGGAAGCCTTTTATGTGGAGCGTTTAGGTTTTCGTTGTACCGATAGATTTGAAGGCACAGGTCCATTTTTACAACCAGCAGGCACTTTGGATCACCACACACATTTTTTGATCGGTGCGCCGCCGTTCATGAAAGGTGTTGAGCATTTCACTTTCCACTTTGGTGGTCCAACCGAGATGATTCAAAATGGTTCTCGTTTTATTGAGAAGGGCTATCAGGCATTTTGGGGGCCGGGTCGACATATTTTTGGTTCCAATTGGTTTTGGTACTTCAATAGTCCATTTGGCTGTCATATTGAGATGGATGCCGATATGGATTTGCATGATGCGAATTGGGAGCCTCGTGTTGCTGCATCTAATGCCGATACATCGCAGACTTTTCTGTTGCGCTATCGCGATAAATGGGCACCAGGAAAAGACACACCGCATAATGGGGATTACGAGTAACTTTATAGTAGAAAAAAGCGTATTTTGGGGCTGCTGCAGAGTGTTTTTCGCGGCCTCATCATAGGCTGTGAAAGTGGTGTGATGCCGCTACCACGTAATAACAATAAACAAAGTGGATGATAATAGTATGTTGATGATATCTGTGAGATACGGGACTTTTTGCTTTACGGATCGAAGAGAAGCCGCCTTTCTAATAGGAGGTGTGTGATGAGCCATCGTTTTGGATTGAAAGGCAATCTTGCTTTGATGGTTTCCCATTGTGCCGGCATGCTAGATTTAGTGGCGCTCCCTTTATGGGTAGGTATTTTAGTCGCTTCCTATCAATTTGATAGCCAGCAAGCGGGTGGTCTCGTCACCTTGTTTTTAATTGGTGCTGTTTGCGCCAGCGTGTTAATTGCACCGCACTTTAAAAGCTTAAATCGACGTATGGTAGCAGCTTTAGGCTTTTTGGCCTCTGGTGTCTGTTTTTTTGCCGCGTCTCAAACCAATGATTATCTTCAGTTAGCATTGTTACACGTCGTAGCAGGTATCAGTTCCAGCGCTGCATTAAGTATGGCGCACGGCATGTTTGCTCGTGGAGAAAATCCGCACCGATTGTTTGCTATTGCAGGTCTTACCCTAGGTGTCATGGGGTTTGTCTTCATGGGCGCAACACCCAATATTACTCAGGCGGTGGGTGGACATTCATTGTTTATTATCTTTGGTGGCATCATGACCCTTGCCGCTCTTGTTTGTGCGGTGGCTTTTCCTTCAGTAGTGCTTGGTCATGAAGAAAATGTGAATGAAAAGTCGGTAGCGACCAAGATCCCATCCAGTGTGTGGTTTGGTATTGTGGGGATCAGTCTGATGGCCGTTACCCAAGCCATGACCTTTAGCTTTATGGAGCGCGTTGGGAATGATCGAGGTTTTTCAACAGATTCTGTGACTTTGGTATTGGTCGTCATGGCGTTGATTAACATTGTTGCAGCCGCCTTGGCGGGGATTTTTCAAAAACGCTTTTCTGCTCAAGTCGTGTTATTTGTCGGTCCTGTCTTACAGATTATTTTGTCCAATATCATGATGAACGCCAGTAGTTTTGTGTTTTATGCAGCCTCAGCAGCCTGTTTTGTCTCCATTATGATCTTTACCCATACTTTTGTATTTGGCTTGTTGGCTCGTTTGGATGTGTCCGGTCGCGCCATGGCGGCGACACCCGCCATGTTAATGATTGGTGCGGCGATAGGTCCTGTTTTGGGTGGAACCATTATCAAGTTATTTGATTATCAAGGCATAGGCATTGCCGCTTTCGTCTTTGGTACGATTTCACTGGTTTGCTTTATGCGTGTTTTTCAGCACCGATCCGATGCTATTTCTACTGAATCTGCGGTTTGAGGTGGATCATGTTTAGCCAAAAAAAAGCGGTAGCGAATCCTATCTTAGTCAATGTAACAGGCAAGTTGCTGATCATTGTGTTTGCTGCTCTGTTGTTTTGCCGAGTTGGAAGCGTTATGGCGGCCATACCTGATGCCATTGAGCGTCCCGCTATTGAGTCTACTTTGGGCGCGCATTCTGTCTTAATGTCAGTGACTCATTTAGGAGATAAGCTGATTGCCGTTGGTGAGCGAGGGTTAATTCTGTGCTCCGATGACAGCGGTAATAGCTGGCGCCAACTTTCTTCTCCGGTCAGTGTTACCTTGACTGGCGTGCGTTTCTTTGATGATAAAAATGGTTATGCCATCGGCCATGGTGGCATTGTGTTACGGACGACAAATGGTGGTGTCGATTGGGAAGTTCAATTAAATGGTCGCCAATTGGCAGACCATTTATTGCAATACGCTGAAGAATCAGGCAATGAAGAATCGCTTGGTCAGGCTCAGCTGCTTGTGGCAGACGGTCCCGATAAGCCTTTTTTAGATCTTTTGCTGCTTGGGCGTGATCATCTTGTGGTGGTGGGTGCTTATGGCTTTGCTTTTGAAAGCAAAGACGGTGGTGAGACGTGGGTATCTTGGATGGATCGTATTGATAATCCATTTGGTCTTCATCTGTACAGTATCCGCAAGCAAGATAGTCGCGTTCTTATTGTCGGTGAACAAGGGTTTGTGGCGCTGTCCGAAGACGGTGGTGAAACCTTTGAGACCATTGAAACCCCTTATGAAGGTAGCTTTTTTACCGCTCAGTTAATGGGGGGTGACGACATAGTGCTGGCGGGTTTACGTGGTAATACGTTCGTTTCTAATGATAATGGACAGGATTGGAAAGAGATTAAAAATCCGATTAGTTCGTCGATTATCGCTTCTTTTATTCACTCTGACGGACAGGTAATCATGGCTAATCAAGCTGGAGTATTGCTTGGCTTGAGAGAAAATCGATTGGTTCCACTTACCCGTAAGCGTCTTCCACCTTTAACCAATGTGCTAGAACAAGCAAACGGTAGTGTACTGGCTTTAAGCATCCATGGACCTGTCTCCATTGATGTTGGAGATTTCAAATGAAACATCAGTCTACTCATTTCGCTTCACCTGAAGAGACCTTTGATCCTAGATCAGGCTCTTTTATTGAGCGAGTGTTATTCAATCATCGTTTCGTCGTTATTATTATTTGTGCCTTGGTGACGGGGATATTAGGCTGGCAAGCAACCAAATTAACCATTAATGCGAGCTTTGAAAAAACCTTACCCACTCATCAAGAGTATATTCAAAACTATTTAAAATATGAAAATGAGCTAACCGGATTGGGCAATGCATTACGTATTGCCGTGGTGAATCCTAATGGCAGCATTTACGACGCTCATTATCTTGAGCTATTGCGTCAGTTTAGTGATGAAATTTTTCTTCTTCCTGGTGTAGATCGGGTTCAAATGGCTTCACTGTGGACACCGTCAACTCGCTGGATTGGGGTAACAGAAGACGGTTTGGATGGCGGTCCGGTGATCCCAGAAGGTTACGACGGTTCTCCTGCTAGCTTACAAGAACTCAAAGCGAATGTGGCGCGTTCTGGGCAAATTGGTCAATTGATCGCTGCGGATGAAGAATCCTCTATCATCTACATGCCATTGCTAAGTGAAAGTGCCACGGGTGAAGCGTTGGATTACGCAAAATATTCTGATGTGTTGGAAGAACTGCGTGCCAAGTATCAAGCCGAAGGCCTAGAAATCCATATAACCGGTTTCACTAAAGTAATGGGGGATTTAATTGAAGGCGTACAGGCCGTTTTATGGTTCTTTGCCTTAGCGGTGGTGATCGCCACCATTATGGTGTTTTGGTATACCCGTTGCGTGCGTTCAACCTTCTTAGTGGTATTTGCTTCTCTGTTAGCGGTGGTTTGGCAGTTGGGTATTTTGCCTACGCTGGGGTACGTATTAGATCCTTATTCAATCTTGGTGCCTTTTTTGGTGTTTGCTATTGGTATGAGCCATGGCGCACAGAAAATGAATGGCATTATGCAAGACGTTGGCCGTGGTTTTGACAAGTTAGTCGCAGCAAGGTTTACATTCAGACGCTTGTTCATGGCGGGTTTAACGGCGTTGTTAGCCGATGCGGTTGGCTTTGCTGTGTTGTTAGTGATCGACATCAAGGTGATTCAAGAGTTAGCCATTGCGGCTTCTATTGGGGTTGCCGTATTGATCTTCACTAACTTAATTATTTTACCCATTATGCTGTCTTATGTTGGGGTTGGTGAAAAGGCAGCACAACGCAGTGTCATCAATGATATTGACGCTGATAACGTAAAAAAAATGCCTGCTCTGTGGGTCTTTTTAGATAAGTTTACCCAGCGTCAATGGGCAATAGGCGCCTTGATAGCAGGTGCCGTATTAGCCGTTGTGGCATTCTCGCTAAGCACTCAATTGAAGATCGGCGATCTCGATCAAGGCGCGCCTGAGTTACGTCAAGACAGTCGCTATAATCAAGACATTGCTTTTATGAATCAGCATTATGGTGCGTCCAGTGATGTCATGGCGATCATGGTAAAAACCCCTGATGGTGAGTGTTCTCAATACGAAACTCTGAAGAAAATAGACGCGCTTGAATGGCAATTACGCCAGCTTCCTAGTGTGGAATCGACAAACTCCTTAGCCCTACTGTCTCGCCGTGTGCTATCTGGTTTAAACGAAGGCAACCCTAAATGGTACGAGTTTCTACCAAACCAAAGTATGTTGAATTACATCACAGCGGGCGCACCACGAGGTTTGTATAACAATAGCTGTAATCTATTGACGGTTTACGTCTATTTACAAGATCACAAAGCGGACACCTTGAGTAACATTGTTAATCATGTGGAAGCTTTTGCTAAAGACAATAATACCGACGATGTGCAGTTCCTATTGGCTGCGGGCAGTGCGGGGATTCAAGCGGCAACGAACATTTCAGTAAAAGCCGCTTGGTATCAGATGTTGTTTCTTGTGTATGGTGCCGTGGCTTTATTGTCCCTTATTACATTCCGTTCGTTTAAGGCTGTCGTTGTGGCGTTACTTCCTCTGATGCTGACGTCCATTATGGTGGAAGCCTTGATGGTGCAATTAGGCATGGGGGTGAAGGTGGCGACCTTGCCGGTTATTGCCTTAGGGGTTGGCATTGGGATCGATTACGCCCTCTATATTCTGTCTATTACCATGGTGGGTTTACGTCAAGGCACGAGTTTGTCGCAGTCTTATTTAAGGGCACTCAATTTCACTGGCAAAGTGGTGATGTTAACGGGTGTGACCTTATCGGTTGGTGTGATTACTTGGATTGCTAGCCCGATTAAGTTTCAAGCGGACATGGGCTTGTTGCTGGCGTTTATGTTCATTTGGAACATGCTGGGTGCCTTGATTCTGTTGCCAGCGCTTGCGCATTTTTTGCTTAAGCCAAAATACATAAGTACCACAAAACCACATGCTGAGTCGGTGTTATGAGTGGGGAAGAGTCAAAGGTGCTTTGTCATATTGATGACATTGATGAAGGCACAACAAAAGGTTTTTTGGAAAACAACGCTGGGCAGGATTTGCTCTTCATTGTGAAGGTAAAAGGACAATTATTTGCTTGGCGAAATGCTTGTCCGCATGTTTCAGGGGCCCCCATGGCGTGGCGTAAGGATGCTTACATGGATGCTAAGAGGCAACATGTAGCCTGTCATGCCCATGGTGCCTTGTTTGAACCTGATACGGGAATGTGTATTCAAGGTCCTTGTCTTGGTAAGGCATTAGAGAGCATTCCGGTTTATGTTAATCAAGCAGGTATGGTTTCGATTCGAGTAACAGACATTAGTTTATTGTACTAACAACAAAAATAAGGAGTCATTAAATGGCTGCAGTGAATAGAGTATTGGTCATTGGTGGTGGTTTCTCCGGTATGGCCACAGCAATTAAAATGCGCCGTCATGGGATTCAAGTGGATCTGGTTGAGATTGATCCAGAATGGTGTGAATTGGGTGCCGGTATCACTATCAATGGCGCCTCCATGCGGGCATTAGAAAACCTTGAACTGTATCAACAAGTGGTTGAACAAGGCTGTGTTACCGATGGTGTAGCGATTCATTTGGCCCATGGACCTCTTGTGATGGAGCTGCCAACACCCAGCCCAGTTGGTTCTTCTGTGGGAGGCAGTGGTGGTATTTTCCGTCCTACTCTCGCTCGTATTATGTCTACTGCGACTCTTGAGTCAGGAGTCAATGTCCGCTTGGGTTGTACTTATACTGAAATGATCCAGTCAGAAGAAGACGTTACTGTGCGTTTTACGGATGGTACGACTCAGTCTTATGATCTTGTTGTTGGTGCAGATGGCGTACATTCAAAAATTCGCAAAGAATTTTTCCCTGAAGTGCCTGATCCTGAATACATAGGTCAAGGCGTGTGGCGAGCCATTATGCCTCGTCCAGCCGAGATTAATCGTGTGACCATGTGGTTGGGAGATCACCTTAAACTTGGGGTAAATCCAGTATCCGATACGCATATGTATATGTTTATCACTGAAGATCGCCCAACGAAAGAACACATAGATAAAGCGAGTTGGCCGCAAATTTTTGCTGGTTTGATGGAAAACTTTCCCAATCCTATTGTTGAAGCGCTGGTTCCTCATGCTTTCGCTGAAGACGCGAATATCGATTACCGCCCACTGGCTAACTTATTAGTAAAAACACCTTGGAACAAAGGCCGTTTGGTGATGATAGGCGATACGGTTGCGGCGACCACGCCTCATCTTGCTTCGGGTGCCGGGATTGGTATCGAAAGCGGTATCGTATTGGCGGATGAATTGGCTGCGAATGATGATCTGCAAATGGCGTTTGATAAATTCCATGAGCGTCGTTGGGAGCGTTGTCGTATGGTCGTGGAAAATTCTGAGCGCTTGTGCCATATCGAAATTCATGGTGGCGATAAGGCCGAACACTCAAAAATTATGGGACAGTCATTAATGGCGTTAAGTCAGCCAATTTAATACTCCCTTTGGGCAGTGCGATGATGTCTATTGCTGACCACTGTCACTTTTTTCTATCCATATTTTGTTTTATTCAAGAGGTTTTTGATGAGCTTTCCGGATATTTACCGTGTGGTAACAGGCCATGACGAAAATGGCAAAGCGGTTATTTTAGAAAATGGCCCACTTAATACTGTGATGGATTTAGAGGCAGTTCCAGGTACTCGATTTCATGAGGTCTGGAATACCGCCGAGAGTCCAGTTTGCATATCACATACACAAGCCGACCCAACGCTTGGCCCTGTTATGTTACCACCGTTGAAAACGGGGACTCGTATTCGGTTTGTTGACATACCACCAGATACTGAAGAATTTTTGACTCAAGGTAAAGGCAAGATGAAAGAGATGTTTTCAAAAGTCGGTGATGAAGAGGCTTCAACAGTGAAAGAAGACTCGCCTCATCCTTTGATGCATCGCACCGAATCTGTGGACTACGGCATTGTCATTGAAGGTGAATTAACCTTGATTGTGGATAAAGGCGAAGCGCTTTTGAAGCCGGGCAGTGTCGTTGTACAGCGTGGAACTAACCATGCTTGGGCGAATCGTTCTGGAAAAATGTGCCGTATTTTATTCATTTTAGTTGGCGGTCAGTACGACGATGAACTTGCCAAGGCTTTAGCTTAATAAGGAATAACAGTATGAAATTTGCAACCTTGCCTAATGGTTCATTAGATGGCCGCTTAGTCGTCGTATCGAAAGACTTAACCAAAGCAGTCGATGCGACGCTTATCGCCTCTAATTTATTGTCGGCTGTGCAAAGCTGGCAGGAAAAGTCAGCAGATCTACAAGCCCTGTATGATGCGTTAAACGCGGGAAAAGTCGATGATGCTTTTGATTTTGATCCGTCCGTTTGCCTTGCGCCATTACCCAGAAGTCCACAGTGGCTAGATGCTTCTGCTTTTACTAATCATGGCAAGCTGATGGAGCAAGCATTTAACACCAAACCCATTCCTGATTTCGATACGATTCCGGTGATGTATCAAGGTGCCAGTGATGATTTCCAAGGACCAACGGCCGATATGTCAATGCCAAGCGAAAGCGATGGGATCGACTTTGAAGGGGAGTTTGGTGTAGTCACAACAGCGGTGCCTATGGCCGTTTCGGCAGAAAAAGCAGCCGATCGTATTTGTTTAATCGTGCAGATTAACGACTGGAGTTTACGGTCATTTGGGCCACGTGAGATGGCAACAGGCTTTGGTTTTTTGCAAGCTAAACCCTCTTCTAGTTTTGCGCCAGTTGCCGTGACTCCAGATGAACTGGGGGATGCGTGGCGTAACGGTCGAGTAAATATGCCTCTTTATGTGACTTGGAATGATCAGCGTTTTGGTGAGCCTCATGGCAGTGAAATGAACTTTTCGTTTCCGCAATTGATTGCTCATGCGGCACGTACTCGCAAATTAAGTGCGGGCTGCATTATTGGTTCGGGTACGGTTTCTAACCAATCTCGTGAAGCAGGGTCTGCCTGTATTGCTGAGCGAAGAGTGATTGAAAAAATTGATCTAGGTGAAATCAAAACTCAGTTCATGCGCTTTGGGGATAAAGTCCGTATGCAGGCGAAGTTTGATGATGGCCGCGATGGCCCATTTGGTGTGATTGAGCAAAAAGTCATAGCGAACACATAAAGAAGGGCTGTCAAATGCATGTATTAATTACGGGGGCAAATGGCTTTGTTGGACAAGCGCTGGCAAAGAAAATTTTGTCCCAGGGTTGTGTTGGTGATAGCAAGGTCTCGCGTTTGACCTTGCTGGATCGTCAGTTTGAGCGGACTGTTTCTGAGGGCTCCATTCCAGATATAGTGGTGGAGCAACATGATGGCGACCTTGCAGATGCTCAATGGTTGAAAGACACGCTAGAGCGTTTTCCCATGGATGTTATTTTTCATCTAGCCAGTATTCCCGGTGGTATGGCGGAAAAAAATGACGAACTCGGCCGCAGAGTGAATATTGATGCCACCATGACCTTGCTGGAAATCTGCAAAACGCAAACACAATCGATAGGGCGCAAGTCTATATTGGTGTTTGCTAGCAGTATTGCTGTCTTTGGTATTATGCCTGATCTCGTCACCGATGATACGCCACTGAAACCTCAGATGAGTTATGGCGCGCACAAAGTCGTGGGCGAGGTGATGATCAACGATTTTAGCCGTCGTGGTTGGGTGGATGGTCGTTCCTTGCGTTTGCCTGGGGTACTGGCTCGTCCTCCCGCAGAAACGGGTCAACTGTCGGCTTTTTTGAGCGATATTATTCGCGAAGTATCTCAAGGCCATGCTTTCGTTTGTCCTATGTCTGCTGAGTCGAAAACCTGGGCATCTTCTCTGCCGAACATCATTGAAAATTTATTGTATGGCGCCGCAGTCGAAGAAAGCAAGCTCAAGTCGAATAGAACCTTCACCTTACCCACTCTCTGTTTCAGCATGGCCGAAATGGTTGAGGCTCTTGGCTTGGTGTATAAGCAAAACGCAAATGAACTCGTTAGCTATGAACCCAATCCCATGATTGAAAACTTGTTTGGACGTTTTCCACTGTTAGAAACCCCTTCTGCCAATGAGGTAGGTTTTAAACATGATGGGGATCTATATAAATTAGTTGAACGGGCTTTGTTGTGATGGACAACACTATTTTAGTTTGTCTATTTTTGTACTATCCCGCACACACTGCTTTTAGTAATAAATCATCGCTTTCAAGTGGATACCAAGTTGAAGCAGAAGGTTGTTTTGCTTCTTTGGACGCTGTAAAGGATTGGGTGAAATCTGTTCTTGCGCCTTGTACGCAATCGATAATTTGAGGCACACGTTTGGCCATGTGACGGCGTTCAAAAAAGTATAAGTCGACTAAGACTAAGTTTGGGTCGATTTTGTTTTTTGCTGAGTTGGCGACGTCGGCCGCAATAAAACGCATGGTTTGAGGGAAAACGTAGCTCCAAGGACGCCATGGGGCTTCTTCTTGAACGGTTTTTACTACAACAACGCCTTCGGGCAATAAGCTGGCTTGGTGATCATACCATTCGTATTCTCCTTGGATTTGGAAGCCAAGCATGGCTCCGCCAGCAAAGACAGGAACGAGCCATTTAGGTGCGGCTTGTTTGGTCAGTTTTCTTAATAACAGCGCGATACCTGCGCCGCCGATACCGGCAAAAACAGTCGCAATGAGTTCCCAAAACATAAGTATTCTCTTAAATGTATTTATGTGGTGTGTAGTATAGAGAAGTTGGGCCTCACAAAGAAGGTGAGGCCCAACGATTGGCTATGATGGAATTAACCTTTAATGGTCAACGGCACCGCCAGCACCTTGAGGATAACGAACACTTTCAACGAGGTCTTGGATTTCTTTTGGTGGTGGCGCTGTCATCGAAGAGACAGTAAACGCGACCACAAAGTTAATCACTGCACCAATCGCACCGAATGACAATGGAGATACTCCGAACCACCAGTTGTCAGGTGTGTTGGCGAATGACGCCGTACCTGGGATAAAGAACCAGCCAAGGAATAAGAAGATATAAACCAAGGTAGAGATCAGACCCGCAAGCATACCAGCGACTGCTCCCGTGCTGTTCACGCGTTTGGAGAAGATCCCCATCATGAGAGCTGGGAAGATAGAGGCCGCTGCGATACCAAAGGCCAATGCCACCACTTGCGCGGCAAAGCCTGGAGGGTTCATACCGAGATAGGTTGCTACAGCAATAGCAACGAACATGGATACCCTTGCGACTCTTAGTTCTCCTTTATCACTGATATTGGGGTTGATAGAGCCTTTGATCAAGTCATGACTGATTGCAGACGAAATAGCCAACAGCAGACCCGCGGCAGTGGACAGTGCGGCGGCCAAGCCACCTGCTGCGATCAAACCCACAACCCAACCTGGAAGATTGGCAATTTCTGGGTTTGCCAATACAAGGATGTCACCGTTAACCGTTAACTCATTGCCTTCCCAACCACGAGCCGTTGCTTCATCTTTAAAAGCAGGAACGTCGTTATAGAATTGCACACGACCATCGCCATTTTTATCGTCAAACTTGATAAGACCGGTCGTTTCCCATGTTTGAACCCAATCAGGACGCTCAGCGTACTCAATAGGTGCCGCCGTTGGGCCAGAAGGATAGATAGTAGTCAATAGATTCAAACGTGCCATAGACGCAACAGCAGGTGCTGTTAGGTATAGCAAAGCAATGAAGACTAGTGCCCAGCCAGCAGACCAGCGCGCATCGGCCACTTTAGGAACCGTGAAGAAACGAATGATAACGTGTGGTAGACCTGCTGTACCTATCATGAGGGATAGAGTGAACAGAACCATGTTGAGTTTGTTGTCAACATCAGCCGTGTAATCTCTAAAACCCAGTTCACGAACCACTTCGTCTAGTTTCTGCAATAAAGGCATACCGGATTCTGTGTGGTTAGAGAAAAGACCAATAGCAGGGATAACCGAGTCTGTTAGTTGTAAGGAGATGAATACCGCAGGAATCGTATAAGCAATGATCAATACCACATACTGCGCAACCTGCGTATAAGTGATGCCTTTCATGCCGCCCAAAACGGCGTAGAAGAATACAACCACTGCCGCGATCAAAAGACCGGTATTGTTATCGACTTCTAAGAAGCGAGAGAAGGCCACGCCTGCACCGGTCATTTGACCGATAACATAGGTTACCGACGCAATGATCAAACAAGCCACCGCGACGAGACGGGCGGTATTGCTGTAGAAACGATCACCGATGAAGTCTGGCACAGTAAACTTGCCAAATTTACGCAAGTACGGTGCGAGCAACATCGCCAGCAGTACATAACCTCCAGTCCAGCCCATTAAATACGTTGAGTTAGCATAACCGCCTGCCGCGATTAAGCCTGCCATAGAAATGAAAGAGGCTGCAGACATCCAGTCCGCTGCGGTTGCCATACCATTTAATACCGGATGGACACCACCGCCTGCGACATAAAACTCTTTTGTCGACCCGGCTCTAGCCCAAATAGCAATACCGAAGTAAAGCGCAAAGGAACCACCGACGAACAATAGGTTGATAGTAAATTGATCCATACGATTTACTCCTGAAGGCCAAATTCTTCATCAAGTTTGTTCATTCTCCAAGCGTAGAAGAAGGTCAACAAGATGAATACAAGGATAGAGCCCTGTTGAGCAAACCAGAAACCTAGGTCGGTTCCTCCGATTTGAATGCCTGAGAGCATAGGACGAAGTAAAATGGCACAACCATAGGATGCTAGCGCCCAAACCACCAAACTACCCAAGATGAGCCTTAGGTTGGCTTGCCAGTATTTTTCTGCATTAATGTTATGATCTGACACGGTAGATCTCCTTATAATTATTTTTATACGCCCTGTTAATTTAGCAGGCGTTTGTCTAATAAGAAGTCAGACTTTAGTCGCATAGTGTGATTTTTAACCGCGATGTCTATGTGCGTGAATCGTGTAATAAAAACGAGAAAGTAAGAGTAGATACAATGTATAAAGAGATTAAACAGAAGATTCTTTCGGTTTGTGCAGAAAAAATCAGGAAAAAGGGCGAAAACGTTCAGGTATCGTTTTATGCTTTCTTTGCCAATAAAAACGATGATCCAAAGACCTTGATGGCGATTGCTCGCTGGTGGATAGAAGGACATCAATTGAATCATTTTGAAAAAGCCACCAAAGTTTATTCCTTGGTCGCATCACTTGATGATGCCTCTGCCTTTCAATTGCCTGCCGTTCAACAAGACAAAGGTCTCAATCACCTGACCTTGAGTGTTACCAATCTTGAGGCTTCACTTCATTTCTATTGTGATCTGCTTGGTTTTAAAGGTGAGGTTCGTTGGAATACGGGGGCTTACTTGTCGTATGGCAATTGTTGGCTCTGTTTGTCATTAGGTGAAGCGAAACCCAGTCAGGACTATACGCATTTTGCGCTTAGTTTTGATGCTCTAGCCATATCTTGTATTCAGAAAAAAGCAGCGTTTAAAGCGGTAAAAATCTGGCAAGAAAACACGAGTGAGGGAGATTCTTTATACATTAAAGATCCAGATGGACATAAACTTGAACTTCATGCAGGATCTCTAGCAACCCGCCTTGAATCTTTAATAGCCAAACCCTATGAAGGACTCATTTGGATGGAACCATCTTTATGACAATATTGAAGCATTCTCTTATTGTTCAAGTGATTGCTGCCGAAGAGACATTAGCGATTCGGCAGTGTGTGCTTTGGCCTGACAAATCGATTGATTTTTGTCGGATCAGCGACGACGAAGAAGGGGAGCATTTTGGTGTGTTTATGGGCAGTAGCCTAGTGTCAGTGGCTTCTGTGTTTTATGATGGTAGATCAGCAAGACTGAGAAAGTTTGCCACATTACCTGAGTATCAAGGTCAAGGTATTGGTAGCTTGCTGCTAACCTCCATCATTGAACGGCTTAATAGACAAACGCTGACTTATTTTTGGTGTGATGCTCGGGAAAGCGCAATGACTTTTTATGAAAAGTTCGGCATGACGAGCCAAGGTGAGCGATTCTATAAAGGTGATATTCCTTATCGCAAAATGTCCTTAACATTCTAAGAAATAGAGAGGTACTGGGTGATTCAAGCAATTTTCGTATCGAAAAAATCGAAACAGTCTCAGATCGGTATCGATGCTGTGAAAGTCGATGCGGGCAAAGGCATTGTAGGTGACCGATATTACGGCAAGAAGGGCAGTGACGGCCCTAATATTACCTTTGTGGAAAGTGAAGAAATCGCCGCTTTTAATGCAAACTTCGGCCAAAATATTGGTCTTTCTGCCACCAGACGAAACATAGTGACTCAAGGTGTGCGACTGAATCAGCTGGTTGGGCAAGAGTTTTCCATTGGTGACGTCCGTTTTTATGGCGTGGAATTGTGCGAACCCTGTGGTTCATTAGGAAAATCTTTAGCGAATGACTCTATATCCTCGCCGCAGGTCGTGAGAGCGTGGCTACGCCGCGGCGGTTTGCGTGCAAATGTCTTGAGTACGGGAATATTAAGGACGGGCATGCAGTTTAATTTGATCCAGAAATGAGCGCATTGAAATGAGCGAATGGCTGTTTATTCGAGTCTGATTTTTGATCTCTGTGACGGATCACTTCTTTGTTCCCTGATTTAAAAACCTGTGACTGTTTGATTTATCTGTTTTTTAAGTCGGCCTTTCGGCCGTCAAAAGTCAGATCACACCAAAACCCTTGACGCGCCACAGCATAATCAACAATATCGGCTGAAGTGGTTTTTTGCAGGATGAACAATGTTCAGTATTGTTCGAGTGATAAGCCGATACCCTGTCTTTTATAAGCTTTTAAACAAGATCCTCTGCCAGCACAAAACGTTTAATGTCGTTATATTCTTTATTAAACGGTTGCGCTTGCCGTTTGTATTTCCCTGCTAGGCAGTTTTTCACAATGTCTTCTGCTTGTGCAAGGTAGTTGTTTTTGTCTCCAGCTAAGCTTGTTTGCGGTGCTATTTTCAGTGGTTGCCAGAGCAGATCATTGAGGGATTTTGGTGTGGTTGATGTGCCTTGGAAACGCCATAAATCTGCGCCTTGATCGTAAGCATAGTAGGGCAATAGGGTCGTGCCGTGTTTGGCAACAAAGTCAATGGCCTCTAAAATAAATTTAGCCTCGGTGTCGTCTAAGAAATAGTTTAAATTGAAGCGAACCCAACCCGGTTTTACTAATTTTTCGCCTTTCTTCAAGGCTTCTTGAATGCGTTCTGATTCCGCTTTGTTGATGCCTAAAAGTTGATGACCATAAGATCCCGCGCAGGAGCAACCGCCGCGAGCTTGGATACCGAATACATCATTTAAGACAGCCGTAATAAAACCATGATGTAAATAGCCAAATTTGGTATTGATACGAAACGCGGTAATCGATAACCGGGCGGCATCAGCATGACCTAATCGCTCAATAGTGGGGTGATTATGCCAATGCTTGTCAATCAGCTGCACGAGCTCGTGTTCACGGGTTTCAATGGCTTTTTCGCCCACAGTTTGTTTGAGCTGAAATACTAAGCCTGCGCGAATGGCTTCGACAATACCGGGCGTACCACCTTCTTCTCGACGAACGCCAATGGGTAAAAAGGTATGATCCTCTGGCGTGACAAAAGAAACGGTCCCACCGCCAATGAGACTGGGTTTTTGGTTACTGATAATGGCTTTTTTGACCACCAAAACCCCCGGAGTTCCCGGACCACCAATGAACTTATGGGTTGAGAAAAACAGTGCGTCTTTGGCCAGTATTTTGTCTGTACTTGGATTCATATCTAAGGCCACATAAGGGGCTGCTGCGGCAAAATCCCAAAAAGCGAGGGCGTTATAACGATGCAGCAAGGCAGTAATGGCATCCTGATCGCATAAAATCCCAGTCACGTTGGACGCGGCGCTGAAACTGCCAATTAAGCGTTTATTTTGATTTGCCTTTAGTTGTGCTTCTAAAGCAACTAAACAAACGTCACCGTCTTGTGATTCTGGGATACGGATGACGTTAACGCCCAGTTCTCGCCAAGGTAACTCATTGGAGTGATGCTCATAAGGGCCAATAAAAACGCAGACGTTTGTTTTTTCAGGTTCAGTCAATTGGCGCAACCCCAATTGACTTATTAGAGTATTAATCGCGCTGGTGGCGCCACTGCCACAAAATATTACCAAGTCCTCGGGGGATGCATTCACGGCTTGTTGAATTTGTAGACGAGCTTGCTCGCGAAAGGCGGTCGTTTGTTGGCCTGTGGCATTGGCTTCGGTGTGCGTATTGGCGTATAGCGGTAAGACATGTTGACGAATGGCGTCTTCGATAAAATCCAGACTGCGGCCTGATGCGGTGTAGTCGGCGTACGTTAAGGTTCTGGCGCCAAAAGGTGTTTGTATTTGCGTGTCTTTACCAATAATGCCATCACGAATACGGGCAAGCAAAGCGTCTTGCTCAAATGATGTATTGGCTTCTAGGGGCGTTGTTTTTTCTGCGGCCGTAATGGACATGTTTCTTTCCTCATTTCGTTTGCCGCACCAATCAATCTGTTATCCCATCCCTTATTTTGTCAGGGCAGGTAAAGGCAACTGAGTTGTCCACTTGATCTGCTCCATGGCGAAATTGGAAGTGACGTCAGTTAATGCGGTGGCACTAATCAATCGTTTGTAAAATTTGTCGTAAGCTGGGATGTCTTTGACCAGCACGCGTAATAAATAATCGTATTCCCCCGCCATACGATAAAATTCCACCACTTCAGGGAATTCCGCAACAACGCGAGCAAATTCATCGGCCCAATGGGCATCATGCTGATTGGTTTTCACTTGCACAAAAACCGATACACCTAGGCCAAGTTTATCTGCGTCTAACAGAGCGACACGACGTTTGATAAAACCCGCGTTTTCAAGCTTTTGAATGCGTCGCCAGCAAGGGGTTTTTGATAGGCCAACTTGTTGCGCCATCGACTCTGTAGAAATACTATCATCACTTTGAATTAAGGCAAGTAGTTGCAAATCTATCTCATCTAAGTGCATTTTGTTCTCTTTTTAGTGAATTAATTAGGAATATGTTTCTAATTGTCGTGTTTTTTTTCGCTTGCTGCAACTAGGTTCCTTGACCTTGTCTAATGGAGGAATTTGGTTTTTCACCTGATGGAAAAAAAACGCTCAAAAAGACAGATATTTTTAAAAAATGAGGCTGTTGATCGTATTCGTGAGAGAGTTTTGTGTAAGATTTCCCCGTTTTGAAGTGCGTTAATAAGTGACAGGGAATGTTCGGTTTAAAATTGCTAGGCTTGCTTTTAGTTCGATAGAGAGTTCGATAGAGGTTGCAGCGCTCGCCAATAAATCGCATAGAAAAGCCAAGAGACCCTTGAATAAATCGGGTCTCTTGGCCTGTTTGTTTTACTCGCCTTCGTTAGCCGGTTCCAAGGTTTCCATTGTCTTATGTTTTAATCGGTGAATGAGCTGATGAACATCTTCTTTTATCATCAATAATACAGGGATCAATATGAGCGTGATTACCGTGGCAAACATGATGCCGTAGGCGAGGGATACGGCAGCAGGTATGAGCATTTGCGCTTGTCTTGAGGTTTCCCACAAAATCGGAATTAAGCCCGCGAAAGTCGTAAATGACGTCAGCAATACCGCCCGTAGTCGACTACGACAGGCGAGGCTTATGGCCTTTTTGACATGGCTGGTTTCATGTCTAAGGTCATTGAAGCGTGACACCAGTAACAGACTGTCGTTGACCACCACACCGCTGAGCGCAAGAATGCCGTTTAGGGAGAAAATCCCCAACGCTAGATTGTTCATCCAATGACCAAGTAACGCACCGATAATGCCAAATGGTATCGCCATCATGATAATCAGCGGCTGCGAGTAGGATTTTAACGGTATAGCCAAGAGACCATAAATGATTAACAGGGCAATAAGGAACATTTCCGACATAGAGGATTGTGTCTTCTCCCTTTGTTCCGCTTCTCCTGAGAAGTAAATGGAAACACCAGCAAACTGGCGCAGCATTTGCGGTACCACGGCGTTTTGTAAATACTCAACCACCTCAGTAGAAGACATGATGTCTTTGTCTACCTCCGCTGAGAGGTATTGAGATCGTTTGCCATCAATACGGATAATGCGAGTCTCGGCATCTTCTTGAGAGAGCGTGGCGACAGTCGACAGTGGGACTCGGGTACCGTCTGCTAAGACGACTTTTGTGTTCATGACGGCAGCAGGGGACTCTTTCTGTTCGCTTGGGTAGCCTAAGCGCACTTCAACCTCGGAATTGTCACGTTGGTATTTTTGCACAACCTGACCGTCAAAATTACGGGCAACTTGGGTGGCTAATTCACTGGAAGATAAGCCCAGTAGTCGACCTTGATCCGTCAGTTTAAGGGTAAGGCGCGATTCGGTTGGTTCGTTATTTTGCTCGATGCCCGTTACCGCAGGCAGGGTATTCAGTTGTCTTAATAGCTCTTCCATGGCGCCATTAAGCACACTGGTATCGTTGCCACGAAGTTCTATTTTTAGAGCGTCCACGGTTTCACGCGCGCTGCGAATTCTGAGGTTTTTCACGCCTTCCGGCATACCTGATAGCTGCTGCCATTTATTGGCGAACTGTTCTGAAGTGTAAGGTCTGTCATCATCAAGTTCGATACGGATATCACCGGATTGATCATCACTTGCTGTCACTTGAATGTTTTTGATAGCCACATCGCCTTTCGGCTGCGCTGATTTTGTCGCGTTGTTTTCTCCTAGACTGGCACTGGCCGCTGTTTTTTGTTTCGGGGCTTCCTCTGCATTGGTCATAGGGCGACGGCGTTCGCTGGTTTCACTACGCAATGCAATATCGGCTTGATAAGCCTTTTCTTCCAACTCTAATAAGACCTTGTTGGTTTGTCCGTAGCTGACATCGTTATACATAGTGAGTGAACCACGGACAGTATCGCCTGGAATTTGGGGGAAGAAACTCATGCGTATGGCGCCCGTAAACGGCATGGAGATTACCAAGACAAAAATGGCGACAAATAAGAGACAGATTGCGTATCTATGGTGCAGCGAGAAGTCTATTGTCGGGCGATACACTCGTTCACTAAACCATTGCAAGCCAAAATCGGCGCCTTGTTGTACCATAGCCCAAGCCTTGGAGAGTGGATTGGTGCGAGTTGATTTCTGGGTGTTGATATGGGCAAGGTGAGCCGGCAGGATGAGTTTTGATTCAATCACTGAGAGAATGAGGCAAATAGCCACAACGGTCGCAAATTGCGAATATAACTGACCTAAACGACCTTCTATGTTGGACAACGCCCAGAATGCTGCAACCGTGGTAAATACCCCAAAGAGGGTGGGTATCGCTACTGTCATGGTGCCTTTTATGGTGTTACCAATGGTGTCACCTTCTTTAGAGCGAACGGTATAGACGCTTTCCCCCACGACAACGGCATCGTCTACCACGATTCCCAGTGCCATTATAAAGCCAAATGTAGTAAACATGTTCAGCGTTAAGCCAATGCTTTCGGTGCCCATAAAAAATAGGGTGCCAAAGAAGATAAAGGGCAGGCCCATTGCCACCCAGAAAGCGACAGTCACGTTGAGAAAAATGGCCAGTAAGATAAAAACCAATAACACGCCTGTAATGGCGTTTTCTACCATTAACTCTAGACGTTGGTTTATGGACTCACTGCGATCATACCAAGTGCCGAGTTTCACATTGGCGGGCAGTCGTCCATTGTCTTGCCAATCTTGAATCACCGCTTTAGCGCCGAGTACGGAATTAGATATGTCACTGATGCCAGTGGTGAGGACTTGAATCGCGAGGCTGTTTTCACGATTGAAACGCGATAAAACAAAGTCATCGTCATCAAAGGTGTCCCGTATGTTGGCGATGTCACCAAGCAAAAGTTTTCCGCCTTTGTCATTGGTAAGAACAGGGATGCGGGCAAATTCACTTTTTATATAGGCCTGTTCTGATGCGCTGATTGTTAAATAAATATGTTCATCGCGCAGTGTTGCCACTTGCGCGGGAGACGATTCTGCGTTGATGGCCGTGGCTATATCAGACAAGGTGAGTCCATAGGATTCGAGCTTGTTTTTGTCAATGTCTATCATGATGGTTGGGTCTAACCAACCAGAGACAGAGGTGGCACTGATGTTTTCATTGGCTAGCAAATCGGACTCCAGTTCATCCGTTAGTTTTTGCAACGTGCGTCGATCAACATCGCCATAGAGTTGAATCCAAATAGAATGTTCCTCCCGTGTGGCTTTGGTGACAACGGCTGGATCGGCTTCATCCGGAAAAGACGAAATCTGATCTACTTTGTCTTTGACGTCCGCGAGCAAGATATCTATGTCATAGCCATCTAGCATTTCGATGCTGGTGCTGGTGGCACTGGCTGTTGAAGATGTGGTGATGTTTTTGATGCCAGAAACACCTTGTAAGGCCTGTTCTAATGGAATCGCAATGCCTTCTTCGTTCTCTTTGGCCGACCCAGTGTCATTGCTAACAGAGATAGCCACGCGGTTGGGTGTTAAACTAGGGAAGGCTTCTTTATTCAAAGAGCCCATGTTTAGAATCCCTAAACTGATGACCAAAATCAGCAGTAAATTTGCCGCAACTGGGTTATTAGCAAACCAAGGAATAATGCCTTTAGGTTGATCCATTGGGCTCATGGTTGCACGCTCTTGTTGGTTGCGTTTGCAGTATCATGTGTTTTCACTAAAGTGCCCTTTAAATAACTGTTATAAGGTTGAATAAGGACCTGATAGGTTCTGTTACGCATAGACTCGGGCACTTGAATATAAACGTATTTAGTGTCGACAAAGCGCGGTGTGGTTTCAAAAGCAGCCAATCGACTGTCATCATCCACATACCAAATTTCGCTCTTTTGGCTTAACGCAGTATTAGGAAGGCGCCACAAATTGTCGAGGCGTTTGCCTTGAATAGAAACGTCAACAAAGGCCCCAGGTATCAGCGGTGGGGTTTGTTTCAAGGGATGATCAACACTGATGGTAAGGCTGCGCATTCTTGTTGTTTCATCTATATGCTGGTTGATGCTTAATACCTTACCCTGCCATGTTTCGTTGCTATCAATGCTGGATACTAAGACAGGCCAGTTTTTCAATAATGTGTTTGTATCGGGGAGCTTCAGCCAGTCGCTGTTAGAGAGATCGAGTTGGATTTCGGCTCGGTCTGTACTGTATAAAGTGGCTATTTCACTGCCTGTACTAAGGTACGAACCTGGGGACACATTTCGCGTAATGACCAAGGCATCAAAAGGGGCGATTAATTTTGTATAGGCTAATTTGGTTTGCGCATTGTCTAGGGCGGCTTTTGCGGCTTCTACTTCAGTCTTGGCGGCCGCAAGTTGAGGGGCTCTCAGTACTAAATCTGAGTCAGGTTCCCCTGCAAATCCCGCCGCTTGCCATTCGGCTTTGGCCTGTTCTCCTTGGCGAATTTCTTCTTTAAGGGCAAGCTCAGCGGCAGCTAGTGTATTTTTTGCGCTGGCGACTGAGCTATTGAGCTCACTGTTTTGCAGTTGCCCTAGCTCTTGGCCTTTTTTAATCACTTGGCCTGATTCAAATTGGTTGGAAAGACGAATGACTTCACCACTCACTTGGCTTGTCATCGTGAGTGAATATCTTGGTTTGACTAGCCCTGAAGCGTTAATGGTAGCCGCATAGCTGCCTGTCGTAGTGGTGAGAGTTGAAAGCTCTACCGCCTGTTCTGGCGCGGCTGGACGGGGTGTTTGTATTCTATTTTTTTGGGCTTCCATAGCGTGAGTTACATAAAAATAAACGCCCGCAATGGCGATGCCAGCCAGCAGTAAGGTGATCCACTGAGAAAGGTACTTCATTCCGATTTTACTCCAAGCCCAAGTGCGAGCCCTAAATCGACTCTGTTAGATAAGTGTTGGTAAATTAAATTGTCCAATTGCGCTTCTAAATCAAAGGTGGTTTCTTGGACGTTGATCAAATCGTTTAATTCAACGAGGCCAGTACGATATTTTTTCTCATACTGATTGAGGTTTTTTTGCGAGCTGGCAAGAGCGTCCTGTATATGGCGCACTTGTTGAGACAAGACGCGTTCTTGTCCTAGGGTATTTTCGACTTCATTAACCGCTGTTAACAGCGTATCGCGGTATTCTTGATAGGCTTGGGCGGTTTCTAACTTGGCGATTTCTGCGGCGGCTTTTAACTGTCCTCCTTGATAAAGCGGCTGAGTAATTTGCCCCAATAAAGACCAAATGGGAGAGCCAAATAACGCGGTTCTTGGTGAGGCTGCCGTTTCGCTCAAGGTTGCGCTGAGACTGATACTGGGCAGCATGTCTTTGTAGGCAACAGAGGTGTTTAAATCCGCTGCTTCAATGGCTAAATACGCAGACTTTAAGTCAGGCCGGCGTTGCAAGTTTTGGTTTGGGAAATCACTAAGGGTAAGATTTACCCTGGGGTAATCCGCATTTATTACAAAATCTACAGGGTCAGTACGGCCTAAATACAGCTGTAAATTACGTATTTCGATGGCCAGATTTTCTTGGTATTCCACTAGGTCTGCTTTCGACTGGGAGGCGGAAGTGCGCGATTCATCTAATGCTTCTAAATCCCCTAGACCATTTCTGAAGCGTTTTAAAATGAGTTTTTCATTGGCTTCCAACAGGGCGAGGCGTTTTTCTTCGATGGTGATGGCGTGTTGCTTTGCCGTAATCGCAAGCCAAGATTTAATAACATTGGCGACCAAGGTGTCTCGACTGGCCTGAAAAAGCGCTTCATCGCTGGCGAGGGTTTTTGCTGTGGCTTGTTCTGCTTGTGCAAGTTTTTGCCACAAGTCGGCTTCCCAGCTAATGCTCAGATCGGCCTTATAGCTGGTACTCTCGCCTTCTGACTTATTGCTTGAAAAGCCGGCTTCAACACTGGGGAGTGAATCGCCTTGTTGGCTTTTTAGGCTCCATAGACTGGCTTGCAACGTAAGCTGTGTTTTTTGTAGGCTCGGGTTGGCCTGCAGGGCTTGTTGAATTAAGCCCTCTAGTTGCGGGTCGTTGATCAGATCTGTTAAGTAACTTGCTGGCGCGATTTTGTCCATTGTTTGCCAATGGGTGGCTTTGGATTCGCTGACTGCGTCTAGATCGCTTTGTGCCAAACTCGCGAAGTCTTCACGTGTTTGTGTAGGGCTACAGGCGATCAGTGCCATGCTTAGGCAGAGTAACCCTATTATGTTCAAGCAAGGTCGAGTGATCATTCACATTCCTAGTTTCAAGAAGGCTGAGTACATAGCATTATGCTCTGTAGATGACATTAGATGAGCAAGGTATTGGATTATTGCGTTTTTACATCAAGGCTTTAAGTGTATTTGCGTTTCTTTACAAGACGATGTCGCAAACGTGGCTCGACTATTGAGTTGATATTTGTTTACTACGCAAAAGCAGGTGGATTGGTTCACCCGACTTTTGCTCGTAACTCAACGCCCTGTAAAATCGTTGCTAACGTTTTGATTGCCCATTCACGTTTTTCGGCGCTTTGTTCACTAAAGTTGAGTCGGAAACAATTGCGATATTTACCCGTAGCAGAGAAAAGTGGGCCGGGAGCAAAGCCGACGCCTTCTTCACGGCAGTGTTCTACCAATTTCATGCTATCAAGGTGGGTGTGAAGCTCTACCCATAAAATAAAGCTGCCGTCAGGGTAGCTGACTCTGGTATCACTGGGCAGATAGGTTTTAATGGCATTAAGTAGATGGTCACGTTGTTGCTCGTAGTGTTGCCTCATTTGACGTATGTGCTTGGCGTAGCCGCCTAGACGAATGAACTTCGCGATGGCGAGTTGAGGGAGTACTGGGCACATAGAGCTGCTCACGTATTTTACGTGTGTTACTTTATCTCTGTAGCGACCGGGAGCGATCCAGCCAACACGCATACCGGGAGCGATGGTTTTGGAGAAAGAAGAGCACAACAGTACTCGGCCATCGGTATCAAACGATTTGATGGTTCTAGGGCGAGGGAATTGATAAGAGATATCACCGTAGATATCGTCTTCAATAATAGCGATATCATAGCTTTGTGCTAACCGATAGAGCTGCTCCTTTTTATCCTCTGGCATGGTGTAGCCCATGGGATTGTTGCAGGTCGGGGTGACAAAAATCGCTTTGATTGGCCATTGATCTAGTGCCAATTCCAAAGCCTCTAAGCTGATGCCTGTTTCGGGATGGGTTGGGATTTCCATGGCTTTTAGGTTTGCGGCTTTAATGGCCTGCATAGAACCATAAAAGCTGGGGGATTCAATCGCGATAATATCACCGGGTTTTGTCACGGCTCTAAGGCAAACCGATAAGGCTTCTTGGCAGCCAGATGTCACCACCACGTCATCTGGGTGTAATTGGCAGCCAGAGGCGACGGCAAGCCGGCAAAGCTGAGTCCGTAGCTCTTCCGTGCCACGAATATCGGCATAACCCAAGCCAAGCTCTGGTTTTTGTTTGGCAAGATCCGCTAAGGTCTTCAGCAAGGGCTTTAATGTTGGCGCTGTCATGTCTGGCATCGCGTGCTGTAACTGTACGCCTTTGTGATTACTGCGAATCATCAGCATATTGAGTACTTCTTCCCACTGCGACACTTCTAAAGGACGCTGTGGGGGTCTAGAAACACTGGGTAAACTGTCTTTTTTGCGAGAACAGACAAAGTAACCCGATTTAGGTCGCGCCTCTACAAGGGCATCTTGTTCTAGTTGGCGATAAGCTTCTTGGACCGTAGAGATGCTTACACCATGTTCTTGAGCCAGCTGTCGGACTGATGGGAGCTTGTCACCAGGCTTATAGAAATCATGCTGTATGTGCTCTCGTAGGCGATTGGCTAAATTTTTATAGAGTATCATGGTGTGTTCCCTTTCGATGGCGACGCTTAAACTAATATACCCCTTGATTGTAGGTCTTTTTCTGTATGGATTTAACCATACAGATTGGGGTTTATTGGATCATACAGTATGCTTTCTATGTCTTCTGTATGTTTGGTTAGAGTATTTTCTGAGTCTGTATTGCTTTTATTACATGCTTTAAAGTAACTACTCATACACATACCACATTTGAATTCTACAATGTGATTAAAAAGGAGCGTGTCATGCTTATCGTTAGCCTATTGGTTTCTATTCAACACAGCGTAGTGCGTTTTAAAACACGTAAAAAGATGGCTCTCTTAACGGCTCAGCAGAGGATGGATATTGGTTTGACTGTAGAGCGTCAACAGGCAGAAATCTCGCGAGCGACTTGGCTGGGTTTTTTGAAAGATCTGCGGTTAACCATAAAAGAGAAAGGACGATCACTATGATAGACGTGTCTTTTTTCTTAGCACTTGCCATGTTTGCTTTTGTGACCTCAGTGACGCCTGGGCCGAATAATATTATGTTGTTAGCATCAGGGGCTCAGTTTGGTTTTCGCCGAACCTTGCCGCATATGTTAGGTATTGTGTTAGGGGTTGCTACGCTATTGTTGTCTACCTTGCTTGGCCTTGGAGCACTATTTACCTTGTATCCTCCTTTGTACAGTGTATTGAAATGGGTAGGCTGTGCGTATTTATTGTGGTTAGCATGGAAAATTGCCAGTGCACCAGTGGGCAATCTAGACACTAAAAAAGCGTCTTCTTCTCCGATGTCATGGTGGCAGGCTTTGCTGTTTCAATACGTCAATCCGAAAGCGTGGATGATGGCGATTGGGTGTGTGAGTACCTTTTCGATTGCGGGTGACCTGTATGCTCAGTCTGGCTTGTGGATGATTGTTTTGTTTGCTGTTGTAGGATTTCCTGCTATTGCTATGTGGGCTTGGGCGGGGGTGAGTATTCGTCGTTGGTTGACGGATCAAAAACGTCAGCGTTTGTTTAATCTTTGTATGGGCATGGCTACTGCGTCCACCTTGTTGTTGATTATTGCTCAGTAAATGCTTTTGATGGAGTGTTGACGTGACAGAAAAACAAAATGAAAACGGCCTTTTAAGAGAAAGTGAGTGGAGTCTTTATATGATAAAGACTCGTTTAAATACGCTTTACACAGGCATTAGTACGGATGTTGATCGTCGCTTCAAAGAACACTCTGGTGTCAGTAAGCGGGCCGCTCGCTATCTCAAAGGTAAGGGCCCATTGGAACTAGTGTGGCAGCAACCAGTAGGTTCAAAAAGTGAGGCGCTGGTACTGGAATATCAAGTAAAAAAGCTGAACAGACGTCAAAAGCAGAATCTTATTGACGGTGAAATGGCGCTGAAATCATTGTTGGATTAGGCATTAACACTTGTCATTGAAAGCAATCATTCGTAGCATGACAGGGTTTAATAATCGCTCAAACCATAGGGGAAGGGAGTCATGATTCAACGTTTTGATCACATTGTTTTGACTGTAGCGAACATAGAGAGAGCGGTCACTTTTTATGAAAGGGTTTTAAAAATGGAACCTATTACGTTTGGTGAAGGCCGCAGAGCCGTTCGTTTTGGTCAGCAAAAAATCAATTTTCAATTGCTTGGTCAAGAATTGCGCAATCATGCTATGGAAGGGTCTGGTGATGTTTGTCTGATTACGAGCTGGGCAATTGATAAGGTAATGGCTCATTTAAAAGCCTGCAAAGTGACTATTTTAGAAGGCCCCGTTACAAAATCTGGTGCTTTGGGGCCTATCCAATCCGTTTATTTTAATGATCCAGATAACAATCTCATTGAAGTGAGCGTATACAAAGAAAACAGCAGTACCGATTCTTAGTGCCTTTGGAATGTGTCAGCGTCAATTAGAAAGGTGCTGTTTAACGGCGTTTAATACGCTTAAATAACCTTGTTCCTCATACACACCGAACCCGCTTAGCTGGCGGGCTTTTATCTTGGTGAAGATAGGTTGTGTTAATCCAGTCAAGAAACGCGTTATTAACACGGCGGTAATGGGTGTGGTTGGGCTTTTCTTTTTAATATGCTGAACACATTCCTGAACATATTGCGCTAGGTTCTTCTGCCACTCTCGGTCATTGTTTGTCGTTGACGGCTGAAAAATGAGAACATTTCCTCGACAAACTGAGCAGTGTCCGCAATGCTCTGGCGAATTCTGATCCCCAAAATAACGTGCCAGATTGTGATTTAGGCAGCGATCTAGTTGAAAGAAACGAATCATGGTGGCGAGGCGTTCAATCTCTGCACTTTGTTTTTCTTCAACATAGTGCTGTAATTGGTTTGCCAATATTGGATGATGAAAGTGATCAGGGTGTGTTTGGAACACCTCGGTAAGCGCCTTACTTTCCAGTGTGAGAACGTGTTGGTCGGCAGCAAACTCTAAGATTTGCAAAACGTCGCTTCGAGTTAAACCCGCTTCATTAAATAGCTTTTCAAAATGGGGGGTCCCCCAGATTTTTTTGTACTGAATGCCTTTTAATATGGCCTGATAGCCGGCTTGCCATTGATTGGGTATTTGGCTAGCAAAAGCATTTCTATCGCCTTCCCATTTTAAGCGAACATCGGCGTAATAGCTGTATTTTGGGGTAATCGCGCCGCACAGTTCAAGTTGAACTAAAAGGGTTTTCAATGGCAGAGCGCGTATGTTCGTGTGCTGTGATAACCCGTACCCTTGCATTTCCCATTCGTTTTCATGGTCTTGTTCGACGGTTTGCGTTGCAATGTAATGCAGTAAGCTCTCGATTTCATGAGCTTCTGGTGTATCACCATAGACGAAGTTTTCTAAGGTGCTTAATCCTTCCAAGCTAGCAAGCAGTACACAACGGCTGGGGTTGTTGTCACGGCCCGCACGGCCGATTTCTTGACTATAGTTTTCAATGGACTTGGGCAGGTCAAAGTGTACCACGAGCCGAATATCGGCTTTGTCTATCCCCATGCCAAAGGCAATAGTGGCAACGATAATACGGGTTTTGCTCGCCATAAAATCTGATTGGATGGCGCTGCGAATCTCGCTGTCTAAACCCGCATGATAGGCGATGGCTGAGTAGCCGTCAGCTTGAAGTGCATGAGCAACTTCTTCGGCGGTTTTTTGTTGAGTGACATAAACAATACTCGCACCTTGGGTTTCATTGAGAATATTTTTTAAGGCGTTTAGCTTGTTATGGTTTTGTACTGGAATTAGATCAATGTCTAAGTTGTGTCGATAAAAGCCCGTTTGCACTATATGTTCGGGAAAAATAGCAAATTTTTGTGCCATATCTCGTTGTACTCGACGAGTTGCCGTAGCGGTTAACAGCAAGACCAATGGAATGGCGAGTTCTTGTTGATATGACGGTAATTTTAAATAGTCTGGTCGAAAGTTATGCCCCCACTCAGAAATACAATGAGCTTCATCTACTACGAGCATGGAAATGGGAATGTGTTTTATAAAGCGTCGAAAACGCTCGTTTTTAAAACGTTCAACCGAAATCATTAAAATTTTGATGGTGCCGCTGCGTACGCCCGACATGACCGCTTGGCTTTCTTCTTTGCTCTGACTAGAGTCAAGACAAGCCGCTGGAATGCCTTTGGTATTTAAAAATGCCAATTGATCGTGCATTAAGGCAATTAAGGGTGAGATGACCAATGTTAAATGGGGGAGTTGGGTCGCTGTAAATTGATAACACAGGGATTTTCCGGAGCCTGTCGGAAACACCGCAAGCGAGGAGTGTCCTGCGAGCAATTGTTCTATTGTTTGTTGTTGTCCTTCTCGGAATTCGTTGAAACCAAATACATTATGCAGTCCTTGCGCTAATGATATCATTTAGACATTTCTCCCCATTCTAGTTCACAGTTTTTCAGTTCATTAAGATGGTTTGTCCAGTACTCCTCACTGCCAAACCATGCGAAAGCCTTATTAAACGCTGGGTCATCCCAACGACTTTGTAACCAAGCCGCGTAGCTGATCACACGCGTACTTTTGAAAACATCTATTAAACTGAGTTCTCTTCTATCGAAGGGTAAATAGGTCTCATACCCTTCAATTATTTCACTCAACTGCTGTTGTGGATTTTCTGTTTGAGTGATGTGTAACCATAAATCTTGCACAGCGACGCCGTTTTGGCAATCGTCAAAGTCTAACAAATGAAATTGTTCATTGTGTAGCATCAGATTGCTGCGATGGCTATCGCCATGTATAGGTCGTAAAGATACTGGCCAGTATGCGTTTATCGTAGCTTGGCTCATATCGCGCAATTTGGCGATTTGCTGTTTGTAAATAGGCTTGAGTTTTTCAGGTAGCTGGCATTTTGTAGAAAAAGTATTCCCTACAAGAATCTGGTTGGCGGCGTTATCTATTTGCGTTAAAGGGTAAACTGTAATGCGCTCTAGAAAAGGTGATGACATGGTATGGTGTAACTGACCAATTAGCTCACCAAGCTGATACAGCTGATCCAAATTATCCGCTTCAGGATGCTGTCCAATTAACCGAGGAGACAAGCAAAAGAACATGCTGTTATGACGCAATACACTGTCGCCGTTAAATTCCAATGGAGCGACAACAGGTACCCCTGCCGCTTTTAACGTTAGTAGTGTTTGATGCTCTTCTCGAATTTGTGCTTCTGTCCAGCGTTCTGGGCGGTAAAATTTAGCAATGACAGGTGTGCCATCTTCAATGCCGATTTGATAGACACGATTTTCATAGCTGTTAAGTGGGTAAATACGCGAGTCACTCCACAATCCGGTGGATTCGACTGCGTCTAAAATGGCATCTGGCACTAAGGTCGAAAAAGAATGGGTAGCCGTCATAGTCTGCTGCTCTGGCGTAATAAAAAATGAGCGCATGACGATAACGGTGTCGCAGGATTATAGCAAGCCGAGGCGCTTTTTAAGCGTATACTTTTGAGCATCACTGAGTGGGGAAGCATGCCCAGATTTAATCAATCGATTCCACTGTTTCCAAGATTTAATGGCTTCACCTAGGTGGTCACGAGTTAGGTATTGTTGTATCTCCGCGCGGAAAGAGTTGGACACGGCCGCTGGATTGCCTTTTCCGAATGTACGTAGGCGAATGAGAGTACGTTTAAATTTATCGGCTAATTTTGAGTTATCTGCGCTGCTTGCCATCATGTTTGTTAAGCATTTTAAATAGTCGTAGTAGAACTCGACTTTTTCATTGCTGGTTTCTCGCGTTAGGCGAATGACCCGAGAGTAGGCTTGTTCAGCGCAGGGCCAATCTTCTAGCCGCATGCTTATCTGTGCAAGTCTAAGGGCTCTTTCATATGATCGGGGCGACACTTCCAAGACACTTAGCATTGCGGACTGAGCGGCTTCTAAATTGCCTAGACTTTCTTGTGCGTCAGCAAGTAGATCGTAAGCGGATAAAAAGTGTCGGCTTAAGCTGATGGTGTGTTCGAATTTTTTTATCGCCGCAGCGATCGTGCCAAGTTTTAACTCACACAAGGCGATACCAAAATGCGCCCAAGCCAAATTTTTGCTTTTTTGAGTGATCAGCATATAGTGGCTTTTTGCATCCTTGTAGCGACCCCGAGCATAGAGTGACTCACCAATGACTTTTAGGCATTGGCTCGCAAAATGCGGATATTGCACCATGACGGATTTAGCTTGAGATTCCATGGTCTCAAAATCGTTTATTTTTCGTGCGTTGTTTATACTCTCAAAAGTTTTCTTTTGCGTTTCGACCCGCTCAAAGCGGCGAAAAAAAGCAGCTGGGGGAAAGGGTTTCACCAAATAACTATCAGGTTGATATTCCAACACACTGACCACACTTTCGTAAGCGGTGTCAGCCGTAATCATAATGAAAATAGTGGAGTGATCTTGTGAATAGTTTTTACGAGAGGTCTCTAGAATTTGCTGACCATCTATGGTTCCACCTAAATTATAATCGGATAACACCACATCATAACGCTTTTCCAAAATGCGTTTTATAGCGGCCTGACCAGAGGGTTCTACATCAATATCGGAATAGCCCATTGATGTCATTAAGGATTTGAGCATCAATCGCATTTCACCAATATCTTCAATGATTAATACCCGTTTTTTGCTGGTATTTATCAGCTTTCGCTGAACGTCATTGGTGTTTTCAACGCCTAGAATGATTGCATCTGTCAAAGGGACTACCTGACTCTAATAAGCTCTGATTAAATCTGATTTTCCATTTATATCATTTGAGAAATTAAAAAACTTATAGTTATCGTAAATTATCGTTTTAATTTGTATTGATTTTAAAATTTTCCTTTTAAATCAGTATATTATGTTTTTTTAAAATTGTTACAGAATGTAATTGTATTTTTTATACATCACAATGAGGAGCGAAGCAAGCTGAGCTTTTTTCGTTAAGTTGTGTTCTTTGCGGTACCATTTTTTATAAACGAAGCTTCTTTAAAGTGACGTGCCGAAGCGCAAAAGAATATGTCTTTTGCGCTTGCGAATCAAAACAGTCCCAGTCGCTTTTTTAGTGTCAATTCTTGCTGATGAGTCATCGATGAGGCCTTCCCAGACAATATTAATTGTTTCCATTGTTTCCACGATTTTATAGCATCATTTTTTCGTTCTCTGTGAAGATGTTGCTGAACTTCGACACGAAAAGAGTTTGAAACAACAACAGGATCGTCTTTTCCTAACATGCGTAACCTTGTTAAAGAGCGTTGGAGTTTCTCAGTTGTTTGTGGTGTTGGTTCCTCATTTTCTTGCAATGCGATCAGGCATTTAAGGTGATCGTAATAAAATTCTATTTTTTCGTGCTGAGTATCCCTAGTTAAACGAATCACTCTTGAATAGGCTTGTTCTGCCGTTTGCCAGTCTTTTAGCTTTACGCTGATTTTTCCCAATCTTTTTGTTCTGGCCAGCGAGCGTGGCGTGATCTCTAGACTTGCTAAGATTGCCTTTTGAGCGGCTTTAAGATTGTTTAATTTTTCTTGCGCGTTAGCAAGTTCATCATAAGCTGGTAAAAAGTGGCGACTGATGCTGATGGTTCTTTCTAAGCTTTTCACTGCAGAAAGTGGTTGATCTAGACAGAGATCTGCCTGCGCGACACCAAAGTGTGCCCAAGACGTTTCTTGGTTATTTTTGAGTACGCGCATGTAATGGATTTTGGCCGCTTTATAGTCTTTTCTGCTGAGCAGGGATTCTCCAATCGCTTTTAGACATAAACTGATGTATTGAGGGTGTTGGGCCATTATGGCTTTGGCTTTGCTTTCCATTGCCTCAAAATCCAGATTGCTGCGATGCTCATCTACTTCGGAAAAGATGCTTTTTTGCAGTTTTATACGGCTCAATCGACGATACAGGGTGGCAGGAGTAAAAGGTTTGACCATGTAGCTGTCAGGGTGGTGTTCGATGGCACTGACTACGCTGTCGTAGCCTGTATCCGCAGTAATCATGATGAAAATAGTCGTGTGAGCAAGAATATTATTTTTCCGAGCAATCTCTAAAACTTGTTGGCCGTTAATCCGGCCACCAAGGTTGTAATCAGACAATATAATATCAAAGTGCTTAGCGGCGATACGCTTTAGCGCGCTCTGTCCTGATGCTTCCACTTCTATATTTGTATAGCCTAATGAGAGCATCATGGATCTCAACATTAGGCGCATTTCGTTCATGTCTTCAATGATCAATACGGACTTTTTACTAAGATTTTCCGTACTGTTTCTATCTTTTTCCGGTGTGGTATACGTCTTTGTCACGAAGGTCTTTCCTTGTTGACTCACAGAGTTGGTACAAAAAATTACAAATGTTTACATTTGTGCTTTATACCACGTATCCTGCTTTCCTCCATAATGCTTTTTGATTGATTTAACAAGGAAAATAAGCGTAAACCAGAGTGTTGCGTTTGCTTCGCCAGCGTTGTTAATGCACTAAATTTGCCGTAAGCACAAAAATGTCCATGTAACCTTGCTCACCATCCCTCGGCTTTATAGGCTGTGCACTGTGGAAAAATCTACGGTCATTCAAGACAACAAATTCGCCTTTATCGAAATCATGACTGATCAGGGCTGGGCTATTTTTATCGAGGTGAACATTGATGTGGCCACCATCGATATTATGTCGCTGCATTACGTAAATACCTATGCGATCAAAGCCATCTTGGTGAACGCCTTCCGGGGCGACTTCAACACTTTTATGATCTGCAAAGATTCGCAATTGATGGACTTCAATGGGGGTATTGTCGGCGACATTAGCCATTGTTTGAAAATGCTCAAACAGTTCTACGAAAGCAGGGTCGTTGACTATTTTATCGTCGATCTCTTCATAACGGCGCACAACGTTGCCTTGGAAATGATTAATGCTTTCGTCTTGAACAAACGCCTGAGACGGCAAACGCTTAATCCTATTTTGAGTGACGGTAAAACGTGAATAACGACGTAATCGAAAGGCGCCATCGGCATAGGGGTTAGGAGGAAGGTGGTCAAAAGAAGGAGTAAGGTGCTTAACGCTGTCTGCGGTTAATTGACCTAATTCTAGATAAAAAGGCGCTGGCGTGGTTTTGTTGACGATCATGATGTTGTCCTCAATGTCTTCATCGGCAGATTGTGCGCGATGATGTGATTATTTTTATAACACCTTTTGAGTGCTCTTTGAGTTTAGCTGTATTTTGATAAAAAGTGCTACATTTATAGTGTGATTATCTGAACAGGACGAGGCGGGAAAGGGCTTTTAAATAACCAAGGGGCGTTATATCAAGTTTTTGTCAATGTTATACAACTTTAGTCGTAGGCTTCTTGTTTTAAATTGATCTTTCGCAGGCATCGTTCAACACTAGCAAAAAAATAATAGTCAATAAAAGGGAAGACTGATGTTTTATCTCCGCTTAGGTAGTGTTTTAGGACTGTTTGCACTCTTTTTTTTGGGGTACGAGCAAGATGGTATTTCCTCTCCTTATCTTATTGCCGGATTATTGCTAAGCAGTGTCCTTGGTGTCTTGTTGCTATTGCAAACAAAACACTTGTCTCAAACGCCTAAGTTTGCGGCAGAATCCGATTTAACCGAGGCGTTTTCCGACGTCAGTAAAACGGTCACTCGTGCTACCTCTAAGATGGCGATGGGAGCGGCAGAGGTCTCGCATTTTGTGGACACGCTTAGCAAGGACATTCACCTTACCCGTGACGACAGCCAGCAAATTACACAAGCGGTTGGAACGCTTTCAGACACAGGATTGACTCTTTCAAATCATTTGGGGCAATTAGCTCAGACCATGAGTGTGACGGCCAAATCCAGTCAGACAGCACAGCGTGCGCTTTCACAGAGTGCGGAGCAAATCAATCAGCTCACACAAAAGGTACAGACTGCCAGTCAACAATTAGCGTTATTAACCCAAAGTGCCGATGATATTGACAGTATTACGGCGGTGATTAAAGGGGTGTCTGAACAGACCAATTTACTGGCATTAAATGCCGCTATTGAGGCCGCTCGGGCTGGTGAGCAGGGTAGGGGCTTTGCTGTCGTGGCGGATGAAGTTCGCGCATTAGCTGGTAAAAGTGCTCATGCATCGGAGCAAATCTCAAGCTTGTTAGCGGACGTACGTCGCAACAGTGAACTGACAAATCATGAAATGGCAGCGCTACAAGAGTTAACTGAATCCTTGTCCAATACCTTGCTGGGGGAAACTCAGCGTTTCCTCTCGTTAACAGAAGAGGTTCAAAATGCGTCCATGGTGTTGTCCGAAGTGGAACAAGCAGGGGAAGATCTAGGCACGACAAGTACGCAAATTAATGGTTCTATTTCACGCATTAGTCAGTCTTTACAGGATATTTCTGAACGCAGTGACCGCCTTTCAAAAGAAGCTGCTCATCTGAGTAAGGGGACGGAAGTGGTGTTTAGAGAGTTAGATAAAGTCGATCAGTCGTTGTTTTTCTCAGAATTACTTAGCGTCGGCAAGGCGTCTGCTCAAGCAATAGGTCACTTATTTGAAGACGCCATTGCTAGTGGCGAGCTGACTCAACAAGCGGTTTTTTCCACTGATTATCAACCGATACCAGGAACAAAACCTCAAAAATTTACGACGCCTTATGACAAATTTAGCGATCGCACCTTTCCTGCTATCCAAGAAGCCGTGCTAGAAAATCATAAAGAAGTCATGTTTGCTGGGGCGGTGGATATAAATGGCTATTTTCCAACTCATAATAAGAAATTCAGCCAGCCGCTCACGGGAAACTACGACAAAGATTTACTCAGTAACCGAACTAAACGAATATTTAACGACGCCACAGGGCGCCGTTGTGGCGCTCATACAGATTCTTTTCTGTTGCAAACCTACAAACGGGATACTGGCGAAATTCTACATGATCTTTCCGTGCCAATTTTTGTCAACGGTAAGCACTGGGGTGGGTTTCGAATGGGATTCAAATCCACTGCCGAGTGAATTTGAATCCAGACTTTTTGCATGATGGTTAAAATTGACCGACAAAGACTCCTCGGTAAGCGCAATAAAGTGCGCCATCCTTTATAGATAAGCCAGGCGTTTGGTAAAGCGGTTTTATTGAGTGGCTTTCTGCTGGAAATGCCACGTTGAGCGGCGTGTCGTCACTGTAAAAAACAATCCAAAAACGGCTAGACAGATCCGCTGGTATTAGAGTGAAGGCAATGAAATGTCGGCTGCCATCGGCCCAATTCTCTATTGTCATTGCTTCGCTTTGCTCATTAAGCCACTGAATTTTATCTGGGGTTGTGTGCTGATAAAGAGGATCATCCTCTAGACGAATTTCGGCCAATATTGGGTAGGTTTTGCGCAATGTCATTAAAGTAGAAAGGGTATTCTGAATGGCGTCTCTCGCAAGGCGTGTTTCCTTGTCTATATCCTGCCAAATTTGCCATGTCATGTCGTTGTCTTGGCAATAGGCGTTGTTATTGCCTTGTTGGCTATGGGATAGCTCATCCCCCCCTAGAATATGTGGTGTGCCTTGGCTCAATAGCAGTGTCGCCATAAAGCAAAGTTGCTGATTAAGGCGCTGTTGTTGAATATTTATGTCGTCGGTGTCGCCTTCTGTACCAAAATTTTGGCTAAGGTTGTTGCTGTGTCCATCACGGTTTTCTTCCATGTTGGCAAGATTATGGCGTTGGTGATAGGACACCAAATCTTTCATGGTGTAGCCGTCATGGTAAGTTATGTAATTGACTGAGGTAAGGGCGTTCTTTTGCCCTTTATGGAATAAGTCTCTCGAACCTAAAAGGCGTGTTGCAAACTCAGGCACCATACCTTTGTCTCCACGCCAAAAACGGCGAATGGTATCGCGATATTGATCGTTACATTCCAGAAAACCTCTAGGAAATTGCCCAACTTGATAGCCATTTGGGCCAATATCCCATGGTTCCATAACAAGACAAGTTTCACTTAAAATAGGGTCTTGAAGAATGGCTTGCAGCAAAGGGGCCTTGGCTGAAAAGTCGTGATCGGTGCGACCAAGGTCGACGCCCAAATCAAAACGAAAGCCATCTACGCCCATTACTTCTACCCAATAACGCATGCTGTCGCAAATAAGGCGAATGCTGTTTGGGTTGTAAGTGTCAATGCAGTTTCCACATCCTGTGTAATTCAAATATTGGCCATCTTGGTGTCGATAATAGTGAGCATTGTCTAGGCCTCGAAAACAGACGCTCGAGTGATCTAGTTCGCTTTCTGCTGTGTGGTTATAGACGACGTCTAGAATGACCTCAAATCCCGCTTCTTTTAGCCCATTGACCATTTGCTGAAACTCTACAACGGCGTCTTGTTTGGCGTAGGATGGTTCAGGCGCGAAAAAATGGATTGGGTTGTAACCCCAATAATTATTGAGCCCTAGTAACTCCAAATGACGTTCGGTCATAAAGCTAAAACAAGGCATTAATTGGATCGTGGTGATGTTAAGGCTTTTTAGATGCTCGATGCCGACGGCAGAAATAACGCCAAGGTAAGTGCCTCTAATGGCTTCGTCAATGGGAAGGTTCTTACTAAATCCTTTTACGTGCAGTTCATACAACGCGCGGCTAGAAGGTGTTACTTTGACTCTTGGTGGGCGTTTCGGGCTGGCTGTTACGCGGCGAACAATGGATTTCGGCACGCAATAAGCCGAGTCTGTGGTGTGGCGTTGACCCTCTTTGGTCATCGCTGATTGATCTTCATGCCAGACAAGCTTGTCACTAAGATCTTTGGCGTAAGGGTCTATCAGTAACTTATGTTTATTAAAAAGTCGCTGCTGTTGTGGATTGAATTCGCCATCAGCGCGTAAACCATAGTGCTGACCCTCTTTGAGGCCAAGAACTTCCATGTACCAGATGCCTTTGTGTTTATTGATAAAAGGCAGCGGTTCTTGTTCTTGCCCCTCTTGATCAAACAAACATAAATACAGCTGGCTGGCGTCCTCGGAGACGACTGCGAAATTAACACCGTTGTCGGTCACGGTCGCACCTAGAGGAAAAGAAGAGCCATTGGAAATTGGGTACGTTTGGTTCATTAGTGCCTCTAGCTGCTGTGATCGTTACTGTCTAGTGTGTAGAAGGTTAGGGTTTATCAAGCCATTTTAACAAAACGCCAGCAAGTGGCGGGACTTGTAGCTCAATGCTCTGTTCGCGACCATGACTGGCGACGGTTTGGGTCTTGTATTCTTTGATCTTGGCATAGCCACTCCCCGTATAGTCTTTATCATCCGTGTCCATGAGAATCGCATAACGGCCTGTTTTGGGTACGCCGATGCGATAGCGACCATGAGGCGTTGGTGTAAAGTTAATGACGGCAATCACATGTTCGTCGCTGTCTTTGGCTTTACGAGCAAAAGCCAAAATACTATTTGCATTGTCATCGTAGCTGATCCATTCAAAGCCTTGATAGGAATGATCATACTGTAAGCATGGCTCGTTTTTATAAAGATGGTTTAGGTCTTTTGATAAAGTTTGTTGGGCTTTGTGAAAGTCGGTTTCTAATAAATGCCAATCCAAAGATCGCTCATGACTCCATTCTTGACCTTGTGCAAATTCATTGCCCATAAAGTTGAGCTTTTTACCCGGGTGGAAGTACATATAGGCAGAGAAAGCACGTAAGTTGGCGAATTTTTGCCAAGCATCACCTGGCATCTTGGTAATCATGGAGCCCTTTCCGTGGACGACCTCATCGTGAGAAATCGGTAATACAAATTGCTCGTCAAAGGCGTACACCATACTAAAGCTGAGTTCGCCTTGATGATGCTGACGATAAATCGGATCACGTTTGATATAAGCAAGCGAGTCGTTCATCCAGCCCATATTCCATTTGAAACCAAAGCCTAGACCATTCATATAAGTCGGCTTGGACACACCCGGAAAAGCGGTGGATTCTTCGGCCACAGTGAAACAGCGTGGGTGATTCAAGTAAACGGTTTCGTTTAAGCGACGCAAGAAATCGATGGCTTCGTAATTATGGTTGCCGCCGTCCTTGTTTGGAATCCATTCACCGTCTTCGCGAGAATAATCCAAATACAGCATAGAGGCCACTGCATCCACACGAAGACCATCTATGTGGAATTCTTCTAACCAATATACCGCATTACTAATGAGGTAATTCACTACATGATCTTTACCAAAGTCGTAAATGAGCGAGTTCCATTCAGGGTGCCAGCCTTTTTTCGGGTCTGGGTATTCGTATTGCTTTGAACCATCAAAGTTTGCTAACCCATGACTGTCCGCAGGGAAATGCGCTGGAACCCAATCCATAATGACGCCAATGTTGGCCTGATGGAGTGCATCAACTAGGGCTTTAAAGTCTTCTGGTGTGCCGAAGCGCGACGTTACCGCATACAGGCCTACAGGTTGATAGCCCCATGAACCATCAAACGGGTATTCCGTAATAGGCAGTAGCTCGACATGGGTGTAACCCATTTCAATCATGTATGGCACCAGCTGGTCTTTGATCTCTAAATAAGTCAGAGGCTGGTTGTCTGCCTTGCGACGCCATGAGCCAATGTGCAATTCATAAATGCTCATGGGTTGTTCGTAGAGGTCTTCAATAGGGCGCTTAACCCAAGCATCGTCCTGCCATTGATGTTTGTCATCAAAACACGTCACGCTAGCGAAAGACGGATATTGCTCAATGCGCTGGGCATAAGGATCACTTCGATGAGGCAAGAGATCACCCGCGTTTGAGCGGATTTCGAATTTATAACGCGCACCATGGTTAACATCCGGAATGAAGAGGCGCCAGATACCGTCACCGTTGCTTGACATAGGGTGAATACGACCGTCCCAAGCATTAAAATCGCCGACCACAGACACGGAACGCGCTGCTGGCGCGTAAACTGCAAAACGAGTGCCTTGAATCGTCAGTTGATCGTTTACTTTTGCACTTGCCCGTATTGCCCCTTGGCTTTTGTAAAGGTTCGCTTGGTGGTGATCAGGATCCACAAAGGTAGTATTTGGGAATTGGTATGGATCGACCAGTGTATAAGTGCTTTTATCTTTGTAAGTTATTTCAAGTCGATAGTGGAAACGAGTACTTTCTTTTGGCCATGCCGCGTAAAACATGCCCTTGTCTTCTGTTTCCTTCATTGTGGCCAGTACTTTGTCTGAGTCGATGGCCAATACGCGAATAGAAACCGCTTCGGGTTGCCAAACAAGCAGTGACAAGCCTTTTTTAGAAGGGGATGATTGAAGTCCTAAACAGCCAAATGGGTCTGAGCAGCAAGTGCTCAATACATCATTAATTAGGGCATTTTTTATTAAATCCATTCACTTCTCCAGCATGAGTGAGCGTGTTAACTCAATGAGTGTTGGTGCTGATGACTGTGAAGTTTGCTCACGGCCCAACGCAAATATTGATTGACTTTATTTGGTGTTATTTGGGCGAAGTCATCCAGTGCCGCTTCCGCCCAGTTTTCTTCTACATGCTCTGCTTGGTGTTGTCTAGCATGGTCAAGCGCCGCTTTTGATACCAAAACAGGCAGATTAATTTCTTGTTCAAACTTACAGTGTTTGTGCTGTTTGCAGAACTGTATGAAGGCATATAAGCCTTCAAAAATAAGACTTTTATACCAACTTGGATGAATGTCTGAGGTTAAAGACTCAATCAACAAGGCAAAAGTATCTTCTCCTGGCGTCATGGAGCTCAGCGCGCGTTTACAATCCAGAGCGGTATTGCTTTTTAAGTCACCAAACACAATGGTGTTTGCATGGCTTAAACTGTCCCAAAGTTGCAGCAGCATGGACTCGGGTAGCTTAGTGATCATACCCTGCTCAGAACGCCAGTCAAACCAGTCTACGTCTTTCATCTTGCTTTGTGCGTCAGTACTGTTGTGATAACGCATGTTGTTTGCCACATGAGCAAACTCGTCGTGCTTTTGTTGCAGCACTTGTTTGAGAGATTCGTAAAGCTTGCTTGGTGACACACCGGACAAGGTTTCAAAAACAGGTGCATCATCTTCTGGGTCAAATTGACGTGCACACAACATTGCTAAGTTGTGAATGCGTATCGTGCGAACGCCAGAGAAGAACTCAGGATGAACCTTAATCAAGGTGCCAGCGATAGCAATGAGTTCATGACAAATAACCAGGCCAATCGGCGAAGATGAAACGCTTCTCAGCATCTCCAGAATAACGTCTTGGTGTAAAGGCGAACTGATGTCTATCTCTGTTTCCGGCGTTTCACCAATAACGAGCAAACGCTGACGCACCGTGATATCGGCAATATAAGTGGCGAGATCCGTAGTAGGTTTTAAAATCAGAGAATACAGTTGTCGAGCACTGTGCCAATTCTCAGAAAGTAAGGCTTGCAGATACACACTGTTCAACACTTTATAGGCCGTAACCGCTGGTGTGGAACCGGGAATAGTGTTCATTAACGCACGACGACTGCCCAATTCCATTAGGCAAGCAATGGCTTCGTTAATGCCTGGCTGTTCGTTGAAGCGAGTCAGTAAGCTATCTGTTTCGGCGTTTTTGATCGCTTGTAGATCAAAGGCTTTTGGTTTAGCGGACAGTGGCCAAGGTGTATCATGAATCGGCAGTTTGGCACCCAGCTGATTATGGTCCACAGCATTGATCATGATGGTACGACGGTTACCCGATTTAAACGCGTTTTTAGCCGATTGTGGAATGACACGAAACTCTTCGTGTTCGCGTTTTTGCAACAAGCGAATGAACTCAAACAGTTCGTCACTGCCTTTCATGTCACTGATCGCTTCGTCAATCAGTATGCTAAAAACCGCATTGGCTTGGTAATACCAATGGTCTGCAATGTTTTTTAATTCGTTACGAATGTGTGCTTGGAACAGTGCTGGGTCAATTTTTCGATAATCTTTGTCTTCGTTCTGAATCCAGGACAAACACAAGTAGCTTTCGTTGTTTATGCTGAAGGCTTGGGACGTCGCTAAACTGTTTAATGCACGGTTTGGTCGTCCGGTTAAGCCTAGGGTCTCAGAAGCCCCGAGATGTCGATAGGTAGCAACGAGCTGTTCAGCACTGATGGCTTTCAGTGGTAAAATATCCTCGAGGGTTTGGCATAGACAACCCGCATCAAGAAGTTTTTGTTTCACTTTATCATTTTGGGCCAAGATAACCATGGAGGTCGTGGCTTTGTGGGGTTTGTATTGAACGCGGTGTAAGCCCAGCGGATCAAGGTCATCGGTTTTGATTAGCTCTTCGTCGAGCATTTTCCCCACTAAAAACAGACTCTGTGCCCACACTAATGGGAGATTGTCATTGGGAACACGTTTTTGAGACCCCGGTTTTTCTTTTTCGGCCAGAATATTTTCTTGTGGCACATAGTAGAGTTCGGGAAGCAGCATTTGACCGTCTTTTTCGACCATTAGAGACTCTAGTTTGTGTCGATAAAAGTTAGCGCTTTCCCAGTCACGGGCAAACAATCGGTCAATATAAAGATACGTGAAGAACAACGGCCATTCAGACTCTATGTGTTCAAAATTAATCAGTTCATTGTACTCATAGTAGATTCGGCTTTGATCTTCTAACTCCGACTGATGTCCGTCTAATAAGAAACGTTTACAGCCATATTCGCCGCCCAGCTTGTTGATGATTTCTTTGCGAGTGCGTTTGACGAGCTTTTCATCGTTAACGGCAAATGCTGGAAAGCCAATGATGCTGAGGATCGCGCTGTCGACTTCTTTAGAACGCGATTCTTTAGGTAATAGAGACTGCAATACTGAACCAGCACGGGCAACCGCATCAGCAAAAGAGTGGACAACAGCCCATTCTGGACCCTCTTCGCCAAATAGGTTTAATCCATCCAATGCTTCCATGGCGGCTTTTGCCATACCCACAGAGCTGGCATTGATTTCGGCTTTGCCGTTATTGACTTTGTTGCCGCGTTCCCAAATACCGTAATCGGGTGTTCGATAGGTACGAGAAATATAATAAATAAGATTTTGGATGAAGTTAAATTCGTCACGGGAAAAGATCAACTTGCTGCCCGCTTTGGTCATTTGTGCCAGCATCAATAAATAAAAGCTGGTGGCATCAATTTGCAAATGCCCCCACGCGTCGTCTGCCACGGCTTCAAGGCCCGTTTTGGTGTCGTATTTGGCGTGCAAAGCGTCTTTAGGGTCCAAACTATGCTTAAATGCTTCCACTTTGTGGGATTGACGCATCATGGCAAAGAGCAGGCCACGCATCATCTTAATACAAGCAAACTCTAGCTCGTGAGCACGTTTTTGTGGATTGGAGGCACGCTTATAAGCTAAATGTAATGCCCAGACAGCTTGAATGCTGTAAACGTTATCTCGTACCCATGCGTCTGTGTAATTGCCATGATTGTTGATGCTGGTGCTGGCAGGGAAGAGTCCTGTGACTGGATGTTGGCGGGACAGAATGACCGCTTGAATGTGTTGATAAAGGGAATCTAGCTTATCTTGTGTATCAGACGCCATGTTTGATCCTTTGTGTTCGAGACTTGTTGCTTAATTTACCTTGGTTTTCATTTACCGTTAAAACCACTATACCCAAACATAATGGGAGTCTCCAAGAAGTTAAAGTAGTAAAGAGTCTTCTTTTTGACTTAATTTTTAAAAACACGCTTTTTTTCATGAAATCAGACGTCTATGCACATATTCAGAGCATAGATTGAGGCTTAAGTTTGATTTAAGAACATTGATCCCTTCACTTTTATGAAAGGAGATAGGTTTGCATTCTGTGAAAATCTAGAATCACCATGGTTCAGCACTGGCAGGGTGATTCTAGGTTGTGTGGCTACAAAGCAACAATATGAGAGAAAACTAGGTGCTAAACTGATGAACTAACTGACGTAGTCGGCTGGCGCATTCTTGTAGATTATTGACTGAGGTCTGAATGTCTGTCGAGTTATGGTTGGTTTCTTCACAGACATTGGCAATGCTGTCTAGTGTCTGGTGAACCGTTTGAGAAGACGCGTATTGACGATCTGCGGCTTGGCTAATATTGCTGTTCAATTTAGATATTGATAAAACACCGTTTGCAATTTCCGTAAAAGCTTGGCCGGCTTGTGACGTTTGCTCTGCACCTTGATTCGCCGTGTTGCGAGCTGATTCCATGACTTCTACTGTGGTCAGTGTTTGTTGCGTTAATTGATCGATAAGCCCACCAATTTCCGTTGCTGCAAGCTGTGAACGCTGGGCCAGATGACGGACCTCGTCTGCGACAACGGCAAACCCTCGTCCTTGCTCTCCTGCACGAGCGGCTTCTATGGCCGCATTGAGTGCTAATAAATTGGTTTGGTCAGCGACTTCTGCAATGATGCCTAAACGTTCGTTAATATGCGTCACGTCTTCGCGCAATTTTTGTATTTGCTGTGCAGCATCGCCGACTTCAATGGAGAGCTGTTGAATGTCTTGGTTGGCTTTGTTCATAACGCCAAGACCTTGCTTGGAGTGTTGTCCAAGTTCTTGTGTGGTGGTATTTGCTCGTTCCGCAATGGCCAGCGTTTCTTCCACAGACGTCATCACACTTTGCATCAGTTCAGCGGCTTTGCTGGTGTGAGACAATTGCTTCGCAACGCCTTGGGCGGTTTTATTCGTCGATTTATTAGTTTGTTCTACTATGCTGTCTAACGTTTCACTGGAGTGGCTAACGTTGCGAACAATCGATTGGAAATCGTTCATCATGCTGTTAAAAGCACGAGCCATTTCGCCCATTTCATCTAGGCCACTGAATTCAACGCGTTGAGTAAGATCACCGGAATGTTGAACCGATGTCATGGTTTTACACAGTGAAGTGACTCGACTGGTGACTAAATGAATAATGTAGAGCGCGGTGCCACCGACTAACACAGTTAAAACGCCGACTAAAATGGCATAGTCTACTAATGCTCTTAAGAAAAAGCTCATCACAGCGTCCATTGATGCGGTAGCGACGATAGTGATATTCCAAGGGGTGAAGGTTGAGACACTGGCAATCATTCTATGGGCAATGCCATCATTGCCTTGATACTCAAACTCAGTAGACTGATACTTCTTTTTATCCAACAAAGAGGTTGTGTTTAGCGCTCCGCTAAGAGAGTTAGGGAGAGTACTGCTTTGATAAGTGGTTGGTGCGTTCATCAAAGTGCGATTATTTTTGTCAATGATCCACAGTTCTTGCTGGTCACCATAGGTGAGATTCGATAGAAGAGTGATGCCTTGTTGTTTTGCTTGTTCGGCTGTCAGTTCGCCTGATTGTTGCTGTTGGTAAATCGTGGACAGTGTTGTGTTGGCGATGTCTAAAATATCTTGTGTGCGATCTTTTCGGGCATCAACGTGACTGTTAAATAAAGAGGTCAGAGATACGAGAATAAGTGCCGTGGTTCCCATGGACATCAGACCAATAATGGCCCACAACTTATAACGAATTTTTATATCATTGATGCGATCCAGCATGTCGCCTCCGTTTAGATGTTTTGGCATTATTGAATAGTGTTTATATACATTAATCAACTCAGTCGTTATTTAATGTATTAGGCAAAAAAGAATCGGTTGTTTTGTTTGTGTAAAAGTTCAGCACTATTTCTAGAGTAAATGTTTTTCTAGACATTGCCTAGTCTATAAAAATGAGTTATGTCATTGTTTTTTGATTTAGTGAATAAATTTTTCTTATAAATTAGGTATAGAGACGCATTGTTGGATTATTTTTTTGTTTTTATGGTTTCCTTTTTATCGGCTACCATCTTGCCTTTGGGATCTGAAGGTTTGTTGCTTTACTATGCTAATGATGCCTTGCTGTCAGTGTTTTTTTTGTGGTTTTGGGCCAGCTTAGGTAATACATTAGGGGGCGTGACAAATTGGTGGCTGGGGCGTTATTTAGTTCGATATGAGCACAAAAAATGGTTTCCAGTAAGCGCCAACGCTCGGCAAAAAGCAGAACGATTTTTTAATCGCTATGGTGTTTGGAGCTTATTATTTACTTGGCTTCCTGTTGTTGGTGATGGGATTGCTTTAGTATCAGGCGTATTGCGAACGCCTCTTAGGTATTTTTTACCGTTAGTTTTAGTTGGCAAAGCGGCACGTTATGCCTTAATTTTGTGGGGGCAACACTTATTTCTGACTATATAGAAGGGCTGAGAGCTGGTACGCAGGCGAGTGCGTTCTTTTGTTTAAGAATGAGACAAATCGTCTACTTCGTACTTTGGTCAGAGTCGTAAGTGAAAACTCTTAATGACGTACATGGAGATGAGAATAATGGAAATATCCAAAAAGCTAGTCGTTGTTATGGCTGGATTATCACTAGGTGCTTGTTCATCTATGGACGAAAAGAATACTTTTATGACCTATACGGACTTGCAAGATAAGGTTCGTATGCATGAAGAACAGTGGCAAACTGTGCAGCCAAAGCTGGACCGCATTGACGAGTTGGAAGCTGAAATTGCAGCCTTAAAGCAAGGTAAGCCATTGGCATCAAAAACCAATGTTAGAGCAAATAATAGCGTTAATAACAGTATGACGACCGATGAAAGTTTTATGGGAGAAAGTGTTTCAGCGGTAAATGTTGCACCTATGGTTGTGCCGACACCTTTTGATGATTCTACTTCGTCAGCGGAAAGTATGTCGATGGATCAAGAGGCTATGCCGCTTACTTCGTCTAGAGCGACAGGAGATGGGCAAGACTATGGCGTTCAAGTCGCTTCTTATGGCAACCCTGATGAGGCGGCTCGTGGTTGGCGAGTGCTTTTAAAATCATATCCAACATCTTTTGATGGTTTAGTGCCGTTAGTGAACCAAAAAACTGTAAATGGTCGTACCATGTACCAATTAAAAGTGGGACCATTTGTCAATAAATCCTTTAGCGCCGATTTTTGTAGAATGCTCAAAGAAAGTGGCAGAGATTGCTTGCTAACGGAATACAACGGGGACGCTATCCCAAATAGCTAAACAGATTTCAATGACACATTTGTGTGGTCATGTTGATCGGTTTGTTGCTGGGGTACTTTCTATCGTATTCCATTGATGGCATTAGAACGTGAACTGATATTGCAGTTTGATATGAAAAAAGGCGCGTCTTGTTTCTGCTGGGCAGAACATAAGAGGCGCCTTTTTGTTTCACGTAATGAATTCTTTTAGACGTTACATCAAGGGAAAGCTGAGATCAAATACCTTACCTTGACCATTTTCTATGTGGATCTCACTTTTGTATTTAGTGTTCTCTAACCGAATAAGGCCTTGTTGTACTAAGCCCTCAACAAGCATCAATGCTTGCTGCTTTACTTCCGGCGCATTCAGCGGTGCACGCATTTGACTGGCGATAAAGCGTTCCGTTAGTTTGCTCACTAGGCGCTGATCTGCTTCTATTTCTGCCATGACTATGGTGTTGTATAACCAAAATTCCGGTGTCGTCAGTGCTTCTATTGTAGGAGTGCTGATGTCCGCTAATGTACTTGTTAGCGTTGCATTAAAGCGGCCTTCAGGAAAACTCGCACTGAATTTTGGTATATTAAATTCTGGTTTTGCGGCCAGCAATTCATCTAGGTTTTCTTGCATGAAAACCAATAATGTCTCATAGGTCTCATCAAATGAGGGATTTTCCGTTGAGAAAGTATCAAAGAAGTTTTTATAATCAATAAAGAACTGGTTGTTAAGATTATCCAGTTCCGTTATTAAAATAAGATCGTTGGCTTTAAAACTGCCAGAGATAATCTCGTTAATAAGGTAACTGACTTCTATATGGCCGAGCTGAGTTACTGGGTTTAAATTAGATCCCATTTCAATATTTAGTCCAGAAAGTTGGGTGTCAGTGCCCATACTAAGTGTATTCAAACTAAAATCGGTGGTGCTGTCGTAGAAGCCGCCCTGCATAATCGTCTCTAGGCTGGCATTCAGTTCTACTGACACATAAAAACCTTCGGCTTTTAATGGTGAATAAGCATCAACAACGTGAATACTTTCCAAGTTACCTTCATAACTGAAACCTGAAGTGGTCAGTTCCCCCTGGCCACTGTAACCGCTAAATTGGAAGGTGTTGTCTATGTTGCTAAAGGGAGGAACCTTGTCTGCGACATTTATGTTCCCCATAAAGCGACCCAAAACAGACAGTTGATAGAGTGGGGTGCTTTCATCCCAATTTAAAGCCTTCCTTTGCTCGTTGCCTTCAATCTTAATCGTCGTTGCATAAAGGCCGAACAACCCTTGGTTAGAAAACAACAAGGGGCCATAATGCGTATCGAGCACAAGCTCAATGTCAATATTTTGAGCTTGCAGAGATGGGTCCACTTGAGCCATGTCCAAAGTGAACAAGACTTTATTCTCAGAGCCGAACCAAGCCAAATCCGTGGAAATAATTTCGGCCGAGTAGCCAGGCGTTTTATTAATTTTACCAATTAGCCCAACGACGGTTTCTTGATGTTTTGGTGCAATAAACTTGGGGGCAATCAGGCAAGCAGCGACAAGTATGAAAACCAGTACAGCAAGGGTCTTTTTCACTAGAAGTTCCTTTTCATTGAATGGATTTTAGGAGCGCGTATATTACAGGCTAAGCGCAGTGAAATAAAGGATACATCGCCATCGTAAATCCGTATTCTTTACCTAATAATCTCATTATTTTATAAAGGCTTAATATCGTATGGTTTTTGAAGAATATGTTCAGTCACTGGAAGCATTTCCGCATCAGGCATCATTATCGCTCACAGAGACTTTCGACGCAGTGTGTGCAGCCCAAGACGATCTTATTGCTAAGATAGTCGAGAAGGGGGCCACGATTGCGGGTTGGAAAATTGTCGACAAAGACGAGGTGATTATCCTTTCTCCTATTTTTGATTTTCAGGTATTTGCTAACCTGGGCGACAGCATTGCTCATCATGCGTGCCGCGGGACCGAATTGGAAATCGCCTTTCAACTTACTGTGCCAAGCAAGACGGATGAGGTCAATCCGCTCGTTGCTGAGTTGTTACCTCGTGCCGCCGTTGAACTGATTCGACCAGCGATTCACCCGACCAATCATTCTGCCTGTGACTTCTATTTTAATTACGGAGTGTTCGTATCATCAAAAGCCGTGTCAGGCGAACTGGTGTTTGAAGGCGGCAGTCAAGGTTATGTCTTCAAGGCGGATGTGGCGTCACTGCTCGAAGCCAAGAAAGAAGTGGTCAAAAAAGGCATACTCCAATGTATTCAACGCGGTTATGGCAATACAGACTATTTTTTTATTACTGGCACGTTAAATGGGTTAGTGCCAGCGGCCGAGTCTTTAGGGGTGAATCGCGTGATAAACCAAGGCGAAGTGCTTGTGCAGTTTAGTCTAGTACCATAAAAACAGGCATGTTGATTGAAAAAAAACGGGAAGATTAGCGTATCAATCTTCCCGTTTTTTATCTCAATTTGCAGCTTTACTATTGATGCTCAATGCCATGGCTTCGGCGATTTTGATGCCGTCGATAGCGGCAGACATGATGCCGCCAGCGTAGCCTGCGCCTTCTCCCGCTGGGTATAAGCCTTTGGTGTTGATGCTTTCTAGGCTGTCGTTATCACGTTTGATATTGATCGGTGCTGAGGTACGTGTTTCTACTCCGGTTAACAGAGCATCGTCGAAGGCAAAGCCTTTGATTTTTCTGTTAAAGGCAGGAATGGCTTCGCGGATGGCTTCGATACAAAAATCTGGCAAGGCATCGGCAAGGTTGGTGAGTTTAATGCCAGGCTTGAAAGATGGTTCTACTGTACCGAGTTTTTCTGGTGTTTCATTACGCAAAAAGGCACCTACGGTTTGCGCGGGCGCATCGTAATTGCTGCCACCTAGCTCATAAGCAAGGCTTTCTAGTTTGCGTTGGAATTCGATGCCAGCGAGTGGTCCACCCGGATAATCGGAAGGATCAATGCCTACCACGATAGCGCTGTTGGCGTTACGTTCGTTACGAGAATATTGGCTCATGCCGTTGGTCACGACGCGATGCTCTTCAGAGGTCGCAGCCACGACAGTGCCACCTGGGCACATACAGAAGCTGTAAACCGAACGCCCATTTTTACAATGGTGAACCAGTTTGTAATCAGCAGCACCAAGAATTTCATTGCCGGCATTGGGGCCAAAGCGGGCTTTATCGATAGCAGACTGCTCGTGTTCGATACGAAAGCCAACGGAAAAAGGTTTGGCTTCGATGTATACGCCTTTGTTGTGTAGCATCTCGAACGTATCACGAGCACTGTGGCCAATGGCGATAGCAATGTGTTTTGAATAGAGTTTTTCACCGTCTGCTAATGTCACACCGGTGATTTGCCCGTTTTCAATGTGCAGATCGTCGACACGGCAGCTAAAACGAATTTCGCCACCAAGTTCTATAATCTGCGCGCGCATTTTTTCGACCATGGCAACCAGTTTAAAGGTACCTATGTGTGGTTTGCTCACGTAGAGGATTTCGTCTGGTGCACCTGCCGCAACAAATTCATTCAGCACTTTTCGGCTGTATTGTTTTGGGTCTTTGACTTGGCTGTAGAGCTTACCGTCAGAGAAGGTGCCTGCTCCGCCTTCACCAAATTGCACGTTGGATTCGGTATTGAGGATTTTTTTGCGCCAGAAACCAAAGGTATCTTTGGTGCGTTCGCGAACTTCTTTCCCACGTTCAAGTACGATGGGCTTGTAACCCATCTGAGCCAAAACCAAAGCCGCTAATAAACCACAAGGACCAAAGCCAATCACGATAGGACGCTCTGTCAGAGTAGCCGGTGCCTGCGCAACCGGATGATAGTCTAGATCAGGGGCGATTTTAATCTGTTGATGATCGGCAAATTGGCTTAATAGTGCTTGATCGCAGGTGGTTTCAACATCGATAGTGTAGATGAGAAAAATATTGGTTTTTTTTCTGGCATCGTAACCACGGCGAAAGACAGTAAAGCGAACAAGTTTTTCAGCTGAAATGTTCAGCAAGGACAAAATGGCGTTTTCTATCGCGTCGGCGTCATGATCAAGAGGAAGTTGGATATTGGACAGTCGTATCATAGGAATCAATTGTATAAATGCTGGGTAAATGGCTAATAGCGGGGATAATACGATATTTTCGCTCAAAAAGCTGTTATCAAATAGAATCGACTTAGGCTTTTTCTTTGCTGGCTATTTTGTAAGAATGCCGTATTCGATTATTTGCGATATTAAGGAGCGGTGTCATGTTGCCATTGAGTTTTCGAGCCCTAGCTTTATCTTCGGCTCTTTTCATGGGAGGTTTTGCGTTTTCAGCATTTGCCCATGAATCAGACTATTCAGATAAAGCGTTGAATGAACAGCTGGTTATGTCGACCGTATGGATGCAGGCTTCGGCTGAGTACAAAGCCTTGTCTTATCAGGCGTTTAATTTGGCAAAAATGCAGTTTGACCACTACCTTAGTCAGCATACTGGAAGCAAGAAAATCGCCGTGGTGGTCGATGCCGATGAGACGGTTATTGATAATACAGCCTATCAGGCGTGGTTGATTGGCAAAGATTTTGGCTACTCAAACGACTCTTGGCAAGCCTGGATGGACGCTGCCGAGGCGAAAGCCATGCCAGGTGCCACCGAGTTTTTGAATTACGTGGCGAGCAAGGGTGGGGAGGTATTTTACATCACTAACCGCAAAGAATCCGGTTTAGACGGTACACGGAAAAACTTAAAAGCCTTAGGGTTCCCCAATATAGATGATGAACACCTAATGCTGAATACTTCCACTAGCAACAAAGAGCCTCGTCGTCAGAAAGTCGCAGAAAACTACGATATTGCGCTTTTTATGGGGGATAACCTTAACGACTTCTCAAATGACTTTAGAACCAAAGGTTTGGCGGAAAGCGATGCGGCAGTAGAGAAAAATAAAGCCTTGTTTGGTACGACTTTTATTATGTTGCCAAACCCTGCTTATGGCGATTGGGAAGGTAAAGTGTATGAGGGTAATTGGGGCGCATCGGCTGCTGAAAAAGACCAAATGCGCAAATCAAAACTGCACGTTTGGCAGCCTGCTCAGTAAACGAGTGATCAAGTAGCCTTGGTGAAAAAGCCGCTTAGTGAAATAGATAAGCGGCTTTTCTGTTGAGCGACTAAGTCTTTTCCTTAAAACATACCCAAAGCGTACCACCAGAGAAAATTCAACGGCAGCAGTATTAGACTGGTCAGTACAAAAGTGGCTAAACATACCTTGGTGACTGCACCGATGGATAAGTTTCCCAGTGCAATGGCCGTTATCAATGGTGGTGCCTGATAAGGCAACAAAACGTTAGAAAAGGCCAACACTTGTGTCATTAGCACGGCATGATTAGAAAGTCCTGTTATGTTGGCAAGATGTTCTGCCATCGGCGTCATAATCGCAGGCACACCGGCTAAGTTAGTGACCACGGCCACACAGGTAGAAATAAAGGTCAGCAAGCTAAGATTTAATAATGGCGCATTGGCAGAGAAGGGAATGATATCGGTGAGATACGTCACCAATATACGGCCAAGCCCCGAGTAAGCAATAATCGCACTTAAACCAATAATGCCGGCAGCGAACAGAAGTGTACCGTACTGAATGTCTTTATCTATGCTGTTTTTGGTCATTAATCCCAAGCTTGGCCAGAGGCAAACTAACGCTGCAATAAGTCCAATCCAACCTGCGGAAATATGATGCAGTGAGTCTGTAAACCAAAACGCAAAACAAGCACAGAGAACCATCAATAGGCGAGTTTCAACTTTTGTCATCGTTGACTTTTCTATGCTTGCTTGTATGGCTTGGTTTGGGGCTTTATCTGGAAATAACCACAAAATGACGCCGATGGTCATGATCAACTTTCCGAACCCTAAGATAGGAAAGTGCAACAATAGATATTCCCCATAGGATAAGGGCGCGTCATACAAGGCTTCTGTCATTCCTGACAGCAACATGTTAGGAGCGTTGGCAGGTAAAATGGAAAAGGCGGGTAAAAATGTCCCGAACGCCGCGGCTAATAACATGCCCTTTCGGCCATTAGAATCTGGGCCATAACCAAAATGATCCGCAAGAGAAACAACAATAGGAATCAATAGGACAACTCGGCTTACGCCAGATGGGATTAAAAACGCTAATCCCATGGCAAACAGAGCAATCTTAATAATGGTGCCCTGATAGCTGTTGCCAAGAATCAGCATCAGCAAACGGGTAGCACGTGAATTGATCCCCGTATGATTAATAGCGGCACCAAAAACCATGCCACTGAACAGCAACCAAAATGTCGACGATTGGAAGCCGGAAAATATCACCTGTGTTGGCGCCAGCTGTGTGGCGGTTGCAAACGCAAATAACCCTAGTGCAGGCCAATAAGCTGGTACTAAAGACGTCGCCCAAAAGGCAATGCAAATGAACAGCAGTCCCGCCGTGAGGGATTGTTGAAGTGTTAGAAATTGATAAGAAACTGTGCTGATGACCAGTGTCATCGTCAAAATCAAATAAAGCGGCCAAGCGGATAGATTTATTTTTTTTAGTGACGGGCTGGGTTGTTGCGCATGACGTTGTGAAGGGTTGTTTTTATTATTCATTTGAAACTCTAAGGTCAAATTCCGCCTTCTAAGAACCATCAAAGAAGGCGGAATAAAGTGACTAGCGTAGATTTACCGCAATGTCTTCAGCAAATCCCAACATGATGTTGAGGTTTTGCACGGCCGCACCAGAGGCGCCTTTGCCTAGGTTATCGAGTTTGGCAACCAAGATACCGGATTTATTACCCGGTTCACTGAGAACGGATAACTCGATTTGGTTGGTGTCTTCAAGCCCATGAGGCGTCAAGAAAGGCGCCGCATTATCGACTACTAGGTTAAAGCCATTCACGGTGACAAACGTGTCATTAGCATACACTTCTGCCAATTTAGCCTGCAGTTGTTCCATGGTGACATCGTCTTTTAAATGAATGGGCAAGAAGGTCAGCATGCCTTGGCGGAAGTTGCCCACACTAGGAACAAAAATAGGTGCCTTGTCTAAGCCTGACCATTTTTTCATTTCAGCCAGATGTTTGTGGTTGAAAGACAGGCCGTAAGCGCCAAAAATAGGAGAATTGGTGGCACTTTCGTAACGGTCGATCATGGCGTTACCGCCACCACTGTAGCCGGATACAGCGTTGATCGAATAATCATAAGATGCTGGCAGTAAACCCGCTTCAATTAAGGGCTTTAACAGTAAAATTGCGCCTGTTGGGTAGCAGCCAGGATTTGATACAAACTGTGCAGCTTGGATTTTTTCGCGCTGTGTGACGTCCAGTTCAGGCAAACCGTACACCCAACCTTCTGCAACACGGTGAACGGAGCTGGCGTCCAAAATACGACAGCCTTCTTCTTTGGCCAACATAACGCTGTCTTTCGCAGCGTCATCAGGCAGACAAAGAACCGTGACATCGGCTTCTTTCATCAAGCGACGCTTTTCTTCCACATCACGTTTTTTGTCTGGGTCGATACTGATGATTTCAATGTGCGGATGATTCACTAGGCGATCTTTTACTTGAAGGCCTGTGGTGCCTGTTTCGCCATCAATAAATACTTTTTTCACAGTGTGATTCCTTACTGGATGTCTTAAATCAAAGCAGAAGCAGACGTTCTTGATGTGTATGCTGCTTCTATCGAGTGTTCTGAGGATGTGTTCTTGTTATCAAATAGTGTAATGCATCGAGAAGCGACTGAATAGTTGATCGAAACGCTTAATGTTCAAAAAAACATGTTATCTTAATTCAGTGTCTAGCAACCTAATGCCGTCATCGTTTGCCGTTTTGGTGTGAATTCTACGGCGGGCGCCCCTTTGTCTTGTTAATTTCGTTGTGAGTTGTTGTGAAAAAATCGGATAAAAAAATAGAAAATGCCATTCGTGAGGCGCTAACTAACGTGTGTGACGCTGCGTTGGAATCGGTCGATGGATTTGTTTGGCTAACCCACGTCGTGAATTACAGTGCGTTTCCGAACTCATTAAAAATCGTTTGTGTTTTTGAAACAGACGAGTCTTTGTCAAACGCTCTTGACGCTAAGCAAGAAGACTATTTTTATCAGCGTATTAACGAGGCGCTTAATGACGTTGGTATTAAGCTCAACCAGCCTAGTCGACAGGTGAGCTTTGATACCGAAGAAGCGTGTGAACGTTTCCATAATGGAAAATGGAATGAACGACTTGCTAGGTTGCAAAGCAGCGTGACTTTGCATTAGCTTCATACATAAGGCCCGTTGCCGTTTAGTCGTCTGGTTGGGCTTGAATGTCTTGCATGGCTTTTTGGAGTTGCGGATTTTTCTCTTCTAGGTATTTTCTCAGACGAGCAACAAAGACTTTGTTTTCGTGGGCTGGTACGCCGATCTGGTGAGCATCGGCGACTTCCACCATAGACACCTTGTCATGTTGGTTAAAGATGTTAATCATTTGCTCTGCCTTGTTATGAGAAATGCCCAAAGCCTCAAAAGCGGAACGCCCCATGCGCAAGCTGCTGTCGTAGTTTTCTCGAATAATGTCTCGACAACCAGAGGCCCATAAATCGTAAACGTGATTGTTGTCAAAGGCCCTCGCAATGACATGTAGATTTGGATAATGCTCCCGAACATATTTGACCAGCTTGGTGGCTTGTTCGGCATCATCAATGGTAATAATGAACAACGATGCTTCATTTATACCCGCGGCTTCCAATAAATCGGGTCGAGTGGCGTCGCCAAAGTAGTTTTTAACACCAAAGTTCTGCAATGCTCTTAAGCGCTTAACACTAAAATCAATCACGGTTGAGTGATAACCTGCGAGTCGTAAAAGATTGTCTATAGTGCTGCCCATGCGTCCAGAGCCCGCAATAATGATTTTGTTGTCATCGGGCAGTTCATCGTGTGTGCCTGAGGTTTTATCGGCAGCGTAACGGGGTGCGATAACTCGGTCATACAGAATGAACAGCATAGGGGTAAGCAGCATGGATAAGGCCACGACCAGTAGTAGAATATCGGCGACTTCTTGCGATATCACAGCATTGCTGACGGTAAAAGACAATAAAACAAAGCCAAACTCTCCTGCTTGAGCAAGACCCAAAGCAAACAGCCATTTGTTTGAACCGCGAATACTGAAGAGGCGACCTAGTAGAAACAGCGTAGTGGCTTTTATCATAATCAACCCAACCGTGAGGCCAAGGATGGATGGAAAATGACTGAACAACAGTGAAAAATTAATGCCAGCGCCGACCGTCATAAAGAACAGCCCAAGTAATAATCCTTTAAATGGCGCTATATCACTTTCTAATTCATGTCGATAAGGAGAATTGGCTAAAACCACACCCGCGAGGAAGGTACCAAGGGCGGGAGACAGCCCAACCAATGACATCAACAAAGTGGTGCCAATAACGAACATCAGCGCCGCGGCAATAAACAGTTCTCTGAGTTGTGCGACAGCAATATAACGGAAAATAGGCGTGACTAAAAAGCGACCACTCAAAATAACAATGGCAATGGCGCCTATGGTGACGAAAGCGGTTTGCCACGCCTCTAATCCTGTGACCAGAGAGACAGTGTCGGCATGGTTACCGGTCGTGCTGGTATTGGACGCATGGTTGAGAGCTTCGATTAGCTCTGGTGTGGCGAGCAAAGGAATAAAAGCCAGCATAGGAATGACAACAATGTCTTGTGCCAATAATACCGCGAAAGAAGACTGACCACCGTCTGATTTCATTAGACCTTTTTCGGTTAAGGTTTGAATCACGATGGCCGTTGAAGAGAGCGCAAGCACCAAACCTATGGCGAGACTGGTTCGCCATTCTTGTTCAAGCAGCATGCCTGCCGCCATAATAAGAAGGGCGGTTAATACAATTTGTCCGCCCCCTAAGCCCAATAACTTAGATTTTAATGCCCATAATTTTTTAGGGTTTAACTCAAGCCCAACTAAAAACAACATTAAGACAACACCTAATTCAGCAAAGTGTTGAATGGACACAATGTCCACGTCAAATAGGCCCAGTAATGGACTGATAATAATGCCCGCTAACAAATAACCTAATACGGAACCTAGCCCTAAACGTGATGCAATAGGAACCGAAATGACGCCTGCGACTAGAAAAACAAAGGTTAACAGCAGCGCATCGGTCATTTTTTGGGGTCCTTATAAGCGTAAAAGTAAATGCGTTATCACGTTGTCTTTTTTATTGGCCTAAGACATATCACAGACGGCTTGAGCAAAGCGATCAACACTCTGCCAATCGGTAAATTCCATGTTGGTTTTTGGGTCAGTTGGTCCTTTGGTCATCCACATGATAAAACGAATCATATTACGATCGATAAAGCCGTATTTAGGGTAATTGAGCTTTCCTGCAAAGACGCCTTGTAAACTGGGTTGCCAATTGAGCTGTGCTAAAAATTTAATGATATACGGGTTTGTGTCAGGCTGGCATTTTTCAGGTTTGCGAGCAACGAGATTCACCGTATAAAACGCGCTGGGTTGGCTGTCGAGCTGAGCTTTATTCTGCGTAATAAAATCTGCGACGATTTTTTGATGTTTGCCATAACGAATGCTAGCGCCAATGACCACTTTGTCATGATGTGCAAGTGTCTGTGCTGTGGCATCTTCTACCGCAACGAGCGTGACGATATGACCTTGGCTTTCGATAAAGGATTGCATTTTTTGGCTGATCTTTTTTGTGTGACCGTCTGTGGTGGAATAAATCAGTACAATATTAGACATGGTGATTCAGAAAAGCTGCCTCAGTTGGTTTGGCTTAGGAAAAGATAGTGAGTGCGTTGTTATAAACACTCAAGAGCGTGCTGTAAAGGGGATGGTGTTGTTATTGCAGGACACATAAAAAAAGCGGCTCATAGTGAATGGCCGCTTTCTGTATTGCAAATCGTCAATTATTCCGCAGAACTGTGTTTTCGCGCGCGTATGTCTGATTGTGCGCTGCGATAGAACTTTTCCTGTGGTTTAGATTTAGTGACTTGGTCGTCATCACTGTCTTCGTTACGCAACAATAGGAAATCCGCTACGCGTTGGGCGTCTAAGCGATTGGCTTTCACCGCCGCTTTGATCGCACAACCAGGTTCGCCTTCATGTTGGCAATCGCTGAATCGACACTGTTTTTCAAGTGCAATGATGTCCGCAAAGTTGGCAATGGCACTGCTATCGAACTGCGCAAGCTGGAGTTCACGCATGCCCTTGGTATCAAGCAAAATGGCGCCAGAAGGCATGATTTTTAACGCGCCAGACTGACCTATGTTTCTTTGTGCTTTGCCACTTTCTGCAGGTTGCATCAAGGTATTAACCAAAGCCGATTTCCCAGAACCTGCTGCACCTAGTAGAGCGATCGTTTTGCCTTTTTTCAGGAAAGGAGATAAACAGCGTAAGCTATTGGCATCCAAGGCGTTTACGGTTTCGACAATGAGTAACGGATCCAGTTTTTCAACCTGAGCGCGTTTTTCCGCCGTATCGTCACAAATGTCTGCTTTTGTGAGTACGACGACCGCGTCAGCTTGAGCTTCATGGGTGATTTCTAAATAACGTTTGATCAGTGCTAGATTGAAATCTTGATTCAGTGCGCAAATTAAAAACACAGTATCTATGTTTGAGGCAATACCCTCGAATATAGAGCTAGGTTCTAATAGGCGTAAGAAATGATGGTTTGTATCAGTGATGATCCAGTCGCCCACTGTCATGTTGGGCATATCTGGATGGCTATCCAAAGTGAATAAGCCGAACTCACTAACAATCTCGTATTGACTGCCTTGCTGAGCGCTGATGCGTGCAATACGATTCGATTCTAAATCATCCAATGATAACTGTTGTTGAAAATAAGCCTGCCAGCCTAACTCCAATAAAGTAAACGTGGAATCCATTAATATTACCCCAAGCGAAATACGCCATCGTAAATAAGAAGCAATTTGCTTCAATTAGTACAACCGAACATAAATGCATTTTATGTTCTAGCCAGAAAATTACACTAACACTAGCGTGTTATGAACCATTTATACACTGTGCTAATTTACGAGATTAGCACAGTGTGAGAGCACCACAAACAGAAATATTGTCGTCATAAAAAAGCATTATGCTGATTATTTTTAGGCGGTGATATTCCCTACAACATAGCTAACAAAATATTACTTTTCGAGACAATATAAATACGCAATAAGCCATTATATGGATTGCTTTTTAGGGACTTGTTGAGTAATGCAGTGAATGTTTCCGCCGCCAAGTAATATGTTTCTCGCAGGCACGCCGATCACTTGGTGATGAGGAAAGGCATTTTGCAAAATCTGTTTGGCTTGTGCATCTGTTTTTTCATCCAGTAATGGAAAAACGATACCGCCGTTACAGATTAGAAAATTGGCGTAAGACGCCGCCAGACGTTCACCGACTTGGCGATTCATATAAGGGCTTTCAGTGAGGTTTTTGGCCTCGTCTGCTGAGACAAATAGGGGGCCGGGCATAGGCAGCTTTATAATGTCCAGTTTACGTCCTTGGGCATCGCGAGTTTGGCTTAGTACCTCAAACGCCGCTTTGCTAATGGCGTATTGCGGATCCGTTGGGTCCTCGCAATCCGTTAAGGCGACAACACCAGGGCGAATAACATGCATGATATTATCAACATGGCCATTGGTCTCGTCATTATAAAGACCGTCTTTTAACCAAATAATTTTGTCCACACTCAAATAAACCTTAAGCAAGTCTTCAATATCGGTTTTGCTTAGGTCTGGATTGCGGCTTGGATGCAGCAAACATTCTTCTGTGGTGTATAAAGTGCCTTCACCATCCACGTGGATGGAGCCGCCTTCCAAAATTAAGGGCGCTTGATAAACGTGATCACCCGTGCTGGCCGCCATTTTTTCCGCCACAGCGTTATCTTGTTCCCAAGAGTCATATAAGCCGTCTAATTCGCCTCCCCAAGCGTTAAATTGCCAGCTATTTGCTCGGCGTTCGCCTTGATCGTTAACAACATAGGTTGCGCCGATGTCACGCATCCAGCAGTCGTCGGAAGGAATGTCAATCAGCGTAATGTGTGCAGGTAACGCTGCACGGGCTTGTTCAAAATGCGCTTTGTCGACGATGAAGGTCACCGGAGTAAACTGGGCAATCGCGTTGGCGACACCAATAAACTCCTGTTGAGCATACTTGCCTTGTTCTCGCCAGTTGTCTTCTCGGGTTGGCCAAGCCATCCAAACTTGTTCTTGGGGCTCATGTTCCGCTGGCATGCGAAAGCCATCGAGTCTTGGTGAGGTATACAGTGTGGTGCTCATAAGCTGTCCTTAATCGTGTTCTTTATCAAGCAAGGGCGTTGTGCCAATTCATTGAAAGTTGCGCCAATTCTAGGGCAGATACGCAAACATTCAAGGGGATTTTTGTCTATTTCAGTACAAGACTTGTGTTCTGTATGGCGGGGCTGGATGGGGCGTTGCCACATTGTTTGCGTCTTTACAATTCCTCGACGGAAATTGTTACCGAGGTATTTTGTAAAAACTACTTGATGGCGCTGGGAAATACACCGGCTAGCCATTGTTGAATGTATAGAAAAACCATAATTATCAATGGTTTATGTGATTTTTGAAAAGTTGGCACGGGCTTCGCAATAGTCTAAGGGAAATCAATAACCTAATGCAGAAATCTGTTTCTGTTCTCGTGTTATTGAGTTGATTATTTGAAAGCGAGGTCATCAGACCTTTATTGCTTTCTGTATTTTAAAAGACTAAATGGAGGTTACCATTATGAATATTAAACGCACTCTACTAAACACGGCTTTGGTTCTTGTTACAGCCGCAACGTTAGCAGCATGTGGTCAAGATGCTGAAGAAAACAAAGTAGAAGATGCTATGTCCAATACTGGTGAAGCAATTGAGCAAACCATGGACAATGCCGGTGACGCTTTGAATAACGCTGGTAACGCTATCGAAGATACCATGACAGATTCTAGCAATGCCGTTGAAGACACTATGAACGATGCTGGCAATGCTGTTGAAGACACCATGACAGACACAGGCAACGCGATCGAAGATGCGTGCGAAGAAGTAAAAGAAGGTGTCGAAGCGAAAGACACTGATTGCTAAGCTGAATAGAAAAAAGGCCGACATTATCGGCCTTTTTTCTAGGTTTTATCTGGCTATTTAGACGTTATTTATGGTGTTTTGATCAAGGTAATAGTGTGTTGCTAAGCGCTTTTCATAAAAAATCGACGGGTTCATATTTGTCGAGTTTGTTGTAAAGGGTCTTAATGCTAATACCCAGTTGATTAGCGGTATCGGTTTTGTTGCCGTCGTTCTTTTTCAGTGTTTTGAGTATGGCGATTTTTTCCATATCGTCTAAACGCATACCTGTAGGGACACCATAGGTTTCATCGTGTTTCGTCTGGTCGTTGAAATCGTTAGTAATAAGATGTTCTGGAAGAATGATATCGTCAGCGAGTATGTAAGCCCGTTCAATCGCGTGTTTCAGTTCTCTGACGTTACCAGGCCAAGTATAACGACTGATTTTTTCGAGACTTTGCGCGCAAAGCTGTTTACGTTGGCCATCTTGAGAGTTGCGATAGGCTAAAAAATGTTGCGCAAGGCCGCAGGCATCTCCTTCACGGTCTCTGAGTCTTGGGGCCATGATAGGAAATTGTGCTAAACGAAAGTAGAGGTCTTCACGAAAAATTTCGTCGCGAATGGCGTCTTTTGGCGTGCGGTTGGTTGCCGAAATAATTCGAACATTGGCTATTTTTACTTGTTGAGCGCCAACGGGTTTGTATTCGCCGCTTTCGAGCACTCTGAGTAGTTTTACTTGTTGCTCGTAGGGCATTTCGGTCACTTCATCTAGAAATAAAGTGCCGCCTTCTGCTTGCTCGAAAACACCTTGGTGGTCTTTATGGGCGCCAGTAAAAGCGCCTTTAACATGACCGAATAGTTCGCTGTCAATGAGTTCTGGGCTGAGTGCTCCACAGTTGATGGCCACAAAAGGACCTTCGGCCCGTTGACTAAAAACGTGCAGTGTATTGGCTATAAGCTCTTTGCCTGTGCCGCTTTCACCAACAATGAACGCATTGGCTTTGGTCGCTGCGACCTTACGAATGGTGCGATAAAGTGAATGCATGGCAGCAGAAGAGCCGACTAACAAACCAAATTGGTCCAGATAACTGGTTTGTGTGCTGATCTTCTCAACGGAACGATTCAGCTCACAAAAGACTTCCTCAAGTGAAGACTGGATCAGCTTAATATTAAAAGGGGCGCGATAGTGAAACCCAGCGCCTTTGCGCATGAGGCAATCCAGTATTGGATCGGGCGTTCCTCGGCTAAAGAACAAGAACTCTGTTTTGTACAGAATGGGACTATCAACCAGAGCTTTTAGCGCGACGTCATGCAAAGAATTGACTTCGATAAGCGCCACATCACACTGAGCGGTAGTGAGCTGGTCTAGCCAGTTTTCACCCTGTTGACTGATGTTAAGCTCATATTGTCTAACGCTCTGTAGCGAAAGTAGGTTTGAAGCTAATAATGGATCTTGAATATGCATAAATAGCTTTGGGGAAGACATTATTATTTACCTGAATAGACCTTAAAAAATTTATGTGGCAATACAATCATAGGGCAGAGGCTTGCGATAGCGTCCCTTATGAAACTTTGCAGTAAACACGACCTTAATCATCCTTATTTGCACAAAGCTCACCCTTTTTTGAAAGGAAACAGAGAATGCTTGATGACCCATTTTTCTCAAAAGAGCCACACCAAAATGCGGATCTACGCATCTTGTGTGACATATTTTCTATGTGCTTTGATGGATTTTTTGCCAATTCCGCATTATGCGGTCGTGTCGGTAATACCTTGGATAAGCATGTTTTTAAAAAAGTATCGTCTTTGTATCGTCGTTTGGCCGAACGCCTGATGCATAACGTAGGTTCTTTACCAGAAGACACAGGCACAATGAACCCTGAGCCTGGTTACGTAGCAACCGCTTATTTGGCCGCGCTTAATGCGCCCGATAGATATGCTCCTAGTCGGATTATGTTGGTGAATTGGCAGGTGGTAAAACGTATTGGTAAGCTGGTGAGACGACTCGAAAATAAGGTATTTGCTAACACAATAATCGACTATTTAGCCTATATTCAAGTTGTATTAGACAATACAGAACATAGACGAAAAACAGCAAAATTGATTGGTTAGTAGACTCGAGTCGTCAAAAAAGCCTAGCGGTTTTTGTTAAATCACTAGACTGTTTCCAATTATTTGTTGTCTACAAGGCGATAGTCTAATTTGCCAACAATTTTGCCTATATTGTTGTGTGTGGCAACATTGAAGCCAGCACTGTTTTTCATTTTATTCGGATTGATGATGGATATAACATCACCATTGATGATCAACTGATAGGTTTCTGAAAATGTCACATGCAAATCTTCAGACATTGGGCTCTCGAATAAAATGCTGTCTTTTAAGCGAATGACTCGGCTTTCCCCGCGTACCCACTGACCGACTAGCGGCTGTGCTTTAAAAGTGACATTGTCATGAGATACCGTGGCTTCAGATAAGAAGAGTTGTATTATGTCTCCGCGCGCCATGGTTTTCTCACGCTCGTTAACTCGAGCGTTAAGTAATGCCAGTTCTGTACTGGTTTTACTAATGTAGGTACGTAACGACTGAATCGCGGTATTAAGTTCTTTTGATTTTAGCGTTTCCACTGGGCCAAATGTTGGCAGATCCGGTGCTTGTCCAACGCGGTTTTTCAGTTCTGTATAATGTTTGCTCGCGATTTGTGTTTGAGTGTTGAATTGCTCAATCAGCGTGTTCTTCGCAGCGTTATTTTGTGCACCATTCTCTTTTGGTTTTTTATCGACGCCAGTTTGAGCGCTATCCGCTTTTACTTGCGCTGTGGTATCTGTGTTTGCTTTTTGTCCCTGAGGGATACTTTTTTCAGCATTTTTAGGGGGTAGGTCTTGTAGAATTGGCATCGAGCAAGCGCTAAGAACAAGCGTCGCAAGTAAAAGGCCAGTACGAAATATAGACATGAAATAATCCTAGGATTAGAGACGAAAAATAAGCTACCAAGTATGCGGTATGGTGAATAGTATGTCGAGCTGAGAGCGAGAGTATTTAAGGCATCATGGCAAATATGATCACTTTAAAGAATACTCCCGCCATCTTACCCCTTGTTGCAGGATAGTTCTGTGCAGCGTTTTTGATTATGCCGACTTTTGAGAGCGGTTCCACAAGATGCATTCGTCTAGCGTAATGCCTTGGCCACCAAAAATATCCAAGGCACTGCCTATGGTTAAATCGACGTTACCATCAGACAATTCGTGAACGCGTTTAAGATCCGCCAAAGATCGCGCTCCACCTGCGTAGGTCACGGCGACAGGGCAACCTTGGCCAAGAAGCTTGACCAAGTCTTCATCGATGCCCGCTTGTAAACCTTCTACATCGGCTGCATGAATGAGAAACTCATCGCAATGATTAGCCAGCTCAATCAAGTTTTCATGATTGACTTGTGTTGAGGTAACAGTTTGCCAGCGATCCGTCGCAATATACCAGCCGTCTTTTGTGCGTCGGCAGCTCAGATCCAGCACTAAACGATCTGTACCGGTTTCACGTTTGATTTTATCTAAACGGTCCCATGAGAACTCACCGTTTTCAAATAAGTAGGATGTTACGATAACGTGAGAGGCGCCAGCCTCTAAATAGCTGGCAGCATTGTTGTCTTTTACGCCACCACCAAACTGTAAACCATTAGGATAAGCGCGAAGTGCGCTTAACGCCTCTTCTTGATTGCCTTTTCCCAGTGCAATCACATGTCCGCCAACAAGGCCGTGATCGCGGTACATGCGTGCGTAGTGTTCTGCGTTATATTCACTGATAAAGTTCTCTGTGGCGCCTTTGTCATTTAGACTTCCACCGACAATTTGCTTAACCTTGCCTTGGTGCAGATCGATACAAGGACGGAACTGGGTCACAAAAAACTCCTACTACTATTAGTTTGAATAAAAAAAACGTTTGAATAAAAAAGCGTTTTAACTAAGAAAAACGATTGTAACCGATAATTTATCGATAAACGATGCGTCAAAGCATATAGTTGTTAAGCCTGTTATAATGCTGTTTCATTAAAATTGACAGATATATTAAGCAATCATTATGCTACAAATTACCCTCGCCGTGGCGATCCCAGACCACGAAATTGAACTTACCGCTATCCGAGCACAAGGCGCAGGCGGTCAGAACGTCAACAAAGTCTCTTCTGCCATTCATCTGAGGTTTAATGTTGCCCATTCTTCTTTGCCTGAATTTTACAAAGAACGCTTGCTGGCGCTCAACGACTCTCGTCTGACCAACGATGGAGACATTATCATTAAAGCCCAGCAACACCGGACCCAAGAATTAAATCGAGAAGACGCATTAGCAAGGCTTAAAGCGCTTATTTTAGAGGCGGTTCGTGTGCAAAAGCCCCGTCGTCCCACCAAACCAACACGCTCTTCGCAGAAAAAACGCATTGATCAGAAAAAGCAAAAAGGCCAAATCAAAAGTTTGCGACGCAGCAATTGGGATTAAAAATATATCTAACGTTATAAGCAATACTTGTTTTTCTAACGATCAATAGCCTTGTAATATGACGGGGTTACTTTCTTTGGAATAATAAAAATAGGTTTGCTTACCATGAAATTAGAGTCTCTTGCATTGCATCACGGTTACACATCTGAATTGACAACTAAAGCGGCGGCCGTGCCGATTTATCAAACGACCTCTTATACCTTCGATGACACCCAACATGGTGCAGATTTATTTGATCTGAAAGTGAAGGGTAATATTTATACTCGCATCATGAACCCAACTACGGATGTTTTAGAACAGCGTGTTGCGGCAATGGAGGGCGGCATCGCGGCGCTGGCGGTGGCGTCTGGTATGGCAGCGATTACTTATGCGCTGCAATGTATTTGTGACGTAGGTTCTAATATTGTCAGTACCAGCCAACTTTATGGTGGTACTTATAATTTATTTGCTCACAGTTTCCCAAGGCAAGGCATTGAAACTCGCATGGTCTCTGCGGACGATCTAGCGGGATTTGAAGCCGCTATTGATGACAATACTCGTGCTATTTTCTGTGAATCCATCGGTAACCCAGCCGGCAACATTGTCGATATCGAAGCGCTTGCTGTCATTGCGAATAAACATGGCATCCCGCTTATCGTGGATAACACTGTTGCGACGCCATTCCTGTGTCGTCCTTTTGAGTTGGGCGCACACATCGTCGTGCATTCGTTAACCAAATACATTGGCGGTCACGGTACTACTGTTGGTGGCATTATTGTTGATTCTGGTAAATTTGATTGGGTCGCGAATAAAAAACGTTTCCCCATGTTGAATGAACCTGACCCTTCTTATCATGATGTTGTTTATACAGAAGCACTAGGTGAAGCGGCTTATATTGGGCGTTGTCGTGTCGTTCCTCTGCGTAATACCGGGGCCGCGTTGTCGCCACACAGTGCTTTTTTAATCATGCAGGGGTTAGAAACATTGGGCCTAAGGATGGAGCGTCATTGTTCTAATGCGGAGAAACTAGCGGCTTTTTTACAGAATCACGATAAAGTGAATTGGGTGAATTATGCCGCCTTGCCAAATAATAAGTACAATGAAATGAGCCATCGAATTACCAGTGGTAAAGCGTCGGGCGTGTTAAGTTTTGGAATCAAAGGTGGGATCGAGGCGGGGACACAGTTTATTGATGCACTACAAATGGTGCTGCGCCTTGTTAATATTGGTGATGCTAAATCTCTCGCTTGCCATCCTGCGTCCACCACGCATCGTCAGTTGAATGATGAAGAGTTAGCCAAAGCGGGCGTAAGTCGTGATCTGGTCCGTATTTCGGTTGGTATTGAAAACATTGACGATATCATTGCGGATATTCAGCAAGCGTTAGACAAAGTAAGGGTGTAAGCCTTGAATTAAGTTCGCTTAAGGGGCTGCGTTTGGCGTAGCCTCTTATTTGGCGTAAAACTAAGGGATATAAAACCATGTCAATAAATCATGAAACGGATCAGATCATAAAAAGCCCTTGTATCCGTCAGTGCTGTCTTGATAGTGAAGACGTGTGTGTGGGCTGTTATCGTACGATTAATGAAATACTAATGTGGCAGGCGGCAACCAACGAGCAAAAAGTCGAGATGTTGGGCAACGCATCGCGTCGAAAAAATAAACTGTCTGATTGTCCTTAAAAGCATCATTCAACTCAATCAATGTAAAGTCTCTGTTTTTTTACCTACTTATTTTTTTCACTCTCTTTCTCTTGATCTAACGCAATGTTTTAAATCGAAACTGCACTCATAATCTGGCCTTATAGTAAGCCTCAAAAGGTTTGAGGCTACGGTGGGCGTTGGATAATAAGAGCACGGCAAAATGTTAAGTGTCTGCAAGCGCCTTTTTCTCAATCAAATGAATGGGTTGAAGTCATATGATTAATGAAGCTGTAGTGGAATTATCACGCTTTCAGTTTGCTTTCACAGCTCTGTACCACTATTTGTTTGTCCCTCTCACGTTGGGGATGTCTTTTTTACTTGCCATCATGGAATCTGTCTATGTGATTACAGGTAAGCAAGTCTACAAAGATATGGTGAAGTTCTGGGGTAAATTGTTTGGTATTAACTTTGCGTTAGGTGTCACAACAGGTTTGACGATGGAGTTCCAATTCGGAACCAACTGGTCTTACTACTCACATTATGTTGGTGATATTTTTGGTGCTCCTTTGGCCATCGAAGGCCTGATGGCTTTCTTCCTTGAATCTACGCTAGTGGGTTTGTTTTTCTTTGGTTGGGATCGCCTCAGCAAAGTAAAACACTTAATGGTGACATGGGGTGTTGCATTAGGCTCTAACCTGTCGGCGTTATGGATCTTGATCGCCAATGGCTGGATGCAAAACCCGGTTGGTTCAGAGTTTAATTATGAAACCATGCGTATGGAGCTGGTGGATTTTGGTGCTTTGATTCTAAACCCAGTGGCTCAGGTAAAATTTGTTCACACTGTCTCAGCAGGTTACACCACCGGTGCCATGTTTGTGTTGGTGATCTCAAGCTACTACTTATTAAAAGGTCGTGATCTGGCTTTTGCTCGTCGCTCCTTTGCTATCGCTTCTGCCTTTGGTTTGGCCTCTATTTTGAGCGTTATTCTGTTAGGTGACGAGTCTGGTTATGAGCTAGGCGAAGTGCAAAAAGTGAAATTAGCGGCTGTAGAAGCGGAATGGGAAACCCAAGAAGCACCGGCAGATTTCACCTTGATCGGCTTTCCGAATCAGGAACTTCAAGAAACCGAGTTTGCCATTAAAATTCCTGGCCTAATGGGATTAATCGCGACACGTTCTCTTGACAAAGAAGTGGCGGGTATCAAAGAGCTGAAAGAGCATAACCGTCAGCGCATCATTAACGGTATCTACGCGAACCAACTGCTTGAACAGTTACGCAGCGGTTCAACGGATCCCTTGGTGAAAACCAACTTTGAAAAAGTCAAAGACGATCTAGGTTACGGTTTATTAGTAACCGCGTTTAACGAAGACATGAACAAAGTGACCTCTGAAGAGATCGATCAGGCTGTGGAGTATTCCATTCCTCAAGTAGCACCTTTGTTCTTTGCCTTCCGCATCATGGTGGGTTGTGGTTTCTTGATGTTGTTTGTTTTTGCGGTGGCTTTCTATCAAAACGCGCGTCGTCGTATTGGTAAGAATCCTCTGTTCCTGAAACTTATTATGTTGTGCTTGCCATTGCCATGGATTGCGAATGAAGCGGGTTGGTTTGTTGCCGAATATGGTCGTCAGCCATGGGCGATTGGTGAAATTTTACCGGTTCATGTTGCGGTGTCGAGCTTAACAGCAACTGAGATTTGGATAACGATCGCCGGTTTTGCTGTGTTGTATACCTCGTTCTTGATTGCCGAGATGTATTTGATGATCCGTTTTGCGAAACAGGGGCCTTCCAGCTTACACACAGGTCGCTATTCACTAGAACAAGAAACCGCTCAGCTAAAGCAAGGGGTGTAATATGGATTACGAATTATTAAAAGTCATTTGGTGGGTTTTGATTGGTGTTTTACTCATCGGCTTCTCAGTCACCGACGGTTTTGATATGGGGGTGGGAAGCTTACTGAAAGTGATTGGTGGTACGGACTCTGAGCGCCGCATCATGATCAACTCGATTGCCCCCCACTGGGACGGCAACCAAGTTTGGTTCATCACGGCAGGTGGTGCGTTATTTGCGGCTTGGCCAGTGGTTTATGCCACGTCGTTCTCTGGGTTTTATTTTGCAATGATGCTTGTATTGGCGGCCTTGTTCTTCCGTCCAATCGGCTTTGATTATCGCTCTAAACTAGAGAACTCTAAATGGCGCACTAGCTGGGATTGGGGAATCGTATTTGGTTCTGCGGTTCCGCCAATTATTTTCGGTGTGGCCTTTGGTAACTTGTTGCAAGGCGTACCATTTGAATTTGACCAATTTCTACGTGTGACGTACACCGGCTCATTCTTTGGCTTGTTGAACCCTTTTGCGATTTTGTGTGGTTTGGTGAGTTTGATGATGCTGATGACACAAGGTGGCGCTTGGTTGCAAATGAAAACAGACGGTAATCTGCATCGTAAAGCCTGCATAGCCACCACAGTCACAGCGACGTTAGCGGCCGTCTTCTTTATTATCGCGGGTATCTGGTTGGCATACGGTATTGATGGTTATGTGTTAACGAGCGTGATTGACGGTAATAAAGCCATGACACCTTTGATGAAAACCGCAGAAGTGCAAGCCGGTGCTTGGTTGGCTAACTACGATAAAGTGCCCGCATTAATGTTAGCGCCGATTGTGGGGATTGCTGGGATGTTGGTGGCCGCATTGGCGGGTGTGATGAAAAAAGGGGCTTTGGCATTCTTGAGCTCATCACTGGGTATTGCCGGTATTATTGTGACGGCTGGCGGATCTATGTTCCCCTTCCTGATGCCGTCTTCAAGCTACCCAAGCATGAGTTTGACCATGTGGGATGCCACATCAAGCCATAACACCATGATGATTATGTTTGTTGTTGCTTGTATTTTTGTCCCTATCGTTTTGGGTTATACATTGTGGAGTTACTTCGTCATGTATGGTCGTTTGACGAAGAAACACATAGAAGAAAATACACACTCATTGTATTAATCATGGGTAAGCGATAGAGCTCTTTGAGCTCTATCCTTGAATACTAAATAGAGGAATCAGTTATGTGGTATTTCGCTTGGATTTTGGGCATTTTGTTAGCCTGTTCGTTTGGTATTATCAATGCCGTTTGGTTGGAGTTTAGTGGCTACGAAGGTGAAGAGGAGCAGAAGTAAGCCTTATGACGAGAGAGAAGGGGACACAAAAGGCGCGTCGACCTAGTCGAATCAAAACGCCAGAAGCGATATTCTTGGGGCAATTAGCGACTCAACAGTCTTCAAAATATCGTGTGGCACAAGGTTTTGCTGTGTTGTTTGCGGTGTCTTTGGTGTTGCAGGCTTGGGCGTTAGCGAATGTGTTTTCGGATATGGCGCTGCATCAATCCTTTTCTATTTCTCTTTTAGTTGTCGGTTTATTGGCTTTACTAATTCGTGCCTTGGCAAACTTTGGCCGAGAGCGTATTTGCACCAGCGCAAGCCGTGACATTCGTTACGGCTTGCGTCGTCAATTGGTGTCTCATCTGACGGAACTTGGGCCAGCGCGCACAAGAATCGAAGAAGATGCGGCATTATCCACACGTGTTTACGAGCAAGTTGATGCGCTCGATGATTTTTTTAGTCGCTATAAACCACAAGTCTTTATGGTGACGCTCATTCCTTGTGTGATCCTGCTTTCCGTTGTTTCTATTTCTTGGATCGCCTTTTTTGTTTTTATGCTGACGGCACCTTTGGTCATTATCTTTATGATTTTTGTCGGTCACAAAGCCGCACAAGCTAACCGACGTCAATTCAATGTCTTGGCCATGCTGTCTAATCAATTTATGGATCTAAACCAAGGGCTTGCGGAGCTCAAACGCCTTAATAGAACCACAGAGGCACGAGGGCGTTTGTCTGATAGCGCAACGGCTTATCAGAAAACCACCATGGGCGTCTTGGTATTGGCCTTTCTGTCTACTGCCACTCTTGAACTCTTTGCATCACTATCAATCGCCATGATTGCCTTATATTTAGGGCTTGGTTTATTGGAGATTTTGCCATGGCAAGTTGGATCGGCTCCCGTTACCTTAACGCAAGCCATGTTTCTTTTATTGCTTGCCCCAGAATTTTATTTGCCTTTGCGCCAGCTTGGAAACGACTACCATGCCAAACAAAAAGCCGAAGCTGCCGCGACAGATTTATTAGAAATTTTAGACGCGCGTGCTCATGCCACGGCAGCAGAAGAGCGTGAGCCTGTTGCCCAATCAAACCTTGCTTCTATGGTTGATCAACTCACGTCCATCCGCTTTCACAACCTCAGTTGGTGTGAAGACGGGCGATACCGGTTTTCGCCCATTAGTGCAGTTATTCATCAAGGGCAGCGCATTTGGTTGAGTGGTGAATCTGGCGTTGGTAAATCCAGTCTTTTGCACCTTTTATTGGGATTTGAAGAAGACTATCAAGGCCAGCTGTTGGTCAATGGCAAACCCTTTCATGAAGTGAGTTTAGCCGCATGGCGAGCAAAACTGGCTTGGCTCCCGCAAACACCGGAATGGGTAAACGGCAGTATTCGCCGTAATCTACTTTTGGGGATTGAAACGCCAAGTGAAGAGACCTTGCAGGCGGCGTTAGTTGAAAGCCAATGCGATGCCTTTATCCGGCAACTCCCCGCGGGGTTAGACACCAAACTCACTGAACTGGGCGCAGGCCTATCGGGTGGGCAAATGCAGCGTCTTTCTATCGCCAGAGCCTTACTGTCAAAAGCCAATATATGGCTGCTCGATGAGCCGTGTTCTGGGCTTGATAAAGAGACAGCACAAGCTGTTTTAGCGACGCTAAAACGGGTATCTAAAGGCAAAACCTTACTCATTGTTAGCCATGACACCCACCCCATACTTTGGGCTGACAAACATTGGGTCCTCAACAAAGGAGGTTTGCATGAGCAACCTATCCAAGCTATCGCTTAAACGGCTCATATTGGCTAATCCGTGGGGGATTCTTATCCCCGTGATTACCGGTATAGCGGCTACGTTAGCAGGCGTTGCCTTGCTCGGCATTTCAGGCTGGTTCATCTCCGCCGCTGGATTAGCAACGGCCATGGGCGTGGGGATTGTTTTTAACTACCTGACACCCGGTGCTATTGTGCGTGGTATGTCTATCCTCAGAACGGCTGGTCGCTACGGTGAGCAAGTGACCGCTCATAACCACTTACTGGGATTGTTACGCACTTTGCGCCTTTGGGTGTGGGATCAGCGCGTCGCAAAAGACGCGGCCAATTTGCACGAACAAAGCCGAGGTGACTTGTTACAGCGCTTAGTGAGCGACCTTGACCAGATTATTCGCTGGCCATTGGTGGTGTTTTTGCCTTGGATATACGCTTTATCCGCCTACTTAGCCGTGTCTGTTTTTGCCTACTTCATCACGCCTGTTTTGCTCTGGCCCATCGCCATCGCAGCCGTACTACAGATTTTGCTCGTGCCCTATGTATGTGACCGCTTTGCCAGTCATGCAGTGCATGTTGGACAGATTTTGGGTGTACACCGCCGCAGTCGCTTTGTTAGCCTGTTTTCTGCCTTGATCACCTTAACCATTCGCGGTCATTGGAAAGAATATGCGCAACGTCTGGGGGAATTGGATGAACGCCAGCGCCGTATGGAAATTCGCATACAACAAGCCGTTAGTACGGGGCGTTTATTGTCTTATGGGGTGACCATTTTACTCATCGCCAGCAGTTTTTATCTACTTTGCATCTACACCCCAGAGACCCAACGCTGGACGTTACTAGACGGCGTACAAGGTACTTGGGTCGTGGGGTATGTTTTATCTTTATTGGCCGTGAATGAATTGGTATTGCCACTGGTGCAATCCTTCGTCGCACAAGGCCAGTCTCAGGTTGGTTTACGCCGTTTAAACCAACTGCACCAAGACGCCCAAGCACAGCCAGAAGGCAAAATAGAGCGCATTCAACAGATGGTATTCAAGCACTGGCGCGGCTTTCACCCGTCAAGCGGCATGGGTAACAACGCCATCGACTTTCGTGTGGACGAAGGTGAATCTATCTGGCTACGTGGTGCCAGTGGATCAGGGAAATCCACATTACTGGCCGCCATCGCCGGTGACTGTCTGTCATCGGGTGAAGCCATTATTAACAATGAAAAATGCGACCTGTACAGTAACCAAACGTACCAAATACACATTAGCTATTTGCCACAATCACCGCATATTTTTCAACAAAGCATCGCCGCCAACTTATACCTAGGCAACCCTAATGCCAGCGACGAACAACTCTGGGATGTCCTCAACGCCGTCGGCCTAGCCGACTGGGCAAAAAACCTACCAAACGGACTGGAAACCTTACTCAGCTCCCAAGGCCGTAACTTATCTGGCGGACAACGCAAACGCCTCGCCTTAGCGCGTCTCTTACTGAGACAAACACCCGTTCTGCTACTAGACGAACCCTTCGACGGACTCGACAAAGCCACCATAGAAAGGATTTGTCACTCACTGGAAAACCACTACAAACCAGACATCTTGATCCTCGTCAGCCACGTTGGTAGCCGCCTCGGCGACAACGCGAGAGTGATAGAGCTGTAGCTCTATCGCTCCCTAGCTAATCGTAGGGCATCATAAGCGCAGCGTAATGTGCCGGTTGTTGTAGGTCGCGGCTTCAGCCCGACGCGGAATTTAGGTTGCGTTCAAACGCTTTATTTTATAGTTTGAGAAGTATAAAAGTCTTGCGCGTTTGTACTGGCAGAAAGTAAGAAAGTCTTTTAGTATCAATGGGTAAAAATATCTGCAGATGAAATAACGCGCATGCGCACTCTTAAAATGTATATGGAGATCGAAGTGAATAAGACGGAAGCCGAAGAACTAAGTATTTTATTAATGCAAGTTTCAGGAAAGCTTGACCAAAGCGTGCGTTTCGTTATGGATAAGGATACAAAAGAAAATTTTGAATCCTATCGATCAAGCGCAGGGAAAGTTATGGGAGAGCTTTTCTTAGAGATGCTACAGCCTTTATGGGTACGTTATCCTGAGCTTAGGCCAAAAGAAATGGATGGAATCTACGAGGTGAATCCTCAAATACACGAACCACATTTTTATCAGCCAGATGAAAATACATAACAAGCACATGAAAAATCGCCCACAAAAAAGCGTGGGTTGTATTCGCTACCGCTTCGACGAGACCGACTGCGCCTGTTTAATTTGACTGACATAAACAAGCCACCCACGTTTAAACATTTTCTCTGGAAAACCACTACAAACCAGACATCTTGATCCTCGTCAGCCACATTGGCAGCCGCCTCGGCGACAACGCCAGAGTGATAGAGCTGTAGCTCTATCACTCCCTAGCTAATCGTAGGGCATCATAAGCGCAGCGTAATGTGCCGTTGAAAGCGAAGCTTTCATTGTAGGTCGCGGCTTCAGCCCGACGCGGAATTTATAATTTAGGGTCTATAATTTAGGGTCTATAATTTAGGGTCAGATGAAAAATAGGGTGATGAGTTTGTTTTTGGGCCTTACACTAAGTAAGCGTTTCTTGATGTTCAGCGGGCATTGTCATTGCCTCAGTTAGATGTTGAGTAGACCCTTATTTGCCGACAAAGAACGCATTATGAGAAGTCGCGTTTTGACGGCCTGAAGGCCGACCTACAAA
>NZ_QGOK01000001.1 GCF_003259175.1 Marinomonas shanghaiensis | reverse complement strand
ACCACATTAAAACTGTAGCTTGCTTTGGTTTCATAATCCGCTGACGATTTTAACGTCACCACACCCGTACTGCTATCAATGTCAAACGCCGCGGCATCCGTACCGGTCAAGCTAAAGCTGATCGCATTATTGGCACTCGTACCATCCGCGTCTGTTGCGGTAGCCGTGTAAACCACTGTGCTCGTTGCAGCATTTTCATCGATACTTGCCGTTGCTCCAGAAGTAACAACAGGAGCATTGTCGTTAAGATCATTCACACTGACAGTAACCGCTTGAGTATCGGTCATATTGCCTGTGCCATTATCCGTCGCCATCACATTAAAACTGTAGCTGGCTTTGGTTTCATAATCCGCAGACGATTTTAACGTCACCACACCCGTACTGCTATCAATGTCAAACGCCGCCGCATCCGTACCGGTTAAGCTAAAGCTGATCATGTTGTTGGCACTCGTGCCATCCGCGTCTGTCGCAGTCGCCGTGTAAACCACGGTGCTCGTGGCCGCATTTTCATCGATACTTGCCGTTGCACCAGAAGTAACAACAGGAGCATTGTCGTTAAGATCATTCACACTGACAGTAACCGCTTGAGTATCGGTCAGATTGCCTGTGCCATTGTCCGTCGCCACCACATTGAAACTGTAGCTGGCTTTGGTTTCATAATCCGCAGACGCTTTTAACGTCACCACACCCGTACTGCTATCAATGTCAAACGCCGCCGCATCCGTACCGGTTAAGCTAAAGCTGATCATGTTGTTGGCACTCGTGCCATCCGCGTCTGTCGCAGTCGCCGTGTAAACCACGGTGCTCGTGGCCGCATTTTCATCAATGCTTGCCGTTGCACCAGAGGTAATGACAGGAGCATTGTCGTTAAGATCATTCACACTGACAGTAACCGCTTGAGTATCCGTCAGATTGCCTGTGCCATTGTCCGTCGCGACCACATTAAAGCTATAGCTGGCTTTGGCTTCATAATCCGCAGACACTTTCAATGTCACCACACCCGTACTGCTATCAATGTCAAACGCCGCCGCATCCGTACCGGTTAAGCTAAAGCTGATCGTGTTATTGGCACTCGTGCCATCCGCGTCTGTCGCAGTCGCCGTGTACACCACTGTACCGATGTCTGCGTTTTCATCGATACTTGCCGTTGCACCAGAGGTCATCACAGGGGCATTGTCGTTAAGATCATTCACACTGACGGTGACCGCTTGCGTATCGGTCAGATTGCCCGTACTGTTGTCTGTTGCCACCACGCTAAAACTGTAGCTGGCTTTGGTTTCGTAATCTGCAGATGCTTTTAGCGTCACTTCACCCGTGCTGCTGTCAATATCAAACGCTGTCGCATCATCGCCCGTTAAACTAAAACTAACAGTGTCGTTATCATCATCGGTTGCCGTTGCGGTGTACACTACCGTACTCGTTGCGGCATTTTCATCCACGCTCGCTGTGCCACCTGATGTAATGACGGGGGCAGAGTTATCTTGTAAAGTCACATCATTACCTGTGCCACCGACATAGCTTGTTCGATAACCAAGTGAGTTGGAAATTAAAGTCTCCCCTTCCTCAACACCGTTAAGAGTGCCGGTTACCGCGTCACTACCATCGTTATCAATTAACACAAATGTATTGCCGCTAGTACTGACAGAATTCGCGACATCGAAAGTGCTATCAGCACCTAAAGTCACACCGCCCGTCACAACAATTTTATCGTAATCATTAACGCTATTAAGCTGAGCGGACAATGTTCCATCCAATATTAGGTCACCATTAATGGTTAGTGTGCCGGTATTCGCAGCGACACCTGCCGACAAGGTAGCACCAGAATTGATCGTCACCGCACTGTTGATCGTACCTGTACCCTCAAGTGTGCCAGCGTTTAACGTCACAGTTCCCGCACCAGAGCCATTCATAGTCCCAGTGACCGATAACGTACCACCATTAATGGTCGTTGAGCCCGTATAGGTGTTGGTGCCGGACAAGGTTAATCCCCCTTCACCAGCCGACGATTTAGTCAAACTACCGCTACCGCTGATCACACCAGATAACGTCGCGGCGACACCCGTGTCAACATTTACCACACCTCCGTTAAACGACAAAGAAATGGCATTATCAATGTTAGCACCGTCTCCCGTCACTGATAACGTGCCTGAATTTAATGTCAACACGCCAGAACCAAGGTTAGAATCGTCGGTAATGGACAATCCACCACCCAAGACAGCCGTGTTACCTGTGTAGGTATTGCTACCCGTCAGCGTTAAGGTGCCGTTCCCTATTTTAGTGAGAGACATCGTTCCGCCACTATACTCCCCTATGACACCAGAGAATGTGGTCGACGTATTATTGCCACCAACCGTCAAAGTACCACCGTTGGCACTAATAGTACCCGCACCGGCAATGGAACCCACTGTTTCGGATTCACCAATATCTAGCTTAAACGTTGCGCCAGATGCTACTGTCACAGCACTGGTGTCATCAATCGCACTGCCGCCAGTGACCACTAACGTACCAGCCGACACCGTTGTTGATCCAGTATAGGTATTAACACCACTCAACGTCAGCGTACCCGTGCCGACTTTGGTTATACCACTGGTATTCGTAGAAGAAATAACACCGGAGAACGTCGTATTACTGGCATTACCGACTGTTAAACCATAACCAAGTGAAACAGCACCAGAGCCCGCCAACGATCCGATGGTTTCGTTACCACCTGTCAGACTTAAGGTTGCTCCGCTATTTACTGTTACTGCACTGTCATCACCAATAGAGCTGCCGCCAGAAACCGCCATGGTACCGGCTGAAACGGTCACGCTACCTGTGTGAGTGTTTGTGGCTGACAGTGTCATCGTGCCTACACCTGCTTTTGTTAACGCACCCGTGCCAGACACCACACCAGATAAAGTAACAGCATCAGCATTGTTCACTGTACCGCCACTACTCCCGATAGTAATCGCATTGTCGATGGTCGTAGTACCCGTAACCATCATAGTACCGCCGTTAAGCGTGACAATATCAGAACCCAAATTACTGTCGCCGGCTACGCTCAACTTACCAGCCGTGACACTGGTAGCACCATACGCATTATTACCGGATAAAATCACTTGGCCTTGACCTGAAGAAGATACGATCAGATTGCCGTTACTAATGACACCGGATAAGGTGAGGTCTTTCCCCACACCTAAACCATTATTGAAAACTCGAGTCCCCCCACCTAAATCAACATCACCTGTAAAAGTTAATCCATGACTACCCGCCATAGTAAAAGTAGTATTGACAACTAAATCATTTGCAATAATGCGAGCTGCACCTGTACTACGAACCTTACCTCCATCAATAGTCAACACACCTGTTCCGACGGCAGTATCAGATTCCAGACCAAGAATACCACTGACTAATGTTGTGCCCCCAGTAAAGGTGTTGTCTCCCGACAAAGCAACAGCGTTACCAGCATTGGTGCTTATAATCGTTAAATCGCCTAAGCCTGAAATACCCCCCGATAAAGCCATCGAACCATTACTAAGATCCAACGTACCACCATTGCTGCCAAGGCTTATCGTGAACGACTTGCTCAAACTGCTACTAAGTGCTGATAAGGTACCGCCATTCAGCGTCAGACCTGAGGTCGCATTGATACCTGCGGTATTGGTCTTCAGCGTACCATCCGTCACACTGGTGGCTCCGGTATAGGTATTCGTTGCATCCAACGTTAGAACGCCAACACCCGCCTTAGTTAGAGCTCCAGTACCTGAAATCACACCCGACATCGTCAGGTCATTCGCATTAACTATCCGTCCGCCACTAACACCTAAGACGACGTTCTTGTTAATAGTCACATCGCTGCCGGTCACCGTGAGGCTACCGCTAGCACCTGTGTTCAAAGTCAGCGAGCCGCCGGTCAGATTGCTTGCATCCGTAATAGAAAGTATACCCGATGATACCGTCAAGTTGGTTGTAGTGGCTCCGCTATTGGTACCGCTTAACACCAGTGTACCTGTACCCATCTTGTACATATCAAAGGCCCCACCCAGAGTACCGCTAACAGTCAGGCTGGCGCTATTGTTGATCGTGACCCTCGCTGCAGCGGTTGCCGTCAGACTGCCCGATAGAGTGGCGGTACCGCTGTTAAGCACCAACCCGCCGATCCCAGCAATAGACACATTTTCGGCAATACTAACGCCACTGCCCAGTTGCAGCGTCGCACCGCTACTAACCGCCGTACCTGCCGTTGCCGCGCCCAGCGCTGTATCACTACCCGCAATTAGCGTTCCCGCCGAAACAGTAGTTGCTCCTGAATAAGTGTTATTACCAGTAAGAGTAAGTGTTCCACTTCCCGTTTTTGTAAGACCACCGGTACCATCGCCATCCTGAATAACACCAGAGAAGGTGGTGCTGCTATCATTGCCACCCGTCGTCAGCGTGCCACCATTCAGTGTCAGGCTACCAGCACCAGCGAGACTGCCAACAGTCTCGTTATTGCGAAGCTCTAATTCAGCTCCACTACCGATAGTGACAGCACTGCTATCTGCAATAGCAGAACCACCTTGCAATAAAAGTTTACCTGCAGAGACTGTAGTCGAGCCGGTGTAGGTGTTCGCTCCTGATAAGGTCAGCGTACCTGAACCGACTTTAATGATACCGCTACTATTGGTTGAGGAAATCACACCAGAGAAAATACTATTACTGGCATTACCGACTGTTAAACCATAGGTTAGCGCTATCGCACCCGATCCAGACAATGACCCTATGGTTTCGTCACCCCCTGTCAGGCTTAAGGTTGCTCCGCTATTTACAGTTACTGCACTATCATCACCAATGGAGCTGCCACCTGATAACGCCAGCGTACCGGCAGAAACCGTCACTGCACCGCTATGGGTATTAGTACCTGTCAAGGTTAAAGTACCGGCACCTGCTTTGGTGAAAGCATCGGTGCCAGACAACACACCAGACAATGTGACTGAATCACTTGCATCAATACTCCCCCCACCGCTACCTATGGTAACTGCGTTCGAAAGAGTTGTTGCGTCAGCAATGATCAAACTACCGCCATTGAGGGTAATTTGTCCCGAACCTATATTGCTGACATCAGTAATAGAAAATTTGCCGGTATGGTTGGCTGCAGTGCTTATACCACCTGTCCAATTGCTAGCTGCGCCTGACAACTTGACAGTGCCGTTCCACGCGTTGGTTAGCGTGTAGCCATTGCCACCATCGCTAATACCGCCAGAGAATTCCAAGGTGATATTGCCAGGGTCGACAAGCGTATCGCTACTTAATGTCACCGCACCTGTGAAGGTAACATCTGTTCCAGAAAAGCCTGCTTGTATTGCACCATAACCAACACCAACCCCACCTATAACCAGGTCATTCGCTATAGTAGCGCCGTAGTTAAAATCAAGATGTGCGCCAGAATGAATGGTAAGGGTACCGTAAGCATTGCCATTGCCTGCATCAGCCCCCCCTAAAGTTGCGGTAGCACTGTCGATAACAATGGCCCCTTCACTTAAGGTTGTATCCCCGGTGTAGGTATTGACCGCTGTCACACCCAGGCTACCAGTGCCGGTTTTGGTCAGTGATCCACTACCGCTGATCACATTCGACCATTTAGCATATACACCGGACGCAGTATCTATAGTGCTGTCACTGGCCAATACCAGGGCATTTGTCATAGCATTGGCGAATGAAAAATTGCCGCCGCTTAGCATTTGCAGTGTGCCACCGTCTAAAATGATGGTGCCGGTACCTAAGTGAGAGCTTCTGGAAATAGCCAGAGTACCTGAATCGACTGTAGTACCGCCGCTGTAGGTATTAATGCCGTCGCCAGCTGTAAGGGTTAGGGTACCAGAGCCGGTTTTTATCAAGCCTCCGCTATTGCCTCCATCCTGAATCTGACCAGAGAAGATCGTATCACTGTTATTACCGCCGACCGTCAGGCTGCCACCATTCAACGTTAAAGTTCCAGCACCCGCCAGGCTACCTATCGTTTCATCACTGAGATAAAGTTCGATCTCAGCTCCGCTATTTATAGTCACCGCACTGCTATCTGCAATGGCTGAACCATTTTCCAGATACAGAGTTCCGGCATTAATAATGGTGGAACCTGTGTAGGTATTGGCACCACTCAAGGTCAGACTGCCTGAACCTACTTTAGTGATACCGCTGCTATTGGTTGAGGAAATCACACCAGAGAACAAAGTGCTGCTGGCATTGCCAAGCGTTAAATCACTACTCAGTGAAACCGAACCAGCACCTTCCAATGACCCTATGGTCTCAGCTGCACCTGTCAGACTCAAAGTAGCGCCAGTATTTACTGTAACATCGCTATCATCACCAATAGAGCTACCACCTGACAGCGCCAATGTGCCTTGCGACACAGTGACAGCGCCGCTGTGGGTATTAGCCCCTGACAAGGTCAACGTTCCGCTACCTACTTTGGTTAAGTCAAAATCACCGCTAATCACACCACTCAGCGTCAGGCTATCACCCGAATTAAACGCACCGATCAGACTGTCAGCAGCCAGTGTAATATCGCCTGTTAACGTTGCTGAACCAGCGCCTTCGTTGATTTTTAAGGCACCATAAGCCGCATTAACACCCACACCACTGATGGTAAGATTTTCGGCTAGCGTTAAACCATTGCCAACCCTTAACGTCGCACCACTGGAAACGGTCGTCGAGCCTGTGGCATTACCCAAAGCATTATTGTGTGCAGCGATAATCACGCCCTGACTCAGGATAATATCACCGGAATAATTCGCACTATCACCCGAGAGGGTCAACACACCTGTCCCCGATTTGGTTAAATCACCAGTACCGGAGATTACACCTGACAGGGTCAGCGCGTTGGAGTTGTTGATGACGGCATTGCCAGTGAAAGTGATATTGGATTCAAACAGTGTGGCACCGCTAATGTCAAGCGTGCCACCGCTCAATGTCACCCCGAGGTCGCCCAGCCTTTCGAGGCTTGATTGGGCGTAAAGTGTGCCATTGTTGATCAATACGTTGCCAATAAAAGACTCGTAGTTTCCGGACAAGGTCATGTTGCCACCACCCGATTTGGTCAATAGCGAATCGCCTTCGACTGCACCAGAAAGTGTCAGATGCCCAATGCCAGTCTGATTAAAAGTGGCGCCACCCGTTTCAATCGCAAAAGTGTTATCTACTTCGAGTACAATATTCGCAGTGGCAAAAGTGGCGCCGCCGCTTAAGATAACGTTACCTGTACCAAGATTGTCATCGTCACTAATCTGCAGTGTGCCAGCAGTCGCTCTAATGGTATCAAGACCTGCGTTACCGGAATTGTTGGTACCGCTTAGCACTAATGTGCCGGCACCAGTCTTATTCAGTGTTGAGACGTCGATGTTGCTATCTGTCAGGCTGGCAGACAAAGTCAGGGTATTACCAGAGGCATTGTCGACAGTAAGCGCCCCTTCCAGAAACAAGTTACTGCCACTGATAGTAAAGCTGGTGCTGTTAGCAAGCTGAAAAACCGTGCCATCCGCCACTGTAATCATTGAATCTAACGAAATATTTGCGCCATTCAAACTAGCATCGAATGCGATAGTTTTGCCACCCGCCTGTGCAAGGCCCAACGCCTCGCGCAAAGACAAACCACCACCGTCGGCCAACTCAGCCGCATAACTATTGCCATTATAAGCGTCCGCAGCATTTTCTGAGGTGTCATTGGCGGTAGTGACTACCAAGGAATCTGTCACCGTGACGCTGATTTCTTGAGTTGTAGAAAGCCCTTCTGCATCCGTTGCAACAACAGTCACAATGTAGGTTCCTGCCGTTAAACCTGAAGGCGTGGTGGCACGCAATGCATTGGTTGCAACTAAGGTGTTGGCATCTGTGACGAAATTAAACAAAGAGCCATCATTGGTCTGGGATGCGCTATCCAAGGTTATGGATTGGATACTGTACTTCCACGTACTGTCATCGACATCGGTCGCACTCACCGTGGCCACAGTAGCATTATCACTATCGAAGGTACTCACTGTACCCGTCGTTGGTGATACCGCCGTCGGCGCGTCGTTAACCGCCGTAATATCAATATTGACGGTGGAAATACTAGAGTCAGTCGTGCCATCATTCGCTTTAATGGATAGTGTAGCGGCATTATCGCCACTGGCGTTGCTAGCGCCTGTATACTGAACGTTTGAGGTGGTATCTAAATAGCTATTAATATCAGCCGAAGAGCCAGAAAGTGTCAATGCTCCCGTGCCAGAACCGCTCACTGTCACGTTACCACTAGAAGAAGCGACTAATGTGCCCGCCGATGCGGTCAAGGTGACCGTAAGATTATCTCCATCGCTGTCGGCAAAGGTCACACCAGATAAATTCACATTAGAAGCGGTATCTTCAGTGACGGTAATATCTGCAGGTGCGCCAGTAATTGTGGGGGCATTGTTAGCCGCTGCCGGACTGACATTCAAGTTGTCAATTGCTAATGAACCATTTGCGTCAAAGGTGAAACGCACCTCATCAACTGCGTCATAGGCACTGCCAAAAGTCAGGGTACCAAAATAACCGTCATCAGAGCTCGTATCAGTGGTAGAGTAGGTAATAACACCTGAGCTATCGCTGGCGGTGAGATCGACCAACTCGGAAGTGCCAGCAACCTCCACGCCATCCTTGTATCCCACGATGGTTACGTTTGTTCCAGCAAGAATAAAGTTGTTGCCTATATCAAAGGAATTGAGATTAAAATCCGTACCGTCGGTGGATTTAAAATAGAAATCAGTAAAGCCCTGTGTTGATTCGTAGTTCATAAAGACAGCTCTATCCCCTGCCCCTTCATCATTATTGAGATGTATCGCGGCGTCACCAGCACTTGCGTTGGCCATGCCCATGGCAGAACTTGACCCGAAAGTCCAGTCACCCAGAGAAAACGATGTGACATCTGGACTAATGTTTGCACCATAACCGTCAAAGTTGTCACTGGTCGCCGCGAAAACATCGACATAGGATTGCATAGCCTTATTAGTTAGTGTCAGCGTTGTTTCAACACTCCCAGCCGACTTTTCCAAAACCCAATCCCCACCTAGCACAGCAGCGCCCGTCAAATCATCTGACGCTGCCACATCCGCTTGGGTGGCTTGGGCTAAGGCGGTAATAAAGTCTTGCCCTTCACCGCTGGCGACGTCACAACCGTAAAGCAGTAAATCACCGTCTTCATTCAGCGCCGCGCCAAGTTGGGCTAAATCAGCAGAGCGGGTATTGACGGTAATATTATCTAAACTAAAGCCCCCTAAGTTGACCTGCCCTTCGGCGCCATGGCTGATGATATGGATCGCATCGTAGTCGCTGTTGCTCTCGGCCCATAGTGCCATTTGCGCAAGGCCATCTTGGGTAGAATCCAGCAAGACAACTTCAACACCGGCGTTCATACCGTCTATCAGGGTCTGGTAATCCGCCACGTTGTCTTCAATAAAGACCACTTCTTTTTTACCATTATTCAAGCTGGGATCCGCGGCTCGCACTTCGGTGGGGGCAATCACCACAGAGGTGTCTGAATCTTGCTGACTTGCGTCGGTTTGAGACGCATCATGAAGCTGAGAATCGGTCAATACATCCACCGCCGTCGCAACAGCGGCACCGTCCAATAAAAGTCGAGGCTCTAGAGCTGAAATAAGCGGTTTGCGCGCCTGCTTTTGATTAACGGGTGCCATTTTTTTGGTAGATCGCTTACTTGACGGGTTGGAATATTGCTTCTTCATGATCACCACCTCTAAGGGTATATTTTCCTAGTGGCCTATTCATCTATAGGCTTTTTTACTAAAAAATTATTTAATTTTTGAAACACTACAAACGCTAATGACTCTGTTTTCTATTTATCTAAAGCCGTCTCATCAAATACGGCCAACACACTCATACCAGGTAAAATACTGGACGGCACACTCTTTATAGTAGCTCGTATTTGCACCGTTTGACTGGTGGGATCCACACTAGGACCAATATGGCTGATAAACGCCTGTAAGGTATGTTGTGTTTCTTCAGCCTCTAGCTGCAGTTTTTTACCTACTTTTAACCACGCCATCCATTCGGCAGGCACGATAATGTCGGCTTCCAACTGCGCACGCCCGACCACTTTAAGTAGCGCTTGCTGTTGCTGCACAACTTCAAAACGATGAATATCAACCTGCTCAACGACACCATCAAATGGGGCTTTAATATTGCAACGCTCTACATTCAACTGAGCAATCTTCTGCTCAGCCATCACTTTTTGCACTTCGGACTCAGCAATCGCCACTTCAAGAGTACCAATTGAACGCAGTTGATTAAGCTGTTTGGTATTCTCTAGACGTATTTGTGCGACCTTAACCTCGGCAGAGACCTTCTCCTGTTGAGCGTCAAACAAACGACAATCCAACGCCACCAGTGTGTCACCTTTTTTGAAGGACTCACCCATTTTTTTCGGCAACTCAACCACCAAAGCAGCCAGTTCACTGGATAACGTCGCACTGTGCGTTGCCACGAGCAAACCTCGGGCATTGAGCGTCTCTGCCATCAGCTGATTCGCTAACAGCATTGCCACAGCAACGACGCCCATTTTACCAAACATGACTTACTCCTCTTTCTCAGCTGCTTGTTTTGCTAAATAAGCGGCCTGCATTTGTTCTTCACTCACAGCCTCTATATCACCTTGCGACCAACGACCAAACATAGAATCAAACGCATTGGCAAGCTCATCTAATTTCATGCCACCAAAGCCATTCGGTAGCGGGTCCAAGCCCATAGACACTAAAATTTTACCAAAGCTATTCTGCAAATCGGCATAGGCCACATCACGGCGCAATTCCGCTAACAACGCATTCACTTGTTCGCTAATCACTGTCAGTTCACCGACATTTTGGGCGGTACGACTTGACTGAATCTGATCTTGAATGCGATCTGCCACATCTAAATAGTTAAGCGCCAAGTCATAGGAGTTTTGTGCTTCAGCGTATTCAATATTGGCAATATGTACTTGAGAAATAACGGCCATGGAAACCGCTAAAGCTTGTTGCTTTGTGGCCGCCATTTTTAAGTTATTAAGCTGATCAATTTTGCCATAACGGAAGACGTTCATTAAATTCCAGTTCACGCCAACGCCGGCGCTCGCCCAATCATTGTTTCTTAGGTAATCTGAACCGTCGTAGTTTAGACCTGCACTCAAGCTCAGGCTTGGAAACAAGGTTAAAAAGGCGGAACTCACCTCTTCCTTGGTAATACGTTCTTGATATTGAGCTTCAATCAACTCAGGGCGACGTACCAAGGCCGTGCGCTCCATCGTGTTGATATCCAAATCCAATTCAGGCACTTGGAAATCGGGTGTACGGACATCGGCCAATTCAAAACTTTCTGCTGGATTAAGTCCCATTAACGTCGCTAATTCCGCCTTGGCTGGCATTAAATCTTTGCGTAAATCCTGCAAGGTACGAAGGGATTCTAATAATGCTCTTTGGTAGGTTAACGCTTCCATTGGCGATTGCGCACGCATTTGTTCAATGCGAGCTGAGTCCGCAAGTGCGGAGCGAGACTGGATAATCAATGGGTCAATTTTAGCCAGCAAACGCTCTGCTGACACCGCACGGTAATAGGCGTTACGCGTCTGCTGCATAATGGTCTGAACCACTTTACGTTCCCGCTCTTTAGAGATCAGGAAACGGTCAGCCTGTTGCTTGGCTCGAAAATACGACAGACCAAAATCCAGCACGTCCCATGTGGCACCAACACTGCCAGTAAAGGTACTTTTGTCTGAGGAAACAGAGTAGCTTGGATTCGACCCTAACGCAGCGGGCTCATCACCGACAAAGCTGACTGACGCTGACGCCGCATAGTTATTGCGGTAGGCGTAACCAGCTCGAGCCGCTAAATCAGGCAACATATCAAACTGATCGACGGCCAACTGCCCCTGCGACACGACTGCTTCAAACGCTTTTAAACGTGCATCGCGGTTATGCTTAATGGTACGAGCGAAGGCTTCATTGAGGTCAATCGCCTGTGTCACTGGGGCAAAATCCTCCGCCAACAAAGCTTGGTTCTCGACCGCATTCGCCATGACATCATTGTCACTCAAGCGCGAGGGAGAGACCGAGCAACCCGCTACAGCAGTAGCAACTAATAATGCCAGTGCTGTTTTAGCAAACATGGTCTTGGTAAACACAGGGTGAACAGCCATGATTTCTCCTTAGAGTAGTATATTGTTAAATCAGTTAGACGATGTCGTCGTATTTGGCAGACTAAATTCAAACTCAACGCGACGATTTGCCGCATATTGCGTCACTAAATCCTCTTTAGAGACGATTTGAGTATTCGAGATTTCTTTCACCACCAAGTCGCTTTCTCCGTGCGCCTGCACGCTTACTTGTGCAGCCGATACGCCCTGCATTAATAGACGATCACGAACATAAATAGCACGTTGATAAGACAATGCTTGGTTATAAGCTTCTTGCCCTATGGGGTCGGTATAACCATGCAAGGTAAGCTGAGATTCTGGGTACATAATCAGAAAAGCCACCGCTTCATCAAATTCAAGACGCGTCGTTTTGGCTTGATCAAAATCAAACAGAATGGGGGCAATGGTTGGGGGCACGATAATCAAGGGCGCAGAAACGTCAGTAGTCTCTTCATTTTGAATAATCGCTTCTTCTTTACTCTGTTGTTCAGAAAGCACCGCACAGCGAGTGTAACGATCATCGCAATCCAACGTCGCACCAGACGACTGAGAAGCAAAATTGGCACAGCCAGAAACAGCTGCTGCCACCAGTACAACCAATGCTGTACGAACACAGAACACACTAGAAAACATAGCGACTCCAAAAGCACATAAAATAAGAGACAAAAGCACGAAAAATGGGAAAAAACAGAACTGAGAAAATAGACTGCACCGAACGGCTCAGTGAAAGAAGCAGGAAACCTGTCTTTATAAAAGAAATATTGAAAACAACATCCATATCGCCAAGCCTCGGATTTATATTGAAAAGCAATATACTTTTCAAACTTTGCAATTTGTTGACTTATTTTAGATCAAGTGTGCTCAAAGATGATAGTAAGCATGTAAAAAATATGCATAAAATTACATTTAACAACAGCATCGTTAAAAGTCACTCAATAGCACCAACCTCCTGTCATTCGAGACACCCAGAGCAGAAATTTAACACTCAAAAAAGCGGGCCTATTCGGTTAAATAAGCCCATTTCAAACACTAGGGGTGCTGTGGATACAAACCCTCAGTGGCGATGCAATAAGGTCAGAGCAAGACGAGGAGCGACAATAGGAAACGGGACCGTTTGTCCTGTAACGTTATTACCGCCCGTATAGCCAAATGCAACCGTACCTAGAAATGACTCTTACGCAAAGAGAAGATGAAGTGGGGTTATGAAAAATTTAAAATCACCCCACATCAAAAGCAACTAATAGTTGCGCGGCGGAAATATGCCATTCGTCACCATACAATAGCGCATAGCAATACGAGGCCCCATAATAGGCATTGCCTTCCCACCACCAGTATCACCTATCTCAACAGTACCACTACTGCTTCCACCACCAGTAACAGGAAGACTAATCGTACCGGAAGCTGTACCAGTAACGGCTCCAGCAGGCCCTATATTAAGATCCGCTGTTGTGCCAGCGGAGCTATATAACTCAACATTAGTGAGCCCCTTTGCCGCCTTACCCAACACAGCATGGTCTGACGGTGTTTGGGAAGACGAAGCAGAAGTGTCACTGGTGGCAATTTTCGCAGACCCAGTCACTGGCAAACTTACAACCCCAGTAGCCGTACCGCCACCAGTCGCACCACCAGAAGGTGTAAATTGCGCTTCATGATTATGGCTTGGCATTTGCTCAATGGTCTGCGTAATCAGCTCTCGTCCATAAATAGCTCCTACTGAAAACTCGGTTAAACCCGGTCCTTGACCTATTCCTGCTGGCGCTCGGCCACGAAGATCAGGGTATGCCATAGTGGTTCGACAATCGCCACCATAAGTACAGCTAATCAATGCAAACAATGCTTGGTTATCCCCGATTAAGGCAAGCTGCCCCATCGGTTCTACAGTATTACGTGGGCAATATGAGCCCGCCATAATACAAATTTGCCCTATGTAAGCATCTTCACCACACGCTAATGCCGTTTGTGGCATAGTGACAAAGGTACTAACCAATACCGCTGCGGATATCGAAGAAAGTGATAATAACTTGCTTGTTTTTTTCATGATAAATTCCTTGTATCCATAAATTGCATCGTTATTTAGTATCAGCACTCTCAGTTCACACTAAAAGCTGACAAAATATTTACTCAAAATAATCAAAGATGCACAAATATCAATTACACTACGCTACACGGAAACGGTTTTAGCCGACACAAAAGAGCCCAGAATATTTATTACAGCATTCCTATTTTTTACCTCTCATTGAAAAAAGTGCACATTTCCTCATTTTGTGCACACAACAGAAAACTCGCCGTTACAAAGCCTGAGTATAATGCTCGACTATTATTTGAGGCGTGAACCCAGTGCACGCTCAACAATCTATAGTTTTCTTAGGAACACCTCATGGAAAATGCTCATAACGATACTTCTTCGTCCGGCATGGGATCGAAGGAATTCACACTCTTAGTTGCCTTATTAATGTCAATCACGGCCATCTCTATTGATGCTTTATTGCCTGCCCTTGGCATTATCGGCGACGAGCTTGGCGCCGCGACGGCAAACCAACCGCAATTGCTCATTAGTATGTTGTTTTTAGGTTTGGCGATGGGGCAGCTGATTTGTGGCCCACTTTCTGACGCCTTAGGACGACGCCCTATTCTCTTTAGCGGCTTTGCTTTGTATCTAGTTGGTACGGTTGTGTGTTATCAAGCCGACAGTTTAGAAGTGCTCATGTTAGGTCGATTTATCCAAGGCTTAGGCGTAGCTGGACCTTATATATCCGCCATTTCCTTGGTGCGTGATCTATACCACGGCGCGCAAATGGCTCGTATCATGTCATTGGTGATGATGATTTTCGTTTTAGTACCTGCCATTGCCCCAACGCTTGGACAAGCCATCATGTTTGTGGACGATTGGCGTGGTATTTTCGAGTTATATCTGGTTTATGCCCTGGTTTTAATGGTTTGGATTGCTTGGCGTTTAAAAGAAACTTTACCGAAGTCAAATCGTATTCCTTTTACCACGACAGGTTTCTACGACGGTTTTAAAGAGGTAATAACCAACCGCATTACCGCCAGCTATACCATTTGCATGGGACTGTTCTTTGGTAGCTTTATTGGCTATTTGAATTCGTCACAGCAAATTTTCCAAGTGCAATTTGAAACAGGCAATTTATTTGCTTTTTACTTTGGCGTGCTGGCTCTGGTGCTGGGGTTTTCATCCTTAATTAACTCACGCATTGTCGAGAAACATGGCGCCAAGTACATCGCCTTCCGTGCGATTTGTGTTGTCGTTCTTGCGTCCATCGCATTTTTTGCCTTGCACGCTTTTGTCACCATCAGCTTATGGATGTTCTTAGTCTACGCCTCGATCCTATTCTTCTGCTTTGGGTTATTGTTCGGTAACGTCAACTCGTTGGCAATGGAACCCATGGGACATGTAGCAGGCATCGCCTCGGCTGTGATTGGGTCGGTGTCGTCTATCATGTCCATGAGCATCGGCACCGTCATAGGCCAAATGTACAACAACACCTTAATGCCGATCTCGGGTGGCTTTGTCATCATGGGCACCTTGGCATTATGTTTGATGTACTGGGCAGAAAAAGGTCGCATGGAAGATGTCAGCGAAATATAAATTTTGAGGATAAAAAAAGGAAGTTGAGAAAATTAGTTTTTTAGGTATAATTCGACAGCTCAAAAAACTCATCTATATTTTAATGGACTTAAAATGAAAAAACTCCTAGTTATTGCTCTATCCTCTTTGGTTTTATTGCTTTCCGGCTGTGCGACCATAATTTCCGGGTCAAACCAAACATTGACCTTTAACTCAAATGTTGAAGGTGTAAATGTTTATGTTGATGGCGCCTTAATCGGCAAAACACCTGTCAGCGCTTCTTTTAAGAAAAACAAAGCACAAACCGTTATGTTTACCAAAGAAGGTTATGAATCAGTAACAAGAAATATCACCAAAGAATTTGATCCTGTTGCTGTTCTTAATATATTCTGGGATTTATCTACAACAGATTTCATCACTGGTGCTGTATACGAATACGCTCCAAATGCGATTTACGTTGAAATGCCTGTAAAACAATAGTTTTTAAAATGTTAAAGAAAAGCCAGTATGTCAATGTTGTTTATACAACCTTCATACTGGCTTTTTTACTTGCTTCGCCTAATACCTTTTCTGGAAACATACAGTTTAACATTAGTTTTTCTGAGTTTATTTTAAAAAACGCCTCTCCCCTGATATCTCAAATAGAAAACCAAAAAGGGCTCGGCTACAACAGCCTAAAAAAGCAAATCACCGATTTGGGCTGTAATCCCGACGTATTGCTATCACCGGCAATTCTTGAACAAAAAGAGGCGTATCAGTTTCATTCTAATTTAATGAAAGCCCTAGAACCTTGTGCCGTTAAACGCGATACCAAAAAAGACATTAAACAACTTCTTAGTGATAAAGAACCATATTTGATCATCGCTGGCGAAAGCCTCAAATCACCCATGTCTTACTTTGGGCATTCTTTATTATTGTTTCTAGATGAGGAAGATTTTTATTTTTCACCGGTTATCTCTGTACTAGCACCTACAGAAAACTTAACAGCAACAGAGCAATTGCTTAAAGGCGGCTTTTTGAAAATACCAGCTGAAATAAACGCTATCCCCCTTCACCAGATTTTAGATTCCTACAACAACAGGGAATCTCGAAAGTTAAAATTCATTAAACTGCCCGATTCCCATTTCGATAAGGATAAAATCATTGGTTTTTTTGATGACAAGCTATCAAATACATTGACCTACAATTTTTTTACAGAAAACTGCTCTACTTACCTATATGAAGCTCTTGCGTATTCCTGCAATTGCTTTGATGAAGCTCCAAACATTATTACTCCTGTCTTTTTAGAAAAAAAAGTTCAAGAGACTGTAAATACAAATAGATTTGAGATTAACTCCCTATTTCACAATTTCAATACTGAGTACAAAAAGCTAAGCGCAAAAGAGCGAGTTGACGTTAGCGATATGTTTTCAAACCCGAAGTCCGTCAACCCCGAAAATGGCAATAATGCCGGTAAAGTAGCAGTACTAGCATCTCGCTTAAGCTTTGAAAGTTACGGCAGACCAAATGATTCATATGGAGAGATACTAGATACTTTTGGTAAAAAGGATTCCTTACAGCTCAAAATCCCACTAAACCAAAAATCCGACGACAGGGATTTAGATGGACTTTCTGTTTCATCTGCAAAAATCTATTTTAAAAAAGACTCATTGAGCGTTCAATTATCAGCCGTCGATTTCGACCATTTTGAACAACGCTCCCAACACTATCTGTCCTCTAAACTCACCGCCGGGGTCATAGAAATATATGAGGACAACGGCTCAGCTATAGTAGAAACTCTTGACATTCTAAACATACGCTCTGTCACCCCACTGAACTTTGTTACGCGAACCCCATCATGGAAACTGAGAATTGGAGCGGATCGAACGAAATCAGATACATTACAACCATTGGTCAGTGCGGGGCTAGGTGCTGGTTTCAATGTGTTTCAGTTTATGTTTTATAGCTTACCTAGCATCGAGTTATCGCACTCTGTAACCTTCCCCATCTATTCTGGCATTGAGTTTAAATCTGATGTTTTGTCTATAAAATATGAGACAAAGAATAATTCAGAGCAATCACTGACTCTTTATAAAAGACAAAGCAGTTCATTTTCTTATGAGTATAAAATCACCAAACACGACACCACAACGCAGCAAATTGCCTTTTCTTACTACTTTTAGTGATAAAAAAGATTAATTGGGCGAAATGCTACAAATCAAGTCAGTAAACTGTTTTTTCTCCATCATCGCTTGATTCATCAATGCAGGCATCAGAAGTGCCTCTTTGCTAACGGCTTTTAACGCAAAAAAATTCATCGGTGATACTGAAAACTCAGCAATCCATGACCGCAGAGTGGATTCTAATACCGCTTCAAATGCTGCAAATAAAGCAAAGGTAGACGGTGCCATTTTGTGTTGCTCGCCTAGCAAAATACGATACACCGCTAAGTGCTCTGACTTGCTAATCCACGCTTCCCATAAGACGATCCACCCAGCAATTAGGGTCACGTTTTTTTTCACCCGTAATTTATCTAAACGCGCCTGCATTTTAGCTTGGGCTTGCTCGGTAAGTAACATCAATACCGTTTCCCACAATACAAGCTTGGTTGGAAAATTACTGTAGACTGTCGGTTTTGACACCGCTGCAGCCAGTACAACCTGATCAATACTGGTGCTTTGATACCCTTGTTCAGTAAACAACCCCGATGCCACGGTCACTATGTGGTCTTTTTTACTGGGTCTTCCTCTTGCCATGATTGCCTCTGTTTGTTTGCGCTTTTTTGTAGTCCATTAGAGTGTTTTACTGTCTTTTGAAAGGATCTGTTCGCTTTCATTTGAAAACACTTGACGAACGCCTATCATCTCATTAAATTAACTAAACGGTATAGTTAAATAAATGGCAATTTTAGGAGCAAGTCATGCAAAGCGAGAACGGTTTCTACGGGCAATACGGCGGTAGCTACATCCCTGAAATCCTTTATTCGAGCCAACAGCAAATCTTACAGGCGTTCGAAGAAGCCAAACACGATCCAGAGTTTCTCGCTGAGCTTAATAAACAATGGCAGCAATTTTCTGGCCGCCCTACGCCGCTGACTTTTTGTGCGAATTTGACCGAACACTTTGGCGGTGCGCAAATCTATCTAAAGCGTGAAGATTTAAACCACAGTGGCGCGCACAAGATGAACAATGTGATTGGCCAAGGTTTATTGGTCAAACGCATGGGCAAAAAACGCGTGATTGCCGAAACAGGTGCCGGACAACATGGTATCGCCACCGCTTTGGTTGCCGCACGATTAGGACTGGAATGCACGATTTACATGGGCGCGAAAGACATTGAACGCCAATATCCAAATGTATTCTGGATGAAACAACTTGGCGCAACCGTTGTTCCTGTTACCACGGGCGCACAAACGTTACGCGATGCGCTAGATGAAGCGCTGCGTGATTGGTCTTCTAGCCACGAAGAAAGCCATTATTTAATCGGTACCTCTTGTGGTTGCGCCCCCTTCCCAGAAATGGTGGCGTATTTTCAATCTGTGATTGGCAACGAAGTGCGCGAGCAAAGTGTGGCGCAATTCGGTCAATTTCCAGACCGTTTGTACGCTTGTGTTGGCGGTGGTTCAAATGCTTGTGGTTTGTTCCTACCTTTCCTCGATGACAAAGAGGTGGAAATGGTAGGTGTCGAAGCGGGCGGTAAAGGTTTGGAACTTGGCGAGCATTCTATTCGTTTGTCTCACAATCTTGGAAAACCTGGAATTGCCCAAGGCTTTGCCACTATGTTCCTACAAGATGACGCTGGACAGCTACAAGAAACCCACTCTATCGCAGCGGGTTTGGATTACGTTGGTGTCTCTCCTATCATTGCCCATTTAGCGGAAATCGGTCGTATTAAAATGACCTATGCCATGGACGATGAAGTCATTGCGGCCTGTACACTTCTACTGAAAAAAGAAGGCATTATTCCAGCTCTAGAATCGTCTCATGCCTTGGCGGGTGCTTTTAAAGATGCGCCAAATTTGCCGAAAGATTCAAAGATCGTTATCAACTTGTCTGGTCGTGGCGACAAAGACATCTTTAACGTAGCGAAAGCCGTACAAGATGAAACTTTTCCGCAATTCTTAACCGACTACCTAGCCTCTTATCCAACTAACCACGCTGACCATGAGGAGCAAAACGCATGAGCCAATTAGCTGCTTTTATTAAAGAAAAACGCCAGCAAAAACCTATTTTGTCGATGACTCATGTGGTGTATGGCTACCCAAGTGTGGAAGAAAGTTTGGATTGGATGGCACGATTAATGAAAGAAGGTGTGGACTTCATCGAAGTGCAATTTCCTTTTTCGGACCCTGTGGCTGACGGCCCTAGTATCGTGGCCGCTTGTCATAAGGCATTAGAACAAAAGCTGGACGTGGAAACCTGTTTGTCTCAGCTTGGTAACCTTGCGAAAGACTACCCTAACAGCCGCATCGTGTTGATGAGCTATTTAAACCCAATGTACCGTTTTGGCTTAGACAAATTAGCTAAACGCGCCGCTGAGGAAAACATTCTCGGACTAATCCTTCCAGATCTGCCGATTGAACAAGCCGCCACCTATCAAGCAGCTTGTAAGGCTAATAACATCGATCCAGTTTGGTTGGTGACACCCGTCACGCCACCAGAACGCTTAGCCATGTTAGCAAGCCAAGCCAGCGGTTTCTTGTATTGTGTGGCTCGCTCTGGTGTCACTGGACATTCTAGCCACGAGAGCAAAGCCAAGCAGACATCACTTGATGACTATTTGACGCTGATTAAGCAACACGCCAGCGCTCCGATGGGCGTAGGTTTTGGTTTACGCGAACGCGCGCAAATAGAACAGCTTATCGGCAAAGCTGACATTGCTATTCTTGGTTCTGCGCTTCTAGATGCCTACAACAAAGGTGGTCAAGAAGCCGGTATTAAGTTGATAAAAGATCTGTTTTCACTAAAAGCTAATCAATAAATAGCGCTTGAAAAGATCAAATCATGAATATATGATCCATATACACTTTATATATGGATCATATCTTATGGGTATTATTAAAATCTCCGACGAACTTCACGATGACATCCGCAAAAGCTGCCATGTCATGTCTCGCTCTATCAATGCACAAGCCGAATTCTGGATCAAAATGGGACGTCTTGCAGAACTCAATCCCACGCTCACCTTTTCTGAATTGATTGCCAATGAACTGGCTAATGCCAATACAGAAGCACCATTAAAAGCGGTTAAATAACATGCAAGTGCATATTAAGAGCGCAGAAGAGATTGAGCTTATGCGTGAGTCTGGCAAGCTATTAGCCCGCGTATTTCATATGCTCGATGATTTTGTCAAAGAAGGCGTTTCGACCTTAGAGATTAATAACGAAGTCGAAGACTTTATTCGCAATGAACTGAACGCCAGGCCGGCAAGTCTAGGACAATACGGTTATGAGTTTGTGCTTAACTCGTCGATTAATGAAGTCGTTTGTCATGGTGTGCCAAGCAAAAACCAGACGCTCAAAGCAAAAGACATTATCAACCTAGACATCACCCTAGAAAAAAACGGCTTTATCGCCGATTCCAGCAAGATGTATGTTATGAGCGACGCCAACCCCATTGCCAAACGCCTAGTCAAAACTACCTATGATGCGATGTGGGCGGGCATCAAAAAAGTAAAACCCGGCGCAACCTTAGGAGATATCGGCGCAGCGATTCAAACCTTAGCGGAAAGCAAAGGTTACTCAGTGGTCAAAGAATATTGTGGTCATGGCATTGGCCGCGAAATGCATGAAGAGCCACAAGTGCTGCATTACGGCAAAACAGGAACGGGGATGATTCTGGAAGCTGGCATGACCTTCACTGTTGAACCCATGATCAACCAAGGCAAAGCCAAAACCAAGACAAAAAAAGACGGCTGGACGGTAGTAACAGCGGATAAAAAATTATCCGCACAATGGGAACACACCGTGCTCGTCACACCAACAGGATATGAAGTACTGACCTTGAGAGACGAAGAAATCTTACAATATGGACAGTCTTAAACAGAATCTGCCCAGCGTTTTTCCATAAAATCGATAAACACTCGAAGTTTATTGGGCATGAATCGCATCGCAGGAAACTGCATGTGAATGCCCCCTTGAAAATCACTGTTCAGTTGCCAATCTGCTAATACCTGAACGACCTCGCCTTTTTCTAACGACTCCCGCACAACAAAATCTGGAAAAGGTGCAATGCCAAAACCTTGCCTTACCCCTTTTAAACGCATTTCGGCATCGTTATTGATGTAGCGTCCATCAACTTTAACAACCAACTTTCGCATACCTTGAGTGAAAGCCCAGACATTATCACCATCGAATAATCCAAGTGGTAAACAACGATGGTTGGCCAAGTCTTCAAGCGAATTTGGCACACCGTATTCAGCCAAATAGTGTGAGCTTGCGCAAAGAATAGAGCGAACTCCGCCCAAAGTTTTACACACTAAGTGCTCGTAGGGCTTTTCAGCCACATAAAACACCAGATCCACATTCTGATACGCTGGATCAACGCGCAAATCCGTCACCTGAACCTGTAACGAAATTGCGGGATATAAAGCCATAAACTCCATCAATAAGGGCTCTAATACTTGCCTTGCCAATGAATCTGGCGCGGCAATACGCAAACGGCCGGACGCCTCGTTGGCATTATTTTCAGAGGCGACAACCGCTTCTTTTGCGCTGTCTAACATTTGACGACACTGTTCATACACCGCTCTACCCACCAATGTAAGGGTTTGTTGTCGTGTGGTACGCTCTATTAACACCGCCGACAAGGCCGTCTCCATTCGAGACACTTGTCGACTCACCCCAGATGGCGTCACACCAAGCTTCAGCGCGGCTTTAGTAAAGCTGCCCGTTTCTACCACAGCAACAAACGCAGCCATATCAGGCAGCAAGGCAATCAATTTATTTGTGTCCATGAATCATAAGTCTTTTGATTATTGAGCCAATTATCTTTCATATAAACACAAGTTAGCATGCTTTCTCACATCACTCACCCATATTTTCGAGAAAAACATGCAATCAAAAACACTTAACACCCCCTTCATCCTGTCAAAATTTCCCATGGCAGAATTATCCCTTTTGTTGACCGCTTTTTTTTGGGGAACAAGCTATGGCATTACAAAAGAGGCCTTACTTTACACAGGTGTACTGGCCTTTATCGTGATTCGCTTTGGTTTAACATCGCTCATACTCGCTCCCATTTTTATCAAAGAGCTGCGCAAAGGATTAATAAAAGATTGGAAATTTGCTGTGCCAACAGGCGGCATTTTATTGTGCATTTTCCTTGCGGAAATCTATGGTGTCTTTCACACCACAGCCTCAAAAGCCGCTTTTTTAATTAGTCTATGTGTACTTATTACTCCCTTTGTCGAAGCCATCACAGAGCGAAAGCTACCCAGCGCGAACATTGTCATGTTTGCCTTACTGTCATTGGTCGGCGTCTTCTTATTGACCACTCAAAACACAAATTCAAACGCTTTTGACTTTCTGTCTTTAGAGCTCAACAAGGGTGACGGCTGTATTTTACTCGCCGCGTTTTTGCGCGCCTGCATGGTCGTCACCACCAAAACGCTATTGAAAGGAAAAACACTCTCAGCACTCAGTACGACCAGCATTCAAGCTAATGTCGTTACCCTTGGTGCTTTATTGATTTTTTTAAGCAATGACCATTCGATAGAGCAACTCTTTCCAGCTAATATGACTTTTTGGCTGGCGGCCTTTTATCTCGCACTCTTCTGCACTGTCTTTGCCTTGTTTGCACAAAACTTCGGTGTCAAACACACTAGCCCATCACGAGTCGCCCTGCTCACAGGGTCAGAACCCGCCTTTGGCGCTTTATTTGCGTATTTCTGGTTAGGGGAATCGCTGAATACAGTACAAATGATTGGCGGAGGTTGCATTTTAATCGCAAGCATCATGGCTTCTAGGAAAAGTAGACACACTCAACTCTGAAAAAACTTGGTCTCTATCCAGCTAGAGACCAAGCAGGTGGTTGTACCACGTAATCATTGTTGGCGTTCTGGCGCTTATTGCTTAGGTAAAAGTACCGCATCAACCACATGAATAACGCCATTGGATTGTTTAACATCGGCAATGGTCACGTGGGCAACACGACCATTTTCGTCTTCAAGCATAATTTTATCGCCCATGTAAGTCGCCATTAATGTGCATCCACCGACAGTAGGCACTGGGTGTTTGCCCTTGTCATCATCAATCATCGTTTTGATCGCGCCAGATAAAGCATCGGCTTTTACGACATGACAGGCTAACACCTTCGCCAAGGCCGCTTTGTTTTCTGGTTTTAGAAGAGTCGACACGGCACCTTCTGGCAACTTATCAAACGCTGCATTCGTTGGTGCAAAGACGGTAAAAGGACCAGGGCCTTGCAATGTTTCAACTAAACCGGCTGCTTTTACCGCCGCAACGAGGGTGGTATGGTCTTTTGAGTTCACCGCATTTTCTATGATATTTTTGCTCGCATACATAGGAGCACCACCAACCATTGGATTGGTATTTTCATCGGCACTCTTCATACCTCCAGCAGAACAACCAGCAAGGGTCATGATTGTCGCAGCAGAAACAAGACTTAATAATTTCATTGTTATTCTCCAGTCTGATTGTCCATAACAATGCGTCATGGTTATAAAAAGATACGGTGTGGATTCAAAAAGGTTTCAGGTTTAAAAAAAATTAACCATAAAATTTAAGTCGGTTGGAACACGAGAGAAACACCATTTAAACAATGACGCAGTCCCGTTGGTGCTGGACCATCTTCGAAAATATGCCCAAGATGACTACCACAACGACGACAGTGCACTTCGGTGCGTGTCATGAAGAAACCATTGTCTTCTTTTGTGCCAATGGCATTAGGCAAACTATCGTAAAAACTTGGCCAACCCGTACCACTTTCATATTTAGTCTGACTAGGATACAAGGGGAGATCGCAGCCTTTACAGTGATAAACCCCTGCCCGCTTTTCATTTAATAAAGCGCTTGACCCTGCTCGCTCTGTCTTTTCTTCTCTCATCACTTGATATTCAAAATCGCTTAATCTTGCTTGCCACTCTTTCTTGGTACGAACCACTTCAAAGGTTGAGTCAGACGCCAGCGCCATGCTCGAAACAGATACATTAAATGTTTTTGCAACGCCAACTAGGCAGGCCGCTTGAAGCAGAAAATATCGACGATTCATACATTACTCCTTACACAGTGATGCATTGAGTGTCACAACGACACACTTTATGTCTCTTTAGAAATACGTAACAACAGTAGGAAAAGTTTCAGATATTTTAGGTTAGGAAAATGGAGGACGAGCGAAGGTGAGGTCATGAAGCTTGGGTTGAAAAATATAAAAAAAGGGCAAGCTCCGAAGAACTTACCCTTTTTTAAATATGCTTAGTAGCTAATTAAAGTACTGTAATATTTTCTGCTTGAGGACCTTTTTGGCCAGCAGTCACAACGAATTCTACTTGTTGGCCTTCAGCCAATGTTTTGAATCCAGAGCTTACAATAGCGCTAAAATGTGCGAACACATCTGGGCCAGACGCTTGCTCGATGAAACCAAAACCTTTTGTTTCGTTGAACCACTTAACGGTTCCTTTTACTGTATTAGACATAAATATTTTCCTGAAGTTTGGATAGTCTTGTTAAAGACCGATTTTGCAAAAAAAATAGACTGGTACTTAGAAACTTTCAGGACGAGGATTTTATGAATAAAACAACGTATTGCAGAGTTAATAATTATAGACTTCTTTCTAGCTGGAGAGGTCATACTATAGGCATCACACTCAGATAGATAGCTTTATTTCCATTTACTTGAAAATAGACAGCCACCTACCCCCACACTTTTTGTCCATCGATCCAGGTTGCGGTGACAAAAAAATCAGTATTAAGTGCCACTATGCTCGCTCTATATCCCGCTTTAATACGACCAAATTCTTGGTCTATGCCTAAAAACTCAGCTGGCCTTAAAGACGCCATCTGTAAAGCTTCCGTGGATGTTCGGCCGATTAAATTAATCGTATTACGTACAGCGGTTGCCATATCCAAATCCGAACCCGCTAGCGTGCCGTCTTCGGTGGTGACTTTGCCTTCGCTACGCAGCACCTTTTTACCCAAGAAAGGCATTTCTTTTGCTTCTGAACCCACACTCTGAATGGCATCGGTGACTAAAAGCATATGCTCACAGCCTTTTGCAGCAACAGCGACTCGCATACTGGCAGGATGAACATGGTGGCCATCGGCGATTAATCCGCACCAGGTTGGTTTATCCGTTTGCAATGCTGCCCCCACCACACCAGGCTCACGACTGACTAAGGGTGTCATAGCATTAAACAAATGCGTAAAACCACGCGCGCCACTCTCTACCGCTCGTCTCGCTTGATCATAGCTTGCCGCAGAATGACCAATGCAGACAATCACGCCTTGCGACACTAGCCATTCGATAAAGCCTTCTGGCACTTGCTCTGGCGCCAAAGTCACCATAAGTTTGCCACTACGACTCACTTCTAATAGCGTGGCAAGCTTACCTTCTGTGGGTTTGCGCAATTTAGATTCATTATGAACGCCTTTGCGGATGGGATTAAGATAAGGGCCTTCATAATGCATGCCTAAAATCCCCGCCATAGTTTGTTCCAGCGCTTGGCAAACCGCATGATGAGCTTGCGACATGATCTCATAATCATCCGATATCAATGTCGGCATCATGGCCACAGTACCGAATTGAGCATGCACCGCCACCATGCGCGCCAATGTTTCAATCGTTGGCGTGTGGTTAAACAAGGCACCACCACCGCCATTTACGTGCACATCGATAAAACCAGGCGCCAATACATCAAAAATCTCCATTTCCCCATTAAGGGGCATGGCTGCCGACTTAACAGATTCAATCATCTGTCCTTTCCATATAACCTGTTGGTTCGTTAGCCATTGCTCGCCATCGAACAGACGTTTTGCAAAAACGCTTAACACTTCCTGATCCATCATATTGCCTTTCTCCCTATTTGCGCTTTGGCCATCAAAATGGCCCCCGCCATAGCATCACCTTGTGGTTGACAAAAGTAGGCCGAAAAACGTTCCGGCAAATAGGTCAGAATGGCCTCCGACACGCCGCCCACTAACACTATTTTCTGCGCACCTTTCGCTATCAAAGCGTCTAAATATTGGCTTACCCATTCCACTTGCTGCTGGATAATTTTCAGGGCTATAGGGTCTTTTTGTTGGGCGAATTGAAACACTTGCACAGCAAAAGCCCCGTATTCTTTGGGTAATGGCGAACGATTTTGATACAAAACATACGCTTCTGCTGACAACGAAAATTCAGCGTTAATACTGTCCGTAAAAGGCGTCGACGGCGAAATCCCATCCAGTGCAGCCAGTGAATATTCTAGTGCAGATAGGCCAATACGCGCTCCGCTACCTTGATCCGATAGCGGAAAGCCCCAACCACCGACAATACTGAATCTTTCATTTTGATACACCACACCGCAACTGCCCGTGCCCAATATCAATAACGCCCCTTCTTCACCGTTAAACGCGCCCAGACACGCAGCGTGCGCATCGGTTAATAAGTATCGCTGCCCAAATGGAGACTTTTGAGCAATCACCAGTTCTTGCTCTAATGGCTGATTGGCTCCTGCTAATCCAAGACCTAGCGTGATTTTCGAATACATTTCACGAGGAACATTGCCTTGGTGACAGGCTTCTAGACAAGCGTTAATAATGTTTTGCCATGCCGCTTCAATTCCGATTCTTGGATTGCCCGAACCACCGACGGCTTCGCCCAAGACATTGTCATTAGAGTCCACCAAACGAGCGCGACAAAAAGTGCCGCCACCATCAATACCAATGTATAAACCACTCATATCAAACTTCCCTCGTGCAATTGCTGGCGTTTCAACTCGCACCATTGGTAGTACTCTTTTAACGCTAACAAACTAGCCGCCTCTTCATCCAATACGATGGTTGCCGCTTCGTGCAGCTGCAGTGCCGACGCAGGACACATTGCAGAGATCGGCCCTTCGATCATGGCTTTTACCGCTTCCGCTTTGGCTTTTCCTGTGGCCATTAACAACACCGCTCGGCTGTCCAAAATAGTACCAATACCCATGGTTAGAGCTAACTCAGGTTGATATTCTCCAGCTTTAAAAAAACGCTTATTCGCAGCAACCGTTGATTCTGACAAGGTTTTAATACGCGTTCGTGACGCAAAGCTGGAAGTTGGCTCGTTAAAACCGATGTGACCATTTAAGCCAATACCTAAAATTTGCAGATCTATTCCCCCAGCTTGTTGAATACTCGCTTCATAGTCTTGGGCACTTTTCTTTAACACCGCAACCTCTTTGCTCTGCGCCAATGGAACATGCGTGTTTGTCGGCATGATATCAATCGCATTAAACAAATGTTGATTCATAAAGGTGCGATAACTCTGCTCATGGGAATCGGCAATACCAATGTATTCATCCAAATTAAAACTGACCGTTTGACGAAACGATACTTGCCTAGAGTGATGACGCGCTACGAGCTCCTCATACAAAGCAATGGGCGTCGACCCCGTCGCCAACCCTAAAACTGGATTCTTTTTGGTATTAATCACATCAACAACACGATCGGCCGCATAGACAGCAACATCATGAGCAGACGAGAGAATGATTACTTGCATAGGAACCCTCTTTCCCAATCAGAACAAAATAAGAAACCAATATAGAACCAATTAAAGCCCAATGCGCATTTATTTTCCACAAAATTGTCATATTTATTTGCTTGATAGAATAATTGGTGCTAATTTTCAAAACTCAGCAATACCTAAAAAATACCAATAGTACGTTAAAAACTAATAAAAAAGCACCTAAAGCACAATTGGAAATCACAAACGGAGAGTCACCATGTTCAATGTTCATTCCGCTCCACTTGAAAGCAAAACAGCCATAAACACAGCCTTAAAGTTAACCTGTCTGGCCACCATACTGATGAGCAGTACAGGCACCATTCAAGCAGCCAGCACCTTGTCTATTGAAAGCTGGCGCAGTGACGATGCGAACATCTGGTCTGATGTTATCATTCCAGCTTTTAACAAAAGCCACCCTGATACAAAAGTAAACTTCGCCCCCACCCCACCAACAGAATACAATTCTGCGTTGCAAGCAAAATTAAAAGCTGGCTCCGCAGGCGACCTCATCACTTGTCGTCCATTCGATACAGCATTAGATCTTTATAAAGACGGCTATCTTGCCAACTTAAATGACCTAGAAGGTCTAAAGCAATTTTCTGATGTAGCAAAAAGCGCATGGGTGACAGACGACGGTAAAGACCAATTCTGTATGCCGGTCGCCTCGGTCATTCACGGCTTTGTTTACAACAAAGAAATATTCAAAGAACTGAATCTGTCTGTACCAAAAACACGGGCGGAATTCTTCAAAACCCTTGATACCATCAAATCAGAAAGTCGTTACACCCCGTTAGCTATGGGAACGGCTGATCAATGGGAAGCCGCAACAATGGGATTCCAAAATATCGGTCCAAATTATTGGGAAGGCGAACAAGGCCGTAAGGCGTTATTAAGCGGTGCAGCAAAGCTAACCGACAAAGCGTATGTGGATACCTGGACAGAGCTTGCCCAATGGAAACCGTATTTAGGCCGAGGTTTTGAAGCACAAAAATATTCCGATTCACAAAATCTTTTCACTTTAGGTCGTGCCGCAATTTACCCTGCAGGCTCTTGGGACATTCAAACGTTCAACAATCAAGCCGATTTTGAATTTGGTGCTTTTCCACCTCCAGTAGCGAAAGCGGGTGACACTTGCTACATCAGTGACCACACCGACATGGGTATTGGCATCAATGCAAACGCTACCAACAAAGAAGCCGCAAAAGTCTTCTTAAATTGGATGGCCAGCAAAGAATTCGCCACACTTTACGCCAATGAAGTACCAGGCTTTTTCCCCTTGTCAGATCATCAAATCGACATCAAAGACCCCGTGGCACAAGAGTTTATGAGCTGGCGTCAGCAGTGCGAATCGACCATTCGTAACTCATATCAAATCCTGTCTCGTGGTACGCCAAATCTAGAAAGCCAGCTTTGGAATGTGAGCGCCCAAGTAATCAATGGCACCATGACGCCAGAGCAAGCCGCCAAAGAAACACAGGATGGCTTAGAACAATGGTACAAACCTCAGCAATAAGTTAAACCCTAGCCCTCCCCTTCAAAAACACAAGGGGAGGGAACGCCCTCCTCTAGTAAGAGGTTGGGAGGGTTAAGATTAATAACCATTTGAGATGAACCATGACTCCATCCAACCAACATGACGAAAAGAAACCCTTCCCATGGCACGTGGTATTTTTCCTTGGGCCGGGATTGCTTATTTACGTTGTTTTCAGTGTTTACCCTTTGCTCGATACGCTTGTATTAAGCCTTTATAACGAGCAACAAGGGCAAAGTCACTTTGTCGGTCTGCAAAATTTCATTACCTTGATAACTGACGATACTTGGTCACAGGCTTTTTGGAACGCGCTCGGCAATAACTTCCAATTTTTCGCCATTCATATGCTGGTGCAAAACCCCATTGGTCTGCTTTTAGCCGTGTTATTAAGCTCACCAAAGCTGCGTTTGTCTGGTACTTATCGCACACTCATTTTTATGCCAACCATGCTTTCTGTGGTGATCATAGGTTTCGTTTGGCAGTTGCTATTAAGTCCTATCTGGGGCATTTCTGAAGACTTTCTTTACAGCATTGGCCTTGGTCAGTACTTCGACGCTTGGCTGGGCAAAGAAAGCAGCGCACTGATCACTTTAGCTTTTATATCAGTCTGGCAGTTTGTCGGCATTCCAATGATGTTGATTTATGCCACCTTACTCAATATTCCAGACGATATTGTCGATGCCAGTGTGGTGGATGGTGCCAATTCATTGCAAACATTTTGGCACATTAAATTGCCATTGATTTTACCCACCATCGCTATGGTATCGATTTTGACCTTTGTGGCAAATTTCAACGCATTTGAACTGATATATGCGGTAAAGGGCGCCCTTGCAGGCCCTAATTTCTCGACTGATTTAATGGGCACTTTCTTCTACCGAACCTTCTTTGGCTTCCAACTTCAGCAAGGCAGCGCTTCCATGGGAGCAGCGGTGGCGACCTTGATGTTTTTAATCATTTTGGTGGGCGTTATGTTGTTCCTGTTCTTTATTCAACGTCGCATTCAGCGATTCCAATTTTAAGGAGGTTATAATGAAACTATTTAGTCGTCTTATGCCTTCCTCTGGAATGAGGCAAGTACCCAAAAGTGTCACCGTGCACGCTGTGTTATTGGCCTATACCGTGATTGCTCTTTTTCCGATTATTGTCGTTGTGATCAACGCCTTTAAAGAACGTCGTGCCATTTTCCGCGATCCACTCGGCTTACCAGACAGTGATTCCTTTACCTTAATGGGTTTTGAACAAGTATTACTCAGATCAGATTTTGGATTGTATTCATGGAACAGCTTGGTCGTCACTATTTTGGCAGTCGGGTTGGTGCTTTTACTTGGCGCTATGGCCGCTTGGGCTCTGACAGAATACAAATTTAAGGGCAACTTGCTAATTACCTTTTTGTTTGCCATGGGCATCATGATTCCAATACGTCTTGGCACGGTGAGTATTTTGAGCCTAATGGTGAGCTTAGATCTGGTCAATACACTGACCGCACTGGTGCTGGTATATATAGCCCAAGGCTTGCCCCTCGCTGTGTACATATTATCGGAGTTTGTACGCACGATTCCCAAAGAGCTGACCGAAGCGGCACGTTGCGATTCCGTGAGCGAATATAAGATTTTCTTTTGTATCATTTTACCGCTACTGAAACCTGCGATGGCGACCGTTGCGGTATTCACCATGATTCCAATTTGGAACGATTTATGGTTCCCGCTGATACTCGCTCCGGGTGAAGAAACACGCACTATTACCCTTGGCGTACAGCAATTTGTGGGGCAATACGTCACGGATTGGAACTCGGTATTGTCAGCGTTAACCTTGGCAATCGTTCCTGTACTGATCCTATACACCATTTTTTCAAGACAATTGATCCGCGGCTTAACCAGCGGAGCGGTCAAGTAATCGTTGATATCGTTGACCGTTGGAGGTTTATTTCATGGCTAGTGTAAAACTGAACAATATTAAAAAACGCTTTGGCGATGTGGATGTGCTGCATGGCATTGACCTTGATATCAAAGACGGTGAGTTTGTCGTGCTGATTGGCGAATCCGGCTGCGGTAAATCCACCCTATTACGCTTGCTGTCTGGGCTGGAAGACATCACCGAAGGCGACTTGTACATCGATGACGAGCGAGTCAATGGGCGCTCACCAGCCAAACGCGGCATTGCTATGGTGTTTCAGTCTTATGCCTTGTACCCACATATGAATGTATTCAAAAATATGGCTTTTGGCTTGAAGATTTCAGGCAAAGACAAAGCTTTTGTAAACAACAAAGTGATAGAAGCCGCAAAGAAATTAAAGATTGATCATCTCTTGGAGCGATTGCCGAGGGAGTTATCGGGTGGTCAGCGTCAACGTGTCGCCATCGGCCGTGCTATTGTACGCGATCCAAAGGTCTTTTTATTCGATGAACCTTTATCTAACTTAGACGCCTCGCTGCGGGTACAAACTCGTGTCGAACTGGGTAAACTTCATCAGGAACTAAAAGCCACCGTAGTCTATGTGACTCACGATCAAGTCGAAGCCATGACCTTAGGCGATAAAATCGTTGTGATGAATAAAGGTCGTGTCGAACAAGTTGGTGCACCTTTAGATTTATATCATCATCCAAAAACACAGTTTGTTGCAGGCTTTATTGGTTCACCCAAAATGAACTTTTTAGCCGCAAAAGTCAGTCATCCCGACCCAGAAAACACGCAACTTGTGCTAGAATCCGGCCGCGTCATTCACGCCTCAGTCGATACATCATCGTTGAATAAGGGCGATATAGTGCAACTAGGCTTACGCCCAGAGCATATGGCTCTCAACTGTGATAGCAACATCGTTACAGGCAAAGTGACTCTGGTTGAGCACCTTGGTGAGTTATCCTATTTATATGTCGATATTGATCAAGAAGGTGAACTCGTATTGAAAGTAGATGGCGATAATCAGCACCAAGCAGGTGATCTCATCACCTTTGGGATACAAGCCAATCACTTGTATCTATTTGATCACCAAGGGAAAGCGTTAACGAGAGTCAACGCCCATACGTCAGCGGCCATCCCCCTTTAACGCTGGCATACCTAGCCCTAAAAAAAGACGACGGGACCCCTTCCCATTCAGGACAGGAACTATGAACCAAAATCGGGTTAATGCGTTATTTGGCAAGGCCGAAGCATTGAGAGAAAAAGGCATTCCTCTCTATGTGCAGTTGAAAAAAGCCATTTTAGCGTCTATTTCTGCAGGCCGAGTTCACGGTGGCGACACACTGCCACCGGAACGAGATCTTGCCAAATACCTTGATGTTTCAAGGGTAACGGTTCGACGAGCCATTGATGAATTGGTAAAAGAAGATGTACTGACACAACGTCAAGGTGCAGGCACCTTTGTCAGTGAGCGGGTTGAACAACCACTCAACCACTTGCGCAGCTTTACCGAAGTCATGCAAGCTCGCGGCAAAACGATTACCTCTAAATGGCTGGATCGCTCTTTGGGTATGCCTCATGCGGATGAATGCAAAGCACTGGGCCTTTCAGCTGAGCAAGAGGTCGTTCGGTTTTATCGTTTGCGTTACGCGGATGGAAAACCAATGGCGTTGGAGCTGGCAACCATTCCAAGCCATTACATTTTGAACCCGTTTGCGATGGAAGGATCACTGTACGATTTGTTAGAGCAGCAAGGCTGTCGCCCAGTACGGGCCTTTCAGCGTTTACGCGCTATTAGCATAGACGGGCAAAGAGCAAGCTTATTGGATATCCCAGAACTCAGTGCGGTGCTCTATATTGAACGTACCGCAGTGACCCAAGATGGGACGCTTATCGAGTTTACGCGCTCATGGTTCCCTGGGGATTCTTACGACTTCGTTGCCGAGATTCATAATACGGTTTGATAAAGATCTTAAAAAATCTCTAATCACAAAAAAAAGCTTTCTACGGTAACAATAGAAAGCTTTTTTTATGTGTGTTTGAAAAAAATAAAACAACGACTACTTTTCTTCTTTGGCCTTAGCCAGCAACAAAAAGCGCTTATGTATTTTTCGCGTCGCCAACCATACACTTCCGACAACAATAGGCACTGACAAACCAATCACCAGGCTTTTATCAAAGTTCACACCTTTGTCATACACAGCTTCAATCAAAAACTTCAACAAGCCCACGCTGTAATAACTGATCGCAGCAACGGATAAGCCTTCGACGGTATGTTGCATGGCAAGTTGAATTTTCGAACGGCGATCCATTGATGTCAACAATTGTTGATTCTGTGACTGGATGGACATTTCCACTTGTGTACGCATCATGTCTGACACTCTATCAATACGCATAGAAAGGCTTTCTAAGTGGTTTCCGGTGCTATTACAGGTTCGTACAGCTGGCGTTAATCTACGCGTCATAAATTCAGTAATAGTTAAATGACCAGACACTTCGTCTTCTTTTAACTCATTCAGGCGCTTTAGAACCAATTCATGATAGGCTCTTGTGGCACTGAACCGAAAAGAAGTTTTTGCTCGTGTCGCTTCTACCCAAGCTGCCATGTCAATAAGCTCGCTCAACAGGGCTTGCTCATCAAGCGGCTCCGTCGCATCAGACAAGCTGGCGGTGGTTTGTGCCAGTTTTTCATCCATAACAACGAGTTCTGCGTTGTATTTACGCGCCATCGGTAAGGCTAATAACGCCATCAGACGGTAGGTTTCTATCTCAACGACACGCTGAACCATTCGACCTAATTGACTATCACTCATGCCTTTGTTGTAAATCAAAAAGCGCCCACAACCATCACTGTGCAATTGAAACGTTGTCCAAACCTGCGCATCGCCATTCTGAGGACGACTGCCCACCAAACGCATACCTTCGAAATGACTTTTAACAAGAGTAAGATCAGGTTCAGGAATCGTTCGAGCATCTTCAACAGAAACATGAAAAGCAGCAATGGTAGTACCTGGCATACTTGATAACCACTCAAGCGGCAAATAAGCCAAAGCATTTTGATCAAAAAAACCTAGCTGCGCATCCACTTCAGTGCGGATGACCATATAAGAGATAAATTCAAGATGCTTGTCACGACGAACCTTAAAAGGACCAAAATCGACTTCAAAACAGGCACTATCCTGTTCTGGTGGGGTGCCATTAAAATGGTCGTAGAGCGAACAAAAATGCTCGAACTCATCCTGTTTTTGATCTGGCCTAACAATAACTGCTAGATAACTTATTCTGGCTGGACTGGGCAAAACTTGAAAGGGGCGGGAATGCAACTCAGCATAGAGCGCATCACGCAACGGGTGCATATCTAACCCGTAGGAGTTATTCATTCTACTTTACCGATATCTTGTTATGATCATTTAGCAACAATAGGTAGATCACAGGGTAATTTCCATAATATTTTATTTTTACCACTTTTCTTAGCCACACCGAGCATCTCATCGGCCATGTTAAAAAAATCGTCGATATCGCATTTTGTTGTGGGCACTTTTGTCGCCCCCCCAACACTCACCGTCACTTTGCCACTGAATTCTTCATGGCTATACACTAAATTTAGTGATTCAACATCTTGCATACAATAACGCGCAATTTCTATAGACGCTTCTTGCGAATAGCCTGGCAAAACAATAACAAACTCCTCACCACCATATCGCGCGACCAACCCTTTATCGGCCACTTGATTCGCCAACACGGCAGCAACTTGCTTTAATACTGTGTCACCAGTGGCATGACCATAACAATCGTTGTACTGTTTAAAGTTATCAATATCTATTACCAGCAAAGAAATACAGCGATGGTTATGGATGGCGTTTTGCCATTCGTCCGCGATGACATCTTGATATTTTCGACGATTAGCCAGAGCCGTTAACGGGTCAATATTCGCTAATTCTTCTAGTAGTTTTCGCTGTTTAACTAGCTCTAAATGCAACCGCACTCTGGCTTGCACGATATTGGTGTGAAGCGGCTTTTGAATATAATCACTTGCGCCCATCAAGAGCGCTTTTTCCTCATGACTCGCATCGTTCAAGGCAGTGATAAAAATGACCGGTATGGCGCTGGTTTGTACATTGTGACGAAGGCGACTCATGGTCTCAAAACCATCCATCTCTGGCATGACGACGTCTAATAAAATCAAATCAGGTTGATACTCAATGGCCTTTCTAATTCCTTGCTCACCACTTTTGGCCATTATGATATGGACATCATCGTTAAGCATGTCGCCAATTATCTTAAGATTGATTTTTTCATCATCAATGACTAAAACTCTTTGTTCTTTTGCCATCGCCTTTAATCACCTTGAAGCTCTAAAATAAGCTGAGTAGCTTTAACATAAGCCGTCTCAAACTCAATATTATGTACATCATCAATTATATGTTCTATCTCGAAAGCGTATTTAGTCTCTCTTACCATTTTGCGCAATGCATCAAAATGACTCTCCACCAAAAAATCTGAACTCATTAATAAAGGAGTGATCTGTTCCAATGCCTCCCTAAGCTCAGCATCGGAAAACACCATATCATTAATACCCGCTTCAATTTTAGAGATATGAGGCACTAACACAGTATTTAGTTGACTGATCAGTTCACGAAACGCGTCTATTAATAATGGTAATTTTTTCGAATAAGCGACGTCAGTATTCAATTCATTTTCTAATGCCAAACAGTAAGAGGATAAGGTAAAAGCACCAATATAAGCTGAATTAGATTTCAGCGAATGCAATATAGAAAAAAACTTATCTCCAGATATTTCTTCTAGATACACACCTTGATATTTTTCATAAAACGCCATAACTAAGTCGATATATAGGTTTGTCTTTCCACCCAAACTCTTAACGGCTTCGTAGACTTCTAATGTATCGATTGATGACAGATTAGACAATAGCTGTAGATGACTACTCGCCTCGTGACCGCTCTCTAAACGATCTGTTTGTGAGGTACTGTGCGGTTCCCTTACATTCAAGTGTTTTTGTAAAATTTTGTATAAATCGATTTTTTTAATCGGTTTGTCTAAATGGGCATTCATTCCAGCACTTGCGGATTGTTTTTTTGCTTCTTGAGATACATGAGCAGTCATGGCTATGATGGGAATAGAATGATACTTAGAATTTTGCCTAATTTTACGCGTGGCTGTCAGACCATCCATCACAGGCATCTGAATATCCATAAAGATCAGACTGTAATCTTGCCTATTCATTTTACTAATCGCCTCTTCACCATTTCCCGCCACATCAACCCGTATGCCTGTCTCATCTAAATATCCTAAAATAACTTTTTGATTAATGATGTTATCTTCGACTAACAGAATGTGATACTGAGATAAATCAGGTGCCGTAGTATTGGCATGCATTTCAATCTGGTCAGGTGATTTTTTTGGGGTCGGTGTGGTTAATGGTAAAGAGAAACTAAAAGTGGAACCTTGCCCTACTTCGCTGTTAAACCAAATTCTTCCCCCCATAAGCTCACAAAGTTGACGAGAAATCGCCAATCCTAAACCTGTGCCGCCAAACTCACGGGTAATACTGTCGTCCGCTTGTTGGAAAGACTGAAATAACTGTTCTGAAAACGTCTTTGCTATTCCAATTCCCGTATCAATAACATCACAGCGCAACAAGAGATCCTGATCACGGTTCGTCTCAGCATAAACACGAACGCAAATACCGCCTCGCTCCGTAAACTTAACCGCATTGCTCATTAAATTGACTAAAACTTGTTGGATACGTAATGGATCCCCTAACAAAATAGGCGGTAGAGAAGAGGAAATATCGATGGTTAATGTAAGCTTTTTTTCTTTTGCCTTAATAGCAACCATATTAGTCGCATAATCAACAATCGATCGAGGTGAAAACGGCACGACTTCAATGCTCATCTTTCCGGCTTCAATCTTCGAAAAATCCAGTACATCGTTGACCAAGCTGAGCAAGACTTCGCCTGAGGTAAGTATTTTATTAATGTAATCTTGCTGCTCGCCGTTTAAAGGCGTTTTTAAACTGAGATGGCTCAGTCCGATGACAGCATTAATCGGTGTGCGTATTTCATGACTCATTCGAGCGACAAAAGAAGACTTTGCTTCTAACGCCTCTTCTACGATACGTTTGGCGCTTTCCAATTCTTTTGTTCGTTCTTGCACCTTGCGATCTAGATCTTGATTAATGGTTTCAAGTGCAACACTGTATTCAAGCAGCTTTTCATTAGCCTGTAATGCCATCAATTCGGCGTCTTTTATTTTGGTAATATCACGACTGACACCACAGACGAAAACCGCCTTTCCGGTTAAATCAAATATAGGTACAAACAAGGTATCAAAATAAATACGACTACCATCACCCCTTATGCCAGCTTGCTCGATGGATACAGGGGTTCGATTAAGAATGACTTGGCGGTACGTTGCAAAGACTTGTTCGGCCATTTCATCACCAAACTGCACTCGCAAATTGAGTCTGTGTATTTCAGAACCGTTTTCTAGACCCATGACCGCTTTGGAAGCAGGGTTGTTATCGTAGAGGGAAAACTCATCACCATCTTCTACCGCCATAATAAACATCAGGTCGGCAGAATAACGCCACATCTGTAAAAAGCAGTCTATGATGGTTTGATCATGCTCTTCTTTGTTATAAACATGACTTAAGATCATTTGTTCTCCCTCACATTTGAATAAAAACCTAAAGGCTAATTTTTAGTGAGCTCCCAATTCATCGAACTGGCTTGAAAATACGCCTCTTCAGCCGTAGTTGAGTTCGATAACCAACGAGAAAGCACTAGTGCCCTACCATCTTGGCTAATACGACCAACAAGGGATATGGGCTGTTTAGTATTCAGCATATATCCACTCAGGCTAACACTTTGTAATATATTGTTATCAACTAAGATATCCGTGAAACCCAGCATACTCATTATCTCGTTGTTGTAAGAAAGCCAACCATTGACAACACCGTATTCTGGATCTTGCAAAAACAAGGTTAACGCCACTCCTTGTTCTTTATCCGACCAGACGCCGTTAATTGGATTCGCAACCTGTATTTTAGGTTTCGCCAATAACGCAATATTATGAGTGCGTAACTCACTCGCATCGGATTGCTTGGTAAACACCAGTTTGTCAATATAATCACCGGGCGAAAACGCTTGGTAACTTGTCGTTGTCACCAAGGCATTCATGACTGTCATGTGACCATTGTCATCAAGCTGACCACAATAAGTCGATACCCAATGTGAGCCACCATCGGGTTCTTCGCCACCGATAGAACGCCAATAAATCGATAAAACAAGCGGCTGCCCACCCTCATGTGTTGGGTCACTTGGAGCACAATGGCCAGTCACCAAATACGTCCCAGTTGAACCGGTATGTGAGCGATATTCACCGAAAATAAACCCCTCATCATCAACTTCCAACACCATGGTTGAACCATAACTGTTTTTCCATGTCCCGTTTAAAATCAATGCCATTGCTTTCTCCTTACACTAAGAGTGAAAAATTCGTGCTGGTTTACTTTGCGTTGTCGTAATGACTTTAGGCCCAGTGGATTTGTTAAAAACCCACATACCGATAGGAAGCAAGGTTATTTTGCCTGCAACTTCCTCCACGTTAAATTCATATACCGTATAGAGATAATCCATGAGCACTGAGCCAACTAAAGCAATGTAGTCGGCTCCTTCCATTGGCTGAAATTGCGTGACTACTTTGCCCTTTTCCTCGCCTGCTTCAATTAAGACATTGTACATATCTGAGGTCACCACTAATTTGCCCACCTCCCCTAAATCAGTTTGGCTGATTTCGATGACCAAATCCGCCTTCGTTTGGGAGGCGATGTCGTACAGCGTCGTCATCACATTACAGTCGCCCTTAAATTGCGATGAACCGGAATCTAACGCTAAAAAATAAGGGGATTTGGCCGCGGAGTCGAGAGCAATAACCTGAGTATCGCCGATAGAAAGCGATGTCATTTTGCTGGTCCACAAATAAGGCACGCTGTATTTATCCCACGGCAAAAACAAATACTCTTTACTGTCTCGGTAATCTTGATTTAACTGGCCAAATTCAACTTGTCCATGTCTTTCATCTATGTCCGTTAAAAACCCCACATAGGGGTGCTTGGCACTGACCACTCCTTGCTCGATTAAACTTTGAAAAAAGTGAAACGAAGTCGGTTCGCTTACTTGTTGACTGTGTATTCCACGATAAGAAAAATAGGCGCTGGAAACTTCGGATAATTCGGTTGTGCTCGGAATGCCAATCCCGCCATCCCAATCCAGCTCACGAAACTGCACACCTTCATACGCTTGCGCTAAATAGAGGTCTGAAGACAACGATATCGGTCCAGTGTCGATTTGCCCGAGTGCATCGGGCGTTAGCGTCAATCTATCTTGACCTGTTTTAACCGCCATGCTGCCCCACGGTCCAAAATTGACTGACATGGTCTGTTGGTCAACCCATGAAAAGCTGGATGATAATTGATAAATAAATTGTTGATCGCCATAATGATGACAGGTATCAGACTTACATAAACTTGAGGTAACCCAGATAAAGTTACTGCCCGTATCAAAAGAAAATTTCAACATTTGAGCAGAGGTACCGACGCCAACATAAGCATACCAAGGTGACGCACCATTGTTCTGATAAGGCCCACGATCAAGTGAAATGGAAAGACCTGTCGCCTTATCATGAACTAATACTGATTTTTTCATATTTCCCCCAATAAGCACGTGTATACTCAATTTGCCTGTCGATAAAACAGGCTTAAAAATCGATGAAAACACCCTATTAAATAGACAACCTTTCATTCCCTTATACTTGATCTAAAAACGTAATGACATATGAAAAATAAGCAGAAAAATTCCATGCGTCGCCAACTCGTTCAATTCGGCATTTTTTTGACTGGGCTAACCACCCTAAGCTTAGCCCATAGCAGTGATCTGATCGCCTTTGGAAAGGAATGCTTAGCAAAAGAGGAACGCTTGAAAGCCGCGAAAGACGAACTCGACGCCCTATCATTAAGTACACACAGAACGCAGGGGCAAACTCATCATGCAAGAAATGATGTAGATCTTTATCAAGAGAAAAAAGCAGAGCTAGAAGCCATCATAGCAGACTGTGCAGCCACCGATCCCAATAGTGCTTACTGCCATCAGATACGCTATCAATACAACGAAATTAATTATTTAATACAACGAGCAAAAGAAGAAAGCATAAAAGAAATCGAGGATGTCGACCACGCCTACATCGAATACGATCTCGTCAGAATAGATTTTAATGAGCAATACGAAGCCTTTATGGCCTACTGTCGAAATTCTGACGCTCATTACGCTCTTCTTCAAAGTCCTACGGCGTACGCCGCTGTCTGCTCCAACGAAAACGCTAAGCGGTCTATTACTTGCTCGTTATTTTGAGTGAATGACGGTAATCAACTTATCCATTGGAAAGCCTAACGCCTGAGCCTGTGCTAGTAGTCGATTCTTAACGTCGGCTGGCATAGTAGGCGTGCGAGACAAGAGCCAAAAGTAGTCTCGGCTTGGGCCAGAAATCATGGCATATTGATAATCTTTTTTATCCAGTTCAAAGATGACATAAGCCCCATAAAATGGCCCAAAGAACGAGACTTTCAAATGACCGACATCCGAGGAATTAACAAAATAGGCGCGACCTTCTGCTTCTCGCCATTTTTTATCTTCCGCCGAATACCCACGATTCAATACCGCAACACCACCGTCATCACGCATAGAATAGGTTGCGGTTACGTTAGACAGCCCCTCTTCAAAAGCATGGTCTTGGCGCACTATCTCGTACCAAGTTCCTAGATAACGCTCCACTTGGAACTGGGTGACCGGATCAATATTTTTCGGAGCACCAGTACAACCCGCCAATAAAGTGCAGCTTGCCAACAACATCGCCATCATCCAAACCATTACTTTCATTGAAGTGTCCTTTATAAAATGGGGGCATCAAAAGCATCACACAAATGTCACACTTTTATTGCAGTCTAGCAAAATCTTTATGAGGAATAAGAGCACTTGTTTTTTTCTAGATTGCAAAGGCAACAAAACGTTCGCCAAAATAAATCACTGGTCGTTAATCTTAGCAGCACGACGCCCATAACCACCATAGACTTAAGATACTTATCTTTCTCGATTGATATTTCAGTATTGGCGGGAGGTTTTTGGTGGGAAGGCAGTAAAGGTACGCAGCGTGGGCTTGGTACAGAACGGGTCGCCCCCCTCGATTTACAACAAGAAAAACTCGACTTATTAGTAAAAGCATTAGGTCCAGCCTATGTGCGCGTTGGCGGTTCAGAAGCCGATAAGATTCACTATTTTACGAGCCAGCCTTCTCACCTTGCTCGCAACTCAGACATCCTCATCATCACCCAAAACATGTGGCATCAGCTACATGATTTTTGTCAGCGTAACGAATTAGCACTGATGTTCACCATGAAATACGGTCTATTTGAACGACGTCAACAAGGTCACTGGCAAGCAAGCGAAGTCAAAGCACTGTTGGAGTACAGCCAAGCGCATAGACAAAACATCGACATTTGTGAATTGGGTAATGAGCTCAATGCCTATTGGGCGTTTCATGGTTTAACCTCTCAACCCAGTGCGCGTAATCTTGCCAAAGACTACGATACGTTTATCCGTTGTGTGCGCCAATATAGCCCTAATAGCAAGATTGCTGGTCCTGGCAGTGCTTTTTGGCCAAGAATCGGCGAAGCCATCAAACCCCTTAGCAACATATCAGCGTCCTTTTTGGATTACTTAGAAGAGCCCCTCGATATTGTTGATTGGCATTATTATCCATTCCAAAGCAGCCGATCTCCTGTCAAAACGCGAGCTGCCACTATCAAAAATATTCTCTCGCCAAGCTCTCTCTTGGATTATGAGCGATACTCGAAGCAATTAGAAAATTTTCGTAATCAATATCAACCTAGCGCGCAATTGTGGACGGGGGAGACAGGCTCAGCTCAATGCGGTGGACAAGCCAAGCTTTCAGACCGTTTTGTATCCTGCTTTTGGTGGGCAGACCAATTGGGACGTGGCGCTAAAATTGGTCAAAAAGTCATGGTAAGACAAAGCTTAATTGGTGGAGATTATGCTCTTATTAACCGCCAAACCTTGAAGCCAAACCCAGATTATTGGATTAGCTGGCTATGGGGCAAGCTCATGGGAGAGCGTGTTTTTGATGTACAAAGCAACGATCCCTATGTGCAAATCTACTGCCATAGCGCGAAAAAGGAAGGCAAATGCACCTTACTCATTATCAATATGTCTGCCAGCCCTAAAATCCTGCACTGCAACGGCTTTGGATCAAAGAAAAAGCGCTTTGAAATCACTGCGGACTCTCTCACTTCAAAAAAAATTCGTATCAACGGCCTCAAGCCAAAATTTAGAAATGGCAAAGTCAAACTGAGTGATTTTCCTAAGCTCTCTAAGCTCAACCTCGTCAGCCCATACAGCATCAACTTTTGGTGTTTTACTGTGTAACAAATAGAGACTCTTAAAAAAATAAATAGAAATGATTATCAATAGTATAAATATTCTATTCTCATCTATATAATAACGCGTTCTTCACGGTCTACAGGATTTTAGACATGGTTCGCTTTATGACACACTTCAAGCAAGTTCTCGCTCTTCTTTTTTTAAGTCTTACTTTAGCAAGCTGTGACCAATCCCCCACAGCCGCGCCAGACAAACCACAATTAAAAATAGATCAGGTAGAAAAAAGCACATCGGGTTGGCCAAGAAAAATCATGACCCCGGAAGGTCTGCTCACTCTCAATAAAAAACCAACCAGAATTGTGTCCACCAGCGTCACCTTGACGGGGACTTTACTTGCTATCAAGGCACCCCTTGTCGCTTCTGGCGCTACTATGGCAAATACCAGCGTAGCATCTGAACAAGGCTTTATGCGCCAGTGGGCAGACATCGCAGAAACTCGAGGTGTCACTCCCCTCTATCAAACCGAACCCAATGCCGAAGCGATCATCAAGGCCAACCCAGATCTAATCATCATTTCTGCAACTGGTGGAGATTCCGCCATCAAGCTCTATGAACAGCTTAAAGATATCGCACCAACATTGGTTATTGCGTATGACGACAAAAGCTGGATGCAATTAGCAAACATTTTTGGTGACCTTCTAGGTTTAGAAGAGCAAGCGAAAACCATGATCCAACGCTTTGAACAAGAAGTGAAACACACCAAAACGACGATTAACCTACCGCCTCAACCGACCACGGCCATGGTCTATTACCAAGACGACACTGGTGCCAATATTTGGACCTCAGAGTCAGCACAGGGTCGATTATTACAAGAACTTGGTTTTACTCTAGCTGACGTCCCTGAGAGCGTAAAAGGCAATATCAGCATGGGAATTCGTCATGACATAATCATTGCTACTGGGGAACGCTTTCCTGATGCGGTAACTGGCAATACCACACTACTGTTTTCAGCCAGCTCTGATAGAGAGCAAGCCTTTATAGATAACCCTTATTTACATGAAACAAGTTCTGTACAAAACCATCAGGTATTCGCCGTTGGCGAAGACACTTTTCGCTTAGACTATTACAGCGCCACCAATTTATTGAAGCGATTGCAAGCACTGTTTGGGCGTGAAAAGTCATGACCCATAACACAATGTCTGCGTCAAAGAGCAAGCGATACGCTTGGTTGTTCGCATTGCTGCTATTTTTACTCATTATTATGATCGCCAGTTTATGCATTGGGGCAAAGCCGATTTCCATGGGCATTCTGTGGAATATATTCATGGGCGAAGAGCATGGACTGGCTAAAACCATTGTTATTGAAGGTCGTTTACCACGCACTTTAAACGGGCTTTTTGTTGGTATGGCGCTTGGAACGTCTGGCGCACTGATTCAGGCAATAACCCGAAACCCTTTGGCGGACCCCGGTATTCTTGGCGTTAACTTAGGTGCCAGTTTAGCCATCGCGATTGCCATCGTCTTTTTAGGCGCAACTCAGCTGACCGAATTTTTTGGCTATGCGGCTCTGGGGGCTTTTTTAGCCAGCTTATTAGTGTATTTCGTTGGTAGCATCGGCGGTGGTAGAGCCGACCCACTGAAACTTACGCTAGCAGGGGTTGCCATTGGCGCCGTATTTGGCGGTATTAGCTCTGGCCTTACCCTTTTCAACCCTAGCGCATTTGATCAGATGCGTTTTTGGGCGGTTGGCAGCCTAGATATTCGCGCGATATCTGTCCCATTATTTATTGCCCCTATTGTCATCGGCGGCTGTTTGTTAGCCATATCGATTACCCCAGCCCTTAATGCATTTGGACTAGGCGACTCTTTGGCATCTGCACTGGGCAGCAAACCCGCTCGTATTCAGTTATTAGGACTAATAGCAGTTACATTACTTTGTGGCGCTGCCACTGCGGCGGCCGGCCCCATTGGCTTTGTCAGTCTCATGATGCCACATATTGCTCGCTGGATGGTGGGCCCAGATCAACGTTGGATCATCCCCTTTTGCTTTATTCTAACGCCCATATTGCTATTAACCGCTGACATCATCGGACGTGTATTAATTGTTGGGGAATTACGGGTTTCTATTGTGACCGCGTTTATCGGTGCACCTATTCTGATTTATTTAGTGCGCAGAAAAGGAGCTTCTGGACTATGAATGTCGATCGTCCCCACACACTGACAATAACTAACTTTGTCAGCCACTACTCAAAGCAAATCATTTGTCTTTTTACTCTTGCGTTGGTCATTGCCACACTTTTTTTTGGTCAACACATTGCCAAAAATGCTCAAGATATTTGGCAACTTGTCACAGGCCAAGCTGCCCCCTATCAATCCATTGTTGTGTGGCAATGGCGAGCCTCTAGATTGTTTGCCGCCTTAGTGCTCGGTGCGGCGCTAGGAATCAGCGGTGCCGTATTTCAATCATTGGTTCGTAACCCTTTGGGTAGTCCTGATATAACGGGTTTTAATGTGGGTGCCTTTACCGGGGTTTTGCTGTCTATTGCTTTGTTTGGCAATCTATACTGGTTCAGTGTATTGGGTGCCATTCTAGGCGGTCTTTTTTCTGCCTTGCTCGTCTACTTATTCGCCTACCGAGATGGTCACTCCGGTTTTCGATTAATCATTGTCGGCATCGCGATTAGCGCCTCTCTTTCTGCGTTTAACCAATGGCTTATACTCAGCGTTTCATTAGAAACAGCAATGACCGCCGCGCTTTGGGGCGCTGGCACACTCAATGGTATGACCTGGATACGCATATTGCCCGCCGCGGTACTCATTGCGGTCTTTATAATCTGTGCTTTTTTGCTTAATACTCGTATGAAGTTGCTCGAAATGGGCGACGATACCGCGGCGGCTCTGGGCGTTTCAGTGAATAAAACCCGTCTCGCCCTAATGTTTGTTGGCGTTGCTCTAACCGCTGTCGCCACCGCCATCACTGGCCCAATAGCCTTCATTGCCTTGGCCGCGCCTCAGATAGCAAAACGGCTTGAAAACAGCGCGAGTACCTCATTGGGATCATCCGCGCTAGTAGGAGGGTTATTATTACTTAGCGCAGATTTTATCGCGCAACATAGCTGGGAAGGCTCGACATTGCCGGTAGGACTCATCACCGTGAGCTTGGGCGGTATTTATCTAGTGTTTTTAATTATTCGTGAGGGAAGAAAATGACGGCGACAGTCACAGAAATTCATCAGATCAAACCGAACAACGGCACCTCTCAAGCGCTACCTGAACTTTCTTTGTCGACCCATTCTGTTACCCTCGGTTACGATCAAAACATCATCACAGACAATCTCTCGGTTGATATTCCTGAAGGAAAATTCAGTATTATTGTTGGCCCAAATGGCTGTGGAAAATCCACTTTACTAAGAGCATTGAGTAGATTGCTGCCACCAAAATCTGGCCAAGTACGACTAAATAGCCAAGACATTCATGCCTTACCGACCCGTGAGGTAGCAAAAATACTGGGACTCTTGCCACAAAGCGCCATTGCGCCAGATGGTATAAAAGTGGTCGATTTAGTCGCTCGTGGCCGCTTCCCCCATCAAAAGTGGTTTCAACCTTGGCGCGAACAAGATCAGATAGCCGTTGAGTCTGCAATGAAAGCGACAGGCATCGTGGAGTTCGCTCAGCATCATGTTGATCAACTGTCTGGCGGGCAAAAACAACGTGTGTGGGTAGCAATGGCCTTGGCTCAAGAAACACCATTATTGTTATTAGATGAGCCAACGACGTACTTAGATATTGCCCATCAAATTGAGCTAATGGATTTATTTCAAGACTTAAACCGCCTACAAGGTCATACCATGGTGGCGGTTCTGCATGACCTTAATCACGCTTGCCGATACGCTGACAATCTTATTGCTATGAAAGCAGGAAAAATCATTGCCTCTGGCGCACCCAAAGACGTAGTTACTGAAGCACTTATTGAAAACGTATTTGGCTTACCCTGTATGATTCTAGAAGACCCTGTTTCAGGTACACCATTAATCATTCCAAAGGGTCGACAAGTGTCGTCGAGCTGCAAGCTATAAATAAAAAATGGCAATGTCCTGCGACATCGCCATTTTTAAGATTACACCATCTAAAAAGTCATTACGCCGTCGCCTCTTTTGCCTCAATGGCTTCTGTTTTATCAGATCCTTCTTTAGCAATGCCTTCATCAGGAAAGAGCGTAGTATCGATCAAGCTAACATTTCTTAATGATCGATTGCCGACACTTAATAATACCGTTGCTGCGGCACAACCAAAGCCAAGGGCGACTAACCCCATAATCGGCGACAACACCTTTACAAGTGCACCAATGCCTAATGCACCCGCAGAATCCCCTACCACATCTTGCGCGGTCCAGAAGCTTCCAATTCGCCCTAACATATGATCGGGAGTATGACCTTGTACAATGGTGTATTGCAGCAAACCACCAATCGACCCTAGATAACCAAACACCGCCAAGGCAAGCAGCATTAACACTAAATGTCCCATAAACCCCAACGCAGAGACACACAAAAAGGAGAAAAACGCCGTGAACAGCATAACCATACCTGGCCTCTTCGCATGACGAACCCAACCGCTAGTAAGTGCTCCTAAGGTCGATCCTACAGGCACCGCGGCGTACATGAGCCCCACTTCAAACGCCCCGCCACCAAACGCGGTTGCCGCTAAAGCAGGAAATAAAATACGAATAGATTTAGTGACCGCTTCTAGCGTACCCAATGCAACAACGGCACGAATAATTTTATGCGTAAACACAAAGCTAAATCCGTCTATTAAAGAGCGAATTGGATGCTCTTTAGGCCCACCTTCTTGCGGTTTCATATTGGGTAATGTTACCAGCGTAATCAGCGTACAAAGCGTGCCTATCGCTGCCAAAGTATAGTTCCATGTCACCCCAAATGACACAATCACCACACCGGCAACAGCGGGTGAAATGACGGAACCAATACGGACAATCAACATGCTTAATGCACCCGCTGTTGGCAAATTTTCTCGCCCGACTAAATGAGGAATAGACGCCATTAATGCTGTCATTCCAATCGCACTGAAAAAACCGTCCCAAAGGGAAATGGCATAAACGGCCCATAGACTTGGCTCTGACAAATACGCATTGGCTGCAAGCAAAACAAAACCAACACCGCAAATAAAGCGCGAAAATAGAATCAGCCATTTGCGGTCCATTCTGTCTGCTATAACACCTCCGAGCATCAGACCGACAAACATCCCTATTCCATCTAACGCTACGGCAAAACCAACCTGTAAACTGGATCCCGTTAACTCATATATCTGTACCGGCACGGCAACATTTAGCATGCCAATACCCAACACAGACATCAGCCGAGCAATGAAAATAGCGCGAAAGTTTCTGTTGGTTTTCAGCAAACTAAAATCCAACATAATATTTGATTTTGACATAAACACTCTTTAAATCTGGCGCGACATTTCGCCGCGCTCTAATACGTTTGAAGTTGTTGTTTTAAAGCTATAGCTCTGAGACTAATTGGTTAAACACAGGCCCCAGCGCAGTAAGTGCTTCAGGCGATAAAATATCTTCATGCGCAAATTCAAAATGATGCTCTTCGAGCTCATCGACATAAGGCGCCCAGGTCGCTTGGATATCCATGCCTTCTGGCACAGTTTTATCTGCCACAAACAGCACAGCCTTACCTCTGTAACGCTCAGTTTTTGCCTTTGAAAGTAAAGCAACCGAGTCGGCATAATTCTGAACAATATCGGCAAACATGGCATCCTGTGCTTCTTCAACCTGCTCATCTAAAATATCTTCCGATGTATCCATGAATTTCATCCTCTCACGCTCAACCTCATGTTGAATTTCCGCATCAACAGATTCAGACCAATCTTGCTCATCGGGTGGATAAGTATCCAACAACCCAAGAAAGCTCACCTCCTCGCCTATTGCTTGCAATCGAACCGCCAGAGCATGAGCAATAACACCGCCTAAAGAGTAACCAATCAAACGATAAGGCCCTGAGGGTTGTCGCTCTCTTAGTACTGTAAAGTGCTGTTCGATCACACCGTCCATATTAGTTTGTGCTGCAATGGGCCCATCTGGCCGCGGAGACTGCAAACCAATCATTGGAAAAGTGTGCGATAGATAACGAGCAAAGCCAGCATATTGCCAAGCAAAACCAGACGCAGGATGAATACAAAAGATAGGTAAGCCGGAACCCTCTTTTATCGGTAACACCGAGCCAAAACCAGACAAATCGCGACTGCGTGTCGGGTCTTGATTGGCAATTACCAGGGCTAACGATTCAATAGTTGGAGACACCATAACCTGACCAACCGTAATATTTAGCTTCAATACCTTACGCAGCTCTGAAACCAAGCGCACTGCCAGAATAGAATGACCGCCCAAGGTAAAAAAATCATCACTCGCATTAAGATCTGACACGCCCAATATCTTAGAAAAAACATTGGCAATTTCAGTTTCAAGCCCCAATTTGAGGGCTCTACCTTTTATTGCCCCTGAAAATTCAGATGGTTGCGGCAAGGCCTTTCGATCAAGTTTTCCATTCGCACTTAACGGCATAGTGTCCAATTGCAATACCGCAACAGGCACCATATGAGCAGGCAATAACTCACTCATCGAGGAGCGAATTTTTACAGTGTCCAACTCGCCTAAACGACTAGTGACATAGGCCACCAACTGACGAGCATCAGCTCCCATAGCGCTGCTGTCTTGGCCTAATATTTTCGCCACGACAACGGATTGATCCACGCCTATTTGCGCCGCGAGCACCTGTTCTATCTCACCCAACTCAATACGTTGACCACGAATTTTCAGCTGATCATCACTTCGACCAAGGTATTCAACAGCCCCATTGTCTAACCAACGAACCACATCACCAGTGCGATACATGCGCCCACCATTGGCTTCTGGGTCAGCCACAAAGCGAGTGGCGCATAATTCAGGTCGACGCCAATAGCCATCTGCAAGCTGCACACCACAAAGATACAAGTCTCCCGCAACACCTTTAGGTACTGGACGTAGGAAGTTATCCAGTATCCGCAGTTGGGTATTCCAAACAGGATAACCAATAGGCACCCCAACTCCTTTTAACTGAGCTAAATCGTGACCAAAAGCAGGATAATAAGAGACATCCACCGCCGCTTCCGTTGGCCCATATAAATTATGAAGTTCGCAACCAACGCTTACTTCGAATTGCTTTGACAGCTCAACAGGCAAAGCTTCACCACTACAAAAGACCCGTTTCAAGCGATGACAAGTTGCTGTATTTTCATCGCCTAATGAAGACAAAAATGCCGCCAACATAGAAGGTACAAAATGCAGAGTGGTAATCTTATGATTGACTATCAATTGTTGTAATTGAAGCGGATCACGATGAGACTCTGGCGGTGCCATGTGCAATTTGGCTCCCACCATAGCACTCCAAAAGAATTCCCAAACCGACACATCAAAGCTGCAAGGTGTTTTTTGTAGAACAACATCGTCCGACGTCAGCGGATATTGGTTTTGCATCCACAAAATACGATTCACTATGGCTTGATGAGAAACTAGAACCCCTTTCGGCCGCCCCGTTGAACCCGAGGTATAAAGCAAATATGCAGCTTCATTTACTCTCAAAAGCGGTGCATTCCAGCCATCTAGTACTCTCTGTAATTCAACAATTTCAGCTGATCTAATCGGCGAATCATAAAAGTACTGTTTACTAGTCGTCACAAAGCGGCTAGCTTCGCTTGCTAACGTAATCAATGCTGCTGGTTTGGCATCCTCCAGCATGTAATTTAGTCGATCATCTGGATATCCCGTATCAAGCGGAAGATATGCAGCACCCACTTCAACAGTCGCCCATAAGGCAAGGCTTAACTTAACAGAACGAGGCAGCGCAACCGCCACAACATCACCAGATTGAACACCTAAGGATTGTAATTCTTTGGCCAGCGTAACAACTTGGTAACGAGCCTCTAAATACGTTAATTGGTACTCATCATCAGATATACAAACCTGATGTGGTGTCAAACTAGCCTGCTTCATTAAACCATCACGGAGCGTCATTCTAGGCAAAGCCTGCAAAGTGTCATTCACGCTTTTTGTTATGGCTTTTTCGGCTGGTAACCTAAGATCTAACGCTTGCTGTGGCGAATTATCATCGCTTAACAACGAGGTTACCAGGCTATCGAAACGCGCTATTAGATCGTTAATTTCAGCACCACCTCGGTACTCAAACAGTAAATTTAACTGCTCACCAGGCAATGCTAATACCGTCAATGGGTAATGAGTGAAACCTCGGCTATACACTTCGTTGAGCTGTAAACCGTGATAAGTCTGACTAAATAAATCCGCCTGTTCAGGAAAGTTTTCCACCACCAGCAAGGTATCAAATAAATTAGCGTGCCCTCCTAAGCGTTGAATTTCAGCCAGCCCCAATCCATCGTGTTCTAACAAACCAACTTGTTCATATTGAACTTGTTGCATTTGCTCCCATAAGGTCAATTCAGGCTGTAATTGCACACGGACAGGAACCGTATTACTGAATAGCCCTATATGTTCTTCTATTCCCGCCACATCAGAAAAGCGACCAGAAACGGGGGTACCAAAGATCACATCAGAGCGACCTGTTAAACCCGAAAGTAAGTTAGCCCACAAGGTTTGCAATACACTATTTAAGGTAAGTCCTCGCTGCTGATAACAACTTTTGAGCTTGGTAAACTTATCCTCGGAAAGTGTCAATGCATGAGTTGTGACTTGTGATGAAGGCGGCTGATCCGCAAATAGCAGCGTTGGGGTGGAACCCGCTAATGCCACTTTCCACGCATCTCGCATCACCGTTTTATCCCTAGACATCAATCGCTCAACGACCTGAGAATACGAAACTGAAATAGCAGATAATTCAATAGCATTACTGCCATAAGCTGTAAGCAAATCACGAATTAGAATAGGCGTTGACCAGCCATCAACAACTAGATGATGGGCATTTATAAACAAACAATGTTGATTATCTGACATATGAACTAAAACAGCATTCAACAATGGAATACCTGCCGACTGAAACGCCATAAAGTCTCGGCTGAGCTCTTCGTACTCAATCTCCTGCAATTGTTTTTGTTGGGCAAGAATATCTTGATCCGCTAAATCAATTACCTGTAGCGGCACCCACGTTTTTCGCTCGCCACGCCGCCAAGGTAGAATTTGTAACGCGGTATTGCCTTGAGAAAAATCAAATAAGGCGCCGAGTTGAGGATGCCTTTCCATCACAGCCCCTAACGATGCTTTAAGACGCTCAGTGTCCATAACACCAGAAAATGTCAAACGTACTAAAGAGCTATAACGTGCATCCTTAGCATTGCTATCCTTTTCTAGCTGCGCATGAAAAAGTAGTCCTTCTTGCAAAGGTAAAGCGGGCAAGATGGCTTGTAAGGAACCATATTGGCTTCTTAACCTATGTAAATTCTGTTCACTCAGATCCAAATTTTTCAGATCTTCAGGCACCAAGGTGTCCGCCGCTATCGCTTGGTGCGTTTGAGCGAATCTACTCATAGACAACGTGGCATCAGATAACTGATTAATCAGTTCTTGAGTTTCTGTAAGGGAAATTTGTTGAACATCATGATCCACATAAATGGCTAACTGCGGCGCGACCTGACTTTCATCCACAAAAATATTTAATTCTAACGCATAAGACGATTTCAGCTGATCGGATTGATGTACTTCAAAGGTATCTTGAAAATAGCGTTCGCCTTGAAGTAGAGAAAGATCATCCAGCTGAAAACGACCAAGGTAGTTAAACAAAATTTGAGGATCTACTGTGTTGCAACTCTCAGCGAGTATGCTAGAAGTTTGATTAGTCAAATAGCGCAACACACCATAACCCACGCCATCATTGGGTACTCTAAGCAGACTACTACGCACCAACTGTACGACTTCTTCATAAGGCGCTTCTGGGTGATTAAGGTCAAATAGTAGAGCGCCTTTTCCGGCCATACGTATCGGGTATTCAGCGGTAAACCAGCCCAAGGTTCGAGTTAAATCTAGCTCACCTAACTCTGCCCGACCATGGGATTCCAGCATCATTGAGATGTCTGTCTTCTTATATTGTTTAGCGAGAGCAATATACAAAACACTCAAAATAGCCTCTTGCGGCTGACACTGATATTGCTTGGGTATAACGTCCAATAAGAGTTTAGATACGTTTTCATCTAATAGAATTCGTTGATGTTCACGCTCATTTGAGGCTTCCCGTTCTATCAGAGGCTGGCCTTTTCGTTGTTTCAACCAATATGCTTGCTGAGACAACCAGTGAGGCATCTCATCTGCCAGCACCTTTTCCCAATCTATTAAGCTATTGGGTGAATTTGATAAGCTTCTCTCTGGGTCTTTCAATAAACTCGCTATATCAGAAAAAAGAATTCGCCATGACATCCCATCTATTATCGAATGATGCATAACAAACACAGCCGCTTTTTTATTCTCAGCACGCAAATAAGCCACTCGCATAGCAGCAAAAGGCTCATTCGATTCAATGCGAACAAGCTGCTCGAAAGCATCGTCAGCCAAATTCGATAAAGCGCCTTTTTTCTCAAATACTTTTACAGAACAAGCATTTTCAGACGAGCCAATCTCAAGATGAGAAGTATGAACCTGAGCCGTAAGAATGCTATGAGCCACAATCAGTTTGGCAATAACCTGTTCAAACTGCTGATGTGACATAGAATCTGGTAAAGCAAAACATACGGCCTGAAAATAAGGCTGGTTAAGACCTCCAGCTTCCTGCATCCATTGATAAATAGGTAAATTCGATAGCTGACCAGATTGAACACTTGGCCGCTTTTTTACAGCATCTAATCGTGATAATCGCGTTGCTATTGAGCGGATTGTACGACTTTCAAAGACATCTTTTGCTCGTAAAGAGTAGCCATCTTTTCGCGCCAAAGCGCCTAAAGACATAGCAACAATACTGTCACCACCCAACGCAAAAAAGTCATCATCAATAAAGACACAATCTAGATTCAAAACCTTCTGAACCCATTCACACACTAGCGCTTCTTTATCGTTCTTTGGCAAGATTCCACGGCTGCGAATAATGACAGGGTCTGGTAAGGCTTTTCGATCTATCTTACCGTTTGTGTTTAATGGAAATTGCTCCAATAACGTCACAGTAGCCGGAACCATATACGAAGGAAGTTGACGAGACAAAGCATCTATAAAAGTTTGAACTTCGTTTTGTATTCCCTGCTCATCAGCAACTTTTTGATAGTGATCAAGCACGACATAAGCATCTAAACGATGTGTACTGCCCTGTTTATTGGCGACAACCAGACTGCTTTTCACATTTTCAAATGCATTGAGAACCGTCTCAATTTCACCTGGTTCAACACGATGTCCGCGAATTTGCACTTGATGATCTATCCGCCCAATAAACTCAACTTGCCCACTCTCTAGCCATCTCGCCAAATCACCCGTTCGATACATCCTCTCACCCAATTTGAATGGATTAGCAATAAAGCGAGCTGCGGTTAAAGAACTTTGATTTAGATATCCGTGCGCCAAGCCAGGTCCTGAAACATAGAGCTCTCCGGTGGTTCCAATAGCAACTGGCGATAGACTGGAGTCGAGTATATAGGATTCAGTATTGGCGATCGGACGGCCTATCACAACTTGATCCGAGTCTTTTATATCGGCTCCTAGGCTGTCTACCGTATTCTCAGTCGGGCCATAGTAATTTCTCACATTCAATGCTGGGTAACGTCGTGCTTGTTGCCATAAACGAGAAGATGGTGCCTCGCCACCAATGTAAATTAACTCAGGAAAGCACTTGGCTGACTCTATCGCCTCAAGATCAAAAAGCTGACCTAGTACTGTGGGTGGAAGGTCAGCGACATGAACTCTATGTTCATTAAAATACTGTTCAATAAGCTCAGGGTCCTTACATACTTCATCGTCAACAATATGAAGAGTGTGTCCAAAGCACAGCCAATATAACGAGTCCCAACTGGTATCAAAGGAGAAAGAAGCCGTCAGCATGACATTCACTGTTCCATGCTTTTCTGCCAACACCTTGGCATCGCGTAGCCAATGAGAAATTGCTAAATTAACTAGGCCTTTGTGAGCTATCGCCACCCCCTTTGCTTTTCCAGTCGAACCAGATGTGTACATGATATAAGCCAAGTCATCTGAGGAAGGAAAATCAAACACGGCTTTTAAAGGGTCTTGTTTATCTACTGATTGTATAAAACTGGCATCATCAACCGACAAAACACGTGTTTCATCAGACACACTAAAATCATAAGCATCACAGGTAATCAATAGCAGAGGAGCGGAGTCTTCTAGCATCCAATGGATGCGTTCTTCTGGATAATTAGGATCAATCGGCAAATAATGGGCACCAAGCCCCATGGTCGCAAACATGGCGTAAACCATGCGCTCGTCTCGTGGTAAAGCCAGTCCAACACAAGCGCCCTTTTTCACCCCAAACTCACTCAACACTTGCGCCCATTTTGCGACATTATCATGTAATTGTGCGAAGCTAATTGGCTGTTCTTTCACTACGAGCGCGGGCCTAGTTGCCAAAGAATTATCTAATCCATGAAACTGTTCAATTAAACTCACATAGTGACTGCTAGATGCGACCACACCCTTCTGCCAACGTTGAATCTGCAATTGCTCAGAGGTTAGTAACGTTGAAACATCGGCAATACGAGGAGAATCAGAATCACCTAAAAGTCTTTCAGCAAATTCTTCAAAACGCCGCAGATGCGTATTTAACGATTCGACATCGTATTTTTGATCATTCCCCACCCATTCTATATGAAGATCGCCACTGTCAAAGTGCAAGCCGAAATCCAGATCTTCGACAGGCCCAGCTGCAAGGTGTTCTATTTTTGCAGAGGCTTCGCCAAACGAGAGATCATAATCAAACAGCCGCAAGTTTAATGTTGGACCATATAAGGCTTCTCCAACGCGATTCAAATCACGAGAAATTTGCTCAGCATTGTATTTTTGATGCTTGCGTATGGCTTTCAAACTTTGCTTTATTCGTCGCGCCAACTCAAAAATACCGTCGTCTAGATGCCCTTCAATAATGACAGGCAACACATTCACCACTGGCCCAAGCGCACTTAAAGAAACACTGCCGACGCGCCCCATAAATGGCAAACCAACCGGAAGTCGCCATTGCCCCGTCATTCGAATCAAATACGCTGAGATCAATCCCATTGCCAGATCAGCAACGGTAAGATTAGAAGAGGGGAATCGATCTAGGCAGCTTTGTAATTTTTCCCCACTAATACGGCCATTTACTCTAATTAAGCGCTGGGATACCGAAGCACTTTTTGCATCCGTCGATACTTCACGATTAGATAAACTGATCACATTAGGCAAATCGGAACAGTATTCAGCCCAGAAGGCTTTATCACGTAGGTATTTATCTGATTTCTTATAGGATTGCTCTTCCTCTACTACCTTATAAAACGAAGCATAAGGTGTATTCGAAACCATTTTTTGCAAAACAAGCGCCTGATATATGCTCGCTACTCTGGCAGTAAAGGCATTAAAGCTAAACCCATCTAGCATGATATGGTGAAAGCGTTGATACCAAACATACTGCTGACCAGACACTTTAAAGACAGTTTGTCGTACCAAAGGCATGCCAGAAGACAATGTTAATTCAGCATCCAAATCTTGCTGAATAAGGGAATCCATATAAGCTTGTCCATCACTTTCATTCGAGATGTCCAACCATTCAGGGGTAAACTCTAAGTCACTGCATTCCAGCTGTTGAGTCGGAACGCCATTATATTCACAATAAACAGCCTGTACGGTATCGGCTTCTTTCAACCCTAGCTGAATCGCTTCTAGTAAATACTTAGAATCCAGATTCCCCGTGATGTGGACCTTATGTGCAATGGTAAAGGTGTTACGTTGTAAAGAAATATGATCGGCTAGCCATATGCCCATTTGCACATCAGTAAGGGGCACAACCGTACTATCCACTAAGTCTATTGATTTGTTAATGCGCGATGCGATGTTATTTTCCATAATAAACTTCTTTAAGAACCGCTAGAAAGTGAAGGGGAATTTTGAGGGCGAATATCCGTCCAATTCGTTTCGACATACTCAAGACAATTTTCACGAGAGCTCGGTCCAAAAACCTGTTGCCAACCTGGTGGTATTGCCTTAAAAAGTGGCCATAAACTGTGCTGCTTCAGTGCATTCACCAAGACCAAAAACGCCAAAGAATCATCGTCAAATGGGTTAATTACTTCATTACTCATTTTTTACTCCCTGTTAATTCAATAAAGTTAGGATCTAGCTGGCATTAAATATCGCAAACCATCAGTAAGGCCTGAGCGCCAAGACAACCAATCATGACCACCACAAACTATCTCGTAATGCACACGACCGCCTTTTTGCTGAATCGCTCGATAAGTCGCTTCGTTATATAGGCACATATCTGCTTCGCCACTTCCCACATTCAAAAAAACATGTAAATGAGAAACGCTTATTTGATTTTTTAGGATTTGGTCAGCTAGGCTATTTGCAGGTACATTCTTAATCCATTCGTCACTGGAAGTCGTATCATTAGGTGCTTGCATTCGACTGTCTTCTGGCCACCAAAAAGAGCCAGATAAACTAATCACTTTAGAAAAACACTCTGGAAAAGTAATACCTGCATACAAAGCAGAAAGCCCACCTAAGCTCTGGCCTGCGACAAGAAAATCAGTAGTAGAGCAATCGTCTTTAGCAAGTATTGAGGTTACTATTGGCAAAAGTTCACCTAACAAAGATTGCCAAAAAGGGTGATGACAACTCAGCTCTTTCCAGCGAGTTGGCCCATCAATTGAAGGCACCAAAAGATAATGAGCAGGTGCTATTTTAGAGGTATCTGTTAAATACTGGAGAACCGACAGTGTGCCACTTGGCGCTCCCCATTTTTGCCCGTCAAGCAATATAACCAATGGTGCGTCACTCGTTGCAGTCGAGAAAAGCCAAGCTGTTCGCTGGTTACCCAGTTCTTTTGAAGACCAATTGATAGAATGAACACGACTCACCGGAATAGCATTCAACTCTCCACGATCCCATTCTTGCCAACCCAATTCAGTTGTGGCTTTAGGAAGATGAAGCGGTGAACTCCCCCCCCACCCCGAAACCAATTCAGGTAATGGATTTAATGGATCAGAAATCTGATTAACGGCAACAGACAGCCACCAAGCACGTTGCGCTTCTCTAGAACCATCGCCCGTTTGTCGTACAGAATCTGGCAACTGGTGCTTTTCGATCGGAATGAAGGAGTAACTGCCTCTCCATTTAGAGTTTATAGTTAATTGACCAAGCCAAACATCGGTTCCAATGACGCGTCGCAAGCACACAGGATCCCAAGTATGGTGGTCCGTTATCGAGTTAACATCGAGCAAAACTGCTGCTGTATTTGAGGTAGCTTCTTTGCCTTGTGGATCTTGCCAAACAAACAATATCGAACTAACGAGCTCATTTTCCTCCATAATAAAAGGCGCTCCTTTAGAAAAAACTGACCGCCACCATCCTTTATTGCCAATTTGGTCTTGACTTAAACCATAACACTCTAGCTCGACTGGTAACTCAGACTTCTCATTCAACACTCTCATCCTCTACAAATCCCAGAAATACCAAAAAACCACACAAATACTATTGCGAATCATTATTATTATCAATAAGATTAACTGGTTCTTTACTCTTTCGATGCAAAAAAGGAAAAATATGTATCTCTCTAAAAAAAACTCATCCACTCAATTACCAAGCTCTTTATCAAAGATCGCCCTCGCGGTAATCAGTATTAATGCCGCTTGCGTTTCATCGAGCACTTTTGCTGAAGAGACCACAGCTCTTCCAGCTTTGGTTATTACGGGTGAAAAAATGGACAAGGATATTAAAGAAACCACCACGGCTGTGACTGTAATTAATGGTGAGGATATTGCTAGTGGCGAAACCAAAGATGTAAAAGAGCTGGCAACGCAAGCCCCAAACGTTGTTACGTCATCATTTGGTAATATAGCGATTCGAGGAATGAGTGGTAATGGGGCTGCTTCTGGAGGTTACGCCTTAATAACCGGTGCACGCTCACGCATATCTACCGTTATTGATGGTGGCACGCAAGACTGGTCTGGCTATAATTTCACACCGAGTGGTGTGTGGGATGCACAGCAAGTAGAAGTGTTACGTGGGCCGCAATCTACAACCCAAGGTACTAGCTCAATCGCAGGTGCGGTGGTAATAAAAACGAACGACCCAACCTTTACCGATGAAGCCGCCGTTCGTGCAGGACTCGAACATTATGAAAACGGTAATTTAAAATATAATTTAGGAGCAATGTCTTCTGGAGCCTTAATAGATGACGAGTTAGCGTATCGTATTGCACTTGATGGAACAAAAGGCGAAGGCTGGATGAACTATGCCCAAGCAAGTAATGAGCTCGATATTGGACCCGATGTAAACGACGCAGAAAACTACAATATGCGAGGAAAGTTACTCTGGAAGCCTGCTTCAAATCCAAATTTAAGTGCTAAACTGTCCATTGAACACCACAAGTACGAAGGTGAATATCTTAGCTGGGCGAGCGATCAAGAAAATAATTTTTCTGGGGCGCTATTAACATTAGGCAGCGGGAGCAACACACGCCTACAAGATTCTACAACTGACTCATTTGCGATAGATATTGATTACAATTTAGATAATGGCATCAGCAACGCCTTATATGTCGCTTACGGAAAAAGCAAAGTAAGCTTTGACGAATACCCCGGAACGACACTACTCGATATAACAAAAGACACCACCACGATTGAAAACCGCATTATTTTCAACCAACCCAACGCTACACTAACGGGCGTTATTGGTCTATTTGCGTCCAAAAAAGACGCTGACACAGACATAACCTACCGGGGTCAAAGTTGGTACACTTTTAACGATACATCAACGACCACATTAGCCTTATATGGAGAAGGAAACTACGCAATAACTGAAAAAACCAATCTAATTGGCGGTGTTCGCCTCGAAAGAGAAGACGCAGACCGTTTTATAGTTAATGATGGCCGCACTGACGTTGATCATGACGATAGCGAAACAAATCTACTACCAAAAATCGGCCTAACACACGCAATATCAGATACTACAACATTAGGAGCTAACGTACGAAAAGGCTATAGCCCAGGTGGGTCAGCTTATCAATGGGACTCGACTCGTGAGTTCTATACTTATAACAGTGAAGAAGTTATTGCTTACGAGGTGAGTGGTAAGAGTCGATTCATTAACGGTATCACATTGAATACCTCTTTGTTCTATAACGACTACTCAGATTATCAAGCCATGTATAACGATCGCATCAATAATATTGATTCGGCACACACATATGGCTTAGAAGTTGAAGCCACAGCTTGGGCTACCGATGATCTTCAGTTACGTGGCTCTATTGGATTACTACGTAGCAAAATTGATCATTATGAATCTTCTGAAGGAAATAATCTTCCCAGCGCACCTGAAACGAACTTAAGCGTAGGCTTTACTCAATATATCGGTGAACACTGGTCCTTTGGAGCGGATGCCACTCATGTTGGTGAGTATTACTCTGATTTAGATAATACAGAAGACTATAAAGCTGGCGACTACATCCGTACCGACGCTCGTATACAGTACGTTAACGGCAACCTCACTATAGATGGGTATGTTAAAAATCTAACAGACGAAGCCATTGTTTACGAAATCAGTGGCGGACGATCCGTTCGCGCTTCTGTTGGTCAAACGCGTACTGTTGGCTTAAGTGCCACATACAACATGTAATTCATTAGATGTAGAACAAATACTAAAAAGGCGAACCATTTCTGATTCGCCTTTTTAGTTTAATTAAACATCCTTCCAACTAAGCATTCAATGTCGCTCCCCCATCCACCACCACATCTTGCATGGTAATATGGTTCGACATATCACAAGCAAAAAACAACACCACTTGAGCAATATCGCTCGGTTGAGCTATTTTGCCCAAGGGTATACCGAGCTTATATTGCTCTGGAAAACCTTTGATGGTGTGTTGCTCAGCGTCATCACTTGTCCACAACATACGCTGCATGGGCGTATCGGTGGAGCCAGGACACACTAGATTACACCGTACGCCATAAGGTGCGAGCTCTAGTCCAGCGGTATGACTGAGCACTGATAACGCCGCTTTTGATGCGCAATAAGCCGCCATATTTTGACGCGGTACTTTTGCAGCGTTCGAGCTAATGGTAACAATCACCCCACCCTGCTGACGCTTAAACGTTGGCGTGGTATGTTTTATCATTAAAAACGCACCGCCCGCATTGACGTTAAAGCAGTGTTTGAAATCCTCAAAGCGAGTCTTTTCAAGACTCCCTAGATGCAATATTCCCGCACCATTCACCAGCACATCTAATCGTGGAAAATCAGACAGCACGTTTTGAATCGTGTGTGAAACCGCACTTTCATCGCTAATATCAAGCGGTACACAATCAAAATCATAAGACGCGTTAGCAAATGACAAATCAAAGCCAATTACCTTGGCACCAAGAGAGACAAACTGATTAGCAACTTCTAATCCTATTCCTCTACCAGCGCCAGTTACCCAAACTGTTTTGCCTGAAAAGTCGAGTGGATTGATCATGCAGCGCACTCTCTTTTACTTTGAATAAGATTCCACCAGCCATTCAACGTTGCTGACGTTGCGAGCTCTTGAAATGACACATGAACCCCTTGCGCCTTCCATTTCGACACCAAGGACATGATTTGAATGGAGTCCAGGCCATAATCAATGAGCTCTTCGTCGGCATCAAATTCTTGCAAATCCTCTTCGTCTAAAAATGCAAAAATTTGCGCTTTAAACTGCTCAAAATGCAGTACTGTAATAGGCACATCCGTTGCGGTAAGCACCTCTTTAGTCGCCACCACTCTACCCGTTCGACCGCCGGTATAGACCAGTGCTTGACGATGCTCCTCTTCACTGAAATCCGCCAAGGCATCACCTATCATAAAAGGCTGAATATCACGCATGAACGCATCAGCAGCCGTAATCATGCAGCCAATGTGTGCATAAACCCCACCTATCAATAACTGATCGCGATCCCAGCTCTGCATTAGCTCTTGAAGATTAGAACGATGAAAAGCGCTATATCGCCACTTTACCAAAACCGTGTCTTTTTCGTCTGGCGCTAACTCTTCGACGACTTGCTGTAACTCAGGAAAATCATTAAGCCCACTTCCCCACATATCATTTAATAAAGCACGGTCTTCCGGTTTCTGGTCATTGGGCTGCGCGGTATACACAACGGGAATATCATTGGCTCGACAATAGGCTTTGATAGCGGCAAGGTTTTGTTTCAAGGTTTTTATTAAATCAGACTCGGCATCATAAAAGCGCAAAAAGTAAGCCTGCATATCATGGATTAAAAATACTGCACGCTTTGGCTCCAACACCCAGTTCACTTTTTGATTAGGGAAGGTATCTGAGGTAGGCATAGGGTAAGAAAGTATCGTTGGAATGCTCATAATGGTCCTTTTTTATAGAATGTTATTTTGTTGTGAAGTATGTTGTAGGCGCTGACGAATCACCTCACGCAATGCAACCTTGTTTGGTTTGCCAACGGGCGTTAGGGGAAGAGAATCAATAAACTCAAAGCGATCGGGTACTTTATAATCTGCCACACCCAGCCCTCTTAAATATTTACGCAAAGTGAGACTTTTCATGCCATGACTGGCGATTTTCGGCACAATAAAAGCACAGCTCTTTTCTCCCATCATGCTGTCTGGCATAGAGACAAGGGCACTGTGCATAATCAGCTCATGCTTCAATAAAAGATTTTCTATTTCTTCTGCAGCGATCTTTTCACCACCACGATTGATTTGATCTTTATCACGCCCGACAACAGTCAAATAGCCTTTGTCGTTTCGACGCACTAAGTCGCCAGAATGATAGAAGCCCTCTTTATCAAACACCTTGGCATTGTGTTCTGGCGCGTTGTAATAACCACGAATGGTATACGGGCCACGAGTCGCCAACTCACCAACTTCCCCATTCGCCACCTCATCACCTTCTGCATTTAGCACTTTTACCTCGTCAAGCGAGCACATAGGACGCCCTTGCGTGGTTACTATTGTCTCAATGTCATCATCCAGCCTGGTGTAATTGACTAACCCTTCTGCCATACCGAGGATTTGTTGTAATTGACAGCCAAGTACATCTGGCACTTGTCGAGCAAGACTCTCGCTTAATTTTGCCCCACCAACCTGCATCAACTGCAATGAAGATAAAGCCGCTTTATGAAACGGTGCCGCCTGTAACCACAGAGCCAAAGCCGGAGGAACCAAAGCCGCAACCGTAACGTGATGACGCGCGATTAATTCAAAACACGTATTCGCATCAGGACTTGGCGACATAACCACGCAGCCACCCACATGAAAAGCGCCAAAAGCGCCTGGAGAGCTCATGGGAAAATTGTGTGCACAGGGCAGCGCACACAAATACCTTGTGGCCGCGGTAAAATGACAGATTTCCGAGCTACGACGTACACTAAAAAAATAATCATTATGCGTTCTTGGAATAAGTTTTGGCGTTCCAGTGCTCCCTCCGGACAATTGAAAAAACGCCACCTCATCCGCCGCGCTAGGGGATGGTTTTAATACACGACTTGTGGACGAATGAAGAATCGCACCAAGGGATTCTGACCATTCTGATTGGCCAACCAGCAAAACATGCTGCAATGCCATTGAAGACATACTTAGCGCTTTAAAAAAAGTGCTGTCTCGAAACAAGGCATGCTCATTACTTGCGATAAGAATCTTGGGCGTTATTTGTTCGGTGTATGCGGTTAATTCGTTTCGGTTGTGACTAAATAATGCATTAACCGGCGCCACTCCTAGGCGAATTAACGCAAAAAACACCACATAAAACTCCGCAATATTAGGCAGCTGGACCAAAGCCGTGTCACCCGTTCGCAAACCGAGATCCTGTAAATAAATGGCTAATCGTTTCGATTGAGAACACAGTTCTTGGTAACTTAACGACCTGTCACCACAAATAACCGCAATGTTATCTTGTGGTGCATTGTCAATTAAGTCTACCAGTGGACGATCCGTCCAATAGCCTTTTTCCCGATATCGTTTGGCAAACGATTCAGGCCAAGGTGTATAAGCAATACTCATATAACATTTTCCTTTATTCCAAATGCATTCAGCATGGTGCGCATTTTTGCGCTGGTTTCTAACCATTCACTCTCTGGATTTGAATCAGGCACAACCCCCGCTCCTGCAAACAAAGTAGCTGTATTTCCTGACACTTGCGCACAACGAATCGCGATGGCCCACTCACCGTTCCCTTGGAAGTCACACCAGCCAACTAAGCCACTAAAACAACCACGCTGATGAGGCTCTAAACTCTCAATACAATGCTGAGCCTCTAACGTCGGCGTACCGCACATCGCTGGCGTTGGGTGAACGTGTTTAATCAATTCAAACAAGGAAGGTGGATTAATATCGGCAAGCGTGGCCTCAATTTGCGTTGATAGATGCCACATGGTCGGTGTTGATATCAATTCGGGGTGATCAGGAATATGCAAGTTATGAATCAGTGGTGACAGTGATGATCGAATGGCCTCTACTACAAGACGATGTTCATACTGATCTTTTGAGGACTCTAACAAGGTTTGTGCAGCTTGACGGTCTCTATCTGGGCAATCCAAACGCCTAGCAGAACCTGCAAGAGGATTGGAAAAAATTTTATTACCTTGCTTACGAAGCAACAGTTCAGGGCTCGCACCGACCAACACGTCTCGCTCAAGTGGCACACTAAAATGATAGGCATTCGGGTTTTGTGCCATGATATTTGATAACAAACGTGGAATATCAATGATCCGATCTAAGGTTAATATCAGGACTTTTGACAACACCACTTTTTTTAAGTGTCCCATTTCAAAAATCGACAAGGCCTGTTCTATCATTGCCAAAAAATCATTATGATCCGGCGAAAAACGATGCTCCATAACTCGGTGCGTAAAACCTTCATCCATAAAAGGCGACAAACTGTAGCCTAAAGCGTTTATTCGCTCAGACCAGTCTGGGGCAATCAAGTGTGTTGGCTGCCTCATATCAAAAGGGATAGCTCCAACGAGGATAGGATTCGCTATACCCCTATTACGCTCCCGTCTAAAGACGGCTTGCACTTCTTGATTAAAATCAGGCGACAAAATCGGAACAGAAAGCCGCTGACTAACACCATTGCCGCGTACGAGATTGCCATTTGAATTGAATAAAAAAACATCATTTTTAGATTGGTTTATTGCTAACGCGCCCGCATAGTCTTGGAAAGTACTGTCCATAAAGTCTCCATAAATGATAACCATTATCAAAAATATGATAAAGCTAATGATAATCACTTGCAATTGATACATATGAAGACTTGGTGTAAATTTTTTGTCATCACCTGACAACTAAGGTGAGAAACTAAAACCCTTGATAAAACAAACGTAATTTTAATAATGATTCTTAAATACACCTTAAATCTTAATAAAGCACTTGCTAAATTCCGCTCTATCAGTAAGATGCCAAACAAAAATCATTCTCAATAAAAGGATATTCTTGATGGCTCTACGCGCACTCCTTACCCTTGTGTTAGGTCTCTCAACTTTTGCAGGTTCATTAGAAGCAAAAGTAACGGTAATCAATGATGTACTCGATAGAAAAGTAGAAGTGGATCTGCCTGCAAAACGCGTCATATTGGGTTTTTATGCCGAAGACTATATGGCAATCGGCACAGAAAAAGCCTTTGATAATGTGGTTGGCTTGTCTCGTGACACTTGGGAAGGATGGCGTCCAGCAAGCTGGACTCTTTATACGGATTATCGTCCCTCTCTGAAAGAGATCCCCGACGTTGGCGAAGTGGAAGCACAGACCTTCTCCATTGAAAAAGTATTGAGCCTTAAACCGAGCGTTATTTTACTAGCCGATTGGCAGTACAAAGGTTTGGGGATGGATGTCGATCGTCTTGAAGAGGCGGGTATTCCAATTGTCGTAATAGACTATAACGCTCAAACCCTTGATCGTCATATTAAAAGCACGCACATCATTGGCCAATTAACAGGGCAAGAAAAACGCGCCAAGGACATTGCTGACGACTATAAAAACACCATCGAATCTACCTTACAGCGCATTGAAGCAGCCAACTTACCAAAGCCTAGAACATACGTTGAATTTGGTAATAAAGGCCCTGAACAGTACAGCTTCACTTACGGAAAAAATATGTGGGGCGCTATGATTACCATGCTTGGCGGTGATAACATTGCAGCGCCTTTTGTTGAGTGGTGGGGGCCAATGAATCCTGAACAGGTACTGGCGTCAAAACCGGAAGTGATTTTTCTTGCTGGAACAGAGTCTGGCATAAAAGGCGATGCTTTTCCAATGGGACAAGGTATTGATCGCAAACTTGCGGCGTCACGTCTCCAAGGCTTTACCAAACGCCCAGGCTGGAGCCAAATTCCTGCGGTAGAAAACAATCAAGTCTACGGTATTTACCAAGGCGCTTCTCGAACCATTCTTGACGCATCTATGGCACAATACATGGCAAAATCCATGTACCCAAGTTTGTTCAAGGACATCAATCCAGAACAAAACTATTTGAACTTTTATCAAAAGTACCTTCCAGTGACACCTACAGGTACCTTTACTGTCAATATTACGGAGTAATATCGTATTGGAATACGTTCCAGTAGATAGAGAATTTATGCAGTCAGACCTCCTTTCTGATGCGATATCAAATCAGCGACGCAGTGAAAAGCGTCGCTGGTCTGTTATTGGCATTTTGTTTATTGTGTTAATCGCTTCCTTTGTGCTGGATATCGCCACAGGACCCTCCTTACTCAACATAAAGGAAGTCGCGAATGCACTGCTTCATTTAGTGGGCTTCCCCATTGAAGTAGACTCGACCACCAAAGTGATTGTCACCAATTTGCGTCTTCCCATTGCGATTATGGCCGTGATAGTTGGTGGTTCTCTTGGGGTGGGCGGCGCTGAAATGCAGACCTTACTAAACAATCCAATGGCTAGCCCCTACACTTTAGGTATGGCTGCGGCAGCAGGATTCGGTGCAGCACTCACCCTGTATGTTGGTTCATTAGGTCTAAGCGCTAACATTGCGGTTCCATTAGGAGCCTTTATTTGCTGTATGCTCGCAGCAGCATTTTTGTTTGCACTGGCCACCATGAGACACATTAGCTCAGGTCAACTCATTCTCGCAGGTATCGCCCTGCTCTTCCTGTTCCAGTCTTTATTGTCATTAGTTCAGTTTGTGTCGTCCCCAGAGCTGAGTCAGCAAATCTTATTCTGGCTGTTTGGCAGTCTATCCAAAGCGTCTTGGACCAACCTAACCATTGTGGCGTGTGTCATATCTGTGTGTTTATTTGCCTTAATTCAAGACGCTTGGAAGTTAACCGCTTTGCGCTTGGGTGAAGAAAGAGCAAAAAGCTTAGGTGTCAACGTAAGCCAATTGCGTTTAAAAACACTTTTTATTGTCGCCATCATGACGGCAACCGTCACCAGCTTTGTTGGCATCATTGGTTTTATCGGCATAGTAGCCCCCAATATTGCTAAGATTTTAGTCGGTGAAGACCAGCGTTTCTTTTTGCCGCTGTCCTTTTTAATTGGGGCTTTTCTTCTGTCTAGCGCCTCAGTATTATCAAAAGTTATTGTCCCTGGTGCCCTTTTTCCGATCGGCATTGTTACGGCTATTATCGGTGTGCCTTTTTTCTTTTGGCTCATTCTAGGAAAGAGACGCTAATTATGCTGCAAGTTAAGAATTTGAACGTTTCATTAGATAATCTGATTCTTGCGAGGGATATGTCTTTTTCCCTAGAGCCCGGTAAAGTGAATGTCATCATAGGGCCAAATGGCACGGGGAAAAGTACGCTGTTAAAAACCCTATTTGGTGATATTTTACCTGAGTCAGGTGATATTTCTTTTAACAACGCCACATTGAAACGCAAACACCTTTCCCAATGGCGAGAACAATTCGGTTACATGCCCCAAGACATTAAGTTGGATATTGAACTTAGTGTGCTTGAAGTCGTGCTACTGGGAAAGCTCGATGCATTGAGCTTGCGTCTAGACGATGCGTTGATAAAACAAGCGTTAACCGCTCTAGAAAAAATTGGTTTATTGCACCTTGCTAATCGCCCAGTAAATAGATTAAGTGGCGGGCAATGTCAGATGATATTATTTGCCCAAGCACTGATGAGAAACCCCAAAATTCTCATGCTTGATGAACCTGTCAGTGCATTAGACCTGCATTTTCAACATGTTTTATTAGACCATCTGGATACCGAAACCAAGCAACAAGGCTGGGTTACTTTAATGGTTCTGCATGATCTTAATTTAGCGGCTCAGTACGCGGACAATTTGTTGGTTTTAAAAGACGGCAATGTCATTGCAAGTGGACACCCAAGCGATATTTTAACGCCAGCTTTGGTGAAAGATGTCTACGATGTCAATGCTGAAGTCACCAAAGATGCATATGGCATTCCATTTGTTAGAACCATTCGACAAGGGTTTTTGCCGCCTAAAACAAACTCGCAGACTCATCGTTCGCCGTCTCGCACTACAGCAGCACAGGGATTAAGAAATGTTATTTAAAGGAATGCTAGTGGTTTGGTTCGTCTGCATCAGCTCAGCAAGTTTTGCCAAAGACTGGCAAATTCAAATGCTTAACTACGGATCGGGAACAGAGGGAATGACGTTCGAGCCAGCCTTCATTCATGCACAGCTTGGCGACAGTATTACCTTTGTACCCAGCCATAGTGGACATAATGTGCAATCCTATGTGGTACCAGAAGGCGAAAGCCAATGGAAATCGGCTTTAGATCAAACTTATACCATCCAAGTGAATCAAGAAGGCGTGCATCTCTATTACTGTCCACCACATTTAATGATGGGCATGGTAGGTGTTATTCAAGTAGGTGACGCCATCAATCTCGATGCTCTGCAACAAAAAGCACCGCGCTTACGCTCTAAAGTGGCATTAAAGCCAGAACGTATGGACGCGTTACTTGAACAAATCGTCACGCCATAATAAAGCCACATCCTAATTATGCTTTTTAGACACTTTTTAAAAGATTGGCAGCTCCTCTCTCCAGCTGGACAGGTATTGGTCATTAATGGCTTCACCTTTAACCTCGGCTTTTACATGCTGCTGCCTTACCTAGCAGATCATTTAGAGCATAAAATCGGCATTAGTGGCTGGTACGTTGGCGTGATTATTGGTCTTCGCGTGTTGAGCCAACAAGGCTTATTTTTGGTCGGCGGTACTCTTGGCGATCGTCTCGGCTATAAACGTCTTATTCTTTTGGGTTGTGCTGTCCGTATCGCTGGTTTTGCCTTGCTGGGTATCGGCCAAACTATTCCTATTTTAATGCTGGGCGCTTTCCTTTCAGGGTTTGCTGGTGCTCTTTTCACCCCTAGCAGTCAAGCCTACTTGGCCTCAGAGTATCCGGATCCGCACGCCAGAAACAAAGTGTTTGCTCTACAAAGCATCACCTCAGAGGCGGGAATGTTATTGGGGCCATTGGTTGGCTTGACCCTTCTCTATATCGACTTTGCCGTAATAGGCCTAGTCTCAGCGGGCTTATTTAGTCTCTTATTCGTCATTCAGTGGCGCTTTTTACCGGCACTGGCTTCGCAAAAAACGCGCCCCCATACTGATCAAGCCTTTTGGAAACAGTGGGGGCAAATGCTGACTCACAAAACCTTTATACATTTCGTATTATGTAGCTCTGTTTATCATTTGCTGTTTCATCAACTTTACATTGCCATCCCCCATGAAATTCGTGTCGTCACCCAAGACGTCAGTATTATTACTTGGGTCTTCGCGACATCTTCCATTATGGGCGTACTCATGCAGATGCCCGTTAGTCGGTTTGTGGCAGCCCATCTAGGCACAGCTCGCGGTGTTGGCTTAGGTATGAGCATTATGGGATCAAGCTATCTTTGGCTTATTCTCAACACACCTTGGTTACCTGCTCTGCCTTTTATTCTATGTGCTGTCGTTTTCAGTATCGGTTCCATGCTGGTATTTCCACTTTTAGGCGCCTATGTCCCTAAATTTTGCTCCCCAAAAGAACTAGGCAGTCATTATGGTTTGTATTCCTGTATTGGTGGGCTATATGCTTTTATTGGCAACATCAGCACAGGCTGGCTACTGTCTTCCAGCACGGTGGATCATGGCTGGATCTGGCTTGGCTTAGCTGGCTTTGGTACGCTGTCGGGTACGCTGCTGTTCATACAGATCAGACGTCATTCAGAAAATGCAACACCACTTTAGTCAGTCGCTCAATAAGATATTTTTCTCCCATCCTCTCATAAATTTTTTTTATGCCTATTAAATTCATATATATGTAAATTATTATTAATACACTAAAATCATAAAGTGGTTTATGTTATTTTATGTAAAAATAAGTACGAAATAGTCACGTACTTTACACGGATTATAGTTTTGCAGGAGCAAGAGATGATGAAAACTCAAGATAGTACCTATGACCTAAAAAACACGACGTTCCCTCCCACTGTGTCACTTCCTCTCTCAACCGCCCAACGCGGACAATGGATAGCTCAAAAACTCTCACCTAAAAATACCGCTTTTAACATTGCTGAGTACGTCGAAATACAAGGCAATATGGACGTAAAGTGCTTTTCTGCCGCTATTAGGCAGTTGATCATCGAGGCTGAATGCATACGTACACGTATCATTGAAAAAGACGATCAGCTCATACAAATAATAGACAACGCAAACGATGGCTATTTTTCTTCCCTTGATCTTCGTTCAACAGAAAACCCTCACCAAGCAGCCATAGATTGGATGACAAAAGACATGCTGCAACCGCTTAACACACCCAATGATAGACTGTGGCTAAGCGCGTTAATACACATTGGTGAAGCACATTATTATTGGTATCACCGTTGTCATCATGTTGCACTGGATGGTTTTGGTGGTAATTTACTGACCTTGAGACTCGCAGCCATATACAACGCGTTGCTCAATCAAAACGACATTGGGGAAAGCCCATTTGCTCCGTTAGAAACTCTTTTGCAAAGCGAAGCAGAATATAAATCCTCCAGTCGTTACAAAAAAGACCGTCAGTATTGGCTGGGAAACCTCATCAATTTGCCTGAGACAGCCTCGCTTTCTAGAAGAGTTTTACCAGAAAACGGCAAAAAGCTGCTACGCAAAAACATGCACCTTTCCCAGTCACTCACCAACCAAATAGCGTTGTTAGCGCAATCCCTAGGAGCGAGCTTACCGCAAACGTTAATCGCGCTGGTGTCCGCCTATTTTTATCGCATGACAGGCGCTGAGGATTTGGTCTTTGCCATGCCCGTGACCGCCAGAACCAACCGCTCACAACGCAGTATTCCTGGCATGATGGCAAACGCTGTCCCCATCCGTCTCAACTTGTCTAACGAAATAACATTAGAGCAGCTAATCAAACAAGTCTCTAAAGTGGTTCTTAAAGCCCTTAGACATCAACAATATCGATATGAGGATCTCAAGCGCGAACTTGGGCTCATGTCAGCAGGACAACAAATTGCCTCATTAGGGGTTAATATCGAGCCTTTCGACTATCAGTTAGCGTTCGGAGATTGTTCAACCTCCCTTCATAATTTAAGCAATGCCTTGATCGATGACCTTACCGTCTTCATATTCGATAGACACGATAATAACGGCTTAAAAATAGAATTTGATGCCAACCCAACACGGTACACTGAGCAAGAATTAGAGAACCATCTAGCACAATTTGCACGCCTGATCGACGCCATGATGCTTACTCCAGCGGGGCCGATCAGTAAAGCAACGCTGTTAAGCCAAGAAGAGCGCCATAAGATCCTTCATGCTTGGAATGATACCGCTTACCCTATCCCACAAAAGTCAGTGATTGAGGCCTTTCATGCTCAAGTAAAATCATCACCAACAGCCATTGCAGTGGCTTCAAAGGGTAAAACGCTCAACTATTCCGAATTAGATGCACTGTCTAATGCTTGGGCAAATAAGCTGATAAAAGAGCAAGTTCAACCCAGCGACTTAGTGGCGATTGCTCTCTCTCGCAATGCCGACATGCTGGTGGCGTTACTTGGCACATTAAAAGCAGGCGCGGCCTACTTACCACTCGACCCCGATTTTCCCGAAGAACGCCTGCGCAGTATCGTAGAAGATGCGAACCCAAAATTCATTCTCAGCTGCCACGACGCTATGGCACAACTCCCTAAAGTCGTCGCGCCAATAATACTCATCGACGATCAGCACACGGATATTTCACTAGATCCGTCTGTTTCGCATCCGACAGGACTAACCCTTTCCGGACACAATCCAGCCTATGTTATCTATACATCTGGCTCGACAGGTCGACCGAAAGGGGTAGAAATTCCGCACCATGCGTTAATAAATTTTTTATACGCTATGCAAAAAGAACTGAATCTGACAAAACAAGATAAGTTCTTAGCGGTTACCACCCTTTCATTCGATATCTCTATTCTGGAATTGTTTTTGCCATTGACGGTTGGTGCCTCTGTTGTCATTGCTGATAGAAAGACCGTTCGAGATCCACAAGCATTAAGCACGCTCGCGGTGAAAGAAAACGTGACACTGCTTCAGGCCACTCCCTCTCTTTGGCAAGCGCTTTTACCAATCTATAGCAATGAACTAAAAGGCATCCGACCTTTGGTTGGAGGCGAAGCATTACCCGGTCAACTGGCCCAAACTATGGCAAAGCTCGGGCATCCTGTTATCAATCTATATGGTCCAACAGAAACCACCATATGGTCGAGCATTATGCCACTTACAAAACAAGCAGACCTTCGACATCCGCCAATCGGCAAACCCATTTTAAATACCCAACTGTATATATTGGATCATGCTATGGAACCTGTTCCTGTGGGTGTCACAGGGGATTTATATATTGCCGGAGACGGTTTGGCGTTAGGCTATTATAAGCGCCCAGACCTAACGAAAGAACGCTTCACTGCGAACCCATTTGGCAAGAAAGGCAGTCGTTTGTACGCAACTGGCGATAAAGCTCGTTGGCGCAGCGATGGTATTGTTGAGTATCAAGGTCGAGACGACCATCAAATTAAAATCCGCGGATTCCGTATTGAAATTGGCGACATAGAATCGGCTTTATTAGGCTGTAGAGAAGTAACACAAGCCATTGTCGTCGCTCAAGTCACACCCAATGGCGACAAACAATTGGTTGCCTATGTGGTTCCCATGGATAACCACTTAGAAACCAACGAACTGCGTCGTCAACTCATTAATCTACTACCCGATTACATGGTACCAGCGCACTTCATGCTGCTAAATGAAATGCCACTCACCCCCAATGGCAAAGTAGACCGCAAGGCGCTTCCCTTACCCACTTGGCAAACATCCAATCGTTATGAACCACCCAGAAACCAGTTAGAAGAAATGCTGACCCATCTTTGGGCCGAAACGCTAGGCCTTACTCTTGTTGGCATTCACGATAACTTTTTTGAAATTGGTGGCGACTCCATCTCCGCCACAAAAATATTGAATCACATTCAAAAGAATTTATTAGTCGAGGTTCCATTAGGGGTTTTATTTAAAGCCTCAACCATTGCGGACCTTTCCGAGTATCTCAACCAAAACGAAGATTGGGATCCGATGATTGGTATGCTACCAATCAAATCGCACGGCACAGAGCCACCGCTATTTTGTATCCACCCTGCGCTAGGGCTAGCTTGGGGCTACGCTGGTTTGCTGCGCCATCTGTCCAAATCAACCCCTGTATATGGCTTACAAGCAACGGGATTACGCCACGCAGCGCGTTTGCCAACGTCAATTAAAGACATGGCAGAAGAGTACTTACAGCAAATTAAACGCGTACAGCCTGAAGGTCCCTATCGTCTATTAGGCTGGTCATTTGGCGGACTGGTTGCCCATGCCATCGCTGAAAAACTGCAAGCAGAAAATGACAGCGTGTCATTTTTATGTATGTTAGACACCTACCCATACAAGCTAGATTACCAGCAACCCAACAACGAAGCGGACATTGTCAGAGCCGCTCTGCTCTTTCTTGGCTATGATCTCAGCACATTAGAGACACTGCCCATTAACAAGGAAGAGTTAGCCTCATTGTTATGGCGTGATTACGATGATTCATCCATGTCTGTGGTGCAAGACATGCAGAAAAAACAAGCCGATATTATGAACCGAGTTCAACATATTATCGAAAACAATTTAGAATTGGCGGGCCGCTTCCAACCCGGCACAGTAAATGCCGATCTATTGTTTTTTGTTGCTGAAGACAGTGCAAACGGCTCAATGGGGAATATACTCGAACATCAGGCCAGCACTTGGACGTCAAGGATAACAGGCACCATAGAGACTCACCACATCCCATGTCGACATCAAGACATGCTTGATTCCGAGCCGCTTAATGCCATCGCCCCTATCATTGCGGAACGTCTTCAACAATCGACTGGAATAGACAAAACTCTGGAAAAACAGTAGGAACCAACAAGACAAAAAATAACCCCAAGCGATACGGCAAGGGGTTATTTTTATTCACAAGGCAAGGGTTGAGCAACATGCACTAAAGCTGGAACTCACCCGCACGTTCAGGCTGATAATCTACTTTAATGATAGCCACAGAAAGCACCTCTCCATTGGGCTTTGGCCAATCAATTTGATCACCTTCTTTAAGACCAAGTAACGCACTACCCGCTGGTGCCAAAACCGATATCACATCTTCTGCCCCATTGGCGTCTTTTGGATACACCAAGGTTTTCGAAAACTCTTTTCCAGATGATGCCACTTTAAATGTTACCGTCGAGTTCATTGTCACAATATTGTCTGGCATCTCTCGTGGTTCAACAATGTCGGCGCGATTAATCTCCTCTTGCAAATCATCCTTGTTGGGGAATTGAGAATAGCTTAATGAATCCAGTATTTTCTCAAGTCTCACAGCATCTAATGATGAAATGGTTATTGGCGGTCTTTGCATAATCATCTACCTTTTCTTTTTCTTGATCTAACGTATGACATAAAATAGAAAAAGTCGTAAGTAAACACGTTACCTACGACTTCATTCAGACATTTTTCCAGTGTGTAAAAAAACAATCACATGTAGGTCGGCCTTTAGGCCGTC